>JBELAN010000002.1:0-164695 GCA_049508795.1 Sedimentisphaerales bacterium | reverse complement strand
GACTGCTCACCGCCATAGAAAAGACATATAAATGAAATGATAAACATCTCAAAACTATATTGCGGCTTGGCCGGCGAATCCGACCGCTTGCGGTATGAGGCAGATAATTCGTTTGGCCCCGTCGTCGCCTTCAATTGCACAAGCCGATGTAATTTAAATTGTCTGCATTGTTACAGCAGTTCCACCTCCAACCTCAACAGTAGCGAGTTGTCCACCGCCGAAGCCAAGCAACTGCTCCACCAGCTTGCCGAAGTAAATTGTCCGGTGGTTTTATTTACCGGCGGTGAGCCTCTGCTGCGGGATGATTTATTTGAATTGTTGGCCGAAGCGAAGCAACTGGCCCTGCGAACGGTCATCTCTACCAACGGAACTTTAATTGATTCTGCCGCTGCCGAAAAACTCGCTGATGTTGGCGTAAGTTATGTAGGCATCTCCATCGACGGCGATGAATCGTTCCACGACAAATTCAGACAATCAACCGGCTGTTTCAAAGCCGCTTTAGCAGGCGTTAAAAACTGTCAAAAAGCTTGTCTGAAAACCGGCCTGCGATTCACCATCACCAGGCAAAACGCCGACAAAATCCCCGTTGTCTTTGAAACCGCTGCCGAAGCTAACGTCCGCAGGATATGTTTTTATCATCTTGTAAAAGCAGGCAGAGCAAAAAATCTCAATACCTATACTCTGACGCCGCAGCAGACCCGTCACGTCGTTGACACAATAATAGAAAAAACCAGAGAATTCGTTCAAAAAAAACTCGTTGACGAAGTCCTCTCCGTAGGCAATCACGCCGATGGCCCTTTCCTCCTGCTGAAGATGGCTCAGGAAAAAAATCGGCGCTACAAAAAAGCCCGGCAGCTTCTGCTCGCCAATGGCGGCAATAAAATCGGCGAAAAAATCGCCTCTGTCGGCTGGGACGGCTGCGTTCATCCCGACCAGTTCTGGCGAAATTACTCACTTGGTAATGTTAAAGACAAAACCTTCAAAGAAATCTGGGATAATCCGAACGAGCCGGTGCTTGACAAACTTCGCAAAAAAAGCGAGTTTGCTGATAAAAGATGTCTGAGATGCAAATGGTTCGACCTGTGCAAAGGCAACTTCCGCTTCCTCGACTCAGACCCCGCCGAAAAAAACTGGCTCCTCGAACCCCCCTGCTATCTTGCAGATAACGAAATAAAAAAGTAAAATGCCCTCCGAAGGAGTATATTATGTCTTTTCCAAAAATCAGATTGCGCCGGCTGCGAAGCAGCGCCTCCATCCGAAGATTAGTGCGCGAAACGTCTTTGAGCGTGGATGATTTGGTTTATCCGCTGTTTATCCGCGAAGGTGAAAACCTCAAGGAGCCGATTAAGTCAATGACCGGCTGCTTCCACTTTTCACCGGACACCGTAGCAACCGAGGCCGTCGAAGTCGCCGCCTTGGGAATACCCGCTGTGCTTCTCTTCGGCCTGCCGGATAAAAAAGACCAGACCGGCTCGCAGGCCTGGGCCGAAAACGGCGTCATTCAGCGCTCTATAAAGGAAATCAAAAAAGCTGCTCCCGATTTGCTTGTCATTACCGATGTCTGCCTTTGTGCATATACCTCTCACGGCCACTGCGGCGCCGTAAAAGACGGCAAAATCGATAATGATGCAACCTGCGAATTGCTCGCCAAAGTCGCTCTTTCGCACGCTCAGGCCGGTGCAGATATTGTCGCACCTTCCGATATGATGGATGGGCGAGTAAAATATATTCGCGAAGCTCTGGAAGAAAACAACTTCCACGATGTTGCCATTATGTCGTATGCTGCCAAATTCGCTTCCGCCTTCTATGGCCCCTTTAGAGATGCGCTCGATTCAGCCCCCGCCTTCGGCGACCGCAAAACCTATCAAATGGACCCAGCAAACGCCCGTCAGGCCCTTGCCGAAATTGCACTCGATATCGAAGAAGGCGCTGATATCGTAATGGTCAAACCCGCACTCGCCTACCTTGATATAATTTACCGAGCCCGTCAGCGTTTCGATTGTCCCATCGCCGCCTACAACGTCTCCGGCGAATATATGTCGCTCACCTCCGCCGCCGACGCAGGACTTCTGGATAAAGAACAAGCAATGATGGAAATGCTCTACTCAATTAAGCGAGCCGGCGCAGATATAATAATCACCTACTTCGCAAAAGATGTCGCAAAACTTTTATCAACTTAACTTTTCACCGGATTTCTTTAAAAGCGCCTTTTCTTTAATTCCTCGATATACTTTGCCGCGGCATCCTTACCGCCTAAGCCAAAGGCAAGAGCCAAAGCAAGAACAATGCCGCCGAGAATAATATTGAATGTTGCCGATACCAAAAGAGGGGCAATGCCAAGCTGTTCTAACGCAATTGTTACTGCAAAAATTATAATCGCCCACCGGCTTATGCCGGCAAGTATCTCCGGTTTGGGTAATTTCGCGTTCCCGGCGGCCGTGCGAACTATTCCTGAGACAAGACTGGCCAGAAACATAGCAACCACCAGAACAAGCAAAGCTGCTATCACATTCGGGACGTAAGCAAATAAGCTTGCAAGAACACCCGATGCCTTAGGCAGCCCCAATGCATCGACTGCCATCACTAAAACCATAATAATAATCAGCCAATAAACTATGCCGCTTACCACTTCTCTGGCGGTAATTTTCAAATCGCCTTTTCTTAGAACTTCTGATATGCCCGCCTTGTCCGCCAGCGTATCAAAACGCACTATCTTAAGCAGCCAGTCAATTATCCCTCTGATTGCCTTGGCTATAAGCCAGCCTACTATCAGAATTACTAATGTGCCTAACAGGACAGGAAGATAGGCCATAATTCTGGTCAACATTTGGGTGACCGGTTCAATAACAAGATTTTTCCATTCGATTACAGCTATCATTTTTGGTACCTCCATATTAAATTGTTAATATTGTATATTGTTTCTACCGGCTTTTATTTAAACGCTCTTTTATGTCTTTTCTATATCACCCCCTGCATTATTATCGGTTATACCATCCGACATTAATTAACAATTCCCTTTGTGGTTTTAAGGCTTCAATGCAATTTCTGGCCAAAAACGAGGGTTTCTCGCCTGCAATGAACAAGCATGCCCCCTAAGATTGGCTTTGTTTGGGTTTGTTTTGACCAAGTGTCCAATTTCATTTTTTCGTTGTAATTCCTTGTCGAAACTATGGTTATGAACATTTGACTTTTTTGAAAATTGGCTTTGTTTGGCATAATTTAGTTCATTTTGATTGATTTTTCCGGTCAGCGCAGAAAACTTCCGTAACCACAGTTTAGGCCACAGAGAACACAGAGAAGTAAATTATAAAACTATTAATTGGTTATTGTTAACCGCTCATTAGTAATTCCTTTCAAGATCCGCCTTCGCTAAAGCTATGGCGGACAGGGAGACTGTCTCTCTACAATAGGACGAACCTGCGCGATTGATGCGAAAAATTTAATCGTCGCTTGTCACTCGTCGTTTGTAAGTTAATGTATGAAAAGGAGTAAAAAAATTTTAAGATTAGCCGTTTTTGATGTGCAGGTAGCTGCGCATTTGATTGAAAATTTACTCCGCTTGTCACGGAGACAAGTTAGTCGCAGGCCGTTATGAGTTAGAGAATAAATGCTTATTATTTTTTACGTTTTCTTAAAATCACCGCCTGTCGTGAGCAAAGTCGAATGGCACCGAGGCCGAGCATTGCGAGGTGACGCCATCTGCGATGATTAGTTAGGCATTAAACAATTCGCCCCATTCATCATAATTATAGCGATCTGGAACAGCACTGTTCAATGGAGGAGCTTCACCAAAATCCATGATATACTTTTTTATTAGTTCTCTTTCCTCTTTGAGTGCTACATCTTCGCTTTCAACAACAGCGTACGAATATATTGTGATGGCATTACCGAATTGCTTCTGATACGAGCGACAATACTTCTTCACGATGTTTAATAATATACCTTCTGAATGCGATCCTCCCATAAATTGTTTTCGACGTGTTTCCATATCCGTCGTTTCACCAATCGATAAGCAACCTTCTCCATCGGTACCAGTAAAACGCTTCATTGGAATTGGTTTTGGTGAATCTTCCCTCTCTGATAATGCAATTTTATAGACGGCGGCAGAGTTACGATTACAACGATTTTTGATTGGAGTCCAGGCCGACCACTGCATGATTTAACTCCTTTAAGCCAAAAAATTGTTATATAGGATTTCCCATATTAAACGCTTGGCTACGCAACCAAGCTATCCAGTTCCGTAAAAATATCAAAATCTTGTCCGCAATACAACCGCTTCAGCGTTTTCTTCTTATCATCACCGCACCGAGGCCGAGGAGCAAGAGCGTGGCGGGTTCTGGGACAAGGACGATTTTCGCATTCTCGCCGATATAGAAATCATTATCAATTTGGTGGCCGGAGGCCAGCATACCAGTCAAACGTCTGCAAGGTTCCATATTATACCACCCGCCAAGCAGACTAGTAAGTTCACCATAGCCGACTGGCTGACTATTGACGGCAAAATCCGAACCGTATATTGTTAATATGCCGTCACTATTTAAGTTCAAATCGCTATATATACTCCCGCCAGAGAGATATGTGCGGCAGGTGCCATAAACCTCCAACCAGCCCGGGTTACATATAGACCCGCCGGAGATGTTGACCTGACCCCCAATACCACTCACACCACTATTTATCCACCCGCCGGAGATATTGACCTGACTACTGTTCATAGCAACTACGCCCCCGAGGCCTATACACCCGCCGAAGATGCTGACTTGGCTACGGCCTACAGCGCACACATACCCTACCATCGACTCATTGAATATGTTTACAAAGCCGTCCTCATAGACGGTCAAAGAATGGCTAAGGCCAGTTCCACCACCACCAAGTATGTTAACTGTGGTCTTCATCCCCGGAGTCTGATAGTCTACCCGTACATCATCGTTGAACTCAGAGGTGATATTGTGGATTTGTCCATCCTTTAACTCAATTAGAGCTACTGCCTTGGAGGTACACCCCCCCAATACCATCACCATTACCCAAACTGTGATTTTTCTACTTCTCATCTCTCTACCTCCTCAAAAAATTCATAATGGTTATGGCGCATATTGTGTGCGCTGATTGCTCTTTATGTGGATTGCACACAATAGACGTGACAACTCTCTCATTCCCTTCTCCTTCTCTCTTGCCTTTTGCCCCCAGTCAAAGGCGATTTTAATTATACGCTTTACAGCCGGACAGTCAAGGGGAAAAAGGCAAAATGTTGCCATTTAAGCCAAAATGCCGTAGTATTACGGGTATGGAAAAGGCCGAAATCAAGTCTATTGGCAATTATCTCAAGACCATCGAAGAAGGGATTTAGCGGTTTGAGATTGATAATTTTTCCCCCACACCCCCCAATTTCAACAGCAAGGGAACGAAATAACCCCCAACGTAAAGTTGGGGGCTAACCGAACCCCGTCATACAAGATGACGGGGCTAACCAAAATATTTGATTGAATTTCCCTCAAAATCCGTTAGTATGCCCTTGTTATGGAAACGCTGAAATTACTATGTGATTATTTTCCGACGGCGGTTTTTACAGGCAAGTGTCTGGTCTTTATAAGCGAGGACTGGCGGGTCGAGCTTACCGAGCATAAAGACAGCGATTTCAGCAAGGCCGACGACTCGCAGCCATCCGTTATACGAATTAAAATCTTCAAAAAAGCTCTGAACGGAGAATTTGTCCCCGGCCATTATGAGGATTTCCAGCTTTCATCGCTGAACGAGCTTGCCGAGCAGATTGAAAAGTATGTGCAATTGGCAATTGGCACAAATTTGCGAGAGAACATTGAATAATCGGCCGATTCAAGACTTTAACGGGGGTGTGGTTTTTACAGCGAAGGTTATACCCGGCAGCAGCAGGACGGCAGTGTGTGGTCTGCTCGATGATATGATTAAAATTAAAGTTTCTGCACCTGCGGAGAAGGGCAAAGCCAATCAGAGTCTTATCGAATTTTTAGCTAAAACGCTCGGCGTGAAAAAGAGCGCTATCAGCATAATCTCCGGCCAAACTAATCCAATAAAACAAGTGCAGGTTTTGGGCGTATCATCTGATAGTCTGATAGAGAAACTGAATCTGAGTGAAAGTTAACCACAAATGAACACGAAAAAACACGAGTCGCCAATAATTGTTTATTTTTTATTTTTTATTTTTAATCTTTTATTTTTTACAACAGGGGTATCCTTCTGCCGGGATGAACCCTTAGCCAACGAAAACAAGGATGGGTTGTATGCACGGTCGATTGAACAGGTCCTGCGATTAGACGATAAAGAGGTCGATTTGGCTACGGCGGTATTGATTGTCTCGGAGCAGTGGAGCAATATCGTAGAAGGGAGGAGGTATCTGGCGGACCTCGATGATATGGCTCTTGAAATCCGCGGGAGACTCAAGGAGAAGGGACTGCAAACGGGCTATAAAGCAGTAGCGGTGATAAACGAGTATTTGTTTGACGAGCTGGGATTTGAGCCGATTTCGGAGGCAAGCGACCCGAATGATTTGTTTATACACACAGTAATGGACAAAAAACGAGGGTATTGCCTGAGTCTTTCCGTCCTTTACCTTTCGCTTGGTGAACGGCTCGGCCTGCCCCTGTACGGCGTGGTTGTGCCGGGGCACTTTTTCGTTAGATACGATGACGGGCAGGTGCGCTTCAATATCGAGACAACCAGCAAAGGCGGATACGCCGACGATAAACACTATATAAATAAATTCAAGGTGCCAAAGAGCAACAACAGTATTTATATGGTGAACCTGAATAAAATTCAAACATTAGGTTGTTTCTTTAATAATCTGGGGAACAGCTATAATGAGGTCGGAGATACAGAGCAGGCAATGCTGGCGCTTGAGAGAGCAGTCGAGATAAATCCGTCCCTGGCTGAGTCGCGTATGAATTTAGGTAATATTTACCTGAAGAAGGATAGAATAAACGATGCGATACGCGAATACGAGGCGGCTTTGGAAATCGACTCAAGCAATGCCAAGATTTATAATAATCTTGGGAACGCATATACTAAACGAGGCCGGTTGAACGATGCGATTTCGCAGTATACCCGCTCAATCGAGCTGGACCCGAATTTCATAGAAGCATACAAAAATCTGGCAAGCGCTTACTGCGAACAGGAAAAGTTTGGGCAGGCCGCGGCGCAATTGAAAGAGGCGATTATTCTGGAACCGCAAGACCCCAACCTGTACAAACAATTAGGCGATGTCTTCAGCCGAATGGGCGATTATGAAAAGGGAATATTTCAATATAAAAAAGCCCTGGGGACAAAGGACAATTTTGCCGAGGCATATTATGGTTTGGCTCTTTGTTATAACAAATTAGATTTGATCGATGATGAAATTCAAGCATACAAAAGAGCCCTGGACATTAAACCCGATATGATAGCTGCTTTGGTGAGTTTAGGAAATGCATATTTCAAAACACAGAATTATAATGCAGCTATCGAACAGTATAAAAAAGCCGTCCGGATAATGCCTGATGACGCTGCGATTCACTATAATCTCGGAGCGGCGTATTCCAACGAGGGACAATACGAGCAGGCGGTGGCCGAGTACAAAAAAGCGATTGAGATTGACCCTAAAATGGGCGATGCGCATAACGGACTGGCATTTGCGTTTTACAGGTTAGAAAAGTATGATTTGGCGTGGCATCATATAAAAATAGCCGAGGAACTGGGAGTCGAGATTTCCAAAGAGCTACTCGCTGCTATTAAGAACGAATTGAAATAGACATCCCTATTACGTTATTTCCTGATATCTTCCAGGAAACTCGTCCCCCAGCCAATAAGCTTGCCGTTATCAAAAACAAGAGGCGTCAGCTCGTTGTCTGTGATGGTGGCTGGATTGGCGGCGTAAATCACACTTTTTATATCCGTGTAGTAATACAGCACCTCGAAGGTTTTTTCTCGGCTCTGCAAAATTTCACTTTTATAAGGGCTGTTAACCGTTGGCTCGCCGAACCTTCCGCCCCCGCTTTTGTTTCCCATAATAGCGAGCGATTGCTCTTTGGTCATACCCACAGAAAGTTTTAAAATATTTCGTCTGTTTGCAGTTCTGACCCGGTCAAGCGAAGAAGTGCATCCGGCTGCCAGCACAAACAACACGGAAACAACTGCTACTTTTTTCATAACTGCTCCTTTTCTTGAGATGCCGACTGATGCGTTTGATTTCGGCCTTTTCCACAAATTTTAGCTTAACGGGAACCGGATTAAAAGGCAATATTTTTGCCATCTTCAAAAATAGTCGCATCGCACAAAATCATTTGATATTACCGCGGTAAGGGGGTATATTGCTGCCGTTGAAATGGATTCCTGCTTTCGCAGGAATGACAAGAAATGGAGGATTTTACTGTGCAATTGATTAAAACAATAATCGCAGCTGTCATTTTGAGCACAATCTTAAGCAGTACCGGCGCCGAATTGGCTGACCCCAATGATATTTCAGCATACTATGGGTTTAACGAGATGGAGATAATCAAATTGGACTGGGGTATAGGGGGCTTAAGAATTGCTGATTTCAACGGTGACGGCCGAAACGATATTGCCGTGGTTAATGACAGGAAGGCCAGGATTGAGCTGTTGATTCAAAAGGAGACTGTCGGGCCGGGGGAAGCGCCGGTAGCAGTTGACCTTAATGACGTTGACATAAATATAATCAGCCCCCCTACCCGTTTTCAAAAAGAGGCGGTGGCGGTCTCACAAAAAATCTACAGTTTCGTCTGCGGGGATTTGAATTCGGATAAGATGATGGATTTGGCCTTTTATGGTGAGCCAAAGGGTTTGTATGTGATACTACAAAAGGCCAGCGAGGCCGAAGCTGGAAAACCGCGGACCTTGAGTTGGCAAACAAGGAAAAAAATAAATATTGATGACGGACTTGTAACCTCCGGTGCGCTGGTGTGTGCCGACTTGAACAACGACGGCAAAGACGATTTAGCTCTGGCCAGCCGTGATGGGATTTATATCATTTTGCAAAAAGAAGATGACTCGCTGGCTGAGCCGGTGAAATATCCCACCACTGCACTAACGCTGGGTGTCAAGGTCGGCGATTTGAACGGCGATAAGATAAACGACCTTATCCTTGTAACGAACGACAGCGAAAAACCGATACACGTGCGGTTCGGCCTTAAGGGGGGCCAATTAGGCCCAGAAGTTCGATTTTTTATCGAAAAGCCGTGGGCATTGGAGCTTCGAGATATAGACGGCGACGGCGCTGACGAAATATTGATTATTGATGCGATAAGTAAGCGGTTAATCTGTTATAAACTTGCTTCTGAAAAAGAAACAGATAGTGATTGGCCGATGCTGTTTTATCCCCTTACTTCCGGTGAAGGGAGCACGAAGCGTGATTTGGTGGTCGGCGATTTTGACGGCGATGGTCTGGCTGACGTTGTGATAAGCGACCCCGGAGCCGCGGAGCTTATTTTCTATAAACAAACACCAGGACTTGGATTGGCTGAGCCGATGAAATTTCCCGCTTTTGCCGATATTGAGAGTTTATCTGCTGCAGATATCGACAATGACGGGAAAACCGAATTAGCAGTTTTGAGCGTTAAGGAAAAGATAATCGGGAAAGCCGAATTTAAAGACGACAGATTTTCATTTCCGCAACCCGTTAAAATCACCGGTGAGCCGGTGGCAATGGAACTTGCTGATATTGACCACGATGGTAATATCGACTGTGTTTATATATCTAAAGATGTTAATGATATTAGACACTTAAGGGTAATTTATGATATAGGCGGGACGGGCAAAGGGGGTAACCGGCCAAAAGGCAAGCAGCTTAAAACTGATGAAGAAGGCGATGGCGCCAAAACGGCCTTAGAACTTAAAAAACTTGTCTCCGACCCGGATGGTCTGAAAGTTCTTGACGTTGACCAGGATGGCTTAGAGGACGTTCTGATATTTGTCAAATACGAGCCTCCTATATTGGTTCGCCAAATACAAAAGAAGAAATTTGAAGTAGTTGATTCGCCGAGCGCACAGGCGAGCTTGATTAAGGATGCAACTCTGGGGTCGGTAGCTGTTGCCAATGTGGACGACAAGACCGGCGAAGAGATGCTGGTGGCACAAAAGAATTTTGCGAGGAGCCTGGTTTTCGCAGAGGGCAAAACCTGGAGTATAATAGACCAATACAACGCAAAAGGCACGGAGAATAAAATATCGGCAGTTGCTGCTTTTGATATCGACGGTAAAGGTCATCAAGGCCGCCCTGCTATCTTGCTGCTGGACGGTCAAAAGGGTCAGCTTCAGATACTCAAAGCCGGTGTCGATAATACCTACCGATTTGAAAAAGAATTAAATATCGGCACGTGGGACGCGGCAGCAAAGCATCTAAAAATGTTGTTTGCACCCCTTACAGACAGCAAAGTCAAAAGCGTTCTGCTGTTTGACGGTGATAAATTTGCACTTATAACGCCACCGAGCGGCAGTTTTTCGCCGAAGCGTTTAGAGCAGCTATTCAGTTATGAAACAAAAATAAAAGACGGTGTGTATGGTAACCTGACAACCGGGGATATTAACGGTGACGGCCGGGTTGACATTATTATGGTCGAATACAATCGCAATCACCTTGAGATACTTGCGATTGACAATGATATGAAGCCGACCCCTGCGATGCGGTTCAAATTATTTGAGCAGAAAAGCTATCACGATAGTAAAGAACAGGCCAAACTTTCTGTTGAGCCGCGAGAGTTGAAAGTCGCCGACGTAACCGGTGACGGCAAAAACGATTTAGTAACTGTTATTCACGACCGGATAATTATTTACCCCCAAGACTAAATCGTGACTCGTCGCTCGGCCCTCGTGGCCTGTTCTCTGCTTGGGGACACCTTACGGTGGAGAGACGAGCTTAAAATGCAGGAAAACGATAACATCCTGAACCTGCTGAAGGAAAAAGGAGCTGAAGCAGCTCGGCGAGCTTTGCGTGGGGTGATATTACAGCCGGGCGCAATCGGTGATTGTGTGTTAGCTCTGCCGTTAGCCGAATTTATGAAAGATTGCCTCGGATTGGGCGGGGTTGATATTCTCGGTCATACCGAATATATCGGCATTTTGCCGGGCAGGACGTGCGTGGATGGCATTCGGTCCATAGATTCGGTAGATTTGCATCGATTGTTTGTTGAAACCGATACGTTTGACCTTGTAGATGGGGATGCTTTGATAAACGTTTTTGGCGATTATGCCTGGATTGTAACATTTTTGGGCGAGCCGGACAGTAACTTTGAGCAAAACCTGATTTTCACCGCCAATTGCAGCCGCAGCACAGAAGTAATAACTTTATCGATAAAGCCGTCTGAAAAGTTGTCGGCACATATAACTGATTTTTATATCCAGCAATTTATTGCTCAAAGCGGTTTGTCTTTAGAGCCCCGGCCGGTTCAGAAGGCGAAAAGTTTAATAAAGGCGACCAGGGCGGACATAAACAGAGGCAGAGAACTGCTGGAAGAAACCGAAGGTTCCGGTGTCGTTTCCGAAATAAACGTTGATTTTTATGAAAAACTTGTAGTAATTCAGCCTGGTAGCGGCGGTTCGCACAAGTGTTGTCACTTGGATAATTTTCTGGTTGTGGCCGAAGAGCTTGTTTCAAAGAATGTCCAAGTGATATTCCTGTTGGGTCCGGCTGAGATGGAACGATGGAGCGCATCTGCGATGGCTGAAATCGGGGCGGTGGCGGGGCAACTTGTGAATCTGTCGTTGGCGGATGTGCTTGCAGTTTTGAGCAATGCGGCTGGCTTCATCGGTAACGACAGCGGAATTACACATTTAGCTGCTGCAATGGGGGTCAAGACGGTTGCTGTGTTTGGGCCGACAGACCCGGCGGTTTACGGCCCTATCGGGCCGGACGTAACAGTAGTTGCAAGCAGCGACGCGGATTTCACCAGGAAACCCTCGGCGAGTTTACAGCAGGAGCTCCTCAATTTTTTTTGACGGCGCAATCTGCGTCTGATTATTTTTGACTAATTTCAGACATCTGTTATAATGCCGGCAGTCTGTCGATGCAGCAAGAAATAGAAGCACGGAGGTGAGGGTTTCTGTAGAAGGTGGTTTTATGCCAAGCAAAACATTAGGCGAATTGGCTGAATACGTAGGCGGCAGAGTTGTCGGCGACTCTAACGTAGTAATCAGCTCCGCCTCCACGCTTGGGCGAGCAGGCGAAGGAGACATCAGCTTTTTGGCCAACATCAAATACGAAAAGCAGGTTCAGACAACCAAAGCCAGCGCCGTAATCGTAGGCAAAGAAACACCTAAGACTGGTGTTCCTCTTTTGGTAGCGGAGGACCCCTATTATGCTTTTATGCAGATTATGGTGCTGCTTCACGGCTATCGGAAGCACAAAAAGGTGGGAATCAGCTCGCGGGCAATAATTTCGGATAGCGCAAAAATCGGTGCAGACTGCCACATTCATGACTTCGTTACTATATCCGATGATGCAAAAGTCGGGGACGGCTGTATAATTTATCCCGGCGTGTTCATTGGACGAGGTGCACAACTCGGCAATGACTGCATAATATATCCGAATGTGGCCATTTACGATGGATGCAAAATAGGCAATCGCGTGATTATAAATGCCAATGCCGTAATCGGTGAGGACGGTTTCGGTTACGCCACCCATAAAGGCGTTCATCACAAGATGCCACAGATTGGCATTGTGGTCATAGAGGACGATGTGGAGATTGGTTCCTGCTGCGGAATTGCACGAGGCACACTCAGTGATACCATTATAGGCCAGGGTAGTAAATTAGACGATTTGGTTAAAATAGGTCACGGCACATTAATCGGCGCACACTGTTTGCTCGTAGCTCAGGTAGGTATTGCCGGCTCGACCACACTTGGACACCATTGTATGGTCGGCGGCCAGGTCGGCATTGTCGGCCATATTAACATTGGAAACAATGTTACCATAGGTGCCCAGGCCGGTGTTATTAATAACATTCCTGATGGCAAGACGGTGGTGGGTGCGCCGGCTATTGAGGCTGACCAAGGCAAGCGAGCATACAGTATGATACAATACCTGCCTGAAATGCGACAAAATATTCGCAAGCTCGAAAGTCAGATTAAGCGGATTGCCCCATCTGTCAAACCGGACTCTGAAAAGCCAGCTGAGCAGTAGTAGAGAAAGGAAATCAGGTAATCAGGATGTAGAATATCAGAAATCAGGATACCAGGAAAAGAAAAAATTAGTCCGCCACAGGCGGATAAACCTGATACTCTGATAACCACTACCTGATAACCTGCTACTCTGATAACCAGATGGAATATGAATAGCGAAGAGATACTTGGCTTGATTGCAGGAGAAGGCAGATTGCCCTTTCTTGTGGCCGCCGGTGCCAGAGAAGCGGGATTAAAGGTAATTTGCGTCGGTTTGGCTGATAACGCAGAGCCCGGCCTGGCTGACGAAGTTGATGTTTTTTACAAGGTTGCGATTGCCCGACCGGGGACATGGATACGGAAGCTAAAAAAGCATAATATAACCAGAACAGTTATGGTCGGCAGGGTCGCCAAATCCCGACTGTTCACGCCCTGGAGAATTCTGAGGTATCTGCCTGATTGGCGCGCATTTAGAATATACTACTGGCGCCTGCGCGGCAAAGATAAACTGACGGATTCAGTTTTGTGCGCCATAGCCGATGAGCTGGCGAGCGGCGGGATAGTATTGGAGAACTCAATGATGTACTGTAAGGAGCACATAGCAACAGCAGGGCTGATGACGGAAGCAAAGCAACATTCGTCAGTTGAAGGTGATATTGAATTTGGCTGGCAGATAGCTAAAAAGCTCGGCGAGCTGGATATAGGTCAGGCGATTGCGGTGAAGGAAAAGGAAGTGATTGCCGTCGAAGCAATAGAAGGAACAGCAAAAATGATTGAGCGAGTCGGCCAGTTTTGTAAATCGGGGGGCTGGACGCTTATCAAGACCTCGAAACCGAGTCAGGACATGCGGTTTGATGTGCCGTGCGTCGGGCCTGATACTATCAGGAGTTTGGCTAAAAACGGAGGCAAATGCCTCGTTGTAGAAGCGGGCAAAACGATAATTATTGACAAACCTGAGACAATAAAACTTGCCGACCAATTGGGCATAACTATTCTGGGGCGGTGACATCTTGAACAGATGTTTTGATAAAATACGAGGGGGAAACTGCACGTTATATATTCACAGAAATTTTCGCAACGATACTTTTGAACAGGCCTTATTAGACAGCGAAGAAAAACTGGGTGAGCATTATCGATTGACAACAATTCAATCCTCAAAGTTTGCCCGCGTGTATAAGCTCACCGTCAGATTTGATGACGTGAACAAAGGGGTTTATTTCAAGCAATATCTTTGCAGGTCGGTTTGGGATTCCATTAAGAATTTTGTGCGTGCCGGTCGAGCCGAGCGAACCTTTAAGGCAGCTGAGATGTTGGGTGAAAACGGTTTTGATGCCCCTGCCATTATTGCAATGGGCAAATTCAGATATGGTCTTTGTCATACAACAAGTTTTTTAGTAACTCTTGAGATTGAGGACGCAAAACAGATTTATCAATTTATCTCCGATAGCAAATTGGAAACCCGATGCAAACACGAGCTAATACGAGCGTTTGGGCAAACCATAGGCAGAATGCACGCTAAGGGTATTTTCCACGGTGATTTGCGATTGGGCAATATATTAGCGAGACAGGAGAAAGACCGCTGGAGGTTTTTCTTTCTCGATAACGAGCGAACGAGAAGATTTTATCGTCTGCCGGCACGACTGCGGCTAAAAAATCTGGTGCAGGTAAATATGTTTCCGCCTACAGCGATAAGCAATACAGACCGTATGAGATTCTTAAAGGAATACTGGTCGCAAAACGAAAAAGCCAAAACCAAGAAGGCAGCCCTGATAAAAAAAGTTCTTAAAAAAACTCGCCGACGTTTAGATAAAAAAGAGAAGTTTTAGAATTGCTTCAGAAATCGCAGGTCATTCTCGAAAAACAGTCTGATGTCATTGATGCCGTATTTTCGCATTGCGAGGCGTTCTACGCCGAAGCCGAAGGCCCAGCCGGTATATTTTTCGCTGTCTATTCCGACCGCATCGAAAACATTTGGGTCAACCATACCACAGCCACCGACTTCCATCCAGTCTTCTTTGCCTTGTTTATCTACCCATAACAAATCAACCTCTCCGCTCGGTTCTGTAAAAGGGAAAAAGCTTGGCCGAAGCCGCCATTTAATTTCAGGCCCATAATAGGCGTGAATGAACTGGTCAATGGTGGTTTTCATATCCACCATACTGATATCCTCGTCAACAACCAGCGCCTCAATCTGATAAAACATATACATATGTGTTGCATCAACAGTGTCCGGACGATAGACCCGCCCCGGCGCAACTACACGAATGGGCGGTTTGGTTTGCTCCATAACGCGTATCTGAACCGGTGAAGTGTGGCTCCGCAAAAGGGTGTTGCCGTCAATGTAGAAAGCATCGAACGGGTCCCTCGCCGGGTGTTCAGGCCCGATATTCAATGCGATGAAATTATGCCACTCGTCTTCAACTTCAGGTCCGTAGGCCACAGCGAAGCCCATTCTGCCAAATATTTCCAACAGATCATTTATCGTTTGGGTAATGACATGCGTTTTGCCGATGTTAACAGCTATGCCCGGCAGAGTAACGTCAAGTAATTCCTGGGATTTTTTCCGCTGTGACTGCAACAAGCTTTTTTTCAACTGCTCAAATGCTTCGGCGATTTCCTTTTTTGCTTTGTTTGCAAGTCGCCCTGCCTCGCGTCTTTGTTCAGAGGGCAACTGTCCTATCTGGCTGAGCATTTGAGTAATTCGGCCTTTTCGACCGAGGTATTTTATACGGAACTCTTCCAGCGCTGCCGTATCAGTGATTTTTTTTAAGGCGGCAAGCGCATCTTTACCGATTTTTTCCAATTGCTCAATCATATTATTGGCGAACCATTAACGCTCTCAGGTAATAGCGGCTTTGGCGGCGGCAACGATAGCATCGAAGCCAGCCGGGTCAGCTATAGCAATTTCGCTTAGCATTTTACGGTTCAGCTGAATGTTAGCTTTCTTACAGCCGTTGATAAACTGACTGTACCTTATTCCTCGCTGCCGACACGCTGCGCTCAAGCGTATAATCCACAAACCTCGGAAATCTCTTTTTCTGAGCTTGCGGCCGACACGAGCATAGACGCCCGCTCGCGTAGCTGCTTCTTTGGCCAAACGATATAAGTGGCCTGGGGCGCCGCGGCCTCCCCTTACTGATTTGAGGATTCGTTTCCTTGGCTTGCGTCGTGCCGAACCTTTTCTAACTCTTGGCATATCAGCTTTCCTTAAAGAATTTTTGAGTTATTCCGCTTGCTGGCGGCAGCTGATTTGAAGGGAACCAATTTTGCGATACATCGCAGAATTAGCGACCCAAGCCGAGAAGCAAGCCTGCTTAACTGATTATTCGTTATTCTCTACTCATTATTTTTAATGTCTTTTATTTACCGAGCTGGATTTTGATTGCTTTAGCCGCTATACCGGTCGTAATTGCTGAACTTCTTATTCGCCTGCGCCGTTTGGCATTCTTTCCACTCATAAGATGACCGCCGCCGCAGCGTCTTCGGCTGATTTTGCCGGTAGCAGTGATTTTAACTCTTTTGCTCAAACCTTTGTGGGTTTTCTGTTTCGGCATTTAATTGATTCCTTAAATATAAGGGCGGCAGTCTACAGCATTTGCATTTGTCGGTCAATACCGCAGCATAGAAATTCCCGAGAAAAAAGAAAAATCAGCTTACAATTTTTTGGCAGATTCCCCCCTTTTATGCTAATACCCGAATCGGTTATTTAGGCACGACCAGTAATGTCATACGCTTTCCAGACATTTTGCCTGGTTGTTCGACCTTGGCTAAATCCTGTAACGATTCGGTAATTTGCCCGAGCATTGCATATCCCTGGTCTTTGTGCAGCATTTGGCGTCCGCGGAAGAATATTGTGAACTGCACCTTATGCCCTTTCTGCAAAAATTCACGGGCACGATTGAGCTTGATATCCAAGTCGTGCTTGTCGGTTTCAGGCCGGAGTCTGATTTCCTTCAGCACCGTCGAATGGCATTGGTGTTTTTTATGCGCTTCGCGAACCTTGCGCTTTTGCTGATACAGCCACTTGCCGTAATCCATTATTCTGCAAACCGGCGGGTCGCTCATAGGTGCTACTTCCACAAGGTCTAAACCGACCTCGCGAGCTTTCGTGAGTGCCTCATACGTATTTACAATTCCGACTTGATTGTTTGATTCATCGATTAGCCGAATGATGTTGGCCCGAATCCTTCCGTTTACCCTTAATCCTTGTTTGCTAATTGTGCACCACCTTACCTTTCTAAAAAGAAGCAAAATAATTAATCATTTTTAATGTCTTTTCCAACTATCAATTTTCAAATGCCAACTCTATTTTTTTATCGGCAACTTTGAGTTTTGCAATTGTAATAAATTTGTCGATTTCCACCGTTTTGGTTTCTTTATCTCCCCGGGTTCTTACATTGACGGTGCCGGACTGAGCCTCTTTAGGCCCGACTACCAACATATAAGGCAACTTCCTGCTATGGGCTTTGGCAATTTTGACGTCTATTTTCTCATCCGACAGGTCGCAACCGGCCCGCAATTGCGCACCCTTTAGCTTCTCCTGAACGATTTTCGCATAATCATTGCTTTTTTCGCTTATCGGTAAAATTCCCACCTGCTCCGGTGAAAGCCAGAGAGGCAAATTCCCGCCATAGTGCTCTATAAGAATGCCGATGAACCGCTCGAAAGACCCCAAAATCGCTCTATGAATCATAACGGGCGTTTTCTCGGTATTATCCTTATCGGTATAAAATAAGCCAAATCGCTGCGGCATAGAAAAATCCAGTTGAATTGTGCCCAACTGCCACGACCTTTTCAGGCAATCTCTTATATGAAAATCTATCTTGGGGCCGTAAAATGCACCATCGCCTTCGTTGATTTTGTATTCGATTTTTTTGTGCTTTAGGGCATCTTTCAAGGCGTTGGTGGAAATATTCCAAATCTCATCCGAACCTATGTGTTTTACGGGTTTGGTAGATAGCTCGATATGAAAGTCTTCGAACCCAAAGGCACGATATATCTCAAAGGCAAGTTCAATGACGCCTACTATTTCGGCCTCTATTTGCTCCGGGGTGCAGAAAATATGGGCATCATCCTGTGTGAACTGTCTTACTCTGAAAAGCCCGTGCATAACACCGCTGGCCTCGTGCCTATGCACCAGGCCGAGCTCGGCAACACGCATCGGAAATTCCCGATATGAATGTTGTCGGGTATTATAAACCAAACAGCCGCCCGGGCAATTCATTGGTTTTATCGCATAGCTGGCCTCATCAAAAGTGGTGAAATACATATTCTCTTTGTAATTGTCCCAATGGCCGCTCTTGTGCCAAAGCTGCTCGTTTAAAATAATGGGTGTTTTGATTTCCTGATAGCCATATTTATCGTGAACATCGCGCCAGAACTCCGTTATAGCGTTCCAGACAATCATACCCCTGGGGTGAATGAATGCAAAGCCGGGGCCGGCTTCGTTGAAACTAAATAAATCTAATTGCTTGCCTAAAACCCGGTGGTCCCGTTTTTTTGCCTCTTCTAATCTTTGCAGGTAGGTATTAAGCTCCTTTTTAGTCGGCCAGGCGGTGCCATAGATTCGTTGAAGCATTTTTTGCGTAGGGTCGCCGTGCCAGTAAGCGCCTGCTACCGACATAATCTTAAAAGCAGTAACTTTGCCGGTGCTCGGCAAATGCGGGCCCCGACATAAATCCTCAAAGCCGTCTCCGTGCGAATAAAAACTGATAATCTCGCTGTCCGTGCGATTTATATTATCGGTTTTATATTTGTCAGAGGCTAATTTTGCCAAGGCCTCGCTGCGTGACATTTCCTTTCGAATAAATGGCTTGTCGGCCTTAGTGATTTCATACATCTTTTTTTCTATGCGTTCAAAATCTGCAGGGCTAATTGGTTCATCCAAGTCAATGTCATAGTAAAATCCATCTTCGACGGCCGGGCCATAGACCAACTTTGCCGCCGGCCAAATGCTGCATACAGCTTCAGCCATTATATGGGCGCAGCTATGCCGCAGTATTTCAAGACCTTCCGTTTCTGCGAGGGTAATAATTTGCACGGCGGCATCAGCCGTGATAGGCGTGGACAAATCTACCAACCGCCCATTTATTTTCGCTGCTACGGCTGCTCTTGCAAGTCCCGGCCCTATCCGCTCCGCTAATTGTTTTGCTGTTGTTCCCTCAGCAATTTCCAATGTGCTGCCATCAGGCAGTGTTATTTGCGCCATATATCTTACCGATACTACCAATCCTTTGTATTGTTTGGGTTCTCATTTTACAAAAGACAGCGAAGCAAAACCCAAACCCGCAAAACAGCATCCTCTATGAATATAGCTGTTTAACCGAGATTGTCAAGCTGGCATCTATGAGAGCCAGCCAAAATCCCAATCAGCAAATATAGAAAGGGACACCAAACAGCGCTTGCCGCATAAAAATCGCTTATAACTCCCGAAGTAACATATAGTTATACAACTTGAACCTAACGAGAAGGTTTTGTCGATATTACTTTATCAGCGGATTTATCTGTTGTTATACACTACTTTTGCTTATATAATAATATAGTTTTGGCGAGGCTTAAACTAATGGGCAGGAAGGCGATATGGATGTAAATTTGGTTCTGCTCAAAAAGAACGGCTCACATAAAATTTTTCCTCTGCCGAGCAGCGTCACGGTAATTGGCCGCCGTCACAGTTGCGATTTATGCATCCCCCTAATGTCGGTCTCCAGGAAACACTGCCAGCTAAATTCCGACGACGGGGTATTGAAAATTCGTGACCTTAACTCACGTAACGGCACTTACCTTAATGGCAAGCGCATAAATGAAGCGACGATTCAGGCAGGTGATTCTATCAAGATAGGACCTTTAACATTCGTACTTCAGATTGACCATCAGCCGCAGACAATTTCCGAACCCGCTTCGGCTGCACCAAGCTCGTCCCGCCAGGATGCGGCAACGGAGGATTCCGCCTTCGCTTCCGACTTCGCTAAAGCTACGCCGGACAAGGAAGCTTCGGCGGATAAAATCGTAGATGGGCAGTTAGATAATTTAGATAATTCTACAGAGCTGGATGACCTTGATTCGTTGGAGGAAACCGGCTCAGCTTGATTTACTGTATTGCTTTATGGGCTTGCTGATACGGCAAGGATATGGTAGTTTGCGATACATTGTCGGCTGATTTTTTGGTATCCGGCGTCTGGGTAATTATATGGGAACACTGGCTTTGATAAAATGTTTCTCAACTCTCCAACAATCAGGTGTGAGCATAATCTTGATTGGTGCAAAGTCAGGTGCAACCTTATCTTTCACGTCGTTGCTTTTTAATCCGGTCAAGCTCGCTTGCCTTGTAGGATGGGTGTATCTTTGTTTGTATTTTGTTCAACACGTTCAGTTCAGCTCGTTAGTGCCAAAGAGCCGTAAATCAATAGCCAATATAGCCACGCTTTTTTTGGGGCCTATACTTCCACTTGTGCTGCTAACTGTGGACACAGTAAGAAAATCCTCCGAGGGACACCGCAGTGTCTTCGAGATACTAAAAGAACGGCTGCAAAGCGCTTCTGCTGGTATGAGGTCTTTACGTTTTGGTTCCAAAGATAAAGCAACGTTAAGATTGCTTGATTCATCGGGCAGAAGCATTACGGAGATATATGGCCACGGTAAGGGCAGACGGGAGGACAGCCACGTTCTTGAATTAACCGAGCAAATTATCGCCAACGCCCTTGAGGAACGAGCCAGCGACATTCTTATCGACCCGAAGGATGCGTTAATCTCCACAGTCAGGCTTCGAGTGGATGGCGTATTGAGAATGGTCCAACAGCTTGAGCCCACTACCTGCCAGGCGGTTATAAACAGCATTAAGGCCGTTTCCAATATGGACATTTCTGAAAGACGCAGACCTCAGGATGGCGCATTTTTAGCAAAAACGGGCGATGGTACTGTGTCCTTCCGAGTCGCAAGTGCCGGCGCCGTCAACGGCGAAAAATTATCAATCAGGGTGCTTAACCAAAACGCTGATATGTTCACGCTGGAAAGTATCGGATTAACGGAGAAGCAGCGCACAATTATCGAAAATATGGTCGCCAAACCTACCGGTATGGTGCTTATGTGCGGCCCTACCGGCAGCGGCAAGACCACAACTTTGTATGCTATGCTCAACAGAATTGATTTGTTCACACGCAATGTTATTACGGTAGAAGACCCGATTGAATATGTGCTGCCGAATGCCAGTCAAATTGAAGTTAATCCAAAGGCCGATATTACTTTTGCAAAGTCTTTGCGCAGTATTTTGAGACAGGACCCGGATGTGATATGCGTGGGTGAAATACGGGATGAGGAAACTGCGGCGATTGCGCTTCGGGCGTCACAAACCGGCCATCTTGTCCTAGGGACAATACACAGCGACAGTAATGCATCGGCATTGGTGCGGCTGCTGGACTTAAACGTAACTCCCCTATCGCTGTCATCGGGATTAGATATTCTTGTCTCGCAGCGATTGGTTCGCCGGCTCTGCAACAATTGTAAGGTCCCCGCTGAATTAACTCAAAGCCAAATCCACGACTTCCACAAGAAAAACATAAACTATAAAAATATTTTCCAGGCCAAGGGATGTGACCAATGCCACGGAACCGGCTATCGTGGAAGGATAGCAGTTTTCGATATCCTCACTCTCGACAACGAATTAAAGGCCGATATCGCCAATAATAAATTGTCGGTAACTCAGTTGAAAAAAGAAGGTGACAAAAAAGGAAGGTCCAACCTCCAGAAGCAGGGATTGAGAGCTGTAGTATCCGGAATAACAAGTCTCGAAGAGCTAAAAAGAGTAATAGGGTAAAGTTTATGGTGTTTTGGATAGGCATATTAGTCGGCTGGGCCTTCGCATGGCTTGCCGTAAAATTGCGTTTCTATCAAACCTGGGCACTTGTTTTCAATATTATAATCTCAATTTATCTGGCTATATACCTTCAACCAGTAATTGCGAATATCCCTGCGGTCGGTGATACGCCGTATAGTAACGTCCTGACTATGGTGGCTGTTGCATTAGCGTCCTTTTTGGTTTTGCATGGCATATCATACACATTTCTTACAGGCCAATTTAACGTCTCATTTCCAAAAGTATTTGACACGCTCGGCGCCGGCTTTTTGGGGTTTTTAACCGGCTTCCTCGTCTGGAGTTTTCTGACTCTCTTAATTTACATAACACCAGCTTCTCAAAATACCTTCGTAAAGGAAATCGGTTTTACAGACCAGCTTCAGCAAACCAGCGTATCGTATATTTCCCGGTTTTGCAATTTAGTTAATGCGGTAGTCTCCTCTAAAGACAACAAGTACTCTGCAGAAGAAACTATTGATAAATTGCTAAAAGGCGCCATATCGAAATCGCAGAAAAAAACACCCGAGAAACCCGAACCAGTTAAGCCAACCAAACCCACTGATGCAAAAACCAGCATCATCAAACAAGAACAGCTTGGTCCACCACCAGAGCCTAACGAAGATATCTAAATGGGGTTACCTTCAGCTTTTTGCCTGGTCGAGAATTAGGTCTTTGACTTTCCGGCTGGGTAGATTAAGTGCACCGTAAGCCGCTGCGGCGGCGCTGCGCAATTTCGGGTCGATTTCTTTCGAACTAACTAATGAATAAATAGCATCTATCTTTTCATCATCGAGCAAATTAGCGTTGAGTTTCGCCGAGACGGCTAAAGAATCAAAGGCGGATATTCGAACGTCCATAGTGTTGTTTTCTGCAAGAGCCATCGCAGCTATCGCACGTTGAGCCTCGGAACCGTTGAGTCTGGCCAAAATCTGGCCGGCAAGAACCTGAATTTCAACCCGCTTATTCTTTGTTGCATCCACAAGGGTCTCTTGAGCCGCGGATAAATCAATAACGGGATTTCGTGTTTGAGCTAATTTGAGCATAACCTCAGCCGCCCGAAGGGAAAAGCTATTCGCATCCATCGTTTCTTGTCCCTCGTCTTTTTGTTCGAGGGCCTCGGCTAAATTCTTAACGACAAGCTTACTCTCGGCAAAGTTTTCTTTGGGGCCAGCTGCCGCTATTGCTATCGCTGCACTGTATCTTACGGCTTTATCATCGAACGACAATGCCTCAAGTAATGGCTGGGTCGGACCAATTCGATAAAACAATGATTTTTCGCCTGCGGTTATGGCTAATGCCTCGACTGCACAAAGTGCGACATAAGCGTTTTTATCTTTAATGGCCCGAGCAAGCGCCTGATGCAGATATTCAGGCCCTGCGGTGGTAGCATAGACAAACGCATCGGCGTGACCGGGGCCAAAGTAGCTGGGCATATTCAGGCCGGTAGACTCGGCCTTGCAATATGCCGCCAGCCATAAACCAATGGCCTGCCCAAATCCGGCGTCGGCTTTAAGCGCCCACTCGCACGCACGCATCGCCATAAGCTCGTTAAAGTAGTTCTTATCAACCTTCTCCCGCACCAAACTTCGGCCATTTGGGTCCCAAAACCATATATTGGCAAAATTGGCGTCTTCCATCGGAGCCAGAGATTGAGCATGATAGTAATAGTCTTCACCGAGCTGGTAGAACAACTGCGCAGCGGGAGCTTTCAATGCGGCAGGGTCAATCTGCTTGATACTCTGGTCAGCCAGTTTGCGAAGTTCATCAGAGCTATCTTTCTCGATAATGTATTTTAGATAGGGCAGCGACTGGGGATATTTAATCTTGCCCAGCGCCCTTATTATTTCGGCCTTTAGCCCGACATCTTCGGTTTGCAAAGCGGCTGTGAGGGGCCTTATCGCATCTCTTCCGATTTGTGGCAGCGCCCATACGATATTCGGTAATTCCTCTTTCCGGGAATTGTCCGTCATTGCATCGAGCATATAAACTATTGCATACTCGCCGGCGTTCTGGAGTCGTTTGACCGCTGCGAGCCGGCCTCGGTCTGTGCCGCTTAGCCTTCTTATTTCCTCTCCAATAATCTTCGGGTCGGCCCGGCGAATGAATCTGCCCTGCTCGATAACGTCCAGAACTTTTTTGCTCACCTCGACCAGCTCAGCATCAGACGCAGTGTCGATAACCCTTAACAAAATCGCATACCCCTGCGGATTTTCCTCACTTAGAGTGAGCAGTTCCAGAGGGTCAGGATTACTTTCGAGAACAGCTTGTGCGTATCCCTTGGCTAAATCGAGTCGGCCAATCTTTGTGTAATGCAAAAAGTCGTTCCAGTTCTCCTTGAGGGTTGCCCCGAAACAGACGCTGGCTACAAAAAGTCCTGCTGCTAAAATTGCTCCGACGGTTTTTTTCTTAAACATCAAAATATCTCCAAAAAACGTAGGGCTTTATAAATAATCATCTTTGCAACAGACATCGTATAAATAAATGCTGCTTTTGTCAATAAAAATACGTTCTGTGCCAGCGAGATAACCGAAGCCCCCTTAGACTTAGATAGCTTTTATTTTTCAATCGTTTTGTGTTTTTGTAACCACTTTTGCACCCACTGCTCGGCCTGCTGTTTTCCCTGCAGTTTCCCTTCTAACTGGGTGATATACATCTCTTCAGCCAACTGCCCCAGGTCAGGTCCCTGCACCGCACCTAATCGAATCAAGGCGTGCCCATCGAGTATAGGTTTTGGCCGCAGCTCGACATCACCCAGTGCCTTTATTCTTTTCCGCAAATTTACCAATGCAGCAATACTTCTGCGCTGGGCTTTTTGAACCGCTCTTTGCATCTCGTAGAGGTCCCCAAAATATGGCTCACTGACAATCAGCTTCAACTGCGCTAAAGACATTTTATCATCGAGCAGTTTCCCTCTGGCTTCTAACAGGAATTTTATATGCTTGGTTTGACTTCTGCTAAGTTTCAAAATCTCGCATTTCTCAATCGCAAATTCCGTCGGACAGCCGACAAAAAAAGCAGCCAGCGCAAGTGCGAAATCGACTTTCTTTCGCAGTTGAGCCAACACTTTGATTCCAAACTTTGTATCCTCGGCAGGCAAGCCCGGGAAAATCGCTTCAGCTAATCCGCTTTGGGCCAGCAGCAACACACCTGCGGTTCGGCTGGGACTGACTAAGATTGCCTCCAATTCCATCGCTATGCGTTCGCCGCTTATTTTGGCTATATGTTTTGAATTACTGCAAATCGCTGAAAAGGTCCGCGGCTCAATCGCAAAACCGAGCTGGGTTGAAAACCGCACCGCCCGTAACATTCGCAGGTAGTCTTCGCCGAACCGCTCGGCTGGTCTGCCGATGGTTCGTATCAACTTTTTTTCGAGGTCGGCCTGACCATTGACGTAATCGATAACCTCTTTTTTCAAGGGGTCGTAAAACATTCCATTGATGGTGAAGTCTCTTCGGCTGGCGTCCTCGGCTGCGCCGGCAAATTTAACGGCAGCGGGGTGCCTGCCGTCGGCGTAGCCGGTTTCGGTTCTGAACGTTGCCACTTCCACCTGCTTGTCTTCAATCAAAACAATCACTACGCCGAATCTTGCCCCGACTTTTAGCGTGCGTTTGAACATCTTCATTACATCTTCCGGACGAGCATTTGTAGCAACATCATAATCATTGGCGGCCCTCTTCAAAAGCATATCGCGCACACACCCGCCCGCTAACAACGCCTCAAAACCACTCCTATGGAGTCGCCTGATTATTTTTACAGCCGCTTCTTTGTTTGTCATTTGCTGCTCCGCCGTAGTATAGTTACCGCCATAGTCCCCCACTGCCGCCGCTCTATTACTTCGAGTCGGCCATACTGTTCCAGCAATTCTATGCGCTTCTCGGTCCTGACTACAACAATCCCATCCAGTGACAACTGCTCGTTTAATAAAACCAGCAATTTGCTCAAAGACGAACCCACTTTTGTTTCCCTTGTGGCCGAATATGGCGGGTCAACAAAAATAAGGTCATACTTTTGCTCGCCAACTGGTGCGCCAATCTTAAACGCATCGGCCTTTACGACCTTTGACTCGCGGTTCGACCGTCCTGAGCGGCTCACCGTCGAAGGACCGGCAAAACCGGCCTTTCCAATATTCTTCTTCAAAGTTGCGACTATCTTCAGGTCTTTTTCAACGAAAGTAACAAACTTCGCCCCCCTGCTCAACGACTCCAGCCCTAAAGACCCAACACCACAGAACAAGTCCGCCACGATTTTATCTTCCGGAAAACCGTAATTCCAGAGAATATTAAAAAGCGACTCCTTGACCCTGTCGGTAATCGGCCGGGACACGTCTGTCTCCGGACTAAGCAACTTCATCCCTCGCCTTGCACCCGCTATTATGCGCATTTTGCATCACAACAAAAGGTTCTGCATTTGCACGGCACACCGGCGGAACTTCTCAGCCGGCAGCGTTACCGTCTGCCACTTCGGACTGCGGCGTTTCATAAACGCTCGATAATCGTCCAGCTTAACGGCGAAAAATATATATCTGTTTGCGTCAAAGTCATAAGCGTCCCTGCCGTCAAAATCAACGTCTATGTTTTCTATTTTGTAGGCAAAGATAAAGACAGCAGTATGACCTTGCCCGAAAACCTTCTGCCACTTCGCCAGCCCCTCGATATCCTCAGCCGTAACCCAGCACTCAAACCCCGTCAATTTGGCAAAGCTGGTTCCTCTGAATAATCTGCCCTTTACCTCGGCAATTATTACCTGCTGATTGTGAGGATATAACAGGAAATCGAAGCTTTTGATTTTGCAGCGTCCGAATGCCGCTCGCTTATGTTCATCGACAGCGATGTATTGAATGTGATTGTCAATCAGCCAATTCTCGAAGGCCCGCTCATAGTGATTGGGAGACAAATCCTTCATTTTAATCAACATCGCAAGGTGTCCCTGAGGGAGATTTAAGCTCTGCGAAAAACTTGTCTAATTTAATCAGTTTCTGCTTACTGGTCGTCATATCCTTGACTACAAGCTCATTGTTTTTAAGCTCGTCGCCGAGGATAATACATTTTTTAGCGTTTTGGGCCGATGCTTGTTTGAGTTGTCTGCTTAAGCTGGCGGACTTGTAACTGAAGTCGGCCGCGAAACCATTTGTTCGCAGTTCCGCCACTATTTTAACTGCATCTTGGCAAGTCAGTTCCGGCTCTACGCAGGCGACAAAATAGTCTATTCCTGTTGGCTTTAGCTTGAGCAATCCTCTTTCCTCGAGCATAACTCCCAGGACGCAATCCCCCATACCAAAACCGGTGGCTGGTATTGCTGGGCCGCCGAACTGCTTCAGTAAATCATCGTATCTGCCGCCTCCGCCGATGGCACGCAGCTCACCGCGCTTGTCATAAATCTCATACACGATGTCCGTATAATAAGCCAGCCCCCTGACAATGCCCGGGTCGAATTTACAGTAATCCACTACTCCCATTCGCTTAAGCCAGTCGAACAAAACTACGAGTTTATCGATGGCCTCGTTAATTTTGTCGTCCGGCTCGATTATCTTCTTGATGTCTGAAATTGCCTTAATCTCCATAAAATCCTGAATCTTGTCGGCTATTTTGGCGTCCGCAACCCGTTTGTTGAGCATTTGCTTAAAGATTCCTGACGGCACTTTGTCCTTTTTGTCGAGCACAGGATACAGCGGCTCCAAACGCTTTTCGGAAATCCCTATCTTCTTGAGAACAGCGGCCAGCAGTTTCCTGCTGGATATTTTCACCACAATATCCCTGGGTGTCAGTCCCACTTCCCGCAGGTAATCCAAAGCACAGAATATCACCTCTGCGTCAGCCAGCGCGCCCTCTACGCCGATTATATCAACATTCCACTGGAAGAATTCACGAAGCCGGCCGCGCTGAGGACGCTCAGCCCGGAATAGTCTCGGGACCGAGAACCACTTGATAGGCATAGCAAGCGTGTTGATTCTTTGATTTACCATTCGTGCAAGTGTAGGAGTGATTTCAGGCCGCAGTGCCAGCTCTCTGTCGCCCCTGTCTTTAAATGAGAAAAGCTGCTCGACAATCTCATCGCCGCTTTTTATCTGGAACATTTGCAGGTACTCGAATATCGGCCCATCGTACTCCTCGAACCCGTTGCGCAAAGATACCCTCTTCCAGCCGTCTATTATCCAGTTTCTAACAGCCATATCCGGAGGATAAAAATCTCTCGTTCCTTTTACCGGCGGTATATTCATTTCAATTTACTATTTTCTATTTACTATTTTCTATTTGCCTTATAATGCGATTTTTTACTGCAAAAGAAGCCAAATGTCAAAGACAAAGGTCGAAATAATATATCAGTCCGCTAAGGGATGGCTTACGCCAGATGACGACATAATTGTCATCAATAAGCCCGCCGGCGTATCGGTTACCAAAGACCGCAGCGGCGCTGCTCAACTCACCGATATTCTCCCGCCTGCTGTTTGCGCTCAACTGCGCCTTGTCCATCGCCTCGATAAGGACACCTCAGGCGTTATGCTCCTGGCCAAAAATGCTGCCGCACAGACCAAATTCACCGCTTATTTTGAAAAAAGAGAGGTCAAAAAAACCTATTTGGCCATCGTAGTCGGCTTCGTGCCCGGCCGGCAAGGCACAATCGATGCGCCTCTGACACGCGACCCAAAAAATACAGCCCTTATGTGCATCGCTCGAAAAAAGGGAAAGGCAGCAGTCACCAGTTGGCAGTTGCTTGCCGATTTCGGCTCGTTCGCCTTATTGGCAGTCCACCCCCTGACTGGCCGGACGCATCAGATTCGCGTCCACTTGTCCAGCGTAGGTTTGCCGTTGGCGATTGACCCATTATATGGCAGCAGCCAGCCGATATTTCTCTCCGAATTCAAATCGGAATATCGGCTTGGCAAATACCAAGTCGAAAAGCCGCTTATAGAGCGATTGACTCTGCACGCATATCAAATCGAATTTCCGCAATTTGCGTACCCAATCGAAAATCGACAATCGAAAATCGAAAATTGTTTCGTGGCTCATCTTGACAAAAAATTCGCCGCTTGTCTTAAAATGCTCACCAAATATAACCCCAAAGGCCTTAACGCATTTCTCGACCCCGGCGATTTCTCTAAAATCCTAAACGGCGACAAATTGTCGTAGCAAGTCATTACAAGGCCGAAGGCCGTGGCAATCTCAAATTCGGTTAGCCCACCGGTTTATCCGGTGGGTTTTGCCGGGTTTATTCTTTTAACCAATTCCCCAATTCCCTGCCCTGTGGGATGTGTCGTTTACTATCCCATCGGGGTCAAACCCCTCACCAAAAAACCTGCCTTAATCAGGATACGCTGTGTTGGCCGCGGCTTTATTTACCCGATAAGTCCTTAATAGCAGCATTTAACGCCCCATCATTGCCATTTCTTATATCTTCTATTGTTACGCCGACCTCAATGTCAGGTGCTATTCCATATCCCACAAACTCTGTTCCGTCAGGGAACATATCCTTTTTAGTGCAAATCAAAACCGAAGCTCCTCCTGGTAAATTAAACATTAATGGACTGCCTGTACTGCCGGCTGTTTTTCTGCCGACAAGCTTGCCTCTTTTCATCGTCTTAAAACCGACACAAAAATCTTCTGCCCCTGAGAAAGAACTTTCATCGGCAATAACATTCACAGGTTTAGTGTAAATGGCTCTGTCTTTAAACGGTTCTATTTCTTTCCCTTCAACCTCTAACCAGTCTTTATTCATCCCCCATGCTTTATTGGCGGCGACATACATCGGCGATTTCCAATTTACAGTCTTAAATTTCTCCTTTGAAAGATGCTTTAATACATAGTAGGTTATCTGCGTAGCGCCTCCAAAATTTTCTCTGACATCAATTATTAATCCATCAGTGGCAAGTATTTTGGTATAAATTGAATCAAATTTAGGTCTGAAATCCTTGGTATCGACAAAATTATTTATTTTTAAATAGCCGATATTATTTGATAAAATCTTAAAAACCATCGGTTCACCCTGAAACACTTCTGCCTCCATCAACCAGGGCTGACGATAAATCGAATGTGTTCGAGTTTTACCGTCAAAATCCCTGACTTTTATAATCGCAGGTTCTGTTACACTTCCGCTTAACAGAAAATGACCAAAAGTCTGTAATTCCAAATCCTGTGGTGTAGAGGCAAACATATAGGGTGAAACATATTTTTTTGCGTATTCATTAACATCGATACTATTTATCGTTAATATTTCCATGCCTTTTCTGACCCCCGCCTCTGCAAGTGCATTGTCCAATACTTCCGTGATTATCACTTTGTCTTCTATCAATCGGGTTTTAATTTGTTTTGTGGCTGTGCCGTAATATTTGTTCCTTAATTCAGCCGGAGGAAAAATCCTGGTATGTCCGTCCTTTAATAAGGCAAAAAATTTCTCCAAAACAAGATAATACTCCCAGTCGCTTTTTGTTGCCATAACCTGTGGTATAAATGCCTGGTAACAACTGTCCCAGTTCACGTCAGGTATCTGGTCAAAAAATGCGAAGTTGTAGCTGGCTTCTTTCCAGATTTTTGATAACCCATAGATTTTTCCTTCTGTCGAAAGACCGTTTACGTCTTGAGCGATTGCTTGAAAAGAAAATAACAAAACAATCAATGTGATAGATACGGTTTTTTTCATTTTTATCTCCTTGGTTTAATCCGGCCGAAAATATTTTAATACCGGCTGTTTTATAACATCTCAATGTTACGGTTTTATTACAATTTTATCCTTTCTTTATTTTTCTCGTCCTCCGCCCTCGGCTGCCAATTATCATTTATCATTGGTATTAACTTAGGCAATTTTTGCCCAAAAATTCCTCCGACGCAATACGGAAATGATAGTATGTATTACCTACCATAAATTCTTGAATATTTCTATATAGTTTTTGTAAGTTTCTATACAATTTTCAAACGTTTCTATACAACTTTTGACCGTTTCTATACATTTTTCCAAATTTTTCTACAGTTTTCGACGTTTTCAAACATGAACTTGCGCGTTTGGTGCTACCCCAGTACCGGCGACTAATCTCGACCGGGGACCCACCCGAGTCCAATTTTTACAACAAAAAAACCGGTGTATTGACTATTGCAACTTATATTTATAAACTACAGCAATAACATTTATGATTGATGAATTATGATTTATGTTTTTTTTCTCTGTGCTCTCTGTGGCTAAAGGACTGAATAAATGAGCGAACAGGTTGTAAAAATCGGACTTGTCGGGTTTGGGACAATCGGGGCCGGCGTCGCTAAGCTGATACTCCAAGACGGCGATTCCATCGCGGCCAAGACCGGCCTGCGCCTGAAACTAGCCTGCGTGGTCGATATTGATACGAAATCGGCCCGGCCGGTGAAGCTGCCTAAAGGTATTCTCACTAATAACTTGGATAAACTTTTGAAGGACGATTCAATCAAAATAGGCATCGAATTGGTCGGCGGAACCAAAGCTGCGAAACAAATCCAGCTTAAAATGCTGCGAGCAGGAAAAGACGTCGTTACCGCCAATAAAGCTTTATTGGCTGAACACGGCAACGAGCTTTACAAAGTTGCCCACGAAAACGGCCGATGTATCGCCTTCGAAGCAAGCTGCGCAGGAGGGATACCGATTATATCGGGGCTGCGGACGGGACTGGCTGCGAATAATATTATGGCTATATACGGCATCGTCAACGGGACGTGCAACTATATCCTCTCCAATATGACCAGCAAAAACGAGGACTTCTCCGAGGCACTGAAACAGGCCCAAAGCTTGGGCTACGCCGAAGCTGACCCGACCTTGGATATTAACGGCGGCGACAGCGCTCACAAGCTGGCTATATTAGCTTCTATCGCCTTCGGATGCGAAATCGCACTCGACGATATATCTGTCGAGGGCATTGAAGAAGTTTCGAAGGACGATATCCGCTACGGCGGCGAAATGGGCTACGTGCTGAAACTACTGGCGATTGGACAGAAAAACGAAAAGGGCAGGATTTCGCTGCGGGTGCATCCATCTTTTATTGCCAAGGACAATTCGCTTGCGCGTGTCAATGGCCCATTTAACGCGATTAGTATATTCGGCAGCGCCGTCGGCCAAGTGATGTATTACGGCCGAGGGGCTGGGATGATGCCCACCGCCAGCGCCGTCGTCGCCGATGTGATTGATGTCGCTCTGGGCAACTCCGCCACCACTTTTGCCCATCTGAAAATGAAATCGCGGAGCGAAACGAAGCGGCTAATCGAGAAAATCGGCGATTCTATAAGCAGGTTTTATATCAGGGTTATGTGCAAAGACCGGCCTGGAGTGCTGGCCAAGATGGCAAAAGTGCTCGGCGATAACCAGATTAGCATATCGGGGACGCTGCAGCACGAAGGGGCTGGGCCGGACAATACCGTTCCGGTCGTCATTGCAACGCACCCTACCCGGCAGAAAAACGTTTCGGCGGCGATGAAGAAAATTAAAAACCTTGATGTGGTTGGCGGAAAGCCGGTCTGCATAAGAATCGTCGATATACCCGAGGATAAGGATTAATGACCAAATACGCAATAATAGTTCCTGACGGCGCTGCGGACGAACCATTGAATGAACTTGGGGGGAAGACCATCCTCGAAATTGCTGAAACACCCAATATGGATAAAATCAGCACACAGGGCAGACTGGGGCTTGTCCGGACAATCCCAGCCGGTCTTGAACCCGGCAGCGATGTTGCGCAAATGAGTCTGCTTGGCTATAACCCGGTCGAGTTTTATACCGGCCGAGCGCCGATAGAGGCGGTGGCACGCAATATAAAGTTATCTCCGAATGACTGGGTATTCAGGTGCAATCTCGTTACCATTTGTGACGGCAAAATGGAAGACCACAGCGCCGGACATATCTCCACTGAAGAAGGCGGTAAACTGATAAAAGACTTAAATGAACAATTAAGCGGAGAGAGCTTTCGTTTTTACCCCGGTGTAAGCTATCGGCACTTATTGGTTTTCAAGGATGCCGATTTCGATGTCAAGACGTATCCGCCACACGATTACATAGGGACGGCGGTAGAAAAGATTTTGCCACGCGGCAAAGGCGCTGATGTGCTTGTCGATTTGATTGCCCGCTCACAACAGCTTTTTATCAATCACGACATCAACAAAATCAAAAAGGACCTCGGCGAAAATCAGGTAAGCTCAATATGGCTTTGGGGGCAGGGCAAAAAAGCCCGAATGGAAAGCTTCAAAAAGCGATTCGGAATTAACGGGGCCGCCATTACCGCCGTTGACCTTGTAAAAGGCCTTTCAATGCTCATCGGCTTCGATTTGATAAACGTGCCGGGCGCTACCGGATTTGTTGATACAAACTACCAGGGCAAAGCCTCGGCTGCAATAGAGGCGCTCGATAAGTATGACCTTGTTTTTATTCACATAGAAGCCCCCGATGAGGCGTCTCATAACGGCAGCATCGAGATGAAGAAAAAAGCTATTGAGCAGATTGATAAGTATATCGTCGGGCCTGTTCTTGAGGCGCTGCAGGGCTACGAAAAGTGGAGAATACTTGTTTTGCCGGACCACCCTACCCCCATCTCAAGCAGGGCGCACTCAGCCGAGCCGGTCCCGTTTGCTATGGCAGGAACCGGTGTCAGCAGCATTTTGCATACAACTTTCAGCGAGACCAACGCCGCAAAGTCGGGATTTAAAATAGACAATGGTTTTGAGCTGATGGAATATTTCTTAAAAAGTTAAAAAATGGCAATAATTGTGCAAAAATTCGGCGGAACTTCGGTAGCTGATGCGGAGAAAATTCGCCGGGCCGCCAAGAGAGTAATCAAGGCGGTAAAAAGCGGCTATTCGGTCGTGGTGGTCGCTTCGGCTCGCGGACAGCAGACCGATGAGCTTATCGCCGACGCTCTCGAACTTAATCCGAATCCGCCCAAACGCGAGATGGACCAGCTGCTAAGCACCGGCGAACAGCAATCCGTTTCCCTTTTCGCAATGGCTCTTGACACCGCCGGATATCCGGCCATCAGTTTTACAGGCGGTCAAATCCAGATGATAACCGACAGCGTTCATACAAAGGCAAGGATAAAAAGCATCGGAGCCGAACGAATCCAAAAACAATTAGACGAAGGTAAAATCGTTCTTGTCGCCGGCTTCCAGGGAATAGATGAGAACGGAAACGTAACGACGCTCGGCAGAGGCGGCTCAGACACAACCGCAGTTGCACTGGCTGCGGCTCTGGGAGCCAAGGAGTGCGAAATCTATACAGACGTTGACGGAATATACACAACCGACCCGCGAATATTTAAAGATGCCGTAAAATTGGAGGCGATTAGTTACGACGAAATACTCGAAATGGCAAGTCTCGGAGCCGGCGTTATGCATTCCCGGTCTATTGAGTTCGGTAAAAAATACAACGTCAAAATTCACGTCAGAAGCAGTATTGAAGAAAAAGAAGGAACAATAATTATGCACGAGGCACCACAAATGGAAGGCATAGTAGTTACAGGGGCAACCGCCCAAAAAGATATGGCCAAGATAGACCTTGTCAACGTGGATAACAAGCCGGGCAACGCTGCAAAAATCTTCGCTTCGCTGGCAAACGCCAAGGTTGTCGTCAACGACATTATGCAAACGGAAGTCAGCGGCAAAAAGGCAAACCTGTCGTTTTTAATCGGCATTTCGGATTTGACCGCCGCCAAAGAAGCCGTCGAGCAAATCAAAGATGAGGTTAATTGCGAAAGTATCTTTATCCGCGATGATATTGCTGAGATTTCCGTGGTAGGCGTCGGTATGCGAACTCATTATGGCGTGGCCGAGAAGATGTTTGGGTCGCTGGCTAAAGCCAAAATCAATATCGATTCGATTACCACCAGTGAAATCCGCATCAGTTGTGTCGTGAATAAAAACCAGGCCGATGAAGCCTTAAGGGCCGTTTCTGTCGCCTTTGAACTGGATAAGCCGCCGGAACAACGAACAAAAAGCTAACGGCAGAGAACACAGAAGAAAAATCTATAATTAAAACTCTCTGTGTTCTCTGTGACCTCTGTGGCAAGAAAAAGCAAAAACATTTTCGCAATGAGCAAACGCAGGCGTTCCACCATCTTTACCCTCTGTTTGCTGCTGGCAGCGGCAGTTGTCTGGCTTGACCACGGCCCGATTAGACGCAGCCGGCAAGCCCGGCCTAAATCCGAAGAACAGGCAAAGGCCTGTGATTTTGATAAATACCACGGCAAAACCTTCACCGTCCTTAAAATTGTTGATGGTGACACTATTGATATTAACATTCCAGACGGCGAATACAAACACACTCGGATAAGGCTCTGGGGAATCGATGCGCCTGAAACCAAAGAACCAAACACTCCCCCTGCCTACTTCGGCCCGGAAGCCGCTGAATTCACGAAAAAATTATCCTATAAGAAAAAGGTTGCCGTTTACCTTGACGAAAACAACGATACGCGAGATAAATACAGCCGATTGTTAGCTTATGTCAAACTGCCTGACGGAAGATTTTTGAATGAGGTCTTGCTATCCGAAGGTTTTGCTTACGCTGACTGGCGTTTTCACCACAGCCTTTATCACAAGTACAAACAGTTAGAGGCCGCTGCCCGCAGCCAAAAGAGAGGATTATGGGAAAAGGTAACACGTGAGCAGATGCCGGAATGGCGGCAGAACAAAATCAAAATACAAAATCCTTAACCTGCAAAACTACCCATCAAAATTCAGACCTACGCTAAACGCTATCCACCGATATTGTATTCTTTGATTTTTCGGTAGAGGGTTCTTTCACCGATACCTAATATCTTTGCTGTTTTTTCGCGGTTGTTGCCGGTCTTGGCCAATGTGTCAATAATGGCCTGTTTCTCAAGCTCACTGAGGGTGAGGTCGTGCTTTGGCCGGCCAGCGGTTAACTGCCGGACCTGATAAATTTCGGGCGGAATGTCCGCCACATCAAGCTTTTCGCGGTCGCACATTACAACCATCATTCTGATACAGTTTCGAAGCTGGCGAATGTTCCCTGGCCAGTTGAAAGCTGAGAGAATATTCACGGCTGCCTGTGTGATGCCGGTAACCTTCGAGCCGGTCTCAGCAACGGCCTCTTCGATAAAATACTGGATAAAATCAGGTATGTCTTCCGCCCTGTCGGAAAGGTCCGGCAGAGAAACACTAACCCCTTTGATTCTGAAATACAAATCCTGCCTGAATCTTTTCTGCTCTATAAGCACCGTCAAATCCTGATTTGTAGCGCTGATTATCCGCACATCGACGACAATCGATTTATTCGAGCCAACCGGTATAACAACCCCATCTTCGATGACCCGCAGCAGTTTGGCCTGGCAGTTCATCGCCATATCACCAATCTCATCTAAAAATAGTGTTCCCTTGTCAGCTATCTCAAACAGGCCCTTTCTGTCGGCTGCTGCACCGGTAAAGGCCCCCTTGACATGGCCGAATAGCTCACTCTCAAGCAGCGTTTCCGTTAGTCCCGCACAATTAACCGGCCTAAAGGGTTTGTCGGCACGCTTGGAATTATAATGAATCGCCCTCGCCAGCAGCTCCTTGCCCGTCCCGGACCGGCCCTCAATCAAAACAGATATATCAGTCGGCGCAACACGCCGAAGCACCTCAAATACCCCCTCCATTACCGCATTTTTGCCTCGCACACCTTCAAATTCGAAATCTTCCCTGCCCCCTCCGGCAACCCCGGCTCGACGGCGAGTTGCAGTGGAAACCTTTCTGCCCGCCTGCTCCACGAGCGTGCGAAGCTGACTGATGTCGATGGGCTTGACAAGATAATCATAAGCCCCCCGCCTTATCGCTTCCTTGCAGGTGTCAATAGTCGCGTAGGCCGTTATCAAAATAACTTCAGTATCAGCATTATATTTCTTGGCTTGGCCAAGTATTTCCAGACCGTCGATGTCACCACCGAGCTTCAGGTCTGTAATAACAACATTAACCGTTTCGCTGCGAAGAATCTCCAGCGCATCTGCGCCGTTGTAAACTGCAATCGCCTTTGCGCAACACTTCTGGAGCGCCTCGGCAATACCGTCGGCGTGGTCATGCTCATCATCGACAACCAGAACTATGATGTCCCTGCCCATAATTTTATCCGCCTCTGGCGGAATCGACATTTAATCGGCCTGAAGAGGCAACCTTATTGTAAATAGCGTCCCTTTGCCTGGTTCGCTGTCAACGGTTATTGTACCATTATGCGCCTCGACTATTCTCTTTGCGGTGGCCAGCCCCAGGCCGGTGCCGCTCGGCCGAAAGGAACAATAAGGCTTAAAAATATCGGATAGTTTGTCCGCAGCGATGCCCCTGCCGGTATCACTAATCTGAATCATCGCTTTTTCTTTCTGCCTGCCTGTTCTTATTATCAGCTCGCCGCCGCTGTTCATTGCCTGCTGGGCATTGATAAACAAGTTTAACACAACCTGTTTTAGCATACCCGCGTCAACTTTGCAAACCAGCGGTTCATTCGACAAACCCTGCCGAATTGTTATCGAGTGACTGTAAGCCTGGGGTGAATAAAAATCAACCATATCACTGAGCAACTCATTAATATCGATACTGGCCAGCTGTAGCTCGGGTCTGCTTACATATCGCAGAAAACCGTCCAGAATCTGCTCAAGTCTGTCTGTTTCCTTTTGAACAACAGTGATTTTTTTGAGCGCTCTCGCTGCCGTCTGGTCGTTTTTACTTGGCCCCTTCAGCTCCTCCATCGCAAGCTCAAGGTTGACCTTGATGGTAGAAAGGGGATTTTTTATCTCGTGTGCGATAACACCGAGCAGTCGGGCAAGCTCCTCGGCCTCGCTGGAAGCCGGCGGATGTGATGATTGCGACACTGGTTTATCAGGAGTATTTTTCATACTTCGTGCACTCACCATTTCGAGAATCCGCCGCGATGAAACATCCGAGGTTCGAGGAACCGAGCAGACAGATGTTTGCAGACATAACCTGTAAGAACGTTATTATTTTAATCCGACCTAAGGTCTCAAAACCGTAATTCTAACCACATAGTTGCAGTTTAAGCAATGAAAATCTTATCTCACAAGACCGTTAAAACCATTCGTGGGCCCCATCACCAATCCTGAGGAGACCCTGCCGTCTAATGAAGGTGATGTTCCATTTTTCTTGAGTTGGAGGCGGCAGTCTGGTATTTTTAGTACAGTCAGGCTATACTGGAATTATAGAAAAAGCGTAGGAATAAATTTCGGGACTTTTTGAGAAAAATGGCGCATGGCTAAACCATCGATATGGGTGATTATTCCGGCTTATAATGAAGAGCCGGTTTTGGCTGACGTTATCAGCGAACTGCAGGATTACGATTGCTCGTATCATCTCGTGGTCATCGATGATGGTTCTTCAGATAATACAGCCAAGATAGCGAGGAAGTTTCCTGTTCATCTGCTGGTTCATCCGATGAATTTAGGCCAGGGGGCTGCGCTAGCGACGGGGATAGAATACGCATTGCGGCAGAAGGCCGATATTGTTGTGACCTTTGACGGGGATGGCCAGATGCAGCCCGCTGATATTGGTTTATTAGTGGATACACTAATCAAAGAGGACCTCGACGTGGTGTTGGGGTCACGGTATTTGACGAAGCGGGCCGAGGGAATGCCGGCGACGAGGAATCTGGTTTTGAGAACAGCAACAATTATGACTATACTTACAACCGGATTAAAGATAACTGATACCCATAACGGGATTAGAGCGTTTAAGGCAAAAGCCCTCAGCAAAATCAAGCTCACACAGAACAGGATGGCATATGCTTCAGAGATACTTTCAGAAATCGCACGCAACAGGCTGACATATCGCGAGATACCCGTCAGCATCAGATACACGGAATATTCGAAGAGGAAGGGGCAATCCAATCTAAACGCAATAAACATTTTATTTGACCTGTTTTCAAGAGGCGGCCAATGATAACAATTAAGATTATTTTGATAGCAATTCTTCTTATAATCCTGCGGGCTTTTTTGGTTCAAAAATCGCTGGTACTGGTCAAGAGGGCGATCGGGGTACTGATGTTCACGGGACTTTTGTTTCTGGTCGTGTTCCCTGACGTTTCAACCTGGATAGCCAACAAGGTCGGCATCCTGCGAGGGGCCGATCTTCTTTTTTACTTTGCCCATCTATTCTTTTTACTTGTGGCAGTTGCCCTATGGCGGCGTTTGATAACACTGAATGCCGCGGTAACCAGGCTGGCCCGTGAAATTGCAATAAGAGATGCTGAAAGGCCACAGGAAAGAGCTGAGCAAATCAGGACGGCAGAAAATTGACGGTCAGGGTACCTGCTTTTTGTAAAACTGCAGTTTGTTGCTGATTTGCTCGACGAGCTGCTTATTGTCCGCGGCGAGGGCCAATTCGAGCGCTTTTTCGGCGGTTTTGACGGCAAAGTCCGCTTGACCATCTTTTGAGTAACAATCCGCGAGAGTGTCAAGGACTTCAGGATCCTGATAGTTAGTCAATACTGCGGCCCGTTGGGCAAGTTCGACAGCCCTGACAACATCTTCCTTTTGCGGGTGAGGGCCGGACACCAATGCATAGGCAAGATTGTTATATGCTTTGGTGTTATTGGGGTCGAGTTTCAAGACGATATCAAAATGTCTTATGGCCTTATCAAGGCTGCCCTGTGTTACCAGAACAGCACCGAGGTTATTGTGTGCATTGATATGATTGGGGTCGAACTTGAGAGTTCGGTGATAATAATCGATGGCTTGGTCTAACTTGTTCTGCAGTTGAAGAACAACGCCAAGATTAAAATTGTCCTCGATATTGTTCGGGTCCTTCAGCAATACCTGACGATAGTGATATGCTGATTCATCAAGTTGTCCCCGTGCCTTCAGGATACTTCCGAGGTTATGATGGGCTTTTATATCGTCGGGCTTGATACTCAAAGTTTTGAGATAACAATCAATCGCCTGCTCAATTTTGCCCTGTTTCTGGAGCTCACCGCCAAGATTAGTGTAGCCGTTGTAACTGGTTGGCACCGCTTCCACGACGCTTTGCCAGATTGACAGGGCACTGTGATAGTCTCTGTTGCGATAAATAGTGCGAGTTGTAAGTGCAATGATAACAGCAGCCGCAATACAAAGACCCAACCAGCTTGTTGTCTTGCTGAGGTCAGTTCGCTTTAAAGCAAAGCGTAATAAAAGAAATCCAGCCATCACCGCAGGTATTACAAGGCCGGCAAGGGACAAATATACCCTGTGCTCGAACATTATATCTGCAATCGGTACGAAACTTGATGTGGGGGCAAGTATCGTGAAAAACCAGACAATGGGGTAACTCCATACGCGATTCTTTACGAATCCCCACAATGCTACTGTTGCAATAGCTATAATGAGCAACATAGGGGGTAAAATCAGATCCCACAGACGTATTATAGGCGATGAGTAATAAAGACACAGACGAGCCGGCCAAAAACTGAGCTTTATGTACTTAGCAACAGCGACGAACTGATTCATCGCATAGTCAAATGGTGTTGTTTTAATTGAGAACCCGATGGTATCTGAGGAGGATCCTGAAGCCACCGCCACAGCGAGGACCAGCCATGTGACACTCAGGCTGAGATACAGTGGCCATCGTTTTTTGAGAGCAGACAAGAACGAACAGGCCACAAAAGTTCTGTCATAAAACAAGACCATTACCGGGGCTGTTGCCATTACTTCCTTGGTCGCCATTCCGATGGCACAAAAGACAACAGAGCATATCGGCCAAAAAATGGAGTGTTTCGGCTGCATTGACCTTGCGGCGGTATAGACGGTTAGGAGGTAAAGCAAGCCCATCAGAGATTCCGCCCGCTGGACGATATAAGAGACACTTTCGGTTTGAATAGGATGGACCAGCCAGATCGCCGCAGTAATGCAGGCGAGAGAAGCCGAATACTGGCCAAATTTTTCTTTAAGCCGGTCGGTTAACAGGGTTATACGGACAATACCATATAGCGTAAGAGCAGCGAGAATATGTATTGTTAAGTTAACAAGGTGATAACCCCAAACTCGGTATTCACCAAGGGCATAGTTTAAGGCAAACGACAAACTCAAAATTGGCCGCCCCGATAGGCCGGATTGAGCAGGTGCGGACATCGAGACGGTCAAGGGCCAGAGTTGTCGAATGTTGGGATTTTCTACGATATTTGGAATGTCATCAAAAATGAAAGGGCCGGAAAAGCTGTTAGAATAAGCTAATACGCCAATAATAATCAACGAAGCGGGCAAAAAACCGCTTACAACAAGGCCAGCTTTGGGATGGCTTTTGTCAGCCATAGAATTGAATTGAGACTATTAAGCTTTCTTATTTTTTACCAGGTGGCTGTGGTGCTTTGGCAGGATCTTCCTGCTTTTTGCCGCTGGACATTTCCAACAGGGCGGCTTTGCGGGAAAGTTTGAATCTGCCCTGGTCATCAATCGCCAATAATTTCACCGGTATCAAATCACCTGCTTTGCACACCTCTTCAATGTTCTTGACGAAGCTGTTGCTTAGTTCGCTGATATGGCACAGCCCCTCCACTCCAGGTGTGATTTCCACAAATACTCCGAAGTCTTTCACAGACACCACTTTTGAGTTCTCGTATATCCGCCCCACTTGCGGCGGCTGCGTCATCGCTTCAATAATATCTTTCGCTTTGAGGTGTCCGTCGCCGCCGACGCAGCTTATGTAAATAGTCCCGTCCTCTTCGATTTCAATCTTTGTGTCGGTCTGTTCCTGAATACTCTTAATCATTTTGCCGCCCGGGCCAATCACTTTGCCGATAAACTCAGGGTCAATTTCGATACTTAACAGTTTCGGTGCATACCTGCTTAATTCGGGTCTGGGCTTACTGATAACCTTGCACATGGCTTTTAAAACCTCTAATCGGGCTGCTTTTGCCCGTTCCATCGCCTCGACCATAATATTATGCGCCAGCCCTTCGGCTTTGATATCGAGCTGCATCGCCGTAATACCGTCTGTAGTGCCAGCAATTTTGAAATCCATATCGCCGAAATGGTCTTCCTCGCCGAGGATGTCGGTCAGCAATTCATACCGGCCGTTTGCATCACTAACCATTCCGATTGATATGCCGGCGACCGGTTTACTGATTGGAACCCCGGCGTCCATTAGAGCAAGCGTCCCCCCGCAAACCGAAGCCATCGAACTGGAACCGTTCGACTCCGTAATATCAGATACAACCCTGACGGTATATGCAAATTCTTCTTCCGGCGGCCTTACCGGCCCCAGTGCCCGTTCCGCAAGCGCACCATGACCAATTTCTCTTCGGCCGGGACCGCGAATCGGCCGAACCTCGCCGACGGAAAACGGCGGGAAATTGTAATGGAACGTAAAATTTTGAGTGTACTCATCCAATAAACCATCTATAATCTGGGCATCCCGGATAGTGCCAAGGGTTACGCTCACTATCGCCTGCGTCTCCCCGCGGCTGAATAATGCTGAGCCGTGTGTCCGAGGCAAAACACCCACTTCACAAACAATTGGGCGAACATCATTGTAACCTCTGCCATCGATTCTTTTACCTTCCAACAACAATTTGCGAACAGCTTGGCCCTCTATCTTGTCGAAGATTCGTTTAAGTGTCGCTTTGTCGCATTTCGGCTCAGTACCATTCACAGCTTCGCAGTATTCGGTGCTAACCTGTTCAAACAATTCTTCAACAGCGGCTTTGCGTTCCTGTTTAATTGGTATTTGCTTAAGTTCATATAGTTTATCTGCTGTCTGTGAGCGAATTTGTGAATAGAGCTCCTCGTCCATTTCCACAAGAGGAGTTTCCTTTTCGACGCTGGCCTTTTCGCCGAGCTCCTCAATCATTTCACAAACCTGGACAACCGTTTTTTGTGCGGTTGCAATTGCCTCAGCAATAACCCCCTCCGATAATTCCTTCGCATCGACCTCAATCATATTTAACGCTTCTTTATGTCCCCCAAGAAGCAGGTTCAGGTCGCTCACCTCCAGTTGCTTATACGTGGGGTTGACCACAAATTCGCCGTTGACCCTGCCTAATCTGCAGGCACCGGTCGGCCCCAGGAACGGAATTTTGCTTATCGTAAGTGCTGCGCTGGCGCCTATCATTGCCAGAATATCAGGGTCGTTCACATTGTCAGCGCTCAAAACGCCTGCTACAATCTGCACTTCCTGGAAATAGCCCTCGGGAAACAACGGCCGAATCGGCCTGTCAATCATTCTTGCCGTCAGAATTTCTTTCGTGCTTGGTCTGCCCTCGCGCTTAATAAAACCGCCCGGAAATTTGCCCGCTGCACTGTGCTTCTCCCGATACTCAACGCTCAGCGGGAAAAAATCAATCTCCTCAGACCTCGTAGGCGCTGTTACCACAGCAACAAGAACAACGGTATCACCGTATTGAACTACAACTGCTCCGTCTGCTTGCTTAGCAACTTTGCCGGTTTCGATGGATAATAGTCTTCCCCCGATTTGTCTTTCCACTCTACATACATCAAACATATACTAACCTTAATTACAAGTGCAAAAGTCACAGATTACTTCTGCAATCGGGCTCTTATACTCTTTCATTTTCGCAGGCCGAGCCGGGATATAATTTCTCGATAACGCTTGATATCTTTTTTGCTTACATATTTCAGCAATGCCGACCTCGTCCCGACCATTTTCAGCAAACCGCGCCTTGATGCGTGGTCTTTACGATGAATCTTCAGATGCTCGGTGAGGTCATTAATCCTTTTCGTCAACAGCGCAATCTGAACCTCGGGTGAGCCGGTATCCCCGTCGTGCGCCTTAAAATCACCGATAATTTTCTCTTTTTCCTGCCCTGTTAACATCTTCTGGACAAATCCTTTCCTGAATACTTAATTGACAATTCAATGTTTACTTAGACCCCCCGTGTCTTCTGTCGAAGACAGAAACGGGAGTATGCCCTTCAAATAACCTCACAGAATATTATAAAATACAAACAAGGTATTATAGCCGACTATTATTATACTTGCAAGTCTTTTCCGCAGCAAAGTTTAATTGAACAAGATTTGCCATAACCAATAAAAAGGGGTGTTTCTTTCCGCAGGAAAGTGTGTATCTCACAAGTAAAGTTAGTGGCTGATTATGGTTGATATTCTAAACACAGGCAGCAGCAGGGCTATCGCAATAGTTCCGATAATACCGCCTAAAATTGTTATCCTTAATGGCTCTATAAGAGTCATAACAGCCCTTATAGAAGCTTCGAGTTTCTTTTCGTAAAAGACCGATATCTTGTCACAGACTTCACCGAGCTTGCCGCTTTTTTCGCCTGCACGGAGCATTTGGATAATCCCAGGTGTAATTAGTTGTCTTTTGCCTCTTTTACTGTCCAGCTCGCCTTGCAGTTCCACAACCGCAACATCGTTATAGTCTTGTGTTCTAATCTTCATCTGACCAATGCCCCCACAGCAGCAGTGCCATATTCTGGTAAATTACCGTTCCCGTAAATTTCAGCGAGCCCCTCTTGCATAATATCCCAGAGTTGATGGACGTCGCTGTTGATAAATACCCTTCCTACTTTCTCGTCAAACTGTGTGCCCAATCCCTTCTCTATTTCCGCTCGTGCTTCTTCTACAGTCATAGCGCCTCTGTAAGTGCGCTTGGATGTCATTGCATCAAAACTGTCCGCCAGTCTGACAATTTTGCCCATCAGTGGTATCTGCTCGCCCACCAAACCATTGGGATAACCCTTGCCGTCGGCCCGCTCGTGATGACACAATACACCCGGCACAATATCTCGCATCTGTTTTATTTCGCTTAAAATACTTGCTCCTATCGACGGATGTTTTCTCATGTCGTTCAGCTCTTGGTCAGTCAGCTTGCCTTTCTTACGCAACACCGCTTCGTCTATTCCCATTTTTCCTATATCGTGCAGTAATCCAGCCAAATAAATCTTGTGTATCTGTTCTCCTTTTAACGGTTCTTCTCCGTCTATTCTTTCGGCAATCCATCGAGAGATAAACGCGACTCTTTCAGAATGGCCGCGAGTATATTGGTCCTTCGCATCGATACTGCTTGTTAATGCTTTTAACGACCCTATAAATAATTCTTCGAGGTCCCTGAATAATCTGCCGTTATCGATAAAAATGGCACATCCGTTAGCTACCGAATTAAACAGTTTCGCATCCGTGCTGTCGAAGTCCGGCTTATCGATTCTGTTTATCGCGACCATCAGGCCTATTATGGAGCTGCCGTTTTGTGCTTCCTCCGCAAAAGGTGCCCTCGTTTTCCCTTTGCCCCAAAAAGGCACAGCAATAATACTCTTTATGTTCTCCGGCCAATCATATTTGAAATGCGAATCCACTTCGCTGTCTAATAATGCCTCTTGCCCGCTGCTTATTTCCTTGACTAATCGACTTTTTAAAATACCAGCCATTTGTTCATTCACATCTATCAACCCCAACCCCGCAGACAGAACCAGCCGCTTCTCGCCTTCTATGGTCTTTTCCAGCAGTATTGCCATACCCTCGACACCGACAATACCAGATAAGCTGTCACAGGCCATCTGAAGAAAGTTGGCATCTGGTTCAGTAATTTTCATATTTGTGCTGAGTTTGTGAAGCAGCACCAGCTCCTCATAAGTTTGCGCCAGCTCATTGCTGACCATTTCAATCTGTTTCTCGGCTTGCCCCGCCGCTTGAAAATTCTCTGCCAAAAGCTCAAGCATCTCGCTCATCCCTCGTCCCTCGTCGCTGGTCCCTCGTCGCTCGTGGCCCAAGTCAATCAAAGCTGCTCCAACGGCTTCGCCATCTGATTTCAGAACAGCAGCTAAAACCTGATTGCCTTCGTCAAATCGGCAAATTTGTGCCTCTGCCTGCACCTGTGGTGCCTGCACAGGTTTCGCAGGCACAGGTGTCTCGGCGCCACATCCCCTGTTGTTTTGATTTAAAACTCGCTGGCTCAACTTTATTAACTGCTCCTTGTCGCTTTTGAATTTGCCGCCGTCGCACGACAGAACTATTTCACCATCGGCATCACAAACTGCAAAATTGACGCCGAACTTGTTCACCTTACTGCCAAACCTTTTCAATCCGTGTAACTGTAACGAGTGGCGTAAGCCATCCCCTAGCGGACTTAAATCTTTTTCAATCGTATCCAACATAGCTTCTTCAAATCCAAAAACACATCGTCATTTATCTCGCATTACTGTCCTCTGATATAGAATATCATCGATGCTTCTTAATAGTTCCTTGGGACTGAACGGCTTGCTGAGAAGCTCTGATATATCCAGCTCCTCCTTCTCCTTATCTTCAACAGCAAAACCTCTGGCTGTCAACATAATCACCGGTATATCTTTTGTCGTTTCGTTCTGCCGAAGTTTCCGCACAAGCTCCAGCCCCGTCATACCAGGCATCTGATAATCCGAAACGATAATATCCGGCTTCTCTTCACAAGCCAGCGTAAAGGCCTCATCGCCGTTCTCTGCCGATATCACCTCATAGCCGTTATTACGAAGCTTTATCGCTACCACATGAATGATATGTACCTCATCATCCACAACTAAAACTTTTCTTTCTGCCATTACCCTGTCTCCAAAAAGCTCCTCGTATTTCAAACAAGATATGTCTTACGCTTTTACTACCTCTGCAGTCGCCAAAGGCAGCTCAAAGCCAAATGTACTACCCACACCGGGCTTACTTGTAACGAACACCCGGCCATCGTGAGCTTTCTCGATTATTTGTTTAACAAGGTTAAGTCCCAACCCTGTCCCCTCCGCTTGTTTCTTATTCGCGCCGACCCTGTAAAACTTATCAAAGACATGTTCGATTTCATCTTCAGGAATCCCGACCCCCGTATCAGTTACACTGACTCGTGCCAGACCTGCGATTTCGTCAACCTCGGTTTCAATTTTTATCGAACCTCCGCAGGGAGTATATTTAACTGCGTTACTGAGCAGATTAACAATGACCTGTGAAATCATATCCTTATCCGCATACACCTGGTCGAAAACAATCGGCTTTTGTCCAATAATCTCAATGTTCTTTTCTTTGGCGTAACTTCTTATCATTTGCAACTGTTCTTCTATTAGTATTGTCAGGCTGACAGGTTCCTTTTCTACCTTTATCAGACCAGATTCTATCCGAGAAGTATTCAGTATATCTTCAATCAGCCGATTCAGCCTTTTCGCTTGACTTTGAATCACTGAATAAAATTCTTTTCTTGTCTGTTCATCGTCCACCTCGCCGTCAACCAGCATTTCAGAATAGGCGCTGATGGAAGCAAGGGGAGTTTTTAATTCGTGCGAAACGGCCGCAAGCCTTTCCTGTGTTTCAGATTCGCTGTCGGCCTGTTCGCCGGGCTTGAAGGGCAGTGGTTTGACAAATTGCACTGCAACACGCCGGGAAAACTGATTTATGTCATCAACCCGGCAGATATGACCTGAACGGGTGAAATTTGCCATATCAAAGGCCTCTCCAGGCCGGAAACGGGGAACACTAAAGCGAGCGGTTAAATGTTGACCGACATACGGATAATGCTCGTCTTTTCGGCAGGTGAACGCAGCGGCGGTGCTGGAAACGTCAACCATCTGGCCTTGTGAAAGAGCTTCGTTAAAGTCCTCGGCGAACCAAACGGGCCAATGATAACGAAGTCTCTGCTCTCTTCTTCGCTCGTTATTGGTGTCCATTATAAATCCTCCCCGAAAATAACTTATTTTTACTGCTTGCAAATCGACCAAAAAGCCTGTCCCTCAACTCCGCTCGGGATGGTAAGCCTGTCGAACCATTATTTCCTTACCAGGCTGAATCAGCTATCCCTTAAGATTATGCTCATTCATCAAGTTAGCGATTCTTTGCAAAAACACGCCAAGCTCTCTTTACGCAGGTATTTGTCGCTCATCTCTGCCAAAGTAAAACCGCCGCTTCCGGCTCGTAAATCGCATCTACATTCTTGATTGCAGCAGCAACCAGACCTCCGAAGCCGGTGTTGTAAACCCGCCATTATCGCCGTCTTTTTATCTTTGTTCTGGCGCATTTGACCCTTTACCTCCGTTCTTTTTTCGTCTTCTTTAGGATGCGTCTTTACCCGCCCCGAGCCGGCAGAAACCGTTGTTAAACTGTTTATACTCTTGACTTTACCCAAACTTTACGGCAGCGTTCGATTTTCTCGTCCTTCCTCCGTTTTCCACGCGCACCGGAGGCAATATATCAGCATCAAATCGCCACTTTTCCCGTCAAGGTCGGCAAGATTGGTATAATCGTTAAAACAATATGGTAGCAATCTTCCGAACTATTTCGATGTTCTGTGGGAGTATGGAAATGTAATTGGTGTAATTAACCTGCTTTGAAATTTTCTTTTTATTGCGAATAAAGGCCGATAAGCGTTTTCTCATTTGGCCTTTTTTGTAGAGTCCTAAGGCATCGTCGTCGATTGTAACACTATCTGATATTGTTGTGCTCTTTTGCCTAATGGACTTTTCACAGAGCCGCACAGGCAACGTCATTGTCGGCCTGAAACAAGCCGGTCTCCGTATCAAGCCGCCAGCCTGCTTTGCCGGCCCCTGCCGGTTCTCCGTCAAAGCGAACCGTCTTAAGCCCGTTAAAAGGATTCGTCGGAATCTTTTTAATGTATGGACTGTGCTGTCCAACCTTTGTTGTCATAGCCGTTTTGAAACTTGCGAATGAATCAGTTGGAGGAAGAATATCTCCATTCTGAACTCGGTATAAATCCACCTGAGCACGCATCGCTTCGAGTCCGTCAACCAGCTCGGAAACTTTTGCTTCTTCGTTACTCGCTTCCGTAAACTGCGGAGCAATTATCCTTCCAGCTACGCCCAGCACAATCGCCATGATTATGACCTCAACATACGAAAGGTGATTCTTCTTGCTCATACCCCCCTCGATATTCTTCAAAAAGGCTGACCAGCTCTCGGCTGTTGTCTAAAGCTGGCCTAACCTATTTATTCATTCCGGACTCTCACAAACGTCAGCGGAGCCGGAGCTCTGCCTCCTACTATGCCAGCATCATTTCTTTCGTAGAATTATTAATAAGCAGTATGCGGTACGATAGGGTCAACAAGCTCATTGCTCTTATTATCATTAGCCTGGAACAATCCCGCATCAGCCCCGGATGTCACAAACCACCAGCCGGTACTGTTATCTCCGACAGTAGTGGTGTTCTTTTTTGCAGTTCCGGTTCCGACAGCGTTCTCCTGACCAACCGCAGTGCTGAAAGGATTATCGGGAATCCTCTGTATATAGGGTCCGAACCTGCCGCCCGGGTTGCCATCCTGGTCGGTTGCAGTTGTCATTGCAGATGCAAAACCACCGCCGGCTATATGTGTTCCGTTGGCCACACCAGGCAGATTGTCATTGTGTTGAACCTTGTATAGCTCAATCTGCGAACGCACTGCCTGAAGGTCGCTGACCAGAGCCGACTCCTTGGCTTCTGTACTTGCGCTGGTAAATTGTGGAATCACAATGGCTGCCAAGATACCAAGGATGACCAACACAATCAGGATTTCCACCAATGTAAAGCCACTTTTCGCTCTCACTTTTTTATCCCTTTCTTAAATTAAATAGAAATTTCGCTTCTTTCTTTCAATTCAAGCTATCGTTCTAATCAAAGCAGCACTTGACTGCACTTACACTTTCCTTAATGTCGTAAATCCCCCAATAATAAAGAAATGTCAAAAACACCTCTAAAATACTTCAAAAATCTTATTCAGATCCTTGATGGATAATAAAACTTCCAGCTTTACGTCCGAAAACATCTTAGATTGCCGCTTATGAAACTTTATGCTGTGTCCAAAGAAAAATATAAAAAATAAATGCTGCGATGCCAAACTTTAAGGTATGGAATATCGGATGTAGCCGGATTTTCCTGATGTTGCCTTATGGTCAGCAACGAATATAATCAGGAGAATTTTCGATGTATATTTTTCTTTTGCTCTCTCCTGCGTGGAAAAGTTCAGCCCGAATGTAATCTATGTTCTCCAGCGCCGATTCGATTTTATCAGCCCATTCAATCAGGACCACCGACTGCGGCTGGCAGTAATCATCAAAACCTAACATCTCAAACTCAGATATCGATTCCAGCCGGTAAGCATCTATATGGTAAATATCCAGCCGACCTTTGTATTCATTAATTATGACAAACGTCGGGCTGGTAACTTTTTTACCTCCCGCCGCCCCCACGCCGGATGCAATCCCTTTAATAAGGCGTGTCTTACCGCTGCCTAACGCCCCGCAAACAGCTACAACTTCTCCCCCTTTTAATTGTGAGCCGACCTTTCGCCCAAGCTCTATCGTCTCCTCCGGCGAATTAGAAACAACATCGAAATCCATATATAGTCAAGAGTAAACAGTAAATTATCTCAGGTGGTCATATCCTTCGGCTTCCAAATCGCTAATCCGGCCGTCCGGCATTCTTATCTGCATTTTTTTAGTATCGGTAATTATTCCGATTTGCGTAATCGGTGTCGGCCCACTCCACTGCTTCAGCAATCTCCTGCATTCATTTTCAGAAAGTGTAAAAAGCAGTTCGAAATCTTCGCCGTCGTTTAGCGCAGAGTTTAATGGCGACTTACTCTTTTTAGCTTCATCTGATATTGGAATCTGCTCCGCATTTATAATAGCCCCTACTTTGCTCTGCTGGCAAATCCGGTTCAAATCGCTGCTGAGCCCGTCGCTTATATCAATCATCGAATTTATGATTGCCTTCCGAGCTATTTCTAATGCCTCTTTAACTCTCGGCTCGAATTCTAAATGTTTTTTGTAACCTGCTCCGCCCAATGCGCCCGTAACACAGATAGCGTCGCCGATTTTTGCGCCGGACCGCCTTATAGGTTTGCTGGCTCCTTCTTTGCTGAGCATCGCCACATTTATCGCCAGCGGCTCCTTCCCCTTCCAGCTTGTGATGTCCCCTCCGACAAGCTCACAGCCAAATTTCTTGCCAGCCAGCGTAATCCCGCGATGGAGCTGCTTTAATTCTTTCTTACCGAAACCCTTTGGCAGCGCAACAGCGACAACCGCCGCGACAGGAATCGTCGCCATCGCCGCACAATCGCTCAAACTGACCGCCATCGCTTTATATCCGACCTGCTTTAGAGTTGTTTTTTGCAACTCGAAGTGGACGCCGTCCAGTAGCATATCTGTGGTAATAAGGACCGACCCTTTGCCCCATCGGATTTGGGCCATATCGTCCCCAATCCCGATTGGAAAATCCGCTGCCGCCGGCTTACTCTGACGGGCAAACCACGCGGTTATTTCATCTTCACTGCCGCTTGTGGTGAGCTTGCCTGCCCTGAGCTTGCCGAATGGGTCAAATCCACTCATCGCTCTCCCAGCCGTTTATTCCAATACGCAATTTGCTCTTTTGCCTGCTTCGGCCCGGCCGCACCCTCCGTAACGTATTTACTCACAACTTTACCTGCACCCAAATGCTCATACACATCTGCCTCGATTGCGCCGCAGTGCCGCTTAAACTCATCCAGAGTAACCTCAGCCAGCTTTTTATTTTGCCCCTCACACTGAGCAACTAATGCCCCAACGATGCCGTGCGCTTCACGGAAAGCAACGCCTTTCCCTACCAAATACTCAGCCAAAGCAGTAGCGTCCAAGAACCCTTCTTCCAATCCAACTGAGATTTTCTTGGTATTAAACTTCGTATGCGAAACAATTGCACCCGCCGCATCAAGCAAATCCTCGACCGTATCGCTCGCAGTAAAAATATGAATCTTGTCCTCCTGCAAATCGCGATTGTAGCCCGATGGCTGACCTTTCAAAATTGTCAGCATAGCTATCAGCGAGCCATAAACGCCGCCTGTCTTTGCGCGAATCAATTCCAGAATATCCGGATTACGCTTTTGCGGCATCATACTCGACGATGTGCAATATGGCTCGTCAATCCGAACAAAACCGAATTCGCTGGACGAGTAAATTATCCAGTCTTCAGCCAGGCGGGACAGATGCGTCGCAATAAGCGCACAATCGAAAATAAATTCAGCGCCAAAATCCCTGTCGCTGACCGCATCGATACTGTTATAGCTGATGTCCGCAAAACCTAACTGCTTCGCTGTGCTTTTTCTGTCTATCGCCAGTGTTGACCCCGCCAGGGCGCCGCTGCCTAACGGCGAAACGTCTAAAAGCACCCTGCAGTTTTTCAGCCGAACAAAGTCTCGCTCTAACTGCTCTACAAAACTTAACAGATACGATGCAATAACAATCGGCTGAGCACGTTGAAGGTGCGTATAGCCCGGCATCACATCTTCCGCATATTTGCCTGCTAATTTAACAAACCCTTTTTGCAGCAGTGTTATTTTCGCCTGCAGTATCTCAATTTCGTCTCGCATCCAGAGCCGAATATCGGTAGCAACCTGGTCGTTGCGGCTTCTGCCGGTATGAAGTTTCTTGCCTGCTTCGCCGATTTTCTTTATCAAAGCTGCTTCAATCGCCATATGAATATCTTCGTATGTTTTATCGAATTTGACCCGTCCTTCCGCGATTTCCTGTGATATTTCGACAAGCCCATCTTTAATCTGCTTAAATTCCTCTTTGGTAATCAGCTTCTGCTCCGCCAACATTTGCGAATGAGCAATCGAGCCGACGATATCGTATTTGTAAAGCCGCTTATCGACCGACAGCGATTCTACAAAGTCGATGGTGATTTCGTCCGGCTCGCCCTCAAGCCGCTTTTCCCAGCTTTTCTTTTTTTCGTTATCCATAACTTTCGCCCCGAGAAAAATAATATTTGCGCCAACCTCTTTCGGAAAACGAATTAACTATACGCTCCGCCATCTGCCGTGTCAACCATTCTGTTGGTATCCGCTGGAACTGCAAAAGAAAAAGAACCATCGTCAATTGTCAATCGCCAATAGTAAATCGTAAATGAATATGCCCTGCCCCTGATTGTGTCAACCTTCCTCTCGGCGTTCGTTGGGATAGAAAAGAAAAAGGCCCGATGGTTTTAATCTAACCTGTTTATTTGCCCGATTGGCCGCCAGAAACACACCTGCAAAAGCCATGATAGATAGCGCAGATTCCGCCAAATATCGAGAATAACCCCCAGAACAAAGGACGCGTAAAAACTTGCATCGGCGTCGGCTCTGAGTAAGGCACGAGATAGATACCCCACGTAGTTAGAAAACAGCCGACGATTACGATGACGTGTCGTCCGAACAAAATGATGGAAACTCGACCAGGCCTGTACCCCAGAAAAACAAGAGATGCTCCCACAGCGCAGGGTATAAAGCAAAAGACTTGACGATTTACAACGAACAAGTAAAGTCCCCACCTCCTATCTCATCAGCGTCCAATTTTCTTTGTGCCGTTTATGCTTTTTTTCGTGGCTATTTGTGCTTGAATAAATGTTTTTTTCCTGGATAATTGCTGTAACATTACTGCCTTTATGAGGTTACAGTTATGAAAATCGCTTATTTTGATTGTTTTGCCGGTGCCGGCGGCGATATGATAGTCGCTGCAATGCTCGATGCCGGCCTCGATGCCGATTTTCTAAAAGCCCAACTCGCAACCCTCGGCTTAAAAAACCTCGAAATAAAAATAACCGAAACCAAACGTGCCGGCTTAAGGGCGTTGAGCTTTTTCCCTATCGTGCAAAAGCAACATCAGCATCGAAATCTCGAACAGATAACTGAAATCATTCGCCAGAGCAAAATAAGCGAACAAGCCAAAAAAACGGCAATTGCCGTTTTTGAAAGAATCGCCAAAGCTGAAGGAGCCGTTCACGGCAAAGACCCTAACGATGTCCACTTTCACGAGGTAGGGGCACTTGATTCAATTGTTGATATTGTCTCTGCGTCCGTCGGCTTGGAGGCTTTGGGCCTTGATAAGGTATATTGCTCGGCTTTAAGTGTGGGCGGCGGCGCTATCGAGTGTGCTCACCAGTTGCTGCCGGTTCCCGCACCTGCAACAGCGGAACTGCTCAAAGGCGTCCCAATTGTCGGCGGGCCGGCACAGGTTGAGCTGCTGACTCCCACTGCAGCAGCAATTTTGACAACTGTGGTTGACCGGTTCTGCTCTCTGCCGGCAATGAAAATCGAGGCGATAGGGTATGGGGCAGGCTCGCTGGAATCAGAGAAATTCCCTAACGTTCTGCGGCTGATTCTGGGCCAAATTACAGGCGAGGCGGAAGCTAACGCCGACTCTGTCTGTCTGCTTGAGACTAATATCGATGATGTAAGCGGCGAATTAGTTGGTTCCGTAACGGAGAAACTATTCAGCCGTGGGGCACTGGATGTTTTTACCACGCCGATTTATATGAAACACGGCAGACCTGCTGAACAAATATCTATTATCTGCAAAATCGAAGATGTTCAGCAATTGGAACAAATCCTTTTCGAAGAAGGAGTTACGTTCGGGGTCAGAAGGCAAATTTTGCAGAGAAGCAAGCTGGCCAGGGAGTTTGTTACCGTCCAGACCGAATTCGGCGAAATAAGAATAAAGACCGGCACATTGGGCGGGAAAATCGTGAACGCCAAGCCGGAGTTTTCAGACTGCATCTCTGCTGCAAAAAAGCACAAAGCGGCTGTAAAAGCCGTTTTAGATGCTGCAATGGCTGCCTACAAGAAGGAGACAGGGTAAGTTTAAGACGGAGGGATTGGGCAAGATGGGGAAGGATAAGGGGTATCGGGGCATCGGAATATCAGGGTATCAGGAAGTCTTAAAATGGCGTGGAAGGGGCCCGTCTTCGTTTCAGAACTACGCCGTGGTCTGCGCTTCGCTACGAGGGACAAGTCCTTCGACTGCGCTCAGGATAAATAGCACGATTTTGGTTTGCGGTGGGGTGGATTAAAAGACAATTTTGGCCACTATTTTTCCTTGATTTGCAGCACGAAAAACTATATAATGCAACAAACAGCAAAATTACCCGGAAGGAGGCCAAAATGAAAACCCTAATCTTAATTTTTAGCTGTCTGCTGTTAGTCATACCTACTCAGGCAGCAGAACAAAATCAACAGCAGCTTAAAGACCATAGCCAGCAATTGGCTCAGCCACAAGTAGAGGAGATAGAAAAATACATTGCGAGCCTGCACCAAGGAACAGAAAACTATTACACAAACCAGCTTATCGAACTGAAACAGCGAGCACAGGCAGAGATTAAACTGCTCGAAATCGCTGACAAGCCGGTCTATGCCAGCCTTGCTGCACAGGCGGAAGTGGCTAAAGTTGTCCTGCATATTAACGACTACGGATATCGGGCGCCCTGGGAGCTTGAAGCTGAAACTGAAAGAATGCTGCAGCTTAAAGATGAACACGAATCATACGGTGATTTTGCAGACGACATCGAAATATCGCCTGAGCGGTTTGCCGCAGCACAAAGCCAGATAGCTGAAAGAAAGAGCGAGATATTGGCGAAGTTAGAGCAGGAAGCGGCAGACCTTGAAAGGGGAAAAAACTATGCCTTAACCGTCACCCTGCCGGAGCTTGAAAAACAACTGAAGCAAGACCTGCTAAAACCTGAACCTGAGCCAACGCACGGAGTGGTAACCGGCATAGTCTATTCTGTAGATAAGCCCTCTGCTATCGTTGACCGCCAAATAGTCCATAAAGGAGACGTAATATACGGCGCCACAGTCGTTAAAATATATAAAGACAACGTCAAGTTCAGCAAGAAGGGCAAGAACTGGGAGCAAAAAGTACAACAGAGCCCAGAAGCTTATTGGAAGTAGCCAAGCAGGAAACCCACGGCGCAGCCGTGGAGTAATTTTAATAGATTCCTCGACTCCGCTGCGCTTCGCTCGGAATGACCCCGCCTACGGCGGGTAAACTCCAGGGCGCAGGACCAAACTTTTCTTAAGACATATTCCCCTGCCCTGCCGAATAAAAAAGGTTTATTCTTTTCAGGAATTGCGGAAAAAATACGATAAAGTATATTAAATACTATGCAGAGAAAGTTTTTTACAAAAAAGAGAAGTGTTTATACCCAGACAGTTAAACGAGGTAAAGAGTTCTGGATTAAAGAGGATAAAGACGGGGAAATACAGCCACTTGTTGGGGGAATTCATATTTCGAGAAAAAAATTCAAAGAACTTATAAAAGAATATCCATCTTCGTTATTAGATAAAACATACTGTTTCGATGCAGATGTTGAAAGGGAGTTTTTTGAAGATGCTAAAAGGGAAAAATTTACCGGCAATATAGAAAATGAACAAACTGTAATTTTTTTCCTTGTTAAAAAAGGGCCTAACAAATACGGAATCGGATGCAGCAGTTTAGTCGGAAGAATAGAAGAAACTGATTAGACTTAGTAACCCCCTAATAAATCCTTCGACTATACTCAGGACGAGTTTGGGGGCTAAATTTTTCAATACCAGCCGCGAAAAATAGTTGGGGGTTGCACTTAAAAACTTTTCAGTTACAATAGCAGATTAGCGTGTATATCCAGAGACAAGCAATTAAATCTAAAGGAGATAGAAATATGCCTGAGGAAATGATTGGAACGGTATCAGATTTCTTTGCCCGGCCTGTAGTAGCCGCTATCGAGCTAAAAGCAGCTTTGAAAGTGGGAGATAAAATCCACATTAAGGGTCACAGCACCGACGTCGAACTGATTGTTAACTCAATGCAGATTGATAATGTAGACGTTAAAGAGGCAAACGCGGGCGATTCTGTCGGGGTAAAAGTCGGCGAGCGGGTAAGAAAGCGAGATACGGTTTATAAGGTTACCGACTGAAGTGCGAGCCGCTGCCAATGACGGCGTGGGTCCCCTGCTGCTGAACCGAAGTGAGCAAGTTCTCGGGGATAAAGGGGAGCACTTTGATTCGAGATTTCCGATTGAGGATGAAAGAGGGGTATGGGCAAAAAAGCGGTTGATGTAGTGCTGCTGCCGGACGACGCGATGACGGATAAGGCAATCAAAGCAAACGCTGAATTAGTGAAAAAATTCGGCAAAAAAATAATGCTGAATAAAAAGAATTGCCTGCCACATATTTCCTTAGCTATGGGATGCATCGATGAAAAGGACATTGCCTCTGTCGATAAACTTTTACGGTCAATCGCAAAAGAATGTTCCCTGGGCGATTTGACAGTTTTGGGAGTGCAAATATCAAAAAATGCAGCCGACGAAAAGGTATCGGCTTTTGAGGTGGGAAAAACAGAAGAACTCCAATCGCTTCACGAAACGATAATGGAGAAACTGGAGCCATATTTAAGCAGAGATGTAAGTGCCGATATGGTATATGATGATGAGGTTGCGGAAACGACACTATCGTGGATTAAAAACTATCGGGAGAAATCGAGTTTCGACAAATTTTTTCCCCATATAACGATTGGATACGGCGAACTGAGTAACTTCTTATCGTTTCCAATTAAATTTGCTGCGTCGAGACTTGCTCTGAGTCAGTTGGGAAATCACTGCACGTGCAGGAAAATACTTGTATCTATTGAGCTTTTGGGGGAATGAGAAGGTTGTCAGGCGTTTTTTTGTTCGAGGAAGGCCTCGAGGATTTCAGCGGCGGCGACGGCATCAAGCCGTTTTTTCTTTTTCTTTCTTGTAAATTCGGCAGGAGCTAATTTCCCCTCAGCAGCGAAACTGGTCAATCTCTCATCCTGAAAGTGTATTGGAATCTGCAGATGAGCTTTTAACTGCTCTGCGAACTGGAAGACGTGTTCGGCCTGGAAGCCCTTCGAGTCGTCCATATTCAAAGGCAGGCCGAGGACAATGGCTTCGACATTTTCACTTTTGACTATATCAGTAATTTTTTTTATGAGGTCTTTTCGGCCTTCTATTACAACAAGGGGAGAAGCAATTGTCTCTGCGGGGTCACAGACAGCCAAGCCGGTGCGTTTATCGCCATAATCTATTGCCAAGTATCGCATTGTTCACATCGCGCAGCATTATAGATGTTTACAGGAATTTTTCGCCGGTGTGCTGCTTTATTAATTCGAGCAGCTCCTTTAGCCGCTGAGTCTGGTCGATGTGGCATACGAGTGTGGCATCGGGGCTGTGGGCAACGACTATATTTTCCAGGCCAACAGCGGCGATTAGATGTTCCTTGTCTTCGGTAACTACGATACTGTTTTTGCAGTCGAGAAGCTCGCTCTGAGCCGCTACGACGATGTTATTATCCTTGTCGGAACTAATAATATCAGCGAGAGCGGCGAAAGAGCCAATATCAAGCCAGCGGCAGTCCAGCTTTATAGCATAGACCCTGTCGGCCTTTTCCATAACGGCGTAGTCGATACTGATTTTGGGCAATTTTGGGAACCATTCATTGATGGCCGACTGCTGATTGGGGCCGTCCCAGCTAATTCGAATTTTACTGAGGGGTTCCGTTGCTTCGGGCAGGAACATTGCAAGGTTAGCGAGGATCGTTCTGGCCTTCCAGACGAACATACCGGAATTCCACAGGTAGCAGCCGATTTTCAGGTATTTATTGGCGGTTTTTTCGTCCGGTTTTTCCTTAAATGCTTCGACGGCGTATATTTCGTTTTTGCAATGGGGACACTTTTTAGAAGCGGCACATTTTATATAACCAAGCTGGGCACTGGCGAAGGTTGGTTGAATACCGAAAGTAATCATATCGTCCGGATTTTTATTCACAAAGACCAAAGCGTCTTTTATCGCCTGCCGAAGCACATCAGGGGGTTCTATCAACTGGTCGGCGGTTACGACGGCCATTGTGGCATTCGGGTCATACTTGGTCAGGACGGTTGCGGCCAAACCAATGGCACCGGCGGTATCGCGGACAACAGGCTCAGCGATGACGTTATTAAAGGGCAGCTCCGGGAGGTCTTCGCGAACGAGGTCAGCGTAACCTGCGTTGGTGAAAATAATTATGTTTCTCTGGTCAAATATGGGCGAGAGGCGCTCGAAACAATGGCGAAGAAGCGTTTTGCCATCGAGGATTTTTAAGACCTGCTTTGGGTGTTTTTCGCGGCTGAGAGGCCATAATCTTTTTCCGGTGCCGCCCGCCATTACCACTACATAATCCATCGCCAAGGGCCTTTCAAGCAAAGAGAAAGAATAATACAGGGACAACAATTACAACAAAAATTACCGTCGTTACCACCCAAAGCGCACTGGCCAAAGGGCTATCCAAATCAAAAACATTGCTCATTGTCACCATAAGAACGGCGCTGGGAGCCGTCGATAAAACTATTATAACTTTTTTAACCAGACTATCCAAGTCTTGTCCGGTCAGCGTCAGCAGAGCGATAATTAAAAGAGCCACGGCCGGCGTCAAAATAAATTTTACCGCAGCAATCGGAAAATACAAGCTTATATAATCTTTGAAGCGGGACAATTTTACCCGCAGGCCAATTGCGAAAAAAAACAGGCTGGAGGCAATGTAAACCAAGATATCAACAATATGGAATTTTCCTATAAAAGGAGGTGATTTTACGTTAGCCAAATTCAAGATTATAGCTGCTATTATGGCTGGGATGGCAAGCATCCGAAAATCCAACAGAAAGCCGGGCCCCAAACCTCTGCTTTGAGCTATTGTACGAAGCTCGCGAACTTTCAGGGCAGGTAAATAGACAAGATAAAAGACAGGCAAGGAAAGTAGAAGATACAGGTTTGCCAGAGCAAGTCCCGCCATACCGAATAAAACATAACAGACGAATGCTCCGCCGGTATATCCTGTATTGCTCAGGCCTCCTGCGAGTATAAGAGTTAATCGGCTTCTCCGGTCAGGTTCGAGGAAATAAAAAATTCCTGCTGAAAGAGCCGTGATAGTCAGCATTAAAACGAGTCCCACTATCGGCAGCCAAATAAGCTGGCGGCTGAGGTGCATCGGCCAGATTACAAACAGCGCAATGGGCCAATCGAAACAGACCAAAACTATGGTCATTATTTTTTTTGCGAAATGTTCCGGCAGGCCAAATCGACTGCCTGCCAAGAAACCGGAAACCAGCCCCCCTACCAATACCGCCAACATCATCACAAGGCGAAAACGAATGATGTGCGAAGCAGACAAATCCGCCAAACAATCGGATAGATACAAGTGCATCAGACGAGGAAGTCTCCGTCAAGTTCAGTCAGGGGTTTAATTTGCTGTGCCAATTTTTCATATTCATCGCCGGTCTTTCCCATAAGAGCGAAAGTGGCTGCTTTGCCCAGCTCGACAGCGGGCTGGTCGTAAGTGTTGATGCCGAATAATGCGCCCGCAAAGGAAGTCGTTACCTCATACAGATAAATAAACTGGCCGACGGTGTAAGCATTTACCCGGGGAAATAGGACAGTAAGGCAGGGACGGTTGCTCTGCAAGAGGGCGAATTCAGTGGCTGTCTTTTCGCTGTTGAGCAGTAAGCTCAAATTTTTGCCGGCAAGGAAGCCAAGCTCCGGGGCGCAATCGGGGGCTGGGCCTGTTTTGATGTCCTGATTGAAATTATTGACCTGCAAAAAAGTGAATAATTTATCGTTTGGGCCTTCGCGGTAGAGCTGAACCTGGCTGTGCTGGTCGGTGGCACCGAGGGCCTTGATAGGAGTTGGACCAATGTGGACTTCGCTGCCCTTGAGGTCGTTTGCTTTTCCGAGACTTTCAGCCCAAAGCTGACGATACCAATCAGCCAAGTCTTTGAGAGCGCAGCAGTATGGCATTATTACCGAGATTCTTTTTCCTGTGTTATAGAAATGATGGTTTATTGCGGCGTTGATTGCAGCAGGGTTTTTATAAAAATCTTCGGCACCAACTCTTTTATCCATATCACGTGCGCCTTCTAAAAGCGCATCGATATCAATACCACACATCGCTGCGCTAAATAAGCCGACAGCGGAGAGGACACTAAATCTGCCGCCGACGCCATCGGGGACTTCGAGGCAGGCAATGCCGGTCTCGTCTGCGATTTTGCGTAGGGTTCCTTTTTTCTGGTCGGTAGTTGCGACTACGTGGCTCTTCAGGCCTTCGGGGCCGAACTTATCCAAAAGTATCTTGCGAACGATTAAAAATTGTGCTGCGGTTTCAGCGGTTTGGCCGGATTTGCTGATAACGTTGAAGATGGTTTTACTGATTCGCAGCGCGATATAGTCTAAAAATGAGCCGAACTGCGCAGGGTCGATATTATCAAAAACGAAAAATCGCGGGCCCCTTCGCTGGTTGCTGTCGAGATTGTACATATAAGGATTTAGTGCGGTTTGCAAAGCGATGTTGCCAAGGGCTGAGCCGCCGATGCCAAGGACAACAAGATTCTCACATTGGTCCTTAAGCTCGGCGGTTAGTTTTTTGACTTTTTGAACGGTTTTCTCATTAAAGGCGAGGTCCCTGTAAGGCGCTTTTCCGGCTTTTCTCTCTTTGTTGAGCAGAGAGATTAACGGCGAGGTTTTTTCGGCGAGCGTTTTTAGCTGAGCGTCGGTGATGCCGTGCTCGTCACCAATAATTTCTGCGGTAACATTTTTGTAGTAGAGTTTGATTTGTGATTCCGGCACGAATGTACTCCTTAATTGAACCCAAGCCCTCGGTAAAACGGGGCTAAATATTTACCTTTGCAAGGTCGGCGTATTTTAGCATAAGTGTCTTTGTTTGTCCTGTGTTAAATTTGATGACAACAACGCTATCTTCGCCCATATCGATGAATTCTTTGACGGTGCCGAGGCCGAAAAATTTGTGGCGGACCAACTGGCCGGGTTCAAAAAATGCCACAGAGCAATGGATTTCCGCTTGCGCGGGAATGACATTGCCAGATTCGGTGAAGTCAAGCCCAAGCTCGAAAAGGAACTGCGAGGGTATCGTTCGAAGCTGCTGGCCCCGTATTTTTCGGTACTGAGCGAAACTGATATAAAGGCCGGATTTGGCACGGGTAATGCCGACGAAAAAGAGCCGGCGTTCCTCTTCCAGCTCGTTTTCATTATCCGCCTTCGCTTCCGCTACGGCGGACAGGTCGGCAATACTTCTTTCGTGGGGCAGCAGGCCTTCTTCGACACCAACGATGAAGACGTTTTCAAACTCCAGACCTTTTGCAGTATGCAAGGTCATCAAAGCAACACGGTCGGTTGCAGCATCATAGGCATCGGCATCGCTGAAGAGCGCTATCTGCTGAAGGTAATCGAGCAGCGATGGGTCTTCGGCCTGCTGGTCATACTGGGCGGCGGAGTTTATCAGCTCGTTGATATTATCAATGGCATTTTGTCCGTCGGGGCCAGCTTCTCGAAGTAACTTTTCCAAGCCGGATTCGATGAAAACACGCTCAGTTAGCGGTGCAACCTTTGATGCAATATCTTTTTTGAAACCCTTGAGCATATTTACAAAGGCGGAGATTTTAGCTTTTGCAGATTCGGAGAGGGAATTGATATGTTCTGTCTTTTCCAGGGCCTCGAAAATGGAGATGTTATTCTGATTAGCAAAGGAGTGGATTTTGTCAATAGTGGTTTTTCCTATGCCGCGGGCAGGTGTATTAATGATGCGCAACAGGGCAACATCGTCGTCGGGATTGACAAGGATTTTCAAGTAGGCAAGGATGTCACGGATTTCTTTTCTGCTGTAGAACTCCACGCCACGAACAATCTGGTAGGGTATTTTGTTTCGGATGAATGTCTCTTCGAGGGCGCGGCTCTGGGCATTAACACGATAGAACACGGCCATATCTTTCAGAGAAGCACCGCCTTTGGCCAGCTCTTTGACCTGCCGGGCAATACCCTGAGCTTCATCAAGCTCATCCGCAAAGGCGTTTACGGCAACATTAGCGGGCGGCGGCTTTGTGGGGATGAGCATTTTTTGTTTTCGATTTCGATTTTTTGCAATCAACCTGTCGGCTATTTCGAGTATCTCAGGTTTGCTGCGGAAGTTTTCCTCAAGCTTGACGACAGCGGTATTGGGCCAGTCATTTTCGAAATCCAATATATTGCGGATGTCTGCTCCTCGCCAGCGATAGATAGACTGGTCAGGATCGCCTGTTACACAGATATTATTGTGAGCCGAAGCAAGAGCTCTGGCAATACTGTACTGGGCGCGATTAGTGTCCTGATATTCGTCGATGAGGAGGAATTTGAAGCGATTTCCAAGCTCGGAACAGACATCGGGGCAATCGCGGAGCAAAAAAGCGGTTTTCATCAGCAAGTCGTCAAAGTCCAGGGCATTATTCTCGCTTAAGATGCCCTGATAGCGGGCATATATTTTGGCTAACATTTCGCTAAAAAAATCATCGGCATCTGCCTTGAAAGTATCAACATCTATGAGGTTATTTTTCAGGCGTGTGGAAATTGCGTCGAGCATTCGAGCCGGGGGAAAGTTAGTGGTGTCAAGCTCGCAATCAGCGACGGCCTGCTTAATACATTTAGTCTGGTCGGATTCATCATAGATACTGAAGGCGGGTTTTATGCCTGCCTTATCGGCATATTTTCGAAGGATTCTTACGCATAAAGAATGAAAGGTGCTGATATGAGCACCGGCAGAAGCACCGAGGGTAACAGCCCTTTGGCGCATTTCGTCGGCGGCTTTGTTGGTGAAAGTTATCGCACAAATATTATATGGCTTGACGCCTGAGTCGATAAGAGCGGCGATTCGGTAAGTGATGACGCGGGTTTTGCCGCTGCCCGGGCCGGCGATAACAAGCAACGGCCCTTCAACGTGAAAGACCGCTTTTCTCTGTGAAGGCGTCAGTTGCTGCAAAAGTTCGTTATGCATACGAAAAGTAGGTGAGGTTATTTTGGCTGTTCGAGCCGCTTAAGAAGCTCTTCCTCCTGCTTTTCGAGCTGTTCTGCGAGCTCGGGCCTTTCCATTCTTATGCGGTTATGCAGAGCCAGCCTCATATTCGGAGGATACTGCTGGTCATTCAAGAAGTCCATAAGCGCAAGGTATCTTAACAAGCTGAAATCGGGCAGGTCAATCCTGTTTTCATCTGAATACGCCGACTGGTAATGGTCGTAAACTTCTTTTGCCATTTTTTCTCTGCCGAAGGCCTCGTCGTCGTCGTGCATCGCATATCTGAAATAGCTTTCCCGCAACATCATTTGCACAATTTCCTTCGCTTCATCCATGGTAACGTTTTGGAGCTCTTTGCGGAGTTGATTTCTGACAAAGATGACGAGAGGGACTTTGAATTCATCCTGGGGATAAAGCTCTTTTAGCCGGTCATAGATTTTTTGGGCCTGCTGAATGTGGCCTGCCTGGTAGAAGGAAAAAATGGCGTTCTCGAGCATATTTCGGTGGCCATATTCGAGGGATTGAAGACTACCACTTTTCATATCTTTGAGATATTCATATTTTTCGATTCTCGCTAATGCGGCCTTGTTGTATGGCTCAAACATTCTCAAATCCGGTCGCAAGAATATCTCTTTTTCTATTTTTGTTTGCGGTGTTTGCGAGTAAGAGTCCGAAGGCATCTGGAGCGGCACATCATAGATAAATATTTTTCCGTTGCGGAAGAGATCTTGCAAACTATGGCTTATGATACGGTCGGTGTTAATTTCAGCTACAGAAAAGTCCTTTTTCCCTGCTACCTGTAAGCCCCTGGCAGCCCAGTAGATTGCGTGCGTGTCGGGGTGCCTCCAATCCAAAGGCAAATGCGTGTTGGGGTCGTTCCAGTCGATAGGGCCATAAGTATAATTTAACTGCTGCATCAAGACGGGGTCAAGTTTCCAGACGTTTCGTAAGTAGTAAGCTTTGGCGAAGATATCGAATTTCCGGATGGCTTCCGTGCCCCTGAAATTGTCTATTACCTTAAAGGCATCGGGATTGAATCTATCAGGGTTTTGTCTTAAGGACAAATAGTTGCTCACAAAGTCATCATCATTGTTGAATACTTTGTCGGCGGATTTTAAGGCAATAATCAGCGAGGCGACATCAGGGTCTTTTATAATTTGCCCCCAGTCGGCTGGAGCCTCAGCGAGCGCCTTGAAATACTGGTTATCCGCCGGGGCGAGCAGCGGCTCCATTGCCATCGCCAGTTGCAGCTTGTAATATTTGTGCGCATCATCCGATACGGAGCCCAATTTGTGCTGGAATATTCTGGCCAGTTCGCAGTAGAGCGAAATGCTTTTGGGGTTTAGTGGAATGCCCTGGTCGCGAAGCAGCTCGTAGCCGTTCTTGACCCACCGCCATCGTTCATCCGGCTGTGTTGCGGGTATGGCAGCGGAGATATTATAGGCCATATTCCAGGCTTGGAACTCCCAGACAGATGCGAAACGAGGCTGCAAAGTGGTTATCCACTCGGCAATCTGCTTGGCGTCGAAGAATTCGCCCCGGTCTTTCAGTCTGTCCGCTCGCAGCCATAATATGTCCACGAGCAGGCCACGAAAAGCACCCATAGCGACAGTCGCAAACGCCAGCGAAGGCGGAGCGTTTTCAAGCGGCTCGTTGACTATCAACTTCATTTCCCGCCGCTGGGAATTTATGAAATCAAGCTGCATACCAGCGGCAATAAGCAAAGAGGCAGCGAGCACAACGCAAACAAACCAGATTATTGTGTCGCGCAAACGCATAAGAAAAACAAATTAAACTATAACTTTTGCAATTTCTTTATAGCTGAAAATAAGCAGGGCTGCAAGCCATAATAAAACCGCCTTAATACAAACCAAAGAAAAGGCGACTTTGGCCAGCAAAGACCAGCTCAATAATCGCGCAGGAACCAGGAATTTTGTGGGGCTGAATTTATCAAACTGCGGCAAGAGCTGAACAATCGGCCTGACAGTATAGGAATATATGCTGCTTAAGTTTCTGCTTAGAAAGTCAAAGGATTCCAAACAGAAGCCGCTGATAGTTGCGGTGAAGAAAACTGCAAGACAAAGCAATACGGCCACGGGGAACGAGAGGAAAGTCGAGGCCAATATTCCCAGACAAGCAAGGAAAATCAAACGGAACAAGATTAAAAGAACAGCCCTTAGAAAATTAGCGGTGAAGGTGTCAGCTTTATAAAGCACCTCCAGGCCGTCCTCGAGCGGAAAGATTACAACGGTATTATTCAGCGGAATGTTGAAGAATCCGACAGCCAGATAGCCATCTTCCGCCACGGCGTCGGCAGGGACCTCTATCTCATAAAAAGTGCGAATGAGGTCTTTGCGGTCAAAAGTATAAATCGGCGTTTGAATTTTAGTGCCATATTTGACCTGCCGGTCGTCACCCGCGAACCATCTGCCAAATACCTGCAGGTCGGGCGGATTTACCGAAACATCATATTTGAATCTTATAAACAAACTCTGATGAGGGTCGAGAGGTTTAATGTTATTAAATTCCCAAACCAGGTCGTGACCAACCACAACAGCTCTTTTACCAAGTTTTATTCTCTGCGTAAGCTCTTTAATGTAATCTTCACGTGAAGCTTTGTCGTCAGAGATGCCCAGGGGCAATTGTCCGGTTTCTTCGAGTCTTTTATAGGTATCAGCGACCTCTTGTTTGACATCGACTTCGGGAGGGATTAAGCCGGCCCGGGCGGTGAAAAACTCGTTGTCGGCTTGCGCAAGTTCGGCCTCGCTTGCTCTGTAAAATTTCGGCGTGTAAATAACAACGGCGTATATTACAGCAGAAAAGAGGACGAGCAAAACCACATCCAACAATATTATGCCGAGCAGTTTGCCGAGAAGAAGCTGAAAACGGCGAATGGGCTTGGTAAGAACGGTGTATATTTGTCTCTGCTGGATGTCGCTGGTTAATGAATAAACCGAAACCATTATCGTGAGCAAACAGAGCAAAAAATTAGTGAGCGAAAAGCCGTAGCTTACAAAAGTCTGGAGTCTGCCTTTCAGAGTGCCATCGCCTGTCATCGAAACACCCATAGCAGGGAGCAGAACAATCAGCAAGATTATAAAGACAGCGGCAATTTTCAACCTGACGGCTTGTTTTAGAGTATTTGTGGCTACAGCCCAGACACTACGCATTGCCGGGGTCTCCTGTTTGCGGTTTGTCAGGTTCATTTGGGCGGCCTGTGAGCCGGTCTAAAATGCTCTTTTTGATTTGCTCCTTCTGGGGAGCTTTTGGTTCAACAGGTTTTGTTTTAACAACAGGTTTGGATTCGGCCGGCTGGGCCTGCCCGGTCAGCTTGCCAAGCAATTGCTCATCAGGCTTGGGTTCGGAAGTTTCAACAGGGAGTACCTGTTTTGTTGTCGGAGGTTTTGAGGGGACTTCCCGCGATGCCGATGTGGAGACAAGTTTATCGAGAATGCTTTCGGGATGGGTTTGAGGGGCGAGAAAATGGCCGATTTGGGTGGTACTAACTGCACCGCTTGTAGGCACGGAAAGCTGCTGGGCTGTGGCAACGGTCCGGATGAAAAATGTTTCAAGCTTATCCATAGGCGAGGTAACGACACAATCTGCCTGTTCGTTGCGGACTATCTGCTTTATTCTCTCGACAGCGGTATCGCTGATGACACCGGTAGTAATTTGCAATTTGTTTGTCTGCTGCAAAAGCTCTTTGACTTTACCTTCAGACTGGATTTTGCCGCCGTAAAGAATTGCAATTCTATCACACACATCTTCGACATCAGCGAGCAAATGACTGCAAAGCAAAATTGTTTTGCCACGTTTCGCAAGCTGAAGAATTAAGTCCTTTATCTGTCTTGTTCCGATAGGGTCAAGCCCAGTTGTCGGCTCATCGAGCATTAACAGGTCGGGGTCGTTTATCAATGCCTGCGCCAGAGCAATTCTTCGAGCCATACCTTTTGAAAAGGTTCCGATGGGTCTGTTTGCGACGGCCTTTAGGCCGACCATATCGAGCAGCGCTTCGATGCGCATTTTCCGCACTTTGGCGGGCAGGCCGAATAATCTGCCGTAAAAGTCCAATGTTTCACGGGCGTTCAAATACCTGTAAAGATAGGACTCTTCAGGCATAAACCCTATCCGAGCACTAATTTTGGGGTTAGTGGCGTCCCCGCCGAGACAGAGGGCTTTGCCTTTTGTGGGGTAAAGCAAACCGAGCAGCACTTTCAGCGTTGTCGTTTTGCCAGAGCCGTTGGGGCCCAAAAGGCCAAACACTTCGTTGTACCGAATCTGTAAATTCAGGTCGTCAACGGCATAGACCCTGTCCCTGCCCCACCAGTCGGAGAAAACTTTGGTCAAAGAAAAAGTTTCAACGGCGTATTCCATAGACAAATCAAAAATTAAAAATCAAAATGACAAATTAAAAACCAAAATTGAAAATTCTGCAATTTAGATTGTAATTTTGCATTTTACACTTTGATATTTACCTTTTTTATGATTCGTGGCCCAGCTCCTCGCCGTATCGGACAAGCCGCGCACTATTAAAAACAACAATCAATGAGCCGACAAAATGCAGAAAGGCGGCATAAATGGTCGGCAGCCAAGCGGCGGCAGCAGCAGCAACACCAAGAATAATAAAAATAATTCCGAAGCAAAGATTTTGATTGATAACGCCTCTGGTTTTTCGCGAAAGGCGAACAAGAAAAGGCAGCCGCTTCAAATCGTCGCTCATAAGAGCAATGGAAGCGGAATTTATAGCGACATCGCTTCCGGCAGCACCCATAGCGATGCCGAGGTCGCCTGCTGCCAGGGCCGGTGCATCGTTTATGCCGTCACCAACCACGGCGACGGTGTGTCCATCGGCTTTAATTTGCTCGACAATCGAGAGTTTGTCCTGTGGTAAACAGTTGGCCTTAAAATCGGTGCAGCCCAGCTCAGCAGCGACACGGTTGGCAACCTCATCTCTGTCCCCGGTGAGCATGGTTATTCTTTTTATGCCGATGTCAAGCAGCTCCTTGACGGCCTGCCGGGCTTCCGGCCTGGTTTTGTCCTGCAAGCCAATCCAGCCGATGCACCTGGAATTCTTTGCGACATAGAGAGTGCTAAAGCCCTGCTTTTCGTGAAGGGCCGGTGCAGTGACAGTGGTTATATCCACATTGTTTTCCTTCAGGAATGAGTCCCTTCCAAGAATAATTTTGGCGGAGTCAACGAGGGCGGTTACGCCTCTGCCGGGGGTTTCCTTAAAATTGTCCGTCCCAGGCAAAGTAAGATTGGCCTCTTTTGCCACCTCCTGCAAAGCTCTTGCTACGGGGTGTTTGCTCATCTGCTCGGCGGCGGCAGCGACCGAGAGCAATTCAGCCGGTGCAACATTTTCGGCGGGCGTCAGTTTCGTTACATACAGCCGGCCGGTCGTTACCGTCCCGGTCTTGTCAAAGACCATTGCCGTCATCTTGCCGGCAATCTCAAGGTCAGCGACATTTTTTATGAGGATTCCAAGCCGCGCTGAAGCAGAAATCGCTGCGACCATCGCCGTCGGGGTGGCTAAAATCAACGCACAGGGGCAGGAAATAACAAGTATCGTAATCGCCCTGTTAATATCTCCGGTGAAGAACAAAACGATGCCGGCAATCATCAGTATGGTCGGCGTGTACCATTTAACATAGCTGTCGATTATCCGCATAATCGGTATCTTTGTCTGCTCGGCCTGCATAATCAACGACTGGACTTTTCCGAGAGTTGTATCTTTTCCGGCTTTAGTTACGGTGATATCGAGTGCCCCGGTAAGGTTTGTTGTTCCGGCGAAGACCTGCATTCCCGGCACCTTATCGACAGGGAGGGATTCGCCGGTTATTGTCGCTTCATTAACTGAGCTGAGGCCTTTTATAACTTCGCCGTCGGCGGATATGTTGTCGCCCGGGCGGACCCGGATGCAATCTCCGGCTCGAAGGGCACTGACTTTTACTTCCTTTTCGGAACCATCCTTCTCGATAAGGTTTGCTCTGGTAGGCGTGAGTTTAATAAGCGATTCAATGGAAGCACGGGCACCGAGAGCAGTTCGGCTTTCTATAAGCTGGCTTAGAAGCATAAAGAATGCGACGACCCCTGCGGTAACATAGTTTTGCGTGGCAAAAGCGGCGATTATTGCCAAAGCTACCAGCTCGTCCATATACATTTGTTTCTTTATAAGACTTTTTACTGCGTGCAGAACAATGGGTGCACCAAGCAGTATTGCGCCAGCCATTGCCAGAAACTCGGCGTTGAAACTGCCGCTGCCATAAAAGAACCCGGCTAACCGGCTGTTTATCAGCAGCACTCCGCCTGCCAATGTTCCCAGCATCGCAATGCTTACGCGAATTTGCTTGCCGCGAGTATGCTCAGCGGTAATGTCCTCTTTCAAATGTAAGTGCTCATGAGCCATATTTTGCGTTTTGTATCCCGGTCTTACTTTTCCTCGGATTTCGGTTTTATCGTTGGGTCTCTGTTCAAGAGAAGTCTAATCTCTTTACCTCGTGTGCCTTCGGTGGGTTGAATTATAATTTTCTCATCTACGTTGTTAAGGACGTATTCTATGGCGTCCTGATAGATTTTTTGAACAACAAGCTCGGGTCGTTTGCGATATTCCGGCAGCAATTTTTGGAGGTATTCTGCATTTGCTTTGGCGGTTTCCACCACTTTCGTTCTGTATGCCCGTGCGCCGGCGATTTTTTCCTGAGCCTGGCCGGCTAATTGAGACCACATCAACTCTTTTCCTTCTTCAGGGACAGTTTCATTCTTGAGAGCTTCAAAAAGCTGGGCGGCGACGGGACCTGCGGCCTCGTTAAGAGTGTTCTCAGCGTAGCCCTTTGCCTGGCTAATTGTCTTTTGACTTTCCTGGCTTGCCTTGATGGAGGCCAGGAACGCCTTATCAACCTGCCGAGGCCACGTTATGTCGGTGAGCTGAACCGATACAACCGCTATGCCGCTTTCTATCCGGTCTAACTTTTCCTGCAACAATTTTTTAACATGTTTTGGGATTCTGTCCTGGCTTGAGATTGCCTCATCAATAGTGTAATTGACCATTGCGGTTACAACCGCATCCTCGAACAGATGCTCCAATAACGGCTTTATACTTTTTGCTATAACATCAGCATAGCTCTGCCCCGGCTTTGTATCTTCTGTGTAGGTGTTTTTAAAGAAGCGTTCGGGGTCGTCAATTTTATAGGTCAGCTGCCATTTGCAATGGACAATATGATAATCGCTTCCGGTAAGTCCGGCGATAGTTTGGCTTTGTTCTTCACTTCGGGTAATACAATAGCCGTCGATTACAGGGTTTAATGTCATCGGCGGTGTAGTTTTGGTTGTTTGGTCCTGGGGAAGCAATTCATCCGGCCGCTGGTAATACCAAAACGAGTTGATTGGCAAATTTTGTTTTTTAGCTACGGGAATTTTTACAATTTTGTCTATCGGATACGGAAACACCCACTTCAATCCCGGACCAAGGACTCTGTTTTCTCCTACGCCGCAAATCTTTCCGAATCTCAAAACAAGCGCCTGCTCGTCCGGCTCAATGGTTCTAAAGCCTGAGGCGAGAAAAACAACAACAAGCACAATCATTATTATCTTGAGGATAATAAAGCTGATTCGTAATGCCTCCGACAGGGACTTGCCGGCGGCGTCAAGCTCATCACCGGCAGGTTTTTTAGGCGATTGAGGTATCAGATACTCACTATTTTGGTTATTCTGTTCTGTCATAGCACCTAATCGGGATTACTTCTTCGGTTTGATATCGGGCATTTTCTTTAACAGCTCGAACGGCTCTGTATCAGCACTGAAAACAATAGTTGACCTTTTCTCCAGATATTTTTTAAGGGCCTCGATGTTCCGCAGGAAAATTGCAAACTCGGGGTCTTCCTCGAGCAATTTATAATATTTTGCGGCATCGGCGTCACCCTCGGCACGTATTGCCTTTGCTCTTGCCTCTGCGGCGGCGAGCAACTCTGTCTTTTTTGAATCGGCGTCGGTTTTTATCCTGGCAGCCTCGGCGTTTCCTTCGGCGATAGTAGCTTCGGTCTTACGGTTTCTTTCAGCTCTCATTCGTTCAAAGACGTCTTTGCTGACCTCCTCACTGATTTTAAGCTGCTTTATCCCCAGGGTTTTGATTTCAATGCCGTAATTGGCCCTGACGGGCTGTTTAAGGTCGGCAAGCATCTCGCTTTGAATATCTTCAAATTTTATTTTTGAAGGGTCGCTGTTCACAAATTCAGCGAAGTAATGCCCACCGATTACCTTATTTTGCGTATCACTAAGCTGGCTGAGTAATTTGTTTTCGGCCTCCTTGATAGTTCCAACGGCGTTGAAGAACACGAGCGGCTCGGCAATCTTCCAGACGACGTAGGTGTTCACGATGATTGGGACGGCCCCTTTGGTGGTTGTCTCGCCGAGGTCGGCTTCGAAGACCCTCATTCGGGAATCAAATTTATAAACCTGTTCGATTGGAGCCGGCCATTTGAAATACCAGCCGGGCTCGGTGATTCCACGGGTAGGCTTGCCAAAGGTAGTTACCAGGGCGGATTCTATCTCCCTGACCTGGAACGAGACAAAATACAGCACCATAACGGCAACTACAAGCAAGATAAAAATTGTAATGGCTATATTTTTCATTTTTTGTTACTCTCCTGAAGGCCGGTTAATTCATATAAACTCGGCGTTAATTTTTCCTGGGCATCGAAAATAAAAACCTGCGTATCATTCTGGTCGGCAACTACAACATATTTTCGTATATTATCGAGAGCCTCTTCAAGAACCGTTGCTCTCTGTTCCTGTTTATAAATTTCTTTTGCGGCCCTGTATGCTTTAAGCTGGCTGGCAAATCGCTGACCTGTCGCCTGAGCAAGTGTTGCCTTTTCAAAAGCGTAGCTTTGTGCTCCTCGTAATGTGCTAAAGATATCACCCTTTGCTTCTGCGAAGGCCGAGTCCAAATCACCGGCAAGCTTTTCGATTTCCTGCGGCTGATTTTTTTCTTTAGCCTGCTGGTATTTAGCTGCAAGACTATAAAGTCTGTCAGCATCTTCTACAGAGCCTGCGAGGGCGCTCAAATTTTTGTTGCGCTCTGCATAAGCACCAAGGATGAGCGCCTGTTTCTTTTGAACGGCTCCAATGACCTTTTGATAATCTGCTGCGACTTCGGGCGGAGGGTGGATGCCCTGAAGGCCCAAAAACACGATTTCGACACCCAGGCCGGCTTCGTCAGCGGCGGCCTGAATGCGGCTGATTAAAGTGCGCTCTGCTTCGGCACGACCAGCTCCCAGCAGGCTCTGATTTATATCGGCCTGGGTCTCTACTTCAATCTTTGCACTGGCTGCGAACTTAGTAAGCTCGCGATAACAGATAGCATCAAGCAGTTTTTCCGGCTCGTTATGATTATAAATGAAAGAATACAAATCCTTTATTCTGTATTGAACGGGAACGGTAGCGATTATGAGACTTACCGGCACAGCTCCGGCGGTCGGCCTGGCACTTGTCTGTTCACTGGCGACGAGCAAAAGGTATTCTTTCTGGTAGTGAGCTTTGCCCCACAGCAGCGGTTCACGCTCCAGCTCTTTGGTGCCCGGTTTAAACTTCGGGACAAACCCAATGCTGATTTCTGAAACCATTTTCGTGGGATGCTTATAGGCGATATCGATGGGCCAAGGCCATTTGAAGGTCAATCCGGGTTCAGCATACCTGACCTGGCCGGTGTGGTTTAAGGGATTGCCGAGATGCTCTATTATTGCCTCTTCGTTGGGGTTCACTATAACTATACAACTCAGCAGATAAAGGGTAACCGCAGCAAAAAGAATCAAAGGTGCAATTGCTTTTTCGAGGAGTTTATAAAACCAGGTTTGAGAAACTTTAAAGCCAAACTGATAATCGATGGCACTTGCGGCGGTTCGGAATATTCCGCCCGGCTCGTTTATAATCCCCAGCAGTCTGCTGTCAAAAGCACTTCTGGCATATTGGCCCTTCAGCCTCGGGCGATAGATGTCAAGAACGATATTGAGGGCGGTTTCTGCGCCAAGCAGAAGGAGTAAGACAGGAACGATAAAATCGATTACTTTTATCACGATGAAAATCTTGAATTGCGCCATCGCCAGGCCAATAGCCAGCGCAAAACACAAGATGGCTATACCGAGCAAGATGCTGCCGCCGGCCCTTAAGGGTTTCCACTGTGGCTGGGCTGACATACCAGTGGCATAGCGGGAAATTATGAAGCTGACGAACGCTATGGCCGTCATACAAGCGGCACAAACTAAAGGCTGCTTGGCCTCGTGCTCGGCAGCGTCCTGAACAGCTTTTAATAAGTACAGCCCAATGGCTATCTGGTAAGCGGCTATAATCGCTGAGAATACGGGAATGAACCATTTTTCGAGCAAATCGAGCCGGCGTTGAGCAACAGCAAACATAACAGCCCGTTCACCGCCGGCCTGGAATATTGTGGAAGCTTGCCTGCTCTCGGCCAATTGGCTCATATCGAGTTTTTCCTGCTCGGCCAAGGCCCGTTGATGAAACTGAATAACGAGAACAAACCAAATCAGAGCCGCCGAGAGGATAAGCCAGCTAATTGCAGAAAGCGCGAAGAATCCGCTCCATCGGCCTACGAAAAAGACGATGCCGAAAAACACAACGCTCAAAATCAGAGATGCCCGAGCTACGTGTTCAGCGCGTTTGGACGATATTGTCATTCTTTATCCTAAGTTTTGTGCTTTGAACAAAAAACCACGAATACGGTATATATTCAATGTATTCAACTTCTTTACAAGTTAGAAGTTGTGTAATATAATAATAAACATCGTTTATTTAGTATAGAGACAATTACAAAAAAGTTGTTACTTAAAATTGCGCCGCAAACGGGTAACAAACAATGCATAAGAAATTATTTACAATAGCAAAAAACACCTTTATAGAGACACTAAGACAACCCGTCTATGCCGTGATAATCGTCGCAGCTCTGCTTTTATTTTTTATAAGTCCGTCCCTGACGATGTATACAATGGGCGACGACAATAAACTCTTGCGAGAGATAGGATTATCTACGCTGTTTCTGGCCAGCTTGTTCATAGCGATATTTTCTGCGTCCGGGGCTGTGGCCGAGGAAATCGAAAATAAAACGATAATTACCGTCCTCAGTAAGCCGGTCCAACGTCCGATATTCATTATCGCGAAATTTTTCGGCGTTGCCGCTGCGGTGGCCCTGGCACATTATATCTGCACTATCGCTCTGCTAATGGCAATCAGGCACGGCGTATTGTTATCGGTGGACGATACGCATGACTGGACAGTTATAAGCACAGCAGCGGTTGTAGCTGTAGCGGCATTTTTGCTAAGTGCTTTTTTCAACTATGTTTATGACTGGAAATTTTCGTCAACAGCCATTGTATTAATCGGCATATTCGCCACATTCGGCATAGTGTTTCTATCTTTCATCGACCGAAACTGGCGGTTTAATCCGCAAGGTAATGGTATAAATGCACTGGATGTCTATGGGGCGATATTGCTGCTGTTGGCTGCGATTATAATCGTGGCTCTGGCGGTGGCATTTTCGGCCAGGTTTAACATCGTGGTAACACTGTCGGCCTGTATTGGGATTTTTCTGTTAGGTCTTATAAGCGATTACACGTTCGGCAGGTTCGCAGAGACGCAATTGTGGGCAAAAATAGGCAGGTTTTTAGTGCCGAACTTGCAGATTTTCTGGATAAGCGATGCGATTTACGAAAGCGGCGAGGGCGGTGAAATCGTGGTCCCGCTAAAATATATCCTGATAAGCGCCACTTATGCCGTGTGCTACACAACGGCTATACTTTTGTCGGCTGTCGCGCTGTTCCAAAGACGACAGGTAGGATAACTCGTCGCTCGTGACTCGTGGCTCGACTTATGATTCACAAGATATTGTTCTTATAACGGCTGTTTCGTCGCAGTTTTGTTGTTTCGGGCACTTGGCACAATCGCTCCAGACCTTCATCGGAAGCTTATCTTTTTCAATCACTTCAAAGCCCAGCTTTTGAAAAAAGTCAGGATATAATGTAAGGGCAAAAACCTGTGGTGCGCCAAGATGAGCTGCTTGTTCAAGGGCAGCAGCCACAAGCAATTTGCCAACCCCCTTGTTAGTGTTTGCTTCATCGACTGCCAGTGATTTTATCTCCGCCAGGTCCGACCAAATAACCTGCAAGGCGCAACAGCCCACCACCCTGCCATTTAGCTCGACAACGGTAAAGGATTGCAGGTTCTCGTAAATGTCAGCCATTGACCGAAACAACATCTTATCCTGTTCCGCATAAGAATTAATCAGAGAATAAATGGCTTTGGCATCGGTAATTTTTGCGATGCGTGTTTTCATAAGTAAAATTATACACAATCGTATAAAACTTTCCAATATCAATCCAAAAGAGGCAAAATTAGATACAGAAAGCACAAAAAAGGAAGGAAAAAAGTCTGGAAAAATGATTGCATATAGCTACAATGGCCGAGATTATGAGATTTATACTCATCGACAAGATTATTTCGCTGGAAAGCGGCAAGGCAATAAAAACGGTCAAGAACGTTTCTTTGGCTGAAGAATACTTGGCGGATCATTTTCCGACGTTTCCGGTGCTGCCGGGTGTGCTGCTGCTGGAAGGGTTGATTGAATCGGCATCCTGGCTGGTCCGAGAGGCGGAAAATTTCGCCCACAGTATGATATTGCTTGAAGAGGCAAGAAATGTAAAATATAAGAGTTTCGTGGCGCCGGGCGCTCAGATAGAATATATAGTTGAGGCAAAAACAATAGAAGAGAATGTCAGTAGTTTCACCGGCTTTGGTGAATCAGGCGATGAGCAAATTGTGGAAGCGAAGTTCGGATTAAGGCACTTTAACCTTGCCGACAAAAATTCCACAATGGCGGCGACCGATGCAAGAATAATCGAAAATATGAAGAAACGATGGGAACTGCTAAGATAGTTCGTAGCTGGTAGTTCATAGTTCACAGACAAAGCAAGTAAAAATACAGGAGGTAAAGAACTATGGCAATGAATCAGGATGAGATTTTTCAGGAAGTTCAGGAGGTTCTGGTTGATGCGCTGGGAGTCGATAACGATGAGGTTACCTCTGATGCGACCTTGATGGGGGATTTGGGAGCTGAAAGCATCGACTTTTTGGACATAGTATTCCGATTAGAGAAAGCGTTTGGAATAAAGATCCCACGAGAGGAACTGTTTCCTGCCGAGAGCCTGATGAACAATCCTGATTTCATAAATAACGGGAAATTGACCGAAGTAGGACTGGCTGAATTGCGAGAGAAAATGCCGCACACCGACCTGGCCGCATTCGAGAATAACCCGGATATCAACAAACTGGGCGATTTGTTCACTGTCGGTGCGATTGTTAATTACATTGATACCAAGCTGAACGCTGCATAATAGTTTGAACTGTCTTTGAGATGCTATCGGCAGGCTGGCATTGAGCAATCCTGCCGATAGTCTTAATGGGCGGAAATGCGCTGGATATGGATTGATAAATTTGTTGAGTTTCATAGCGGCGAAAGTGCTGTGGCGGTAAAAAACGTAACACTTGCTGAGGAGCATTTACACGACCATTTCCCTGGTTTTCCTGTTATGCCGGAGACTTTATGCATAGAAGCGATGGCGCAGACATCAGGGATACTTGTCGGCGAGGCAAATCATTTTAAGGAAAAGGTTATTCTTGCAAAGATAAAAAAGTGCGTTTTCTTTGACTACGTCAAGCCCGGCGACACACTAAAACTATATGCAAAGATTGAAAGCATTGCCCCCGAAGCGGCGAGCACAAGCGGTAAGATTACCTGTGGGGAGAAGCTGGTCGCCGAGATAGATTTGATGTTCAGCCATATTGACCAGAACTTGGCAGGCAAAGAGTTCCCAAAAGAAAATTTCGTGTTCACCGACACGTTCAAATCACTTCTGCAAGGTCTGTCTTCTGATGACGGCAGTTCCGGGGCTGCGGAATCGGGGCAAGATAGATGAACTCTACCCGCGTAGTAATAACCGGCCTTGGCGCTGTAAGCCCTCTTGGATTAACCGTTGGTGATATGTGGGATGGACTGTGCACCGGCAGGTGTGGAATAAGCAAAATCACGGCATTCGACCCAGCAGGTTTTAGCTGCAAATTAGCAGGGCAAGTTCCCGATTACAAGATACAGCAATACGTGCCGAAGAGCTATCGTAAGGCCGTCAAACTGATGTCCAGGGATATTGAGCTGGCAGTTATGGCGGCAAACGAAGCACTGACCAACAGTGGGCTTATTACAAAAGGAATCGACCCGGAGAAGGCCAATGTGGACCCGGAACGTATAGCAATCAATCTGGGTGCGGGTCTTATAAGCTGTGATGTGATTGAGATGGCCCCTGCCGTGGCAGCAAGTGTTGCAGATGGTAAGTTCGACATTCGTAAGTGGGGTAAGGAAGGTCTTGAGCTGGTAACACCCTTATGGCTACTGAAATACCTGCCGAATATGCTGGCCTGTCATATAGGTATCATTCACGATATTGAAGGGCCGAGCAATACGATAACCTGCGCGGAGGTTTCGGGACATATCGCGATAGCAGAGGCGGCGGAGATTATCGCACGCGGCAACAGCGACATAGCGCTGGCCGGCGGCGCGGAATCGAAGGTAAGTCCTGTATTGATAATGCGCCAGTGCCTGATTAAAAGAGCAACCAGCCGACATAACGATGACGGCGAAGGAGCGTGCAGACCATTTGATGCCGGGGCAAGCGGCTCGGTGTTCGGCGATGGCGGCGGAATCATTGTCCTGGAGAATGTCGATAACGCTGCCAGACGCGGCGCAAAAATTTACGCGGAGATGGTCGGCAGCGGCCAAAGCGCCTCCATAAACCCGGCGTATGAACATATTGAGCCGGATGGTCAGGGCATTACCATCGCCATCGAAAAGGCGCTTGCACAGGCAAATATATCGCCTAAGGACATAGATTTGATAATCCCGCACGGCGTTGGTATACCGCAGGACGACATTGCCGAGGCGAAGGGAATAGAGGCGGCGATGGGCCTGGAAACGAAGCGAATACCTGTCTGGCCGACGAAAAGTATGCTCAGTAACACCGGCGCTGCGTGCGGCGGACTCGACGTTATCGCAGCGGTTTGCGCTATGCGTGACGGCCTCATCCCTGCTGCGAAAAACTGCACTAAAAAAGCAGCCGGATGCAACCTTAACATCGTTAAAGAAACAATCAAAGCCGACATTCGCTATGCACTATGCTGCGGCTACACCTACGGCGGACAGACAGCGGTAGTTATACTCAGGAAATTTGAGAATTAGATTAAAATGGCGCACGACGAAAAAAATGAGCGAGTTGTAATTACCGGAATGGGGATTGTCTGCCCGCTGGGGCACGACGTTGAGACTATGTGGCAGGCAGTGCTGGCCGGCAAAAGCGGAGCCGCCAAAACAACCATTTTCGACGCATCGACGTTCCCGACAACGTTCAGTTCCGAGGTTAAGGACTACGATTTTACAAAATTCACAAGGAACTCCAATCTGCACAAAGACGGCAATCGAGGAAGTAAGTTTGCCATCGGAGCGGCAGCTCAGGCGTGCAGACAGGCAGGTATTGATGTCGAAACCGACAAGCCGGCAGACGGCATCGACCGAAAACGGATGGGGATTTACCTGGGGGCGGGCGAGGGAGCGGCAAATCACGAGGCCTTTTTCGGCGCAATCGCGGCTGGGTGGGACAAACAGGCAAACCAGATGGATTGGAAAAAATGGGCCGATGTAGCCGCGGTAAAAATGAAAGCGATGCACGAATTAGAGCAGGAGGCGAATATGCCTGCTGCTCATATTGCGATGCTTACGGGCGCTCGCGGGCCGAGCCGAAGCTGTCTTACGGCCTGTGCGGCGAGCACTCAGGCGGTCGGCGAAGCAATGATGATGATTCGCAGAGGTGATGCGGATATAATGATTGCAGGCGGGGCACATTCAATGATACACCCACTGGGTATCACCGGCTTTAACCGCCTTACGGCGCTGTCAACAAGAAACGACAGTCCCGAAACAGCTTCAAGGCCGTTTTCAGCCAGCAGGGATGGTTTTGTTATTGGTGAAGGTGCGGCGATTGTTATTCTTGAAAGCCTGCGCTCGGCAAAGAAAAGAAAAATGAAAATTTTAGCTGAGGTTATTGGCTACGGCAGCAGTTCTGATGCTTTCAGGGTTACCGATATGCACGAAGATGGCCGTGGTGCGATACAGGCGATTGTCTGGGCACTGGCCGATGCGGGAATTAACAGCGGCGATGTGGATTACATAAACACGCACGGCACAAGCACGGCGGAAAACGACTCAATAGAGACCAAGGCCATCAAGGCAGTCTTTAAGGATAAGGCGAAAAACATCCCTGCCAGCAGTGTCAAAAGTACGCTCGGACATTTAATCGGGGCCGCCGGCGCCTCGGAATTGATTACGTGCATCCTCGCAATCCGTGATAATATAGTCCCGCCGACTATGAACCTGAACGACCCAGACCCGCAGTTGGATTTGGATTATGTTCCGAATAAGCCGAGAAAGATGCAGGTCGATGTCGCAATGAAAGAGTCCTTTGGATTCGGCGGGCAGAATAATGTTGTCATCATCAGGCGTTTCAGAGAAAATTAAATTATGATAGACATAAAGCAGATTCGCGAAAATCCGGAGAGATTCAAAAAAGCTGCGAGGGATAAACGCATCGATGTCGATATTGATGAGTTGTTAAGAATTGATGCAGAACTTCTCGGCTACAAGAAAAAGCTGCAGGATATTGCTGCTGAAAAAAACCGGTTAGGTAAAACTATCACAAAACTTGCTCCGGATAAAAAACAATCCGTCTTATATGAATTAACTAAACTAAAACAGAATGAAGGTGACCTTGCTGTAAGATACAAACTTCTCGAAAGCGATTTTAAAGAGCGTATGTATTATGTTGCTCAACCGCCTGACGATGATGTGCCTGTCGGCAAAGACGATACCGAAAATGTTGAAATAAGAAAAGAAGGCAAAGTCCGGCAGTTCGATTTCGAGCCGAAAGACCACGTGCAGTTGGGTACCGCCCTGGATATTATTGATATCGAACGCGGCGTGAAATTAGCGGGGACAAGAAATTACATCTTAAAAGGCGACGGTGCTCTGCTGCACTGGGCTGTTTTGCGGTTCGCGATGGACTTTATGGTCGGTAAGGGTTATGTGCCGATGTCGGTGCCGCTCCTTATGAAAGATGAAGTAATGACGGGGACCGGCTTTTTCCCCGGCTCCGAAGACCAGACGTACAGAGAGGAAGAAGAGGTGTCTGCTGTAGACGCTAAGGCAGGTAAGGAGACGGACCAACAGAAAGAGGAGGAGTCTCCAGTTCTTACGAAAGATGAGGCGATGATAGGGACTGGACTTTCCCCTGGCTCTGAGGATCAGACGTACCGACAGAACGAAGAGGAGTCTATTGAAAATGTTGAGGCAAAGCCAGAGATCATATCAGAGCCGCAAGACCAAACGGAGAAAGGCAAGTTTAACCTTCCAAAGACCAGCATTTTCCTCGGCTCAGAATTTCCGATATATCGAGATCAGACAACGGCATGGTTCTTTGAGCCGAAAGACCAAGTGGGAAAAGGTATATTTAACATTGCTGGGACTGCGGAGGTGCCGCTGACCGCTTATCATATGGATGAGATATTAAAAGCAGAAGAATTGCCGAAAAAATACGTGGCGATGTCCACTTGTTTCAGACTTGAAGCAGGTGCCGCGGGCAAGGATACTTACGGCCTTTACAGAATCCATCAGTTCGATAAGGTCGAACAGGTAGTAGTCTGTGAAAACAGCATCGAGCAAAGCAACAGGTTTCACGAGGAGATACTGGCTAACTCCGAAGCCGTAATGAAGGCGCTGGAGCTACCCTACCGGATTGTGAACGTATGCACCGGCGATTTGGGTAGAGGCCAGGTGAAAAAATACGACATCGAGGCGTGGATGCCGTCCCGTAAAAATTACTGCGAGACGCACAGCGCAAGTAAATTTTATGAGTTTCAGGCAAGAAGAATGAACCTGCGCTACAAAGATGATAAATCGAAAATCGAAAATCGAAAATCGAAAATCCAGTTCTGCCATACCTTGAATAACACCGTTATCGCATCCCCTCGAATCCTGATACCGATTCTCGAGCTTTACCAGAATGCCGATGGCTCGGTAACGATACCGAAAGTCCTTCGGCCGTATATGGGCGGGAAAGAAAAAATAGTGAAACGTAAGTAGTAGATCGAGTCGCGAATTATATCTTGCGATTTTTGGCAAAAGGATTATAATTGCAAATCACATTATTAGATAAACAAAAAGGGAAGAATAATGAATATTGAAGCCTTTTTATTATGTGATGCCGCGACCGATCAACAGGGCAAACTGAATATTCTGGGGGCATTTGATAACATTTGGACTAGGAAATTGCCTACTGTGCACCCGGCCTGTGCTGTTGTGGCAAGAATACGATTTGAGAAGGTTGAAGAAGGTAATCATCCAATAAGAATCCATATAATTGATGAAGATGGTAAACCAATAGGCCCAAACCTGCAAGGTGCTATAAATGTGAAGGTCGTGGGTGATGTAGATTCGAGTGTAGCTAATATTGTTCTAAATATTCAAAGACTCAAATTTGAAAAGTATGGACAATATAGAATTGATTTGGAAATTGATGGCGACATAAAAGCATCGTTGCCTTTTCATGTTAGAGAGATACCTGATCAAACTAAATAGGAGAACTAGGGACAGCTACTTTTGCTGTTGCGTCCTCCAGTTCGGCCTCTTCACGCAATACGACATACGCACTACGCAATACGAAAAAATCAATCAAAAGCGTAGATACCTGCACACCAAAAACGGCTAATTTTAAAATTTTTTACCCCTTTTCTCACATCGAGTTACGAGAGTCGGGAATCGAGAATCAAGAACCTTTTTCGACTCAAATGCGCAAGTTTCTCCAATTGTAGAGAGACAGTCTCTCTTGAAAGAAATAACCAATGAGCGGTTTCCAATAACCAATTATACTTAATTTATAATTTGCTTCTCTGTGTTCTCTGTGGCTGAAACTGCGGCTACGGAGATTTTCTGCGCTGAATGGAAAAATCAATCAAAATGAATAAATTATGCAAAACAAAGCCAATTTTCGAAAAAGTCAAATGTTTATAACCGTAATTTCGACAACGAATTACAACGAAAAAGCAGCTGTGGACTCTTGGTCAAAACGAACCCAAACAAAGCCAATTCTGTTGTCTGTTGTCTGTTGTCCGGTGTCTGCTTATAGTTATAGTCAGAAGTGCATTGACTTAACATTACGGATTTCTATAATTGCCGGTTTGTTAATCAACGTTTATCGTTCGGAGTAAAATTAGATATGAGTAGGATTATGCCGATATTGCTGCTGATTGGTTCAAATATGTTTATGACATACGCCTGGTATGGCCATTTGAAGGACCTTAAGGATAAGTCGATTCTTATAGCAATTATGGTAAGCTGGGGCGTTGCGTTTTTCGAATACTGTCTGCAGGTGCCCGCCAATCGAATCGGCTTTCAATACTATTCGCTTCCGCAGCTGAAAATCATACAGGAGATTATAACGATAAGCGTGTTTGCGGTATTCGCAGTGGTCTATATGAAAGACCCGCTCAAGCTTGATTTTCTGTGGGCCGCTCTGTGTTTAGCCGGCGCCGCTTACTTTATGTTCCGTCATCTCGCTACACCATAGCAATGGACGATATTCAGCGGAAATTAGCTCTGATTGATAAACAGCTCACGGGGGGATTTGTAAACTCTTATAAGCGAATTATAAGCACCAGCCCACTTGTATTTGCAGCAGTTGGATTGATAGCAGGCATCCTGATACAGGATGCCTTTAATTTATCAATGTCAATCTGGATAGTCGTACTGGCGGTATGTTCAGCTTCAACGGTATTTTTCTTTGTTGCCTATACAAGGGGCAAATTTGCTTCTTACGGACTTTTGCTCTTAAGCTCTTGTGCTCTTATCGGCTTTGTTTGTCTTGGTGCGGTGCGGCTGAGAAACTATGGGCAACCCAGCAGTAACGATATTCGCGATTTTGTCGCTGAGGAACAGAAGTTAGCGACAATTCGCGGTTCTATTATTACCGAGCCATACGTCAATAAAAACGAGAACTGGGCATTTGCAAAATTTATGCACACCGACCAGACCAGCAGCTTTTATCTGAAAGTGTGCGAAGTCGAAACCACCGCCGGCTGGGCAAAGATGAGCGGCACCGTGCGGGTGCAGGTTGATGAGCCGGTGCTGGATTTAAAGGCGGGCGATTATATACAGGCATACTGCTGGTTAAACAGGTTCGAGAAAGCCACTAACCCAGGCCAGTTTGATGTTGCCAGGTATCTTGCAAGGAAAAATGTCTTTGTTGCAGCTTCGGTGCCATCGCAGGATGCCATCGAAGTGCTTCAAAGTGGTTCTACCGATTTTCTTGTGAAGGTAAAGAGAAAGGCAAGAGAGATAGCTGTGCAGTCGTTGTTGGGCAGCCCGTATCCACAGGATGAAAGCGAACGCCTGTTGCAGGCACTTGTTCTGGGTTACAGAGCAGATATGGACATCGCCACTTATGAGGCGTTTCGCAGGACGGGACTATTGCATTTTGTATGTCTATCCGGGATGAACTTCGGCATTTTTGTCGGGATGATATGGTGGCTGTGCAAAACGGCAGGTTTGGCAAGAAAGATTCAGGCGGCTGTTTGTATAATTGCAGCAGCGATGTTTGTGCTGGCAGTTCCATCAAACCCGCCGGCATTTCGGGCGGCGATAATCTGCCTTGTCTTCTGTTTGTCATTTTTCTTTCGTCGGCAGAGCAATCCCTTCAATTCGCTGGCACTGGCAGCGGTCATCCTGCTAATGATTAGACCGACAGAGCTTTTTGAGGTTTCCTGGCAGTTATCGTTTGCAGCAGTGCTGGGCATACTGCTTTTTACAGGCCGAATCCACTTTTTCCTGTATGAAAAGATAACAGACAACTCGTGGTTTGGGCAAATACAAAAGATAAAGGGCTTTGCCTGGGTAGGGTCGATGTTGTTGAATCTTTTTTGCATCAGTTTGGCTGCGTGGCTGGCCAGTGCCGGTATCCTGCTTTATAATTTTTATACGATTCAGCCTCTTACAAGCGTCTGGACAGTGGTTGCCTCACCATTTATAGCGGTGATTTCATTTTTGGGGTATCTTAAACTGCTTATCGGCCTGGTTTTGCCAACAATAGCCTCACTACTGAATGTAATAATAAAACCTTTATCAAGTTGGCTTATCTGGCTCGTAAAATATATAGCACAAAGGGATTATTCGCCGGTACTCATAGGCCATATAGCAATTTGGCTGATAGTTTTTTACTACTGCGTTATTTCGTTTATGGCCTTTATTCATTTTAAGCGTCCTTTTGTGAAAAAAGCAATTTCTGTACTGATGGTTTTGGCCATCATAATTTTCCTGGGTATTACAAAATGGCAAAGGACACATCGGGACGAGTTAATAATGACCTGTCTGGATGTTGGGCATGGGCAGGCGATATTGGCTCAGTTGCCGGGCGGCGCCAATATCTTGTTCGATACCGGCTCACTGCACAAGAATGATGTCGGCAGACGGATTGTAGCACCCTTTTTGGACTACAGCGGAATAAGCAGAATCGATTCGATTATCATAAGTCATAAAGATATAGACCACATCAACGGCATACCTGAGATTGTTGCGCACTGCGACGTCAATGCTGTTTACGCCAACAATGCTTTTTTTGCAGATATGAAAACAGACCCAAATGGTGCGGCAAAATTTCTTGAAACCTTGTTAAGTAAAGATGGTTTTAAGATAAAAGACTCAGAAGATTTGAGTCTAAACAGTGCCGCCGAGATAAAAATCCTCTGGCCGGGCAAAGAAGTATCTCAGGACCCGGATGTTGACGATAATGACAAGTCGATGGTTTGTCTGGTTGAATTTGCCGGCAAAAAAATCCTTTTATGCTCCGACATCGAGAAATTTGCCCAAACGGAGCTTTTTCGCATTTATCCCGACCTTAAAGCCGATGTGGTTGTTGCTCCACATCACGGCTCAAGGAAAACCACCGAACAACATTTTATCGAAAATCTCGATGCCGGGATTTTGATATACAGCTGCGGCCAAAGGGACTACCAAAGACAGCAAACAACAAAGACAGAAAACAAAACAAAGTCATTTTACACGGCCAGAGACGGAGCTGCCACTATTTGCATCAAGAGAGATGGCGCAATAATTAGTAAGCCGTGATTAGTCCACAAACTGCGAACCACCGGTTGCGGAATCATTTCATATGAACGACGATTTCAACTCTCCGGTTTTTAGCTCTACCGCCGGCGGTGGCATTCGAGGCGACAGGATGACTATCTCCACGGCCCACCGCTCGAATATTATCTTTAGGAATTCCGTGTTCGGTCAGGTATCTGACCACGACGTTGGCACGCTCAGTAGAAAGCTGCATGTTGTCTTTCCACGGAGATTTCTTGATAGGTTCTGAGTCGGTATGGCCTACAACATCTATTTGCCGGCCGGAGTATTTACTCTGCAATACCGACTTGATATGGTCAAGCTCAGTGCTGCTGCTTTTTTTCAGAGTGGCTTTTCCCGGGTCAAAAAGTATTTTATCCGAGAGGGTTATCGTAACTGTTCCAGCCTTGGAGCTAAGCGTAACGTCATAGCCTTCTCCAAAACCGGTGGCTTGAGCCGCGGTTTGCTTGCGTTCGGCAATTTGTTTCTGGAGCTCTTCTATTGTCTGCTTGCTTTGTGAAACCTGCTCATTGAGCTGGCCTTTCTCTGACTTTTCGCGATCAAGCAGGCCCTTTAGATTCTCGTGCTCCACATTCAGGGCCTTGTATTTTTTCTTCCAATCAGTGCAGCTGGGGAAAAACATAGCTGATGCAAGGCAAGTTAGCAGAATGATTGCTTTTTTGTTAACAGTTCGCATTTTGGTATCTCCTTTAATCAAAATTTAAGTTTTTTCGTAAGTTCCAGCGCTCAATAATAAAATATTGCATTTAAGTAGTCAAGTATTTTGTCGTGTAAAATCATAACAGTAAATATACCCAAAGACAAGAAAGGACCGTAAGGAATTTGTCGAGTTTTTTTAAAAAATGTTCTCAGGCCCGCCCAAACCAGGCCATAAAAGGGTGCAATAAAAAATGCTACAACCACGAAAGGCGGACCTATCACCGCCCCGGCGGCCCCCATCAAATGCACATCACCCAATCCCATTGCCTCTTTTCCAAATGCAAATGTGCCTAAGATGCGAGCAGCCCAGACTATTGCGCAGCCGATAAAGTAGCCCCAAAGACTGCCCAGAAGTCCTGCAATAGCAGGATGTTGCGAAAAACCCACCCACCAGCTACGTTCACTGATAATCCGCAAAGCTGCCAGTGAGCAGATGATAATCGGCGACAAAAAAATGATTTCCCTACAAATTTCCAAACGATGGTTAAACGGCGACTTTGTTGATTCTTCTGGTTTATCAGGGAAATCCTGATGGTCATCAGATTCGTAACTTCTTTTAATCAGGCCGGTTACCAGCAGGCCCCAAGATATTGCCAGTCCTGCGGCGGCTCCTGCGGCCAAGGATGCAGTTTTGGGCGAGGCGCTTGGCAAAAGGGCGTAGCTGCGAATTATAGCGGGGTCGATTATGTAGACGCCGAGCACCGAGCCAATCAAGCCGACTGCAGTAGCAAACCAGCAAATTGAGAGCGGAATGACCCACAACTTCAGGTCAATAGCCGAGGCGGCAATCAAAGCAGCTAACAAAATAATAGAAATAAGATAGATGAACCAGCCGCCAGCAAGAAATGGACCGACACCAAAGCGCAAATCGGTGCGAAAAAACAAGAAAAACAGGCCGACGAAAACCAGACCGGTTAATAATTCGATAACAAAATAACGCGGCGAGATTGGTGCTTTGCAATAGCGACACTTGGCGCCTAACAACAACCACGAAATCAGCGGGACGTTGTCATAAAAGCGAATACCCCTGCCGCACGCGGGACAGGCCGAAGGCGGTTTTACCAGGGATTCGTCGCGAGGCAGACGATAAATGACAACGTTGAGGAAGCTGCCTACACAACAGCCAAACACAAAAATAAAGACAAACCAAATCCAATCCGGCACTGCCACAACGCCTCCTTTGCGTTAGAATCCGGAGCTAAATCATTTCTTTTTGTTCCTTTTAATTGCTCCTGCCACTTTCAAGGGTAAGCCGAACAAACGAATAAACCCGGCTGCGTCCGTTGGCTGGTATTCTGCGCCCATTTTGAAGCTTGCTAAATCGGTTCGATATAGACTGTTCGGGCTCTTTACGCCGGCTGGCGTGCATTGTCCCTTGAATAGTTTCATCTTGACCTCGCCGGTAACATTTCGCTGAGTAACGTTGACGAACGCATCGAGCGCCTCGCGCAGCAGTGAAAACCACTGGCCATAATAAACCAGTTCTGCGTATTTCAGAGCGAGTTGCTGTTTGTAGTGCATAGTTTCTCTGTCAAGCGTAAGACTTTCGAGAATTTTGTAGGCTGTAACGAGAATCGTTCCGCCCGGCGTCTCATAGACGCCGCGTGACTTCATACCGACGAGGCGATTTTCGACCAGGTCCAGTTGGCCGATGCCGTGTTTGCCGCCGAGGCGGTTCAATTGCTCAATCAGCTCTACGCCGTTTGTCTTTTTGCCGTTAAGTTTTGTCGGAACGCCTTTATCAAAGCCAATCTTGATGTAATCCGGCTTGTCAGGGGTTTTCGAGACCGGTCGGGAAATGACAAATAGATTTTCTTTCGGCTCATTGGCTGGGTCTTCGAGGTCAGCCCCTTCGTGACTGATGTGCCAGAGGTTACGGTCACGGGAGTAGATTTTTTTCTTGCTCTGGTCGATAGGGATTTTGTGTTTTTTTGCATAATCGACGGCAGCCTCCCGGCTGGTCAGCGTAAATTTCGGGTCTTTCCACGGGGCGACAATTTTTAGCCTCGGGTCCAAGGCCATATATGTCAGTTCAAAGCGGACCTGGTCGTTGCCTTTGCCGGTTGCGCCGTGAGCAACTGCTGTAGCACCTTCGGCGTGGGCAACTTCGACCTGACGTTTTGCAATTAACGGCCGGGCAATACTTGTGCCGAGCAGGTAACCACCCTCATAGACAGCACCGGCTTTCAGCATCGGCCAGAGATAGTCTTCGACAAACTCTTTCCGCAGGTCCTTGATTACGCATTTGACTGCGCCGGACTGCAGGGCTTTTTTCTTGATACCAGCCAATTCATCACCTTGGCCGAGGTCGGCTGCAAAGGCGATTACATCATAGCCGTAAATCTCTTTAAGCCACGGCAAAATAACGCTGGTATCCAATCCGCCGCTATATGCTAGGACAACTTTTTCTTTTTTTGCCATTTTTCTACTTCAAAAAAGCTTTTACCTAAGACTCAGATTATACAAAGGGTTTCCCCCAAAGACAACGACTATCGGGATGAGACAAAAAATTTATTCGCAGAGCAACAATTAAATCGAGCATAGACAATCACGAATGGTTCTTCGCATAAGTTTTGGGTCGGGGTCTTTGCCGATGAAGAGTTTGAACTGGGCGGCGGCCTGGTTGATGAACATCGACAGGCCGTCGATTGTTTTTGCTTTCTTCTCTTCGGCCTGTTTTAAGAGCAGGGTCTGCGGAGGATTATAGATAGTATCAAAGACCACCATATCCTTTTTCAGGTATTCCTGCGGTATAGGCGTTTCATCAACGTTCGGATGCATCCCGACACTTGTGCAATTTATAACTAATTTTGCATCCAGATTCGCCAAATCATCTAAAGGCGCAAATTCGCAGCCAAACTCGGCTGCAAGTTTTTCGCCCCTTTCTGCGGTGCGGTTGTAAATAGTGATTTTGGCGCTGGCATCGCTTAGGCCTGCTACTATGGCTTTTGCCACGCCGCCTGCACCAATAACGGCCACCGGCAAATTCTTCAAATCGGCTTTGGAGCCGAGCGTTGAAGTAATTGCATCCATCGCCGCCGAGTAATCGGTGTTGTAGGCGAGCAATTTGCCGTCTGGGCCGACGATAATGGTGTTGACGGCGCCAATTTTCTCGGCTAAAGGCTCGACAAACCCCTGATTTTCTCTGACGAAATTGAGGGCGTTTTCCTTATGTGGAATCGTTACGCTAAAGCCGCGGAAACCCAGCCAGCTTCTGATGAGAATGTGACGCAAAAAATAGTCAAACTCCTCTTTGCCGCCTTCGACGAGCAAAGGCAGATACAATTTATTCTCGCTCGTCTCGGCGAAGCAGGCATTATGCACAACAGGGCCTGCCGAATGGGCAACAGGAGAGCCTATTACGCCGTAAAGTCTGGTGTCGGCATTTATGGAATCCCAGCGGTAAATTGTTTTAAGCTGTTCAATAGACATCTGGCCCGGTGCAGTTGCTGTTTTCTCGTCTATGCTTGCGTATGTAACGAAAGAGTTCAGTTTTTTTGCGATGATTCTGCTGATAAAGCCGGCTGCGCCCATACAAAAGACTATCGCAGAGCCGCTGGTTCTGCGCAGCAAATCAAAGGCCTCGAAGCAATCGTTGATATGATTAGCCGTATAGACCAGCTTCGGAATCGCGGCTGGGTATAAAGTCTGGATGTGCCGATGAAGTCTTATGATGCCGGGGAATTTTGTCTCGAAATTATGGACAGACAAAATCAGTCGGCCCTTCGATGCCTGTGCCATCGCTCTGCGTATTCTTTCCTGATTTTGCGGAGAGAGGAAATTTTCATATTCGAAGTCGATAAATTCGACGCCGGTTTTCAAAGCTTCGACAAGTATATCGACTCGCAAATGCTCCGGGTAGTCAATAGCACCGCCCTGCCGGACGTCGCGACAGGTTACGATTATCGGCAGCGTCGCAGGAGCGGCAGCTTTTGCCTCAGCAATTAAGTTTTTAACCAAACCAGTTCCGAGGTTTTCGAGATAATCGGTTCGCAGCTCGAGCATCTCGGCACCTGCGGCTTCGGCGGTCTTAATCTGCTGCTTCGCCTGGTCCAAATCTTTGGCCGCTATGGGGACGGCTAAATACGTCATTTTTCACTCGCAGTTCATAATAGAGTTATAAATTGACGATATGATATGCTATGGAAGGATATATTGCAACGATGGTTGTGAGCTTGAGGGTGATTGGGAATAAGCAGTTTTTTCTTGCGTTTTTGACAGCTTTGAGTAGATTATGGCAAACTAAAAGCTAAAAACCATAATTCGAATAACAGCTTAATTGGTGACTGGTAACTGGTGATTGGTAATTTACCATTTAACCAATTACCATTTAACCATCTTGATTGGAGATTCGGCAATGATAGGAAAAAAAATAAGATTAGAGCGAATAATCGACCGCAATTCCGGTAAAACGGTAATTGTTCCAATGGATCACGGCGTCACGGTTGGGCCTATTGAGGGGCTGGCGGATATGCGAGAGGCGGTCAGCAAAGTCGTAGCCGGCGGAGCAAATGCTATCCTGATGCATAAAGGAATTGTTCGAGCGGGCCACAGGGGTGCGGGCAAAGACGTCGGACTGATTATCCACCTCTCGGCAGGGACGTCAATGAGTCCCGACCCGAACGCAAAAGAGCTGGTCTGCACTGTTGAGGAGGCGATTAGACTGGGTGCTGATGCGGTGTCGGTGCATATAAACTTAGGTGCCGAAACAGATAAAGAGATGCTGGGGCAATTGGGCTTTGTAAGCGAGCGTTGTTTACAATGGCAGATGCCGCTTGTTGCGATGATGTACACACGCGGACCGAAAATCAAAAATGAATACGACGTCAATAATGTCAAGCACGCAGCCAGAGTCGGGGCCGAACTGGGCGCCGATATTGTCAAAGTGCCTTACACCGGCAGTGTCAAAAGTTTCACCGAGGTGGTGCAGGGCTGTCCTGTGCCGGTGGTGATTGCCGGCGGGCCGAAGATGGACAGCGATAAGGACATTTTCGAAATGGTCTATGGGGCATTGAAAGCCGGTGCAATGGGCCTGTCAATCGGACGAAATGCCTTCCAGCACAAAAAACCGGAAAGAATGGTCGCCGCTCTCTGCAAAATGGTTCACGAAGGCATCGGCGTCGAAAAGGCAATCAAAATGCTTCGGAGCTAAAGGGAACCCACAAAGCGGGAACCCAAAAATACGCAGCCGATAAGGAATCAGCAGAATGAAAAAACTGTGGGTAAATGTTGTCCCGTATAAAAAAGAGATTGCCATAGCTGCGCTCGAGAGCGGTGCCGAGGCGTTGGTAGTGCCGGACGGAAAAAGTGCGACCGTTCGCCAGTTTGGCAAAATCAAAACCGTCGAAAAAAACGGCGACATTAAGCCCGGCGTAGATGTCGAGTTCATCGATATAAAAGGCAAAGCAGACGAAGACAAGGCAGCGAAAGTGCCGGAAGAAAAAACAGTTGTCCTGCGAATGTTAGACTGGACGATTATCCCAATTGAGAATCTGCTTGCCAGACGCGGCAAGAATATTATGGTAGAGGTTGAAAATTCCGAGCAGGCCAAACTTATGGTCGAGATATTGGAGAAAGGCGTCTATGGCGTTGTTCTAAATACCACCGATATAAACGAGGTTAAAAAAACCGCAGAAATCATAAGTGGTATCAGTGAGAGAGTAACACTGGTTGAAGCAACGATAACGAATATCAAACAATTAGGTATGGGCGACCGGGCCTGCCTCGATACCTGCACGCAAATGGGATTGGGTGAGGGTATGCTCGTTGGCAATACGGCTTCGGGTTTCTTTTTGGTGCATTCCGAATCAATTGAAAATCCTTATGTGGCGTCTCGGCCTTTCCGCGTCAATGCCGGTGCGGTGCACGCATATACATTAGCGCCGGGCGGTAAAACCAAGTATCTGGCTGATTTGAAAGCCGGCGATGAGGTGCTGGTGGTAGATTTTCAGGGCAAAAGCCAGACGGCATATTTAGGCAGAAACAAGATTGAGAAAAGACCTATGATGCTTATCGAGGCCGAAGCCGAAGGTATGCCGATAAGTCTTGTTATGCAAAATGCCGAGACGATTCGATTAGTCAGCCCGGATGGAAAAGCGATTTCGATTACGAGCTTAAAGCCGGGCGATAAAGTGCTCAGCCATACCGAAAAGGCTGGCAGGCACTTCGGTATGCAAGTTGATGAGACGCTAATAGAAAGGTGAAGCTATGGTCTGGTCGGAGAACTTAATCAGCATAATTTTATCTGTTGTGTTGGGGGCGGCTGTCGGTCTGGAGAGAGAGATTAAAGGAAAACCTGCGGGCCTGCGCACAAATGTCCTGATATGCCTCGGCGCTGCCGTCTTCACTATAATCTCCGAAAAAATGGCTGGCGACAAGGATTCTATCACGAGAATCGCCGCCCAAATCGTAACCGGCGTCGGCTTTCTCGGTGCAGGTGCCGTCATCCAGGACAGAGGCGGCATCCACGGCTTAACCACAGCAGCAACTATATGGATGGTTGCGAGCATTGGAATGGCCTGCGGGGCGGGATTTTTCCTGCTGGCTGTTACCTCAACAATCATCGCCCTTATAGTATTGATTGGTTTAACTCCGCTGGAAAGGTGGGTCGGCCCTCTCAGACGAAAACACCAAGCTAAATCCGCCTCAGGCGAATAAAGTGGGCTAACCAGGAGGAAAAAGCCCCCTGCGGCGGTAGTTCGGTAACAAAAATTAAATTGAACTTGTAAGACTGCTGCTATTATTGTTAGACTGGCTTAGCCCAGATTACATAATCAAATCGGAGAGGTGGCCGAGTGGCTGAAGGCAACGGTTTGCTAAACCGTCGTACTGGTGAATGCTGGTACCGCGGGTTCGAATCCCGCCCTCTCCGTTGGTTTTAAATAAAAAACCCAAGTATCTGAGTGGGAAAATAGATTTGACATCTTCAGAAAATACTGATATACTTAAAATCACAACAACCAGCCACTGGGTTGGTTATCTATAAATATGCTTTATTTCTACTGCATCGAGGAGGAAGGTAAGCTTGGCCAAAGAGGTTCCGGAGGTTGTAAAAGTGTTATTTTCACGCAAGAAACACCTTCCATCAGTTTGTCCGAAAACAGATAAACCCATTGAGCCAAAAAGCAAATACCATTGGCTGAGGTGGCTCTTTCCGATTACGGGATTATTAGCGCTAATCTGGTTTTTGATACGAGTAATACCGAAGCCTTCGCGGGCAACATATCCCTGCCAGCGAGTGGCCTTTCCATTGGCGTCGGGTTTTATAGTTTGGCTGTTGGGTCTGGCCAGCTCAGCCGCAGCATATCGCAAGGCAAAACGTTCATTTGTGCAGGCACGTTATGTTCTGGCGGCAATCTGCATTGCCGTCAGTATCGGTTTTATCTGGGCGGCTTTGAGCAGCACCGACCAGAAGATAACTTATGGCGCGGAAGACCCGCGACCCGTCAATGACCCCATTGGGGTCGGCAAAGGTGTCCATCCGGGCCGAGTCGCCTGGATTCACGACCCAAACGCCACCAATTGGAATGGCGGCCATCCACCGTATTGGTGGTCCGACACCTGCACCAATCAGCAGGTCGTCAATGAAATGCTCTCAAAAGCCCTTCGGGCGCTGACCGGCAAAAGCAACGATTATGACGCCTGGGACGCAATATTCAGAAACTTCAATCAGCGAATGGGCAAAGGAGACATCGGCTACACCCCGGGCGAAAAAATCGCCATCAAGGTCAATATGACTTTGATGGATAGCACAAGCCCCTCTACTATGGAAAAAACCTCATATATTGATAACATAGACAACTCACCCCAGCTTGCTATGGCACTTCTCAAGCAACTAACGGATGTCGTGGGCGTTACCCCTAATGATATAAGCATAGGCGACCCGACGAGGATTATGCCAAATTACTGGTATAACATGGTTGAGCCGAACTGCCCGGGTGTCGTCTATTTGACAAATGCCGGCTATGCTGGTTCCGGCAGAACCATTGTCGCATACGACTACAACGCACCATTCTATTGGAGCGACCCCTGCGCCGCCCACTGGGCCGGAGTTACAGCACAGGACTATATCCCGACGCACTTTGCCCAGGCGTCCTATTTCATAAACTTCCCCATCCTCAAAAGCCACGACGACTCCGGAATCACACTCTGCGGCAAAAACCACTATGGCTCTTTGATCAGGGAGCCCACCGCCCTCAATACACCTCATCCCACTACCTGGTATAGTATGCACTGGACGAGGGCGACTGAAACACCCGGTATGGGGCATTACAGAGCAATTGTTGACCTTATGGGACATCCAAAATTGGGCGGAAAAACACTGCTGGCTATAATCGACGGCCTCTACGCCGGCCGAGGCTGGGCTTCTGCTCCCACGAAATGGATTATGGCGCCGTTCAATACTGACTGGCCATCCAGCATAATCGTATCAATGGACCAGGTTGCAGCCGACTCTGTTGGGGATGATTTTCTCTATACCGAGTGGACCGGCTTTCCGCATAAATCCGGTGCGGATGACTATCTGCACGAGGCAGCATTGGTTTACGACCCGCCGTCGGATGCCAATTATGACCCAAATCACAACGGCGGTCTTACTGAAAGTCTCGGCGTTCACGAGCACTGGAACGATGCGAACAACAAACAATACAGCAGAAACCTCGACCCAATTAACGGAACAGGCGTCGAACTTGTAACCGAAACAGGCATTATCGGAAACTTCGACGACAACAATGATGTGGACTTTAAGGACTTTGCTGTCCTCGCTGCCGCCTGGCTCAGCCAGCCGGAAGATGCCAACTGGAATGCCGCCTGCGATATCTCGATGCCCAGCGACGGCATTATTGACGAAAAGGACCTGATGGTCTTTTGCGACAACTGGCTTAACTAAACAAGCGTATAGCAGAATTAAGACTTGAAACGCACCGGCTGGCGACATAATCGTCAGCCGTTTCTTTTTGAGGAAATCCTGCAATTTCTTGACCGACCGGCAGAACAAATATATAATCGTGCTGTTTTTAGACGCTTAGGATTTTATTGAAGTTGGAGATATAAAATGGCTTGGAATACTATAAGAGAAAAGAAAAGCGAGGTGAAAGGTATGGCAGCGAGTAAAATTGTTGAGGTGCACTCATCGGCCAAGGCACCTTCTGATATTTCCGGTGAGGAAAATCTGAAAAGCGAGTGGAACAAAAACAGAGAAAAAGATTTGGCCGGCGGTATGGAAATACTGGATTTGGATTTCCTGCTGAGCATTGTTGAGAATACCGGAGGAAACGATAAAAACGATGTGGCAATGCGAAGGCTTACTTTTGACGAGCTCGGACGGAGAGAACAGCTCGACACCATTGACAGTAATGCACTTAAGGTGTACGCAATGAACGAGGGCAATCTTTACGGTAAGGTTATCCAGTGCGAGGCAATGAAGGTGCTGACGGAAAGAACCACACGCAAGAGTTAAACACGGCGGCCTCTTGTTCCTTGTCTCTCGTTGGCGTCTTGCAAGAACCGGCCGGAGTCTTGTTCGCCTGTGGCGGAAGCAATTGACAATTTTCAATTTACAATGTCAACTGTGCGGACTTGCCCTATCGGCGAAATATGAACGTTCTTTTAACACAAACAATCATGGCAGCTCGCAACAGCGAAGGGGAGGATACCATCTGGGTGCAAATGCTGGTCCTTGTCATCCTGGCGGTTTCCCTCGCCGTCTTCAGTCTCGCCAGAGCAAAAGCAAATAAGCTTAAAATCCGTGACCCGTCGCTCGGCCCCCGTGACCCGTTCGAGCGACGAGAGACGAGCAACGGGAGACGAGTTTCTAAATCACCGGCAGCAAAGCCAAATAGGAAAAGCGAGAAAGATTTGAACAGCGGTATGGAACTATTGGAACTGAATTTCCTCCTGAACATCGTTGAGAATACCAATGGTGGCGATGATGAGAAAGATGTGATTATCCGCAAGCTCAACTTTAAAGAGCTCCTACGCAGGGGCAAACTCAATCAGGCTGACAGCAATGCGCTTAAGATATACGCCATAAATAAGGGCAATCTCTACGGCAAGGATATTCAGTGCGAGGCAATAAAAAGCCTGGCAGAAAGGACTACCAAGGGCAATAAACGTAGCAACTGAAAACACAAACAGTTAGCGAGCTTGACACAGAACAAAAAAATGAGAGTGCTGGGACTCGAACCCAGGACCTACGCATTAAAAGTGCGTTGCTCTACCGCCTGAGCTACACTCCCGACAGTTGACATTGTAAATTGAAAATTGAAAATTGTCAATTGCTACTGGCACCCAAGGTGATTTCCGGGCAAGTTGAAGATGTTAAACAATAAGTGAACGAAGGGCAAGTGCTTTGCGAGCAGTAAATTGTGAAAATCGGGGTGACTGGATTCGAACCAGCGACTTCCTGGTCCCAAACCAGGCGCTCTGGCCAAACTGAGCTACACCCCGAAAATTGAGATAGTGCCCGTCAGCCAAGATATTCTACACGAAACAGCTTACCGTTTCAATAAAATCGTATTTTTGGCCCTGGTAGAAGCGGGCTCTAAAGTCAGCTTCCAAGCATCCACTTACAGTATTTTCGCTAAAAAATAGCTTGCATTTTTATAAAAATTAAGATATAATTATGTAAAAGCTGTTTTTTGGGGATGTAAAAAGTCTAAAGATTATGGTATCCGGAACCGAAAAGCGATGGTTGCTGTCGACGTTTATTATTCTCGGCGTGCTGGCTTTATTTTTCATAGGTAGTAAGCTTGGCTCGCCGGCGAGCGCTCAAGCGGAACTGCAAGCCAACAGCAACGGTGAAATTTTAGTAGTTCCCCTTCAACTCGAACGGGACAAATACGGGCTGGCGATGGTGGATATGGTCAACCAGACACTGTGGATATATGAAATAAACAGCATGGGTCCGGCCCACAACCGATTGAGATTACTGGCCGCCCGAAGCTGGCAATACGACAGACTGCTGAAGCAGTACAACACATCTGAGCCGAAACCGGAACAGGTGAGGATGCTTCTGGAAGAGGAAGGTTTGGGCAAGCAGCCGAAAGAGCAGGTCAAGGAAAAACAACGGGACTTAGACGTAAATACTGTGGAAGCAAATGAGCCAAATGAGTGAGATTTTGATGGTTAGCGGAGAAAGTTAATATTTTTGGATTTTCCCGATAAGATAAAGAATAAGAAGGCAAATCCTTCAGGAGAATGTAAATATGGCAGGTATGTTTTATTCATTACAAGAGGTTGCCGCCAAGCTCAACAAAACAGAGGAAGAAGTAAAAGAGATAATCAAGCAGGGCAGGCTGCGTGAGTTCCGTGACGGCCCGAATCTGTTGTTTAAGGTCGATGAAGTTGAAGCACTGATGTCCGACACAAGTATTGCGGCATCGAGAAAATCTCCGGCTAAAGCAAAACAGGTAACAGGGGAGGATGAGATTTCTCTGGCGCCGGAGCCGGGTGAGGGTCCAGCGGAAAAAAGCAAGCCGACCGGGGCGGATACTACCGCTACGGCCGGTAAAGGAATCGATGTCCTCGGTGAAACAGACGGCGATTACAAACTGGCAGACGATACGCTGGGCGAGACCAAAGTCGTACCGGACAAAGGGTCATTAGGAGAGGATACACTGAGCGAGACCAAAGCTGCATCGGACGAAGCATCGTTGGAAGAGATTGAAGAAGACGTAAACCTTGATACCTTTGGCAGCGGTTCAGGGTTGTTAGACCTTTCGCTGCAGGCTGATGACACTTCATTAGGTGGTATTCTCGATGAAATCTACACCCCCGAGGGCGAAGAGGGAAAAGAGGGGGAAGGTGGGGCTGAAGCTTCAGCGGTGGAGGTAGCAGCCGAGGCGGAACAATTGATGCCGGAGGAAGGGCTTGCTGAACCAGAAGCCGGTCCAGAGGCCGGTACAGAAGCACCGGCAATAGTTCAAGCGTATGCCGAGCCGGCGCCGGATGTGATAAGTAACGCTTTCGGGATTATGCTGTTTTTACCGCTGCTGGCTATCATTTACACTGCGATAGTGGCGGTGGCGGGCTTCAACAATATGATGCCTGCAATTCTGACAGCAATACAAGGGCTAATATGGTATATCGTAATTGGGGCTGTTCTTGTAACGGGCTTGATAGTCGGGGTGGCTTTTATGCTCAGCGGCAAAGGTGGTAAAACGGAAGTTAAGAAGAAAAAAGCCAAGAAAACCAAAGGAACTCCGCCGCCGGCGGCGGAACCGGAAAGCAAAAGCGATTAAGAACCTCCAAAGGTCAGTTTCATTCGGCCCTTCTTTAAACAAGAAGAAGGGCCGTTTTGTTGCGCAAAAAAGAAAGTCAGCGAGCACTTCCTTTTAGCCAAGAAAAAACCATTGATGAGGGCAGAATAATTTTGCCGCCGACGAATAAATTTGAAAGTTTATTCTTGACGGACAAATACAAATAGGTTTTATTTATAGGCGTGGTTGAAAGATGAAGGAACTGGTCGGCTACAAGAGCTTACAGATAAAGAGTGTGTATATTTTATAGGACGGTTAAAAGGGAATTTACCTGTCTTGAATTTCTTTGAAAGGATGGAACAATGCGAACTGTCAAACTTTCGGTGATTTTTCTAACGTGTACTTGCCTTATGCTGCTAAGCGGCTGCAACTCAGAACTAAAGGACCTCAAAGTCCAGAACAGCACACAGCAAAAACGGATAGCAGAGCTCGAGAGCGAATTACAAACTGCCAAGGTCAAACTTGACCAATTAAAAAGACAACTCGAAACTGCTGAAGGCCGCGGCGGTGTCGAGGTAAGTGCACTGCAACAAAAAATTGCTGCGCTCGAAGAAGACCTTGCGAAGAAAAAGGAGCTGATTTCTACGATGCAAAAACAATTGCTCTATGGCGGGGCATCTCTGCCGGTGGAACTAAGCACTATGCTGGAGGATTTTGCCAAGGGTAAGGAAATGGTTGAATATGATTCAAGCCGAGGGATAGTCAAGTTCAAGAGCGATTTGCTTTTTGAACCTGGCAGTGACGATGTGGCACCTGCGGCTGGCGAAGTAATCAAGTCGCTATGTAAAATTCTGAATTCGGAACAGGGCAAAAAATTTGATGTTATAATTGCCGGCCACACCGACGATATCCGTATCGGCAAGCCTGATACCCGTGCAAAACATCCGACCAACTGGCATCTGTCGGCTCACAGAGCAATATCCGTGCTGGATATAATGTCAAACAGCGGGGTAAGCCCGGAGCGTATGAGTGTGCGAGGTTTTGGTGAATTCCGGCCGATTGCACCGAATGCGCCTAACAAAAAAGGCAATTCCCAAAACAGACGAGTCGAGATTTACATTGTCCCTCAGGGAATGTAGTTGCGAATCGCTGTTAGACTTACGACCTGAAAAAAACAAGGTATGAGCACCGGCATACGAGAATGGCAGAGCGTACTTTAATAATCATCAAGCCGGATGGTATACAGCGGCACCTGGCCGGTGAAATAATCGGGCGATTCGAAAAAAAGGGTTTTAAGCTCGCTGCCGCAAAATTTATGCAAATCTCCAAAGAGCTTGCCCGCCAACTCTACGCCGTTCATCAGGGCAAACCGTTTTTCGAAGGTTTAGTAAGGTATTTGTCTTCGGCACCGTCGGTTGTAATGGTCTGGGAAGCTGAGGGCGTTATAGATATGGCACGGAAGATGCTGGGGGCCACTTTCGGCTACGACGCTGAGCCGGGCAGTATCCGAGGGGATTTCAGCTCTTCAAGAGGATATAATCTTGTCCACGGCTCGGATAGTATCAAATCGGCTGAGCAGGAAATCAAATTATTCTTCAAACCTGGTGAAATCATCAATTACAGATTAGCCGATGCAGACTGGCTCTACGGCAAAAACGATTAACAACACAAGTAACTTCACATCCAATTTGGGAATGCTGAATAAATAATTACGGCGGTGCAATTCGCAGAAGTGGAGCCAATGAGATTCGAACTCACGACCTCTTGCATGCCATGCAAGCGCTCTCCCAACTGAGCTATGGCCCCGAAGTACAATAATATATTAGCACAAAAGCGGGACTCTGGCAAATAAAATTTTCATCGCTGCCTTTCGACTAACTCGGCGCCAAAACTATGTGTGATTGCCTTCCCAATGCCGCCAAATTATAATGTCTCTCAAGAACTGTTTATATAAGCAGTGCGTATAAAAACAGTTAGAAAGGCAAAGACCAAAAGTTTTGATTAAAAGGCAAAGAATATTTATAACGGGGCGGGTGCAGGGAGTTGGGTTTCGTCCGGCTGTGTACAGAATAGCCTGCCAGCTGGGGCTTTCCGGCTTTGTTTACAACGACACAAGGGGAGTAACAATCGAATTACAGGGAGCAAAAGAGAAAATAGCTGAATTCTCAGGCCGATTGCAGTCCAGAGACAAACCGCCGCTGGCAGAGATAAAATCCTGTAAAGCGGTTGATATAGCCATAATTGAGGGGGAAGAGAAATTCACAATCAAAGCAAGCGAATCTGCGGGGACAGCTTTGTCACAGGTAACGGCTGACGTGGCTGTGTGCGAAGACTGTCTTGTGGAGATGGATGAGAAAGAAGATTTTCGGTTCGGGTATCCGTTTATAAACTGCACTAACTGCGGGCCGAGGTATTCGATAGTCAAAACCATTCCCTACGACAGGGACAATACAACAATGTCGGTCTTTGATATGTGCAATAAATGCGCCGCTCAATACACAAACGTATCTGACCGACGTTTTCATGCGCAGCCGGTTGCCTGTCCTGCCTGCGGGCCAAAAATATGGCTGACAGATACAGAAGGGAAAACAATAGAAACGGGAACCGAAAAAGTAATCGCCGAGACTGCGCGGCTACTCTTGGACGGGAAGATTGTGGCAATAAAAGGGGTCGGCGGGTTTCACTTATCTGTCGATGCGCTTAATGATAAGGCGGTAAGGAGACTGCGAGAACGCAAAAGAAGAGACTATAAGCCATTTGCTATGATGGCTGCTTCAATCCAAAGCATAAAAGAATACGCAATCGTGAGCAAATCAGCCGGGCAGATATTAAAAAGCCCCCAAAGCCCTATTGTCCTATTGCCTAAAAAGAAAGGTTCAGCAGTAGCTCCATCAGTTGCAGAGGGCGTCAACACTTTCGGCTTTATGCTTTGCTATGCCCCGCTGCATCACCTGCTTTTTGCAGAGGGTATAAAAGTTTTAGTAATGACCAGCGGAAATATTTCCGATGAGCCGCTGATTTGCAAAAATGAGCAGGCACTGGAGAAACTTGGGGGCGTTGCGGATGCCTTTCTGATGCACGACAGAGAGATTTATCGGCAGGTTGACGATTCAATTGTGCATTTTGTGGACGAACAGCCAGTTCTGCTAAGAAGAGCCAGAGGATATGTGCCGAGGCCTATTCTTACTGAAGAAAGCTGCGGGAACGACATATTTGCTGCAGGGGCTGATATGAAAAATACCTTCTGCTTTGTAAAACAAAATCAGCTTATCTGCAGCGAACACATAGGTGATTTGGAAGACGCGGAAGTTTATCATCACTACGTCGATTCAATCGAGCATTTGCGGAAGCTGTTCGAAGTCGAGCCAAAAGTTGTGGTCTGCGACCTTCACCCTGCGTATTTGTCAACTCAATATGCCCTTTCGATGCCTGATGCGAAGATAATCCAAGTCCAGCATCACTGGGCACACATTGCATCGGTTTTAGTTGAACACGGTCTCGAAGGGCCGGTCATCGGGCTTGCGGCTGACGGTACGGGTTACGGGATAGACGAAGCGATTTGGGGCTGTGAGTGCATGATAGCGACATCAGAGAAATTCGAACGTTTCGGACACTTAGCTTATTATCCTCTGGCCGGTGCAGACAAAGCAAGCAAAGAAGCTATCAGGCCTTTGCTGGGATTGCTGAAAAAAACCTATGGGGACGATTTCAAATTAGAAAAATTCGGGTGGCTGCTTGAGCGAATTGAACCGGATGCAAATAAGCAACAAATTATATCAGAGCAAATTGAAAAACAGATTAATACTGTTGAAACTTCGAGCTTAGGTCGGGTTTTTGATGCGGTTGCCGCTATGGTCGGATTGGGGACATACAATCATTTTGAAGCGCAACTTCCGATGGCTCTTGAAGCGATTGTAGAAAACGGTATTGAAGAGCATTACGACTTCGAGCTTATCAAAAAAACTAACGAGCCGTTTCAGATTGATTTGTGTAAGATGACAAAGCAGATAATTACTGATATTTACGAAAGAACCGGCGAGGGTGTCGTCTCGGCGAAGTTCCACAACACTATCGCTGCCGCCCTGCTGGAGATAGCCAAAGAAGCGAGGGCAAGTAAAAAGTTAGACACGGTTGCGTTAAGCGGCGGGGTATTCTGTAACCGCTATTTGACAAATCGTTTGATTAATCTCTTGAAGGAAAGTGATTTTCACATATTATTTAACCGAGATGTTTCGTCTAATGACGGCGGAATACCGCTCGGCCAGGCGGCGATTGCCGCCCGGATTGTGAATCGCGGCCGGTGATTCGACTAACCAATCACGATTCACTAAATACGAGGTACGAATTATGTGTTTAGCAATACCGGCGAGAATAGTAGAGCTGAAAGGCGATAACGCGGTTGTTGACGCGATGGGCAACCGGTATCGAGCCAAAACCACGTTGCTGCCGGAAGCCAAAATGGGCGATTTGGTGCTGGTGCACGCCGGTTTTGCCATCTCGCTTGTCGACGAAGAAGAGGCCAAAAAGACATGGGAGCTTATCGCGGAAATCGACGAATTCGATGAGACGTCGAACAAAATTTCAGGGTAAGTTCAGCTTTTATGCTTGAGAGAATTTATAAAGCGCAAAGTGTTATGAATACAGCGTGCGAGACGCTGGGGCGGCAAATCAATATAATGGAGGTCTGCGGCACTCATACGGTCTCCATTTTCCGCCAGGGTATAAGGTCAACGCTGCCGGGGAGAATAAAACTTTTATCCGGGCCTGGCTGCCCGGTCTGCGTTACCGACCAGAGCTATATCGATGCCGTTTTGGCATTGGCGGAGCGCGATGATTGCTTAATCGCTACTTATGGCGATATGGTTCGCGTTCCCGGTGAAGGCGGGTCGCTCGAAACAAAACAACCAAACACCAATGTTAAAGTAGTTCTGAGCAGCGAAGATGCTCTGCAACTGGCCAAAGATAATCCCGAAAAAGAAATTGTGTTTGTTGCGGTAGGTTTTGAAACGACCGCGCCAGCCACGGCAGTAGTTGTGAAAGAAGCGGCGGCAGAAAGCATTGATAATTTCTGCGTTTTGAGCGGGCATAAACTGGTGGTGCCTGCGATGCGGGCACTGGTATCTGAGAAAAACCATAAGATAGACGGCTTTCTCTGTCCCGGCCATGTCAGCGTGATAATCGGGTACGGGGCTTTTGCAGAGATTGTGGAAGATTTTGGGCGGCCCTGCGTGGTGGCTGGCTTTGAGCCGATGCAAATAATCGAAGGGCTGGCGGAAATATGTCGCCAGCTTACCGCAGGCAAGCCGGAACTGAAATCCATATACACCGCGGTCGTCACCAAAAAAGGCAATGCCGCAGCGCAAAAAATTATTAACGAGTGCTTCGAGCCAGCGGATGGTTTCTGGCGAGGGCTGGGAAAGATTGAGAAAAGCACGCTGAAACTAAAAGACAAATACAGCCGGTTCGACGCCTTCAAACGATTCAACATAGCCGAAACAGCAGGCGGGGAAAGAAATGGCTGCCGATGCGGCGAGGTGATATGTGGACTAATGGAGCCGCCGGAATGTAAATTGTTTGCAAAAAACTGCACGCCCCAGACGCCGATTGGGCCTTGTATGGTAAGCTCCGAGGGGGCCTGTTCAGCGTGGTTTAAATACGACCGAAAGAGACGTGAGTAATGAAAAAAGGAGGTGATAAAATCTTACTTGCACACGGCGGCGGGGGTCAATTGAGCGATGAATTAATCCGGCATTATATTCTGCCAAGATTCAGAAACGATGCTCTCGCTGAACTGGCTGATTCGGCAAAGCTGAATCTTGCTTCCGGCTCTGTATGCTTTACAACGGACAGTTACGTTGTCAAGCCATTGTTTTTTAACGGCGGAGATATCGGAAAACTCGCTGTTTGCGGAACAATAAATGATTTGGCAGTTGCGGGAGCAGTGCCTGTTGCTTTGTCTCTGTCGCTTATAATCGAAGAAGGTTTTGAATTTGAATTGCTGGAGAAGATTTTGGCAAGTGTCAGCGAAGCAGCCCGCCAAAACGATGTCAATATTGTTACCGGCGATATTAAGACGGTCGAAGCTGGCGCAGCCGATAAAATTTTTATAAATACATCAGGGATTGGAATGCGATTAACAGGCGTGGATTTAGGGTTCAGCAAAATCTCGGTGGGCGATAAAATTATTGTCAACGGCACGATAGGCGACCACGGTATGACCATCATCTCACAGCGAGAAGACATCAAATTTCAATCGAAGTCCCGTAAGGGATGGCCAAGCCCACTGAAAAGCGACTGCGCAAGTATAGCAGAACTGGCGCAACAACTGCTGGATAACAGCGAGAGGGTAAAATTTATGCGGGACCCGACCCGCGGGGGATTGGCAGCAACGCTTAATGAAATCTGCCGAGGAAGCGCTTTGAGCGTCGAAATTAACGAGGCCGACATACCAATCAATCCAACGGTGCAGGCGGCAGCCGATATGCTTGGCTTTGATGTGCTCAACATTGCAAATGAAGGCAAATTCGTTGCGATTGTCTCGGCAGAGTCAGCCGATGACTGTCTGAATATCTGCAAAAAAAATAAACTTGGCAAAGAGGCAAGTATAATCGGTGAGGTTGTCCAAACCCGCGACATTCCTATGGTGGAAATGACAACCAAAATCGGCGGAAAAAGAATCGTACAAATGCCTTATGGACGCGAGCTGCCGAGGATATGCTGATGCACGAGACGATGGTTGCAGAGGGCCTGCTGACGACAATTTCCGCTGAAAGCACAAAACAAAACGCAAAGCCGGTCTCTGCAAAAATCAGCTGCGGAATGCTAAATGCCATCAATGATGAAATACTATGCTTTGCTTTCGAGGCCATTGCCAAGGGCACGCCGTGCGAAGGTATGAGATTGGAGATAGAACATAAGCCGATACAGGGCAAATGCAGGAACTGCGACGAAACCTTTGACTTCGAACTCTGCCGGCCGAAATGCCCGAAGTGCGAAAGCGAGGAGTTCGATTTATTGCCTGATGCACCCCTGATGCTTGAAGAAATAGAATTCGAAACGGAGTAACACGATGAAAAAAAGAGTCGATATCGGCCAAAGAATCCTTATCGCAAACGAAGAATACGCCCTTAAAAACGGTCGATTTTTAGCTGAACAGAAAAAGCTGTGCCTGAATATGATATCCTCGCCCGGCTCTGGCAAGACAACGATTCTGGTCAGAACGATAAGCGAATTGAAAGACAAAATGAAAATCGGCGTCATCGAAGGCGATATTCAAACCGACATCGATGCCAAAAGGATAAGAGCAACCAAAGCACCGGCGGTCCAAATAGAAACTGGCGGTTCGTGCCATTTATCCGCAGCTCAGATAAGCGGCGCATTAAAGCAGTTGCCGCTTGATGATTTGGATTTGATTTTCATAGAGAACGTTGGGAATCTGATTTGTCCATCGGCTTTTGAATTGGGTGAGTGGGGCAAGATAGTTGTGCTATCCGTTGCGGAGGGCGATGACAAGCCGGCGAAGTATCCCGCCATATTCGCAAAGTCAAAAGTGCTGCTTATAAACAAGATTGACCTGCTGGGTATAGGAGCACAGGTTGATTTCGATATCGAACGCGTGAAGGCCGATGCCCGCAAACTAAATAAAGATATTGAAATTTTTCCGGTGTCGGCAAAGACCAGCCAGGGTATGGCCGAGTGGTACAACTGGCTCAAAGAAGCAGTAAAAAATATACAAAGCGGGTAATTAACTCCCGGCCCCAGACTGATAGAGGCCGTGCTTGCGGATATAATCAGCAACCGATGGCGCAAGCATATCTGTTACATCGCGGCCGGCAGCTAATCTGTTTCGAATTTCGGTGCTGCTTATATCAATCAGAGGCGTTCGGATAACATTTCGCTGAAGTTTTTCAACGCGGGCAGCACCCCAGATATCCTTAAATTGGGCGAAATCCGGCGGCTCACAGCCGGCCCTGAACATTACACATAGAATACAGGCGTCAATCAGCTCTACAATTCCGTACCAGCGCGACAATTCATAAATACTATCAGCACCCATAAGCCAATAAATTAGGGCTTTGCCGCTGTAGTCGGCCTGAAAGTGCCTTACGGTTTCCAAAGTGTAACTGGGTTCGGGTTTTCTCAATTCATAGTCGTTCAGATGGAGCTTCTTATTGTCGGCAATTGCAAGAGCTATCATAGCCAATCGGTCATCATCACCTGCCTCGGGGAAAGAATCCTTAAGAGGCGAGCGCTTCGCAGGAACGAATATGACTTTCTCTGCGCCGATATGCTCTGCTGCGGCTGCTGCAACAGCAGTATGACCGAGATGAATAGGGTCGAATGTGCCACCAAACAATGCAATTTTTCTCTTCATTATAAAAAACTAACAGCTAAATTGTTGATTATTGAAAAAAATATTATAAAAAAATTAAAAAAACTTTAGCCGGCAAAAAACATTAACAAACAGCAAAAATCACTAAAAAGCAAATTAACCTTCACCTGATTCCTATGTTTAGCAACACTTAAAAAATATATATAGTTGACAAAAACGAGAACTAATCCTCTCACAACCAAAAGCGGTAAAACCGCCAAATAAACTAAAATAAACGGCTTTAACACGAATAATCATAAAAACATTTTCTCCACTCGAAGAAAAAATCCAATTAAAATCGGAGCTCAAACAAAAACTTTCGCTACAACAAAAACAAGTTTCGCTATCTTGTTGAGAAGTATGATAAACGATATGAGAAGTTATGTAAAACACCGGTAGTAAAAATTTTTATGAAGAATTTCCAAACATTTAGACGATAAAAAATATAAGATAAATGTTAATGTCTTGTTTAACAAATTTTTTCACAGTCACTTAGCTCCATAAAATGAAGCTAACCTGAATATGAAAGGACTCAATTAGCCAAAAGGAGGTGACAAAATAATGGCAAAGAAGAAAAAAGCTAAGAAAAAAGCAACGAAGAAAAAAGCCAAGAAGAAAAAGAAGAGATAACGTAACAATCCAATTAGAATCTCAATACTGCGATAAGTTACGTAATAATGGAGGGTTCTCTGACAAAGAGAACCCTCCATTTGATTTCAGTATGCAGACCATCCCGAAAAACAGCAGGCACCCTCAATAAAACCATCCCGCAAACCCAGGACAACACCGCTGATTGTCTCCTTGCAATTGGCCGCGGATTTCCTATACTATTGATTTAATTAATCGCTGATACTAAGGCGCATTTTTTGACCAACATTATGGACTACTTTAATTACAAAGACGGCAAACTGTTTGCTGAAGATGCAGATGTCGAAAGAATAGCCGCTGAGGTCGGCACGCCGGTCTATATCTACAGCAAGGCCACTTTCATAGACCATTTACAGAAAATTCAAAAGGCCTACAGCCGGCTTGATACGAGTGTCTGCTATTCCGTCAAGGCCTGCGGCAATATAAATATCCTAAAAATTTTAGCCGAAGCCGGCAGCGGCTTCGACATTGTGAGCGGCGGAGAACTGCATCGTGTCCTGCAAGCAGGCGGTGAGCCGTCAAAAATCGTTTATGCCGGCGTCGGCAAAACCGACAAGGAACTCATCGAAGCATTAAACGCTAGGATAGGATACTTCAACATCGAATCAGAAGCCGAGATGGAAAACCTGATTCGGCTGGCAACACAACACAAAAAGCGTCCCAAAGCTGCATTGAGAGTCAATCCCGACGTTGACCCTAAAACACATACATATACCACCACCGGCAAAAAGGAGGCCAAGTTCGGCGTTGACATCGAACGTGCACGAAAAGTTTTTGCTGATTACGGGAAAAATAAGGCAGTGAAACTTTGCGCAATCCATATACATTTAGGCTCAGCCGGGAAAGCTGTTGAACCCTACGTTGAAGCGATAGAAAAAGCGCTTGTCTTAATCGACCGGCTGCGCAGCGACGGGTTCACTATTGAGGCGGTAGATATGGGCGGCGGCTACGGAGCCGATTATATAACCGCCGAGGCACCCACCGCCGCCGATTACGCCGCCGCCATTGTCCCGATGCTCAAAGGCAAAGGGCTGAAACTTATCCTCGAACCGGGAGCAAGCATCGCAGCTAATGCAGCGATTTTGGTAACGCAGGTTTTGTATCTAAAAAGCAGCGGCTCGAAAAAATTTATTATCGTCGATGCAGCAATGAATGATTTGATTCGTCCGCCGTTGTATGGCGCATTTCACTTTATTTGGCCGACAAAAGTCGATAAAAAATTCACACCCCCCCGCCGAGATAGAGATTTGCAATTGGCCGGCACCGAGGTTGTCGATGTGGTCGGCCCCATCTGCGAAAGTGCAGATTTTTTTGCACAGGATAGAGCCCTGCCGCCGACCAAACGCGGGGATTTGCTCAGTGTCTTTACAGCAGGCGCTTATGGCTTTACTATGAGCAGTAACTACAATGCCCGCTGCCGAGCCGCCGAGGTCCTCGTCGATGGCAGCAAATTCTCCGTTATCCGAAAACGCGAATCCTATGAGGATTTAACATCGCTGGAAAAGTGACGGCGAAACAGAAGGCACATTACGCTTCGGTGTCATTCCAAGTCACGAGCCACGATTTCAAAAGTTTCGTTCGACGAAGCCGGTGTCGATTTTGTTTTTGGCGAAAAGGTTGTGCGAGATAATATTCAGGCAGGCGGGTATTGTGGTCTTTATCGGCTCAATGACAAATTCCCGTAAAGCCCTTTTCATCGTGGCAATGGCTTCGGTTCGCGTTCTTTGATGAACGATAAGTTTGGCAATCATCGAATCATAACTCGTTGAGACGGTCCAGCCCTGATGAACGTGCGTATCAACGCGGACGCCCGGGCCGCCAGGCTGGATGTATCTGGTAATCACACCCGGAGAAGGGGCAAAATTATTCGCAGGGTCCTCCGCGTTAATCCGGCACTCAATCGCTACTCCAGTATGTTTGACTTTCCGCTGACTTAATTCTACAGGCTGGCCCACGGCGATTTTCAACTGCCACTTAATCAAATCGTGGCCTGTAACCATTTCAGTAACAGGGTGCTCGACCTGAATTCGCCTGTTGACCTCAATGAAGTAAAACTTTTTATCCGCGTCAAGAAGAAACTCAACTGTCGCAGCATTTACATATTTGGCTTGTTTTATAATCCTCAAAGCAGCAGCGCAAAGTTCCTCCCTGTCGCGCTCTTCGAGGACGGGACAAGGTGATTCCTCAATCATCTTTTGATGCCTTCGCTGAATGGTGCAGTCTCTTTCGTAAAAGTGCAGTGCGTCTCCGGCATTATCGGCCATCACCTGCACTTCCACGTGGCGTGGTTCAAGTATCAGCTTTTCCAGATATACGCTTCCATTTCCGAAAGCAGCTTCTGCTTCCGCCTTGGCTGCCCCGAATGCAGAGCGAAAGCTGATGTCATTATGTGCCACTCTCATACCGCGTCCACCGCCGCCGGCTGCGGCTTTTATCATTACAGGGTATCCAATTTTATCTGCCAGCTTTAAGGCCTCCGACTCGCTTTCGATAATATCGTCGGAGCCGGGCACCACCGGCACTTCTACCTCGCGTGCTAACCGGCGTGCCTGAGCCTTGTCGCCAAGCAACCGCATTGCCTCCACAGGAGGACCTATGAATATTATACCGCAGTCTTGGCAAATCTGGGCGAAGTTGATATTCTCCGCCAGAAAGCCATAACCCGGATGAATCGCCTCGGCATCTGTAATCTCAGCGGCGCTTATGATATGCGGGATATTAAGATAACTTTCAGCCGAATCAGCAGGCCCTATACAAACTGCCTCATCGGCGAGCTGCAAGTATGGAGCATCTCTATCGGCCTCGGAATAAACCGCCACCGCCTCAATGCCAAGCTCGTGACAGGCGCGAATAATACGCAGCGCTATCTCACCACGGTTTGCTATAAGGATTCTTGAAAACATTTTTATTTTCTATTTTCTATTTGGTAACTATCACAACAGGCAATCCGCATCTCTGAAAAATAATAAATAGTAAATAATAAATAGTAAATGCTCAGTCTGGTTTGACTCTGAAAAGCACTTGGCCATATTCAACGGCCTGGCCGTTGGTAACCAGTATTTCAGCAATCGTTCCACTGGTTTCGGCCTTTATTTCGTTCATTACTTTCATTGCCTCAATTACACAAACGACCGTTTGCGCATCAACGTGCGAACCGATTTCAACATAAGGTTTCGAGTCAGGGCTTGGGGTCGCATAGAAGGTCCCGATAAGAGGCGATTTTATCTCTACTAATCCCTCCTGATGCCGTGTTTCGGAAGGTCGAGCTTCTACCGCTGACATCTGCGTTCCATTAGGGCGGACAGTGGCTGCCGATATACCCGGCTCAATCATAGGCACAACGGTTACGGTCTTGCCTAAGGCAGGCTGATGCTGGGAGCGCCTCAGAAAAATTCTGTCATCGCCATGCTTTATCTCCACCTCGACAAGGTCATTTTGTTTCATTATTTCAATAAGTTCTTCTATTTTCTGCAAATCGCTATCTTTTTGCGCCATTGCTATACCCTTCCCTAATCATCAAGATGGCTTACGCCACAAAAGCCATCGATTAAGCTTAACGAGTATAGCTACAAAAGGCACTTTTGCAAACAATTTCTACGGGGTTATGGACTGAAAGCTAAATCGGCCGATAAAATCTCAATTTATGGTGCTTTCGTGATGTTTTTAGGAATAACAGCCCCCAAATAAACAAGGTAAGATGAAGCTATGAACCTTCCACAACAGGACAAGGGCTTAAGCGTTGCAGGCAGGAGTGATATTTTATAGCTTTGCCGCAGCGTTTTAGGATGAGTTAAAGCACTTCAAGAGCAACAGCAGTAATATCATCAACTTCGGATGGGGCGATTGGCTGATTTTGCACAAGGGAGCTGAACTTGTCCATCATCTCAACGAGGGGCAAATCTTTTATTTCGCAAAATTTTTCGCTGAAATTAAAGCCGACTGGGTCATCGAGACCGCCGATAAATGACTCTGCTCCATCGGAGTACAGCAGTAGTTTATCGCCGGGGGCAAGCTGTATGGTCTCTTGGGTATACTCGGATTTCCCAAAAATTCCGAGCAGAGAGCCTCGTATTTCCAATCGTTGTGGCTGCTCGTTGGGCCTGATAAGAATTGGATAGGGATGTCCGGCCCGGGCGTAGGTTAGCTGCAGCGTTTTTATATTCAGCAGAGAATAGCAACAGGTTGCAAATTGGTAGCCTGAGAGCTTTTGTTTAGCCAGCCGCACATTGAGATTTTTCATAACTTCCGCGGGTGAGACTATATGGTAATTGTTATCAATGGTCTCTCGCATAACCAGCGCCTGTTTCAGGAAAATCGTCAGCAGCGCAGCAGGTATGCCGTGACCGACCACATCAGCTACATAAAAGCCTATGTGTTGCTCATCGATGCGGACGACATCGTAAATGTCGCCCGAGACCCACTCGGCCGGCAGAAAGGCCGTAGCCCATCGCACTTTATCAGTATTGGGCAGTTGAGCGGGCAAAAAATCTTGCTGAACAAGACCAGCCAGACGAAGCTGCTCAGATAGGTTGTCAACCAGGGCGCCGGTCATACTAAGCTGCTCTGCCAGTTTATTTTTGTAAATTCCTTGGACCTGCTTTGGCGGCATGGCAGGTCTTACAGCCATTTCCGAACCTTTCTTGCGGTAAGCCAGATTTAAGCTGATTCTGACCCACAGCTCATCTATGGAAACTGACTCGGTTGAGCCGCTCATAGAGAAACTGCTCTTTGCCGGCGATAAAGAAAAACTTTTTACGGGCAATTGTGCGCGTTCGTTGAGCAAAATCACGCCGATATTATTCATCTCGAGCGATTCGATTATCCGTGCCAGGTATCCCTGCTGTGAGATATCGAGGTCTTTAGTATCAACAATGACGGTTCCAATCAGATCGAGTCTATCGCGTATCTGAAAAAATGTGTCTAATGGCCGTATCGAGTAAGAAAGTTTCCTCTGTTTCAAAAGCTGCTTTACTTCAAACGGCATATGCTTCTCGTTTGTCAGGTATAGAACATCTGTGAAGTTTTTTGACACCTCGAGGGTGCTCAGTAGCTCCGTTTTTTCCATTTCATTCACCTTCTTTAGGGCTTCCTGCTGTGTTATGGGACTTTGTCGGCCCCGCCATTCTGCGGCGTATCGCAAAATGGGGTTGCCTCACCTTACAGAAACCGGCATAAGCTGATTTTCGGCTTATTAGGGACGGCACTTTGTGTTTTTTTCGTTTTTTTCCGCTTTTATAGAATTGTTATTACCCGAGCAGGAGCCGTTTTTAGCCGGCGAAGATTGCCGAGCCGATACGAAGGATGGTTGCGCCCTCTTCAACGGCGAGTTCGTAGTCGGAGCTCATACCCATACTTAGTTCAGTGAACTCCGGGCTGACTATCTTTTCGCCTCGCATCTCAATAAATAACTCTCTTGCCCGAACGAAACAATCGCGAATGACATCTTTATTATGCATCAACGGCGCCATTGTCATCAGGCCAATCAGTTTCAAATTCGGCAAAGTCTCTATTTGCTCAGCCAGATGCGTTGCTGCTCCTACGGGGACGCCGTATTTTTGTGGTTCATTTGAGGTATTGACCTGTAGAAGCACTTTCGGGCATAAGTTCAGCTTTGGTGCAGAAGCGTTTATTTCCTCGGCCAGCCGAAGTGTGTCAACCGAATGTATCAGAGAAACTATTGGCAAGACCTGGTGGACCTTATTGCGCTGCAGATGTCCGACCATATGCCAACTGACTTTTTCCGGCAGAGCCGGCTCATCGTGGGTTGCAGCCAAAAATTCAGCAATCTGAGCGGAAACTTTCTTTAATTGCTGAACTCGATTTTCACCAAGCTCAGTAAAACCCAGACGAATAACTTCTTTTACGGCCTCGATAGTAGCGGATTTGGTTACAACGACAAGCTTTATCTCGCAGGGGTCCCTGCCGAGGCGGACACAAGCAGAGTTAATGGCCTCTTTTACGCGTTTTACTCTTTCTGAAATTTTTGTCATAGAAAAAGGTTAAGAACTTAAAATCAAAAAATTCACACCGCCCAAAAAGATACCAGCCCGTAGCTGCTTTTGCCAGCGTAAAAACAGGAGCTTTTGCTCTTTTACTATCTTTGCGTGGATGTCTCCAGCGGTTTTAGTTATCTTTTTTGCCACAGGGATGGTTCTCGGCTTTGTCATCAAAAAACTCCAAAAATGACATCTTTTAGATTTATTGGCTGTAATCTATTCCGATAAGCGTAAGTATTCAGGCCACTTTTTGCCAGACGATTCCAGTTTAGAATAATGTGCTGACCACAAAAAAAGTAAAAAAAAGCCATTTTTGACTTGCATTTTGTTGTCGTTGCTTGTATATTAGTTTTGTTAAGAAAATAGAGGTTGGGACGGTAACCTTCCCTTAAAAATTTTATTTTTTTCATTTTTTATTTGACAGGTTTTCTGGGAAAAGTTAGCGTTTTTTGTTTATACGTCAAAGCAATGAAATAAAGCTCCTTAGGAGCTTACGAACCTCGGCGAGGCAGTGTGGCATGCCGGTTTCCCCCCCAGCCGGTTCCACCACCTCGCCTTTTTTTGCGCGCACCGAACCGACTGTTTATGAAACAGGGCCTGACTTAGGCGCCTCTAAGCTCTTGCGAAAAGCAACAAAAACAACAACAGCGACAAGGGCTGTTACGCCGCCGAAAATAAAGGTCGCAACGGGTGAAACGTGCTCCCAGAAAACTCCCGCTGCGAAGCTGGCTGGCAGCGCCGCCATTCCCGTTACAGTATGGTATGCCCCCAAAGCGGTCGCCCTCAAATGACCTCCTGCCAGGTCGGAAACAAACGCCCGCTCGGTGCCGTCAACGGCCGCAAAGACCACTCCGTAAAGTGCAAACAGGATAATATAAGACAAGAGCGAATCGCAGAATGCGAAACCGAACGATACAACCGCAAACAGGCCGAACCCGAAGATGATGACCGCTTGCCGTCCTATTCTGTCCGATAAAGAACCAAGAGGAAGGGCCAGCGCACTATAAAAAATGTTAAATAACACATACAAAAGAATGGGTGCAGCCGTTGACAATTTGCCCGTAAACAGATGCTGCGCCCTCATCACAAAAAACATATAGCTGAAATTGCCTAAAGCGAAAATCCCCGCAACCAGAATAAAAAGTCTCAACGGTTTTGGCAGCATCGCCAGCCCGATTTTCAATTCTATATTTTGTCTTTGTATTTCCGGCTCTCTTACAAATCGAAGAGGCGGCAGCGATGCTATCCCGATGACACCGGCAATAAGAATTATGGCCGGAAATCCCAAACCGCCAAACCAAAGAAGCACAAAAGCCGTCCCCGAGCCGAGAATCGCACCGATAGTTTCAAGGCCCCGGTGAATCCCGAATCCTTTGCCCCGTTTGGCAGCCACAGAATCTGCTATTATTGCATCCCGCGCCGCAGTCCGAAGACCCTTTCCCGTCCGTTCGAGAGACGCAAAGACAACCGCCAAAGGCCAAGTCTTCGAAACTGCCAGCAGCAGCTTAAAAACCGTCGAGACACCATAGCCGAAATACACGAAGATTTTTCTTTTGCCTGTTCTGTCCGACCAGTAGCCGCACAGGACCTTGAGGATACTGGACAAGCTGTCCCGCAATCCGCCGACCAGGCCGATAAGCTGACCCGAAGCGCCGAGCGACTGCAGAAACATCGGCAGAACCGGCATTATCATCTCGCTGCTTAGGTCGTTTAAGAAACTAACGACACTGAGCAAAATGACATTGCGAAAACTGCTTTTTGGGCCGTTGTTTTCCATAACGTCACTGGCCGCGGACCTGGACGATAAAAGTCCTGCTGCGGGGACCGTCAAACTCACAAAAGAAAATCCCTTGCCAGGTGCCCAACGCCAGTCTGCCTTCCTTTATAAGGACCTGCTTGCTGCAACCGATTATCGAGCTTTTGCAGTGAGCGTCTGAATTGCCCTCGCTGTGCCGGTAGCCAGGCTGATGCTGGGGTATAAGCTCGGAAAGTGTCAAAAGTATGTCGTGCGGAACAGAGGGGTCAGCGTTTTCGTTTATGGTTATCGCCGCTGTCGTATGAGGACAATAGACAATACAATCACCGTTTATAATACCGGATTGGCCGACAGCGGAATCAACCTGGCCTGTTATATCAATCATCTGATTACGGCTTTTGCTGCTTATGCGAAAATCTTTTGTAATGATTTTCATTACTGCTTCCCTACATTCGTTTGACAACCTCGATACCTAATAGTTCGCTTAAGCCGTGTTTTATGGTTTTGGCCGTTAAATCGCAAAGCAATAATCTTGTCGGCCTTTTATCCTGCCCGGCGTCCAAAACCGGACAGTTCGTATAAAACACACTGAACTTCTGGGCCAGTTCGTATAGATAGCTTGTTAAATAATTCGGCCTGTAATCGCCGACGGCAGCTTCTATCGCTTCGCCGTAACGAACCAGATGTTTTGCCAAATCCAGTTCCGCCGACTCACTGAGACTCAGTTTTTTAACACCGGCAATTTCGGTCTCAATAGGCACCTGTCTGGTTTGTGCCTTTCGCTCGATTGATTTTATACGGGCATAAGCATATTGCATATACGGCGCGGTATTGCCCTCCATCGCCAGCATCTTACCAAAGCTGAAGATGTAATCACTCGTGCGATTATTTGAAAAATCGGCGTATTTTACCGCCCCAATGCCAACCGCCTTTGCAATTTTTTCTTTTTCGTCGCCGGATAGTTCAGGGTTCTTTTCATCAACAACCTTGCGGGCACGCTCAACCGCCTCATCCAAAAGCTCTTTCAATTTTACATTTTCACCTTCACGGGTTTTCAGTGGTTTGCCATTTTCACCCAGCACCGAACCAAAAGTAACATGAACCAGCTCTGTTTTCTGTTTTCCGTCGTCTGTCGTCTGTCGTCCGTCGTCCGTCGTCCGTCTTACATCCCATCCTGCCATCCGCGCAACCGTAAAAACCATTTCAAAATGCAACTGCTGCCGCGAGTCGGTTACATAGACAATTCGGTCTGCTTTCAGTTCATTTACGCGGTATCGAATCGCCGCCAAATCCGTCGTCGCATACAAATACGCCCCATCCGATTTCTGCACAATCACCGGCAACGGCTCCCCTTCCTTATCCTTAAACCCCTCCGGAAAAACACAAACCGCCCCTTCCGACTCAACCGCCAGTTTCTTCTTCTTTAACTCCTCGATCACCTTTGGCAATTTTTCTGCATAGAAACTCTCGCCACGAACATCTTTGTCGGATAAGTTTACGGACAAACACTCATAGATTTCATTACATGCAAAAAGAGTAAGTTTTTTAAGCAACGACCATTGAGCAGTTGCAGTAATTTCGTGATTTTGCAGCTTAACTGTGTAATTTCTTGCCTTTTCTGCAAAACGAGGATCGTCTTCGAAACGTTGGATAGCTTGTTTATAAATTTTTTCCAGTTCGTTCAATTTCTGTTGAGGAAGCTTAAGTAACTGAAGGTCAGTAACGTCGCTTCCGAATATTTGTTTTTTCATCTCATCGCTTATAGCCAGCAACATCCCCATTTGTAGCCCCCAGTCACCGATGTGGTTTTGGCGGATGACCTTGTGGCCAAGGAATTCAAGTATTCGACAGATACAGTCGCCGATGATTGTGCTCCGCAGGTGACCAACGTGCATTTGCTTGGCAATATTCGGGCCGGAGAAATCAACAACAATGGTCTTTGGTTTGTCGGCTTTTCCTATACCAAGTCGGCCGGTGTCCTTATTTATTTCCAGAAGGTCGGCGGCAACATATTCTGGTTTCAACCGCAGGTTTATAAACCCCGGCCCTGCAACCTCCGGCTCTTCACAGATATCGCTTATATCGAGTTTTGCTACGATTTGCTCAGCTAATTTGCGGGGATTGGTCTTGAGCTGTTTTGCCAACGGCATTACGCCATTGGCCTGATAATCACCGAATTTGGGGTCGGTGGCAGGCTTTATCATCGCGGCACACCTCCCCTGCCTGCAAACTTCGCACATCGCTTCGCTTATTCTTTTTTCGAGTATATCAAGAACTGGCTGCATCCCTACCGGCCTATAAAATTTTAAACTTTTAACTTTAAACTTTCAACTTCCTGGCGTCGCCCCACAGCAATTCCAAATCGTAGTAGTCGCGATATTCGCTGTCGAAGATATGTATTACGACATCTATAAAATCCAGCAGTATCCAGCGACCCTGCTCATAGCCGGCCGAGCCGAAACGCTGCCGGCCCTGTTTTCTTGCCGCCTCACAGATTTCATCAGCGACGGTACGTCTTTGCCTGTCGCTTGTGCCGGTTGCGATTACAAAATAATCGGTAGCGGGCGATTTGCCTTTCAAATCCAGAACTACAATATTGCTGCAATGTCGTTCGTCCGCCACCTGGGCCGCGGCCAGAGCGAAGCTGCGGGCCTCTGCGTTTCGCTTCTTTGCCAAATTATGTCCTCCTTTTTTTTCGATAAAAGAGAAGGGCGGCCGATTCGACCGCCCTAATAGATTACATTTAATCGAGTTTGAAGTCAACGGCTGCTTTCCGGCATTATCACCGCCTTGTTTTGGCCCCGGTTAATTTTACGTTGCATCAACCGCATCCCTGCTATAATATTAGGGACAAGCAATTTAAGGCCTGATAATGAAACAGACAAACAACGTCAATATCGTTAAACTCTCGCCAGTGAAATTTCTGATATGCTGCTTAATCTTGTCCCTGATAATTCTATGGATGGGGCAATTTTATTCCTTTTCAAGCACAGTCGTGGCTATCGAAGTCCTGCTGATGATTTTATCTCTTTTTATTTTCGGCTCCATCCGTTATCGCTTGGACAAAAACGCTGTTACTTATGGGATGGCCATCGTCGTTTCGGCAACATTCTGGAGAATCTGGTGGCCGACGTCCTTCCTCCGCCAATCTGTCAGTGTTGAGGGGGCAGGTACTCTCTGGGACTTTTTCAGAAATCATTTTTTGGCTTTCCACCAGCTCGATGCAATGGTTCACGCCGACACATTACTTTTCATCCTCGGCCTTACGCTTTTTGTATCGGTCATTACACAAACCCGCCTGTTGGAAACAATCAGTTTCGCCATACTAAGGATGAATAAAGGCAGGTTGGTGCCGACGGTGGCAATTATCGCCGCCCTCGTGGCCGCTTCTTCGGGAGTGTTAGACGGCGTTTCGATGATTGGCCTTATGATTCGAACAATCGTGATTATTCTCTTCCTGTCAAAAACCAGGGATGACACGATAATCTACGTAGTTATGGTTTCTACTGTTATCACAACCGTATGTGGTATGTGGCTGGCCTATGGTGAGCCGCCCAATCTTATAATGAAGGCCAACTTGTATCCCTTTTTAGACAATGCCTTTTTCCTTCGTTACTGCCTCCCTGTGGCCTTGGGAAGTTATTTAATTGTTGCATGGAATATCCGTCGAAAGCTTGCAGGAAAACGCAACGTTCAGATGGAAAAACTTGACTTTATGGAATCTCACGCCGCTGATGTGCGATTTCTTCAGGCCCTCCGGCATGGAAAGGTGCTGGTTCATTTGGAATTCATTAAAGAGCACGAAAATTCACTCGGTGACTATTTTCACCCTCTCCTAAAATACATCCACGAGGGTGTGTCGCTCGGTGAAGCATTGGTAAAAGCTGGCATCCCCCCGAAAAAAAGAAGGGAAATGCTCGGCGTCTTTGTCTCTGAGGAAATCGCTGAAATGCTCGATGGCTACTACATCCGTCAAGCAGAGGAAGATAGCTCCGGTAAAGATAAGTTGGTCAGCAAATTAAAACTCTTTTTCGCCGATATTAAAAAGCGGCGGACGCGAACTCAATGGGTCGGGATTTTATCATTCATCCCGTTTGTTGGTTTTTTAATTTGGCACGCTGTTCATCACAATTTTCCTCTTTTCCCGGCGTCCTTTGCAGGTTTTGTTGTGGCCTTCGCAGGGATTTTTTTCATTTCTAAAATGAGACGGCTGGCTTTGGTTGAAGCAGGACGTGAATATTCGGAGTACCTGTTTTTAATACCGCTTTTCTTTTGCATTACCCTGTTACAAAAGACCGGCTTCTTCAATCAGATTACCCATTTTTTGCACCGGGGTATTGAAACAATAGGACCATCGCAGCTCGCTTTGGCCCAGTTCGGCGGAGCAACCGTCCTGTCTGCTATGCTCGACAATAACGTCGTGGCTGACTTTGCAGGCCGTGCCCTGCAGGGCATGGAGGTAGGTTTCATACATCTTTTTGCTATGGCACAGATTGCAGGTTATGCGGCTGGAGGCTGCTGGACGCACATCGGCTCGGCTCAATCAGTTGTTGCCTATTCATTTATTCGCAAGGAAATTGATGAACACTTTACGCCTTACCAATGGATTAAAGCAATGACGCCTGTTATTATTGAAATAGTTATACTTGTGACAATTATTGTATACATCGAGGGCTGGCTCCTGACCCCTCTGCCGAAGTAAATCTCAATCCGAAAGCCACGATAACGGTTACGTATGATAATCAGCATTAATTGTTACATAGTCTTTGCTTAGGTCGCAGCCGTAGCAGAAGTCACCGTATTTTCCCGCCCCCAAATTTATCGCAATCGTATGTTCTTTTTGCGATATGATTTTAGAAACTTTTTTCGGGTCGAACTTTACAGGATGGCCTCCCCTAAAAACGGCAATATCCCTGATAGTGCAGGATAGCTTGTTCGGATTCAGTTTAACTCCGCACGAGCCGACCGCGCAAATGATTCTTCCCCAGTTCGGGTCGCCGCCGTGAATTGCGCATTTTACAAGGTCATAATTAGCCACGGCCAGTGCCGCCTTTGCAGCGTCGGCCTTTGTTGCTGCACCTTTAACAACGACCTTGAACATCCGTGTCGCACCTTCTGCATCGAGTGCCATCTGTTTTGCCAAATCGGTGCAAAGTTCCGAAAGGGCAGCAGCGAATTTTTTATATTGCGGACTGATTTTTGTTATTGGTTTGTTTCCTGCAAGACCGGAAGCAAGAATTATCGCCGTATCATTAGTGCTTTGATGTCCGTCAACGGTCAGCTTGTTCAGCGAATCGCCGATGGCATTCTTTAACGCCTTAGCAAGCAAAGGTTTGGTTATCGCAATATCGGTCGTGATAAAGCAAAGCGTCGTTGCCATATTAGGTGCAATCATTCCCGCCCCTTTGACCGTCCCTGCTATCGTGACATTTCTGCCCTGTATTTTGATTCGCCGACAAGCCATCTTGGGTTTGGTGTCGGTGGTCATAATTGCCTTCGTGAAATCCAGTCCCACGACAGCGGAATCTGAAAGCTCCCCTACCGCATCTGCAATGCCGGCGATGACGTTCTCCATCGGCAGTTGCTCACCAATGATACCCGTCGATGCAACGAGAACCTCGTGTGGGTCAACCACAAGATAGCCGGCCGTTTCGGAGCACATCTTGACCGCATTTTTGACACCTCTCTGGCCGGTGCAGGCGTTGGCGTTGCCGGAATTGACAACAACTGCATAAATGCAGGGGCTTTTTATGTGCTTTTTGCTCACCTGTACTGCTGCGGATGTGATTTTGTTGGTCGTAAACACCGCCGCCGCCTTTGCCCCGCCGGGGCAGACAATCAGCCCTAAATCCGGCCTGCCGGATTTCTTTATCCCGCACTTCACCCCTGCCGCCAGAAACCCCCGCGGTGCTGTAATTGTATTATTTGCCATCTGCACTCTCCATTGTGCCATTCCCGCGAAAGATTGTTATTTCAGACCGAGTGTTTCTTCAAGGCCGAAAATGATATTCATATTTTGAATTGCCTGGCCTGATGCGCCTTTTACCAAATTGTCAATCGCCGAAAATACTACAATTTTGCCCTTGGTGCAGGTAACAAAGATATGGCAATAATTTGTTCCTGCGACATTCTTAACAGCAGGCGCTTCACTGCATATCTGCACAAACGTCTCGCCGGCATAGAAATCTTTATACAATTTCATCAGTTGTTCGCCGGCCGTTTTCTTTTTCGGCTGACAATAAACTGTCGAGAGTATCCCTCTGTCAAAAGGCCCCGCGTGAGGCTGAAACAATATATTGACATCGGTGCCGGCGATTTCACCGGCGATTTGCTCCATCTCCGGCATATGCCGGTGCGAGCCGATGCCGTAGGCAAACAGGTTTTCATTCATATTGGGAAAATGAAACTTAGCTGATGGATTTTTCCCCGCCCCGGATATGCCGGTTACCGCATTGACGATAATCGAATCTGTTTCAATGAGACCATTCTTCAGCAGCGGCGCCACAGCCAGCAGCGCACCGGTGGGGAAACAGCCCGGATTGGCAATCAAATCAGCGTCTTTTATCTGCTCGCGAAATAATTCCGGCAGGCCATAGACCGCCCGTTTAAGGTTAGCAGTGTCGGTATGTTTTACCTGGTAAAATTTTTCGTAAACTTCTGTGCTTTTGATGCGGTAGTCTGCACTGAAGTCAACGACCTTTAGTCCCGCCTTCAGAAGCTTGGGCACAAATCCCATCGACACTTTATGCGGCAGACAGCATAGCGCAACATCAGCTAAGCCGGAGAGCTTGTCGATATCTAAAGGCTCAATTTGTAAATTGCATCGACCCGCCAAGCGCGGAAAAACCTCCTCAACTGCTCCGCATTCCTCCGGCAGCGCACTTAAATAAACAAGCTTTGCTTCATTATGGCGCAGGATTATCTCTATCGATTCGGCACCGGTATATCCGCTCGCCCCTATTATCGCGACCCGTATCATAATTTGACCTAATGAGAAAAAAGGATATGCTGAATTTGAACTATACGCTAAACGCTACCCGCTATACGCTATCTTTAACGCTTCGAGAACTGGTATCTTTTCCTTGCACCGGATTGACCGGGCTTTTTTCTCTCGACCATTCTGCTGTCACGGGTAAGATAACCGCCGTCACGCAGCGGCTGGAGATAGTTTTCGTCATAGTTTTTCAGCGCCCTCGCGATTCCCAAACGTGCAGCGCCGGACTGGCCTGTAGTTCCGCCGCCACGGACATTGACAAAAACATCGAACGCTTTTTCGACCTCAACCGCCTTCAGAGGCGCAATGACCGCTTCTTTATCCTGCTCTCTGGTGAAGTAATCGCTAAGCTTTCTTTTGTTAACGAGCAATTTGCCGTCGCCGGGTTTGATTCGCACACGGGCGACGGAAGTTTTCCTTCTGCCGGTGCCCCAGCAATATCCGCCTTTATCGGGCTGTTTTGCGGGTTTGTGCTGTGGCTTCGGTGCCGCAGCTGCAGCAGCAACCTTAACTTTCGGACTATCAACAGGATTATCTTTTTGGGCTTCTGCCATAATTCTCTATTTCCTCTTAGAACAACTCTATTTTTTCGGGTTTTTGGGCCTGATGGTCGTGCTCCGGCCCGCGGTAGACCTTTAGTTTCCTCAGCATCGCTCTGCCTAATGCGTTCTTTGGCAGCATTCTCTTTACCGCCAATTCAATCACCTTTTCCGGTTTTTTCGCCATCATATCGGCGAAACTTACGATTTTGCGGCCGTCAACAAAATGTGTGTAATAGTCGTATTCTTTGTTCTGTGCCTTTTTGCCGGTAAGTTTTATTTTGCCGGCGTTCACCACAATTACATAATCACCCGTATCGACATTCGGCGTATATGTCGGCTTGGTTTTGCCCATAAGTATTGGGGCTATTTTGGCAGCCATTCTGCCCAAAATCGCCCCCTCGGCATCAACTACCAGCCACTTTTGCCCAATTTCACCTTTTTTCGCCATAAAACTCTTCATAAAAATTCCCATAGCCATAGGAAAACCAGCATTTTAGCGAATTAAGCAGATATGTCAAATGCCGAACCGTTAAAATTTTAAGAATTTTCAGCGGATTGCCCCCTTGCATAAATTGGCTTTGTTTGGGTTTGTTTTGACCAAGTGTCCATTGTTAATTTTTCGTTATAATTCGTTGTTGAAATTGCGGTTATAAACATTTGACTTTTTGAAAAATTGGCTTTGTTTCGCATGTTTTTGTTCATTTTGATTGATTTTTTCCGTCCTATACAGAAAATCTCCGCTTCCTTCTTCGCTTACGCTACGAAGGACAAGTCCGCCTACAGTATTTAAAAGGTACAAAAGCTTCAAAGGCCTTATGGAGGCATTTTGAAATTTCCCACTTACAATTTAATGGTTATTTGACTTGGACCTACTGGACCTGAGACCTTGCCCTGCTGGGCGATTTGTCATCTGCCTACTGGCAAACTGGCGGGAATTTTAACATATTTTCAGACAAAAATCAACAAAAAAGTTGCCTAAGTTAACGGAGTTTTTTGACGCGAGGTTTTCAATGGAGGATTTGAGAATGGGAGGCTTGAGGAGTAGATTTTTCGCTATTAGCAGTTATCTCTTTAATTGGATATTTTATTTTGCGTTCAATTTTCTCCTCATTTATTTTGGGATGTATCCCTCCACCTTGCCATTCTCCCGTCGCAAGCCATATTTCATAATGTAAAAGCCATTCTGATGCCCACGAGATTATTGTTTCAGATATATTCATGTCTGGTGACCATTCACCATAAAGATACAAACACAACTCGTCGCCTGAAAAAACATGTGGCAGTTTTTTCCCTTCTGGAACTTTTAGTACAGGATCTATCACATGAACCTCAGGTCTCCTATTTAGCTTATATCGCAGGCGGACGGTATATTCCTGGCTAAGAGGTGTAGGTTGTAACTTACCTTTCCAAACTAGAATATTCCCATATTTCGTACGACAAGAGGAATTAGGATAACACCTCTTTAGCATGAAAGCTTGAATTACTACAGTAAGTTTTCTTTTCCTGAAATAATTAAGAACCATAAAACGTATGATTCCTTACAGCAGCATCACCTTTACTTCCCAGAATCCCAGTTCCGAAAGCAATCTTGAGTTTCCCACTTTCTCTATCTTCTCGAAAGGTTCTGCCATATTTCTTAAGAGCCGAATTTGTAATCCTTTCTCCAAATGAATTACGGAGCCCTTCTGACATCATAGGTAATCCTTTGGTGTTTACTAAGTTGGCAAAATCGCTGCTAATTTTTTTGAGCCAATTAAAGAAAGCATAAACTTTTTCAGAACCTTTATCTTCATCGTTCCATCGGTCTGCAAAATTTTCTGCAGGGTTAACAGGGTTAGGTATCCACCATTTACCGTTTACATACCTGATTAGCATAGAAATATTATAATTGGTCAACTTATCAACGATGTTTGCGATAGTAGTGTAAAGTTCTGTTTCACCATTATAAGCCTGAGTTGCGAGTGTTGTAATAATCATCGAGATAGGTTTTGTCTCGGGATTATCTATAAAGTACATATCCCGATGTCGTTTAAGAATTTGGATAGCCCTTTGCAAGGGAGTCCTAATCAAAGCATCAGGAACAGTCTCTACACTCGCATATATAGAAGCATACTTTTCAACAATGACCTTTCTCTGGCTTGCTTCAACACGGACAAAAGCTGACTTATTAAAATCTTCAAACCATAGAGCATAACCTCTGGGATTACTTCCGCTTGGTAACCAACTACAGATGCCTGTATCTTTGTCTCTATCTGTAATATCAATAGCATGCTTATGATACTCGCTAGGGACATTCGCTTCATTTAACTTGATTTTTACCGTATCGGTCGCGGGAACTGAAGGTAAGACGTCTATGTGAAACCCTATTCCGTCTTCTTCTGCATATTCAAGTGTCCAACAGCGGCGTCCTTCTTTATCAAGAATCCGGCTATAGTTGAGATTGGCTTTCAGCCGATTGCCAACCATCTGTTTTAACGATTCCGCTGTTATAGAAAATTTGTTCATCGGAAGTTGACAAACTAAATCTACATCGTAGTCTGCTTCTTTTCCGTCTTGAATTGGTCGAACAACAGTTCCTAAGCGAAAGGAACCTTGTGGATATATGTCCACTTCTCCTACTTTGAGCCAGTTGCCTACAGCACTGTATCGGTCAACAGCTTGTTTGTACTTACTAGGCGGAATATCTAATTCCTCAGCAAGACCAACTAAAATATCATTAAATTGACGTTCTTTTTCAGTTAACATTATTTATCTCCTAAGTTATTAGTTTTTGACTTCAATAGCAGGAATAAAACCGCCCAATTTATTATTTTGGTCATATATTATCCACGGCATATCTGCTTTCGGCATGCGTACTCTTCCCATTTCAATGGCACAAGAAACAGGCATTGCAGGGAAAATATGTAATGGGGTTGATTGCCCATGTTTTTCTTTAATTGATACTATAACTTTTCGCACAGCTTGCCTAAACATCGTGAGTTGTGCCTGCGACCTCATAAAATCGTTGTGCAGAAAACTCTTACCAACAGTAATTTCCCAAATGCTTATATTTCTACCAATTACTGGTATTATTCTGCCCTCAGTTATTTTGCCACTTAAAGAAAAAACCAAAACAGGTTGTTTATCAAAATTATCAGGTTCTTTTACAATAAACTCAAAATTATCCGGATGTTCCTGCCATCTCCATGTCTTTGGTTCGCGTATGGGCTGATATACTTCAACACAAATTTTATCAGTGAAAAGAGCACCTAAACGAATAAGTAATGGTTGTGGGGCAAAAGCAAAGAGCGAGAAGTGAGCTAGATTATCTTTTTCTATTATAGGTCGAATCTGCTTTTGAAAATTTCTTTCCAAATTAGATTTTTCCGTGTCCCAATAGTCTGGCTTGCTATCTTCGTTTTGCCAATTCATCGAAAGTTCTATTGGACTGTCCTTAGTAGGGTATCTTTCGGGAAACATTGCTTCTACTGCGGGATTATATTGTACTAGTGATTTTTCGTCCCCAATGTTGGCTCCATACATCACTACGTATGATTTTTTATCTGGAGAAATTCCTGTTACTAATTCGATCCGCTGTTCATGCTGTTTTTTCCATTCAAGTAACAACAACGCGGAGTATTTTCGTCCATCAGCATCTTCGTCAATCGTTTTGTGACAATCATGACACACTAACATAAGGTTTGAAACATTATTTAATGCTTTCAATTTTTTCTTAAATGGACCTCTTCCTCGCGGGCCTTTTTCAGAAAAAGAATAAATATGTGCTTTTTCAGAAATGTTAACACGATCTTGTGTAACAGGTGATTTATAAAGCAATCTGTTGCACCCCGAAAATTGACAACGGCCAGCTGCACGAGCCCAAAGTTCTCGTTCCACTTCATGTTTTATATATCTGGTGACTTCTTTTGCCAAAGTAACTCCTTTTTCAACCTCTCGGTGGAAATGGGTCTTTGCCATGGCTGTCTTTTTCTCTGATTTGCCCGTCTCTACCATGAATATACAATTCTGTGTTCTGGTGGTCGCTTATTTTCCTTGCCTCTTTGATAGCTTTTTCCTGCGTGTCAAAATGAGCGGAAACGCGGTCGCTTCCACCTTTTCTAATGTTCCATCCGCCGTCAGGATCGTGAACAACGTGATGAGATTTACCTTTTGCCATTTTTCTTCCCTTTCGTAAATATTAATGATTAATTAACCATAAATAGTTTTTTTATGACCTGTTTGCGCGGTTTCCAACAGGTTAATTGTGAATTCATCTAACGTCCTATATATTTTTCTTTCCGTTTATTACATTTTCCAAAACCCTTCTTTAATCACTTAGATTGCTCATTTAACAAAAACGACAACGCGCGTTACTAAAAAAGTAACGTCGCGCGATAGAATTTATTTGATATTCGGATTGAGGACGCTAAATTGGCAGGACGAGAGTAGGGGCTACCAATATACGCCCTCAAAGAGGCTGAGCGTCCACGCCGACGCTCAGCCTTCTTTTGTTGCTTTGTTTTTACATGTCATTTTAGGTGACCCTTAAATCTACGAGCAACCCATTGAGTTTCCGCAGTTGTAGCACTTGTAGCAGGTACCGTTTCGGACGGTGATAGCACCACAAATATCGCAGGCCGGGGCATCGTCAGAAAAATGCTCAAACTGGGCGTTAAACTGCTGCATAATAGCCGCCTCAGACTGCAGTGGCCCGGCTTCATCACCAACAACCGAGCTTACCAAAGCCCCTATTCGATTAGCTATGCCGGCAAATCTGCTTTTCGGGGCCGGCGAAGGATGCCCATCCAACTGCTTTGAAACTAAAGATTCTTCTTCTGCCCGAATTGTCTTTTCCTTGACCTTTACCGCGGTTTTCACTTCGGCGATTTTCTGTGCCAAGTCTTTAGTTTTTTCAACCAATTGCCTCGCTGTTGTCGTATTTTTACTTTCCTTATCACCAGGCACTGCTGTTCGATTAGGGATATTTTGCTCGGCATAGCCGGGTATAAACTGGCAGCCAAGCCAGCAGAAAATATAGTCGATCAGGCTTTTTGCAAAGGGTATATCCCTGTTTGACGTCATTCCTGACGGCTCAAACCGAGCGTGCCGAAACTTGTCCACCAATGTGATTAGCGGCACGCCATACTGCAGTGCCATCGAAGTGCAGGTGCCAATAACATCCATAAGGCCGCCGACGGTGCTGCCCTCCTTGGCCATAGTGATAAACAGCTCACCAGGCTGACCATCCTCATATAGCCCCACCGTCAGGTAGCCTTCATGTCCTGCGACGGAAAATTTATGCGTTATGCTTTGGCGGGTATCCGCCAGCCGACGCCTGAAGGGGCGAAATTGAGTCGGCCCTTCAGCAGCGGCTTTGGTCTCCTTATGTTTTTGGGTAGAGACCGGCTGTAGTTTTTTAGAACCATCGCGATAGATTGCCACCGCCTTTAATCCGAGCTTCCATCCCTCCATATAGGCCGCTGCAATCTCTTCAGTTGTGCTTTCTTTGGGCATATTGATGGTCTTGCTGATAGCGCCGGATATAAACGGCTGAACCGCAGCCATCATTTTCAGATGTGCAAGGTAATGGATATGCCTTTTACCGTTACGCGGCTTAAAAGCACAGTCGAAAATTGATAGATGCGCCGGGTTGAGCTTTTCTGCCCCTTCAATGGTCTCGTTTTTGTCTATGTAATCACAGATTGATTTGACATCCTCGGCGCTATAACCAAGTCTGTCGAGAGCCATTGAAATGGTTTTGTTAACAAGCTTAAGCATTCCGCCGCCGGCTAACAGCTTGTATTTGACCAGAGCAATGTCCGGCTCAACGCCGGTTGTATCGCAATCCATCATAAAGCCGATAGTCCCTGTCGGCGCAAGGACGGTTACTTGAGCATTACGAAAGCCGACTTTGGAGCCGGCATCAAAGGCCTGGTCCCACACATCTCTGGCGGCGTTGCGTATATAGTCCGGGCAGTGCGGTTCCGGGATATTAAGGCAGTGCTGGCGGTGCATATTTATAACCTTCAGCATCGCATCAGCATTTTTACCGAACTCCTTGAAAGGCCCTTTGATTGAGGCAATTTCCGCACTTGCCGTATAAGCTGCTCCGGTCAGTATGGCGCTGACTGCCGCTGCCAGTGCCCTTGCCTGGTCGGAATCATAAGGAAGCGCCAAGCTCATAGCAAGAGAGCCGAGATTGGCGTAGCCAAGACCGAGCGGACGGAACAAATGGCTGTTGACTGTAATGGATTTGTCCGGATAGCTTCCGTTATCAACTAAAATTTCCTGGGCAATGATGAACAGCCGAACAGCGTTCTTAAAGCCGGCAACATCGAAGGAGCCGTCTTCCTTGCGAAACTTCATAAGATTTAGCGAAGCCAGGTTGCACGCTGAATCATCGACGAACATATATTCGCTGCAAGGGTTCGAGGAATTAATCGGCCCGGAGTTTGGACAGGTGTGCCAGCGGTTAATTGTGCTGTGGTATTGCAGCCCTGGGTCGCCGCAAATCCTTGTGCCGTCGGCGATTAGCTCCATTAGCTTGCGTGCCGAATGTTCCCCCACCTTTTCGCCTGTCGTTACAGCATAAGTAGCCCACGTTGCATCCTTCTCTACCGCCTGCATAAACTCATCGGTTACGCGCACGGAAAGATTGGAATTCTGAAACATCACGCTGCTATATGCCTGCTGGTTGTAATCTCCATCGTAGCCGGCCTCGATAAGTGCCCAGGCCTTCTTTTCTTCTTCTGCTTTGCAGGTAATAAATTCCTCGATATCAGGATGGCTGACCTTTAGCGACTGCATCTTTGCCGCCCGGCGGGTTTTTCCGCCGGATTTGATTACCGCCGCTATCTGGTCATAAACCCTCATAAAACTTAAAGGACCGGATGGTTTGCCTCCGCCGGACAGTTTCTCTTTACTGCTTCGCAGTGTTGAAAGGTCGGTTCCGGTTCCTGAGCCGTGCTTGAACAGCATTGCCTCGCTCGCCGCTAAGCGCATTATGTCCTCCATTGAGTCCTTGACCGACTGGATAAAACAAGCTGAGGCCTGTGGATATTCGTAGCTGTTTTCACAGGCAGCAGCTCCTTTGCTCTGCGGGTCCCAACGGAAATTATGACTGCTGCCGGCAACGCCATAAACGTCAAAAAGGCCTACATTAAACCATACGGGCGAATTAAATGACCCGTATTGGTTCACGCACAGCCAGGTCAGTTCATTGTAGAAAATCTCGGCATCTTCGTTGGTTGCGAAGTAACCGTCTTTTCTGCCGCGGTCGGCAATCGTTTTACAAACACGATGGATAAGCTGCTTTACCGAATTCTCCCGCTGGCCCGACTCAACATCACCATAAAAGTATTTGCTGGCCACAACCTTTGCTGCCAATTGGCTCCAAGAGGTTGGGACCTCGATATTATCCTGCTCGAAAACTACCTGTCCGCTATCACCGCTAATCTTGGCCGAACGGCTTTCCCATTCAAGCTGCTCAAATGGATGAATGCCGGGAGTCGAAAAGTAATGCTCCATTCTCAAACCAGCTGAACCGCGGGCTTCTACAGCAGTTTCTGACTGTGTTTGCTTATCTCTAAAAGGGTTTTCGGGGTTGAATTTATACGACATTTATGCGCCTCCGTGCGAAAAAACGAAACCACAACATATAGTAAAATGAACGGGAATTAAGCCAGATATAGTTATAAAACCCGTAAAAATTCTATCGGCACATTAAAGGCAAATCGAAAAGCTGTAAAGCGCAAAATAACGATTTTTTAACCAAATTTTCGCGCTATTTTCGTATCTCTTTGTCAGTGCGAAAGCTATGGGCGAAAAAAAATTTACATTTTTTATTTCCCGGTATCTTTTCGTGATATAATTTCTACCAGTTCGGCGAGAATTCTCCAAGGTTGACCATCAAAACAGCAAACAAAAAATGTTTTTGTTTTAAGGAGAAGCGAATTATGCAAATTTATCACACTCCCCACTTGTTAGGAATTGTTGATTACACCGTTAAAAATCGTTTCCGTCCCGATGCTGATACCATTCACTTACTCAATCCCGTGTTATTAGAACTCGGGAAGGAAATCAAGCCGAAGAATGGAAAACTCGAAGTATGGATGCCCGGCAATAACCATCCTTTTAACATTACCCTTAAGGCGCTTAAAGACGGAACACCGTATGTTACGATACGATTAGAAGGGGTCGATGCACCAGAAGAACACTATCGAGCAATGCCCTTCACGATTAAAAAGGGTCAAAAGAAAATCACTTATCCTCTCGATAAAAATAAAAAGCAGGGGGAAAGGTCGCAGCCGATGTGGAAGCCCGGGACCGATTTTGTCTTGGGCGTTTTGGAAAAGGCAAAATACGCTTTGATAGAGCTTGATTCGGAAGTAATAGACAGTCACAACAGAGTCCTGGGATATGTCTATTCGAGCGACTCACAGGGAAGGAAGAAGACATTTGTTACACTTGAGCTTCTGAAACGTGGACTGGCATTTCCATTTATATTTGAATCGGCCAAGGACTACATCGAAACCTTCCTTCGTGCAGCAATGAACGCACGAAAGAACCGCTATGGGGTATGGAAGCATTATAAAGAAAAACCGCTTACATACAACGAAACATACCCGTCTCCCAAACACCACACCGACCTTGAACCAAAAGAACAGGCATCGGCGGCCTTAAACTTTCCGATGGTGTTCAGGCGCATTGTCGATAGTTACCAGCTCAAAGGGCTTTCGCTTAAAGAAGCGTTACAGAAATACGATACAATAGATTACGAGACGGGGAAAATGGTCACCGGAGATAAATACGACCATATCCCGATTGACCGTCGTATATGGGCACCTCATAGCTATAAGTGATACCGTTCATTTATTGAACGAGTTATCAAAGTCCAATAGAGTTAAGCCATTGCTGGGTGAGTTAGTCATGGGCTCATGTTTCGGGGCGGGCTGAATCGGTTGACCATCTTTGGGGTGGGGGCTAACCAATGAGGGGGAAACTCTTTTATTAAACAGCTCGTAAAACTATAATGATTCAACATATGACCACAAGAGACGATGAATTAAAATCGATACGCGAGCAGATACAAACTTTCCCGACGGGCCCCGGCCTTTATTTTATGAAAGGCCCCAACGACAAGGTCCTCTACATCGGCAAGGCCAAAAATCTCCGCTCGCGGGTGGCCAGTTATTTTCAAAAGGCTACCGACCTCACTGCTTCACGAGGCCCGAAAATCGCTGAAATGCTCAGCAAAGTTGAAACCATCGACTTTCTGGAAACCGAGACGGAAGTTACCGCAATGCTGCAGGAAGCCCGCCTGATTAAGGATATCCACCCGCCCTATAATACAGACCTCGTCGACGATAAAACCTTTCCATATCTGGAAATCACCATAGGCGAAGACTTTCCAGGCATCTATATCACCCGAAAACCTCGGCCGCACAGCAGACTCTTTGGTCCTTTCGCCGGCGCAAAAGACCTGCGGGCTGTTCTGGTGGAGCTGCAAAAGATATTCAAGTTTCGAACCTGCAAGCTGGATATTAAAGAAGACGACCCGAACCGTAAGTTCTTCCGCCCCTGCATTTTATACAGCATAAAGCAATGCACCGCTCCCTGCGCAGCTAAAATTGACGGGAGCGAATATAAAAAAACTATCAAAGACCTTGTGAAATTCTTGCGTTCGAAGCGTTCAACAGTCCTGCGGCAGATGAAAAAACAAATGGCAGAGGCCGCCGCGGAGACGAAATACGAGAAAGCTGCGATGTTTCGCGACCGTATTCGGCTGATTGAACGGCTGGACCGCCGGGGCACGCCCGATGAGGACGTCCAGCCGGAAGTTTTCGCCGCCGACCCTGCCGAAGCACTCGAAAAACTGCAGTTCCTCCTGCAATCACCTGAGCCGGTCAGGATTATTGAGGGAATTGACGTGGCCAATATCGCCGGCGCCGAGGCGGTCGGCTCACTGGTTAAATTTATTGATGGAAGGCCGTTCAAAAACGGCTATCGGCGATTCAAAATAAAAACCGTCAAAGGCATCGACGACTATGCAATGATTGCCGAAGTAGTCAGACGCAGATATAAATACGCCCTGCAGGGCGAAGAACTCTGGCCTGACCTTGTCTTAATCGATGGCGGCCTCGGACACCTCCACGCCGCCCAAACCGCTCTTAAAGAAATGCACGCTCCGCCTGTAAAAATCGCCTCAATTGCCAAACGCGAAGAGCAACTCTACCTACAGGGCAGCACAAGACCATTGAAACTGCCCCGTCATTCACCCGTCTTGAAACTTCTGCAATACGTCCGCGATGAAGCACACAGGTTTGCGCAGCATTATCATCACATTCTGAGAAGTAAAAAGGTGCTTGATTAAGTATTAAAGTTTAATATAAGGAGAATATTATGACTGTCAGAGCTTATACTAGGTCAATATTGCTTGTCGGCCTCTTGACGCTTTCCGTTGGGGGATTGTTGCTGCACTCTCGCATACATCCGGTCAATACCAATTATTCAAACCTTGTTCCGGCCGTTTCGGGTCTCCTGTCCGTTTTGGTTGTGCCGCTTCTTTTTTGTCGCAGGAGGACGATTGCTTACGGCTATGTTTTAAATGGATTTTTGGTTATTACAGGCACTATTACTATGGCCCATTTTTCGATTGCTCATTGGCCCAATCCGGTGACGGTGCAGGCGGTTCTTTTGAATACAACGCTGGCCGATATATTGATTTTGTGGGCCAAATTTTTTATTGGAAAGTCCCTCTTTGACTTGGAATTCTTCGGCTATGACACAGCCAGAGAGAAAAAGGGCATAACGTATCGTTATCCGAATATGGGATGGTGGCTCGTCCATTTGGCGTCTGTAAGTATTGTATATTATCTCGGCCATATCCTGTGGAGGTAAATATGAATCAGTTTAAGATGTTCACCTTGAATTGGTGGATACTTCACATTTTGGCAATAATATTCTTCTTTTACCTCGGCCATACGGTTCACTTTTGATTTACTTGTTTTTGGCAGAGATAAAAAACACCTGGTGATTCTTAACGGATAAACCAGGAACCGATTCGCAGCAAAAGTTTTTTGCCAAACCCCTCAATTGCATACGAAGTCAGTTTCATCGCCTCTCGCACAATATGCAATACATCCTTTTCATCTCCTGCAAAACGCAGGGTATTGGAAACATTCCTCTTTTCGTCAAACTGATATTCATAACCTCTTATTATCGTTACAGGAATGCCCGAATCGGTTTGGCCGAACAACAATGCTGAAGCAGCCGTCATCTCAAGCCCGACCAAATCAACTCCTCCGAATTTCGGTTTGCCGAACTTGTCCTTTTTGCCGAACATTATCGAACAGGGATTTATACCCGATGAGCCAACCGCAGTATCAATCGTCCCGTAAGGAATCATCTCAGTATCAGCAAGGACAACTGCGATATTTTTACCGGTAAGTTTCCTGATTTCAGCCCTGATTCTTGCTGCCTCAGCATCGGGATTTTCTGGAAATAAACTTACAATCCCTTCCGGATGATTTGAACCGTCGATACCCGCATCACAGGTATGGATACTGCCGGTCTTGCTGCGCGTTATAAAAAGGCACTTTTCATTATCGCACAGTCTTTGACTGCTCTCGGCCTCTGTTGAGCCGTTGACTATATATTTGGTTATTGCTCCCCCCAGGGGATAATCTTATGGCCCGCATCGAGAATCATCTGAACCCATATCGGGTCTTTGCCGGTATTTTTCGAAATCCTGGCTGCCTTTTTACTAACCTTGACATCCGCCTTTTTTCTTATCAGCCCCAGCGCCTTCGAGACGATTTTGCTTGTCAGCACAAGGATGTCTTTCTCATTTATGCCGGCATTTTCATTTTTAGCGCAATCGCAGATGATTTGAGCAAGGTCATCGCCCGCCTTTATTTCCGGTATCGTCTGCAAACCCAAAATTTCTATTCTTTTCATATTTTTTACTCTGTGTTCGCTGCCTGTCAGACGAAGCCCCGGCGAATGCGGATGAGCTTTGTGGCTGCTCTATAAAAGTCTGTTAGACAACTGTTTTATGGGCCGGTGCTGCTTGGTTCACTTACCTCCTGCGGCGTAAAATTAACGCGGTAAAGCGAACCACCCTTAAGAACAATATATTCCAGTGTCCCATCCTTCAAAAATACAGGTCTGCACACAACACTGTCATACTCCGGTCCAGCTTGGTCGTCAACAATCACCTGCCACTTCTTCCCTTTTTGTGCTGCATACGCTACATGTCCGCAGTCCAGACTAAAGACCAAGGCGCCAAGCCCGTCGTACTCAGGCTTGGCTTGGCCATCGATAACCACAAACCACCTGTAGCTCTTTTGTACCGCTTGTGCCGCGTATGTAACATGTTTGCCGTCGGGGCTAAAAGCCAAATTACCAATCCCGTCGTATTCCTGCCCAGTCTGACCATCCACAACCACAAACCACTTGTAGTATTTTTGTGCCACGTATGCCACATGCTTGCCGTCGGGACTAAAGACCAAATTACTAATTCCATCGTACTCCGGCCCAGTCTGGCCATCGATAACTGCAATCCACTTGTCGCCTTTTTGTGCCGCGTATGCCCCACGCTTGCCGTCAGGACTAAAGACCAAATTACTAACCCTGTCGTACTCCGGCCCAGACTGGCCATCGATAACTACAAACCACTTGTAGCCTTTTTGTTGTGCCACTTGTGCCGCGTATGCCACGCTATTGCCGGTAGAACTGAAGACCGGAACAGTACCAATCCCGTCATACTCTAACCCCATTTGGCCGTCGATGACAACCATTCGCTTGTTGCCTTTTCGCACCCCGTACGCCATTCGTTTGCCGTCAGGACTAAAAATCAGAGAACCTTCCAAAAGCCCGTCATACTCCGGCCCCGGTTGACCATCCACAACCACTAACCACTTGTCGCCTTTTTGGGCCATATATGCTACCCGTTCGCCATCGAGACTGAATACTGGAATAGCATAAATCCTGTCGTATTCCAGCCCCGCTTGGCTGTCGATAACCACAGATTGTTTGGTGCCTTTTCGTGCTCCGTATGCCAACCGTTTGCCGTTGGAGCTGTAAGTAAGAGTGCCACCCAAAATCTCGTCATACTCCGGCCCCGCCTGGCCATCCACGACTACGACCTGTTGTTTTCCACGCGGCTCCATCCAGGCAATGTGGCAACCGTTTATGCTCACCGACCGGACGACGCCTTTGGCTGAGCTGGGCATTCTACACAGCCATTTCTCCCGAAATTTTCCCATCTGATTCGGCTCAGCTATTTGGTTCGGGTCGGCATACATCGGCGCGGTAGCGATGCCGAGCATTACAACAATTAAAGCCGATAGCAACCTGATTATGTTGTTCTCTGTTATCATAATAAAACCCTCATATATATCTTCTTGGAGTAATCATATATTTTTTTCATAATTTAGCTTTCGACAACTAAAATTTCATCAATCGCTTTTTTTGAAAAGCCGGCAATTCTAACATCGTTGCCGAAACGCTTAATATCAACATAATGCAAGCCGACAGCTTCGATTAACTCTGCCATTGGCCCGGATATATCAACGCTTCCGCAGCCGCCGAGTATTTTCGGCGAGATATAAACGCAGATTTCATCAGCCAGCCCTTGCTTCAAAAATGATATTATAACCGTTGGCCCGCCTTCGACAAGCAATTGAGCAATGCCTCGCCTGCTCAGCTCACCCACAAGAAAATCCAAATCACATCGCCCTTGCATAGTTGGCACCGTGAGCAATTCGGCGCCTTTTTGGACGATTTTCTCCCACTTCTCGGCGTTTGTCCGAACCGCTTCCTCGCTTGTTACAATCAGCACAGGCACTCTTTTCGCAGTAGCCAGCAATCGGCAGTTCAAAGGTATTCTCAGACTGCTGTCGAGAACAACTCTGGTGGCTTCTTCGTCTCTGCTCGGCCGGGCCGTTAGTCGGGGGTCATCGGCGATTACCGTATTAATACCGACCAGTATCCCCTGCACACGCCGGCGCAAGTTTTGCACATCTTTTCTGCTCTGTTCTCCCGAAATCCACCGCTCTTTTCCCTCCGAATATGACAACTTACCATCGATGCTTTGTGCCCATTTCAATATCACCCAGCTTATGCCCATAGTGGCAAACTTGATAAAAGGTGCATTCAACAGTCTTGCTTCTTTCTCGCACAAACCGACCTGCACATCAATTCCCGCATTGCGTAATTGCTCGATGCCCTTCCCATTGGCGTGCTTTGACGGGTCAACCGTCGCAACAACAATCTTCGCTAACTTATCGGCGATAATCGCATCTGTGCAGAGTGCGGTTTTGCCCTGGTGACAGCAAGGCTCAAGCGTAACATACATCGTCGCACCCTGCGGGTTAAAAGCGAGCTTCTTACAATCTTCAAGTGCGTTAATTTCCGCGTGCGGGCCGCCGAACTTCTTATGCCATCCCTTGCCGATAACCTGATTGTCCTTTACGATGACCGCCCCAACCGCCGGATTTGGCTCGACCGACCCAACGCCTCGCTTCGCCAACTTCAGGGCCATCCGCATATATCTCTCGTCGCTGGTCATAGCATATCCATAAATTCTTTTTCGCCGATGATTTTGACGCCAAGTCGCTTCGCCTTGTCAAGTTTGCTTCCGGGATTTTCACCAGCCAGCACAAAGTCGGTAGCTTTGCTGACGCTGGAAGTGGCTTTCCCGCCGTGTTCTTTTATGGTCTGTTCAATTTGCGCTCTGCCGAAGTTTTCAAGTGTGCCTGTAACGACAATAGTCTTGCCGGCCAGTTTGCCTTTGGCTTTGGCCTTTTTGGGCGGTTCTGGCTTAACACCTACTGATATTAACTCCTCTACCATCGCTTTGTTTTTAGGATTTTTTATATAATCACACAGGCTGTCTATCATTCTGTCGCCTACATCTCTTAATCCTTCGCTTTTCCGTAACTCTTTGCGTTTTTCTTTATATTCTTCACCACTAATCTCATGTCTATCACGTTTCTTCTCCAACAATTTCTTTTTATCTTCTTCTTGCTTCTTAACTTTTTTCAATTCATCTCTATCGACAGATAATACTTTCTCAATAGTTCCGAAATAATTCGACAAAGTCAGAGCTGACTGTCCTCCAATATGTCTAATCCCTAATCCTGCTAACAATCTCCACAAGGGCATGTTTTTACTGTCTTGAATAGCTCTAATAACATTATCTGCGCTTTTGTCGGCCATTCGCTCAAGTTCAAGTATATCTTCTTTTTCAAGTTTATAGATGTCGGCAAGATTTTTTACTAATCCAGATTCAACTAACTGCTCAATAAGGGATGGTCCAACATTTTCAATGTTCATTTGATCTCGACCAACAAAAAAGTTTAACTTTTCTTCCAACAATGCTGTGCAGTTCTTATTAGCACATATATAAGCATGTGTGTATTCGCTTTTACGAGCAATTTCTTCTTTTTTCCCTGTTCTTTTTCTTTTGGTTATTTGAATTTTTTCGCCACAAGAAGGACAAATTTTTGGTTTTTCAAATGAACTTGCATCTTTGGGTCTTAATTCTTTCTTTACTTCGACAATCTGCGGAATGATTTCACCTGCCTTTTCAATTACGACCGTGTCCCCGACACGAACATCGAGCCGGTCGATTTCATCGAAGTTATGCAAGCTTGCCCTTTTGACGGTTGTGCCTGCTAGTTGCACAGGTTCAAGATTTGCCACCGGCGTAAGGATTCCTGTTTTCCCGACCTGTACATCAATTGACAGGACTTTTGTTTTCGCCTGCTCGGCCGCATATTTATATGACATACACCATCTTGGCGATCGGCCGGTTGTGCCTAAAATTTCGTAATGGTTAAGCTGGTCGATTTTGATAACAAGCCCGTCAATCTGATAATCCAACTCAAATCGTTTGTTTTCCCATCGACTACATATTTCGATTACCTGTTCGATGTTTCTTGCTTTTTGGATATTTGGATTGACAGGTAGTCCGATTTTTTTGAATTTCTCAAGGCTTTCATAGTGAGTTTTCGCAAACTTTTCGCTCACCTCGCCCAGTGCGTATGCAAAGAAGGACAAATTTCTTTTCGCTGTGATTCTTGCATCTAACTGCCTTAGCGAACCAACCGCTGCGTTTCGTGGATTTGCGAACAAAGGTTCGCCCTGCTCCTCTTTTTCTTCGTTCAGTTTCAGAAATGCTTTTTTTGGCATATACACTTCACCACGTACTTCAAGCACATCAGGAGCGTTTTCTGCCAGTCGCAGCGGAATGGCTTTTATAGTTTTGATATTGCTTGTAACGTTATCACCTTTTTCGCCATCCCCCCTTGTAACTCCCAGCACCAAAACGCCTTTTTCATATCGCAGACTCATTGCCAGTCCGTCGATCTTAAGCTCTACGACGTAGCTATAATTTTCTGTTTTGAGAATCTTTGCAACCCTTTTATCGAACGCCTTAAGTCCATCAGCGTTGTATGTGTTGTCAATGCTGAGCATCGGAATTGAATGTGTTACTTGCTCAAAGCTCTCGATTGGCAGTTCACTGACCCTTTGGGTTGGCGAGTCCGGTGTTATAAGTTGGGGGTGCTGCTGTTCAAGATTTTGTAGTTCGTTAAAGAGTTGGTCATATTTTTGGTCGGATATTTGCTGCTGATTGAGAACATAATAAAGGTAATCGTGTCGGCGTATCTCGGCACGTAGCCGTTCAATCTGTTTTTTAATATCAACTGCCATATGTCTTAAGTTTATACTCTCGACGGCCTTGTTTTGCAACTGCCGAAACAGTAATTTTTGTTTGACGCACTGATGCCTACCACTATATTATTATGCTCGATATGTATCGGTTTCCCCCAAAAAGAAATACCTTACTTCATGGTGCTTGAAAAATGAAAGAAATTCATCTGAAAGCTAAGAGTTCATCTGGTGGTTCCTATGATGTTACATTCCAGAACAAAGGCGGTCTATTGATTGTTTTTTGTCCTTGTAAGGCGGGTATATATGAGAATCTGTGCAAGCACAAAATCCGACTTCTGAATGGCGACGAGTCGATACTCTATAATCAAGATGATGCGCCTGCACTGCGAGAAGTGCGAGAATGGGTAAGCCAGAGTTCGTATGCAAACCTTTTAGCAGAGTACGATTCTCTCAAGAAGCAAATTGAGGACGCAAAAGAAAAAGAGGGAAAGCTTCGACATCGTATTGAAAAAATGCTGGCGGAGGGAATTCCCATTGGAGCGAACAGGTCATGACCGCCTGCGTAATTGCTCGATTTGCTTTTTTATCTCTTTAGCCATAACAGCTTATTTATATGCTGCCTCGGCTTATTTTGCAAGAACCTAACTGTCTGCAATTTATATTGGAATGGTATTTGACAAAGTTGCTGAAATTCGGATATAATGCCATAGAATCTGGACGAAAAAGCTTTTTCGAGCCAATGTACCAATTTTAGTTTGCTATTCCCCGATAGCTCAATTGGTAGAGCGAGCGGCTGTAATATGTTGCAGCTCCTGATGGAAACATCAGGATGAAAAAACGGGTGAATTCAGGGAAACCTGATTCTGCCGATGCAGATATGGCAATCCTGAGCCAAGTCTGTTCACACAGGCAGGTAAAAAGTGAACAGGAAGGTGCAGAGACTATGGGGTAAGGCGGCCTGTGCCAATAAACCCCAGATAGCGCCCGTCACCTAAACACTGAGCGTAGTGGAAGTGCATGGTGAAGAGATAGTCCGGTCTTCAGGGAAACCTGGAGGTAGCTGTAACCGCTAGGTCGTAGGTTCGAGCCCTACTCGGGGAGTTATTCCTCACCTGCAGGATATCCCCATTTTAAGCTCCCTCTTTTTTTTGGCCGATAATACAAAAAACAGCCCTAAATGCTGGACAAACAAACGATTATATTATAACCTGAGGAGTCTGCAAGATTTGCCTGAAGTTTGTTTGCAGTTCTGCACAAAAAATGGGTTTTTGGCAGTTTTATCGCTAAATGCAAAATATTAAGCGAACAGAAGGCCGATTTAGCGCATCTTAACATAACTGTAGTGAAATATCGGTAGTTCGTTGGGTTATTAGGATTCAGTTGATAGTATGGCAAAAGTTGCACTCGATGTCGGCGGTTTTAGCATAATCAAGCGCATCGGAACCGGCGCCCGCAGCACAATCTATATGGCAACTGACCAGCAGGATAAAATCGATGTTGCTCTAAAACGTGTTATCTTTGAAAGGCCGGAAGATTCAAGGATCTTCGAGCAGGTTGAGACCGAATACAAAGTAGGCCGGCGGATAGACCACCCTTATGTCCGCAAATGTTATAAACTAAAGAAAATACGCGGTATTTTTAAAGTAAGAGAGCTCCTGCTTTCTATGGAACTGTTTGACGGTAAAAGCCTCGAAGACAGCCCTTCTCTGAGTTTGCTTGATGTGCTGCTCGTATTCAGAATGGTCGCAAGCGGCCTCCAGGCTATGCACCAGCAAGGGTTTGTTCACTGCGATATAAAGCCCAATAACATCCTTATGAGCGAGGCCGGCGCGATTAAAATTATAGACCTCGGCCAGAGCTGCAAAATCGGAACGGTAAAACCGCGTATTCAGGGCACGCCCGATTACATCGCGCCTGAACAGGTTAGGCGCAAAGCGCTCGGCCCAAGAACCGACATCTTTAATCTGGGTGCGACAATGTATTGGGCTCTTACCGGAAAGCACGTTCCGACTTTGATATCCAAAAAGAACGAGCTTGGCCTGCCAATCCTACAACCCCGCCTGGCGCCCCACGAGATAAGAAAACAATTGCCGATGGAAATTTCAAAACTTGTAATGGATTGCATAAAAGATGAGCCTTCGCAACGCCCGCGTGATATGATGACGGTTATATCGAGGCTGGACCTGCTGGTTCACAGCATATTAGCCGGCCAGATAAAAACTAATAAAGATGCCTCAGACAATAATTGATTTGCTGAATAGAGGTGTAGAAGCCAGCAACGCAGATAAGTTTCGACAGGGTAACTTGATTTACCTCCCCTTCGGCGTCCGGCTAATCGCAACCGGTGACATTCACGGGCATCGGCGAAACTTTGAAAGGATAGTTGCCTTCGCTGACTTAGCCAACAATCCCCACAGACATATCCTCCTGCAGGAAATTATACACGGAGGGCCGGAAGATGCAGAAAAAGGGTGTTTATCCTACAAACTGCTTTTCGATGTTGTCCGTTATAAGTTAAGCTTCCCCGACCGCGTCCATATTATTATGGGAAACCATGATACCGCTTTTATCACTAACAGTAAAATTATGAAAGACGGCAGGGAAATGAACCGCTCAATGTGTTTGGCTCTCGAGCGGGAATTCCCGGAGGCCGGCGACGACATCAAACTGGCGATAAAACAATTCCTGTTTTCACAGCCATTGGCGGTAAGGTGCGAAAACAGAATATGGCTGTCGCACTCGCTCCCCGCCGACCGTTTCGCAGATAAATTTGACCGGCAGATTTTAGATAGGCAGTTGAAAACTAATGATTGTGAAAAACCGGGTTCGGCTTACCTTCTAACCTGGGGTAGAAACTTCAGCCAACAAACGCTCGACAAAATGGCCAAGCTCTTTGACGTCGATATTTTTATCCTCGGCCATCAGCCACAGCAGCAGGGATGGAGCCGGACCGGTAAGAATCTTATAATCATTGCCTCCGACCACAATCACGGCTGTTTGCTTCCAATCGACCTGGCAAAATCTTATACGGTTGAGACGCTTATTGACTCGATAGTGCCGTTAGCTTCTATATCTTGAACTCTGGGGATAATTCAATATAATCAATTAATATGGATTGGTATTACTACATAGCCATCGCACTAATTCTATCACAACTAATCTTCTTGATTCAGACGTTCAACAACTACCGTTATGCACTGACCAAATACAAAAAGAAGCGTTTATCATATCGGCCGCGAACGGTCTTGATTGTCCCCTGCAAGGGTCTGGATTCGGCCTTCCAGCAAAATATCTCTTCATTTTTTAATCAGGACTACGAAAATTATCTGCTGTGGTTTGTGGTCGCCGACAAGGCAGACCCCGCTTATGCCCCCTTATGCGAATTGAAAAATCGTTTGAGTCAAACTTCAAAGGCCGACGATGTCCAGGTGCTGGTGGCCGGCTTCGCTCAGTCCTGCAGTCAAAAAAATCACAATCTGCTCTACTGCTGCCGGAGGATTGGCAGCGATGTTGAGGTTTTGGCCTTTGCCGATTCCGACATCTGTGTCCGCAGCGATTGGCTAAGCCACATAGTTCATCCTCTTCGAAACCCGAAAAATGGCGCCGCCAGCGGCTATCGCTGGTATGTGCCTGAAAAGAACAATCTGGCAAGTCTTGCCCTGTCGGCTGTGAACGCCAAAATCGCCCAGCTGCTCGGCAACACCCACTTCAACCAGGCCTGGGGCGGTTCTATGGCTATCCGCGTTGACACCTTTAGAGAGCTGGGCCTCGATAAAATTTGGCCGAAAGCTCTCAGTGACGATTTGTCGCTTAGCTACGCCGTAAAAAAAGCAGGCAAAAAAGTAGTTTTTGTCCCCGCCTGTCTGGTGGCTTCATACATATCCACCACCTGGCGTGAGCTTTTTGAATTTGGCAGACGGCAATTCCTGATTACCCGTGTAAGCACCCCGGGAACCTGGTGGTTTGGATTATCCAGCAGTCTATATTCGATACTTGGCTTATGGGCCGGTGCCGCCATCGCAATCTACGCCGCAGTTAAATTACCAATTACCAGTTACCAATTACCAGTTACCAATTACCATTCACCAATTACCAATTACCAATTACCAATTTTTATTGCTGTTCCTGTTTTATTTTTCACCGCTCAGTTTATCCGGGCGGTCCTGCGTCAAAAAATGGCTTACAAACTACTAAACTTCGAGAATCAAGTATCGAGAATCGAGAATCGAGAATCAATGCTCGCTGACATCCTTTTCTTTTGGCTCTGGTCACCCCTGATGCTGTTCTTTATTATCTCTTCCGCCTTCGGCAGAACTATCTGTTGGCGGGGAATACGCTACAAACTCCTCGGCCCAACCGAGACGATTGTGCTTGGTCGCTAACATTTTTGTGTCATTGCGAGCGAGGCGTAGCCGAGCGTGGCAATCTCAACAATGCAATCGTAAATCGTCAATTGTAAATCGTAAATGGAACTCCCCTTTTACAAAACCCTTTTCACTTAGGCTGATAAAAAAAGTCTTTCTTAGGGTCGATTACCCTAATTATTCTTAAAGTTTAGGCTATTTTACCACATTGTAAGCCAATTTGCAGGGGAGATTTTGCATAGTTTTACTTTGATTTGGGGCGTGCAAGGCATGTAAAATAATTACCGACATGAATTTTTTTGAAAGAATTAGTGAATTCATGGGGTTCGCCGAAAATAACCCCCATCACAACAACTTTTCGTGGGATTATTGTTACCTGTTTTTTCAGAAATATCATCAGCTTCCTTCTCATGAGCGAGATTCTAAAATGGAACTGGCCTGCTTGCATCTCGGTTTTTTCTTAGCAAGCTGGGGTATGTTCAGAGGCAAGGCTTTTTTGAGGTCGAAAAACTACACTGTGTATACGCCGGTTATCACAGCAATCATGGATACGAAATTTAATTGTCTTTGGAACATAACTGATAAGCAATGGCTTGCTGATAGCGAAGCCGTGAAGGACATAATCAAACTAATTTCCTGTTTGAAGACGGCCATTTGTCACGCATTTATTCAAAACGTCAACGGACAACAAAAATTCCCAAATGTGAGCGAGACATTAGTAACTAAAATAATCCTTGGAACGCTCGGCTGCTCTCCTGCATACGACCAATATTTCAAAGCTGGATTGGGACTCCACGGAATCAGCCCGCAAAGATTTAATTACCGGTCATTAGAGAATATTCTCGCCTTTTGCAGAAATAACATCGCTTCGATGGACAAAATAAGGAAACAAATGAAGGATTTGCCGACAATTTGTCCAATCGTCGATATCCCATTCATGAAAATCATTGATATGTATTTTTACCTCGAAGGTCAGTAGTCGTCATCGGTCTGGCTACGGCACGCTCCGCCCCCTATGGGGCAGGCGTGACGGGTGCGGTGATTTAAAAAAACTAAAAAAATATTAAGCTATTTTCGATTTTTGCTCTGTAATTTTGCTCTTTTATTTTTAATCTTTGATTTTTCTGTTCTTATTCGACCTCGGCAATATCGCCTTGCGGGCTTCCAACTAAATAAATCTTATTTTTACCGCTGCGCTTCGCCTCCAATAGCGCTTTGTCGGCCTGCTCGAAAACCTCGCCGATTGTTGCCCCATCGCGAGGAAAGCTCGCCAGTCCCCCGCTTATTGTCAGGACCCCTTTGCCTTCCGGGCCTAATAGATGCAGCTCCGCTTTGCCTAATTCTTTTCTAAACCGTTTTGCTATAAAAATCGCCTCTTTGGGATGGTCAGCCATTGCCGAGCGCCTCTCGGCTTCCTCTTTAAGCGGCCCTCTCCGTGGGTCATCCCAGAAAACAACGGCAAACTCATCCCCGCCGATTCTGCCTACGACATCATGTCCCCGGCAGCACCGCCGCATCAAAACAGCAGCTTGTTTTAAGACTTCGTCACCGGCTGAATGGCCATAGACATCGTTGTAATGTTTGAAGTTATCAATATCAAAAATAAGCAGCGTCACCCTCCCGTTTTCACTGCCGGCGTGTTCTATAATCTGCCTGGAAAATTCCCAGATATATCTTCTGTTCTTCAGGCCCGTCAGCTCATCCTCGGTAGCTAATTTCTCAAGCTGCTTTACTCTCTCCTTCGCTGCATCAACAGTAACAGCATCGCCCAACCCAGTTTCATTCCGGCCGCCGGCAGTCATAATGGATTCGTAAAATCTATTTGTCTGGATCGGACAAATCAAATAATCATCCGCTAAAGTTGCACCGTTGAAAGCAGCGCTAACCATCTGCATCGCCGCCGGCTCTTCATACATCTGCGCCAGAAGAATAATTTTCGCTTCGCAATTTGTCTCCCTTAAGGTTTTCAGTACCGAAGCTAATTTAGCCGACATCCCGGACATTACAACAGCGATTGCCGCGAAGTTGTTCTTTGCTGCCGTCTCGATTGCATCAAGCATATTGGTCTGTATTTCACAGGGCAGCCGGCGAATAGCAGTGGCATCTAAAAAAACGCCATTAATATCACCTATCAGCAGAATTCTCCGAGTCCTTCCACCGGGAAAAATTGGTATGTTAGCGATTCCCATTTAGCTAAACCCTAGGCAAAGCATACTAAAAACGATTAATTATCGCCTTTTATAATTATGATAGCAAAATCTGCACATAAAGTCAATATGAATGTAGTCCAGCAGACAGCCAACGACTGGAAAAAAGGCATTGAAAATAATCAATTCGTGGGCAGGTCATCAAGATTCTTTTTGGCCTGCTCGGCGCAAAAGCTGTCCGCATACAAGCTGATAAAGCCGGTCAAAAGTGCTCTTGTCTCAGCCAAATACTTTTTCTTATGTTCCGGATTTGACTCGCTCTGATACAGACCAATCTTCAAACGGGCCAACTCATACAAGGCCTGCATTCCGCCGTCGCTGTCCCGGAATTTCTTGTGTAACTGGGACAATTTCTCGGCCCGCAGCTGCTCATCAGCAACAAGTTTCGCCTGGGCCAGCAAAACATTGTCGCGGAGGGGGTCGCTGCTGCTCATCTGTTCCAGCAATTCGTCAAGGCCCCGTGCATAATCACCGCAGATATGTGGGTTTAACATAACAAATCTCGCCAAACGCTCTTCTGCTTTCGGCTCATCAGTTCGATTTTCTACCCCTATCAGACTGCGCATCTGATGTAATTTTACTTGCAGCTCGGTTAGCTTAAACGCTGTCATTGCCGAATCAGCAGGCGGCTGAAACAGACTAAGGAATGTGTCCTTCTGCGTTTGTTTCTTTTCAAGTAGTTTCAGTCGCTCGGTTGTCATACTCTGTGCCTCAGCAAGAAGTTTGTCGGCCTGTTCAAAATCACCCTGACCCGCCAGATATCTCGCCAGACGCCATCGTGCCTCCAGTGATTCCGCGCTGTCACCGAATTCCGTGTACAGCCATTCCCAGCTGTCTTGTGAACGTTCGTATGGATAATCATTGTAAAAATGCAATGTCTCTTTTTGCTCAAACATCTCGATGTCGGGACTGTATTCACTCAGAAGCGCTTTGTAGTAGAGTGCTATAGGCATTCTCCGGCTGCTGGGACGCCGGCTTATAAAGGACTCATACTGGGCGGACAACCATCGTTTTTTCGCCTGGTAATTTAGTTCCGGCGGCACCGTGAACCACCACGGCCAACGACCTTGCTCCAGCTCTTCACCAAGCTTCTCTTTCAATTTCGCCCGAAGTAGTATCGGCTCGCTGGGATAAAACGAGCTCTTAAGATACATTTTCACCCTCGCCGAAGGATTCGTAATCATTTCGTCCAGCGATTCTCTTATACTGTGGTCGTGAAATTCGATTGCCTGCTCCGGATTGTTCTTGGCCACATAAAGCTGGTAGTCCAATTCATCAAATCCTATTCTTATTTCAAACGTCACGACAGCCAGCAAAAGGAAACCACACGTAACAATCCACACCGGCCCAGGCCGGTAACGCGTATAATGACCTATCCCCAGGACTAACCCCGCTATACCTAAACCGACAAGCCACGCGCAAATCCACGGCGTAAAAGAAAATCCCCACTTAATGGGTTCTACCCCTCTTGCACCTCCGAAGTATGCCCAAAAAGCAAGCTGCGGCGCTGTGCATAATACTATCGCAACAAAGCGCGAACGAAAACGAAGTGGACGACACGCCGCGGCTACACAACTTACCAGCAGGCAAATCGCAAAAGCCGGCAAATCAGCCAAAAAAAACACCAGCAATATAAAAGGCAAACTGTAGCTAAAGCTCATAAGCTGCGAAACAAGCACCGGCACAATTGCCAAAATGCCCATAAGCAGCCCTAAAACAAGAATCTGCCAGGGATATTCAAATATGCTCAGACCGGTTATGACGACAGACTGCCCCAGATACCAAAGTTTGGGAGAAGTCACTGCCTGAAAGTTAAACGACCAGAACGAGCCGGTTAGTATCTTCGACCAGAAAGACGCACTTATGCCAAAGGCCACAAGAGCAAGCAGCCAGCATCTCTGAACATTTCTATGGCTGTAGTGCAGCGCAGGGCCGACTGACAGAAAAGTCTTTGAGGCCACTATGGGCGTTTTTTCGGTCTCTTTATTATCCATAAACTCACCTTGTCGTGACCCGGGGCACGGGCGACGAGCGACCAGTTATGTCCCCTCACCGCTGCTGGTAAGATATATGACTTGTTCCGGCGTCAGCTTGTCTATCTCTATCGACATCGATTTCATCTTCAGTCTGCTTACTTGCTGCTCTATCTCGATAGGGACATCGTGGACCGCAACAGCAAGTTTGCCCTGTTTTTTTATCACATATTCGGCTTCCAACGCCTGTGTGGAAAAACTCATATCCATTACACTTGCAGGATGACCTTCAGCGGCTGCAAGGTTAATTAGTCGCCCTTCAGCTAAAAGATAAATCCGCTTGTTATTTCTCAAAACATATTCATCAACGTGGTTACGGACGCCGCGGTTCACCTTCTTGCTCATCTTTTTCAGCGCAGGTATATCTATCTCAACGTTGAAGTGTCCGCTGTTGGCGACAACCGCCCTGTCTTTCATCGCCCGGAAGTGCTCAGCCCGTATAACGTTTTTATTACCCGTAAGCGTTACGAATAGTTCGCCGACCTTCGCCGCCTGCGCCATCGGCATAACCCCAAAACCATCCATCGCCGCTTCAAGGGCCTTGATTGCATCAACTTCCGTGACAACGACGATGGCTCCCATACCTCTGGCTCGCATAGCAAAGCCCCGGCCGCACCAACCGTAACCGGCCACGACAACCTTCTTACCCGCCATCAGAAAATCCGTCGCCCGGATAATACCGTCAACCGTCGATTGGCCCGTCCCATAGCGGTTATCGAAAAGGTGCTTCGTCGCAGCGTCATTTACCGCAATGACCGGAAACTTCAGCTTGCCGGCATTCGCCATCGCCCGCAAACGGATAACACCCGTTGTGGTCTCTTCCATACTCGCAATAATCCTGCCCGCTTCTTTCTTTCTGCGGGTATGCAGCTCATTTACCAAATCAGCCCCATCGTCGAATGTAATGACCGGCTTATGGTCAATTGCAGCGTTGATATGTTTGTAATAGGTGGCCCGATTTTCACCGCAAATGGCAAAGACCGGTATCTTAAAATCCTTTACTAATGAAGCCGCCACGTCGTCCTGAGTGCTCAGCGGATTGGAAGCGCACAGAACGACGTTTGCCCCCGCTGCCTTCAGCGTCCTCGCAATATTACCTGTCTCAGCGGTTATATGCAAACAGGCCGAAACGTTTTTGCCTTTTAATGGCTTGGTTTTAGCAAACCGCCTGCGTATCAACGCAAGGACCGGCATATCGTTATCAGCCCACAAAATCCGCCTTTTCCCTTCGGATGCTAACGATAAATCAGCTACGTCATATTTCATTTATTGACCCTTTCAAAATCCCGTAAGGGATGCCTTACGGCAATGCAGATAGAAGTGATAACTATACCCCCGCCAGCCCAACTTTGCAACCTTTTATTCCTCCCAAAATACCTCCTTCGGCGAACCTGCGGTGTTAAAAGAAGGAATTTAGGCAAGGTGGGATAGAACCGAACGCGCAAGTTCGTGTAAGAAACGTTCGAACCCTTCGACAAACTCAGGGCAGGAACGTTGAAAATATTCGAAAACATTCAAAAAATTCTCAGGTATATGCGCATCTGATTGAAATTCCTTGTTGGCCACGAGTTGGGGCAAGAAACGGAGGGTCGAAGCTGGATGGTGAACAGTTGCTCATGGTGTTTTTAATATCTTTTGGCTTGAAATTGGGTAAGATTGCAAAGAATTGGGCGAAAAGAGATTTTTCTGCCTATGGCATGGCACAGCCATTAAAGTAAAAGGGACATCTCAGTTGTTGTATAAATGGCGGCCGAGCGCTTTGGTCACTTGAAGAGGTATTCGGATGGTAGAAGACAAGCTGCTTATCTGGAAGTTAAGGCGCGGGAGCAGAGATGCACTCTGCCGAATATATGAAAAGTACAGAGATGACCTGCTGCGAATGGCTGCGGGGCTATTGAACGAGACAAGCGCTGCTGAAGATATTGTACACGATGTTTTTGTTGCGTTCGTTCGCTCCGCAGAGCAGTTCCAGCTTACGGGAAGTCTGCGAGGATATCTGACTACCTGCGTTGCCAACAGAGCGAGGAATCTGAACAGGTCAAAATCCAGACAACGCACAGTCAACCTTAATGAGATTGAGCCGATGGCTTCTAACCTGAAAAGGCCGGAGCAATGGATCATATACGACGAAGAATTCAGGCAACTGAACAGTGCGATGGCCCAGCTTCCTTACGAGCAGAAAGAGGCGGTCATCCTGCACATTCAAGGGAGAATGAAATTCAGAGAGATAGCCAAAATGCAGGAGACTTCAGTTAAAACAACGCTGAGCAGATATCGCTATGGACTAAATAAACTGCGGTCAATAATGAATGGTGAGGTAACAAAATGAGACCGGCAGAAAATATAAAAAAACTGATTCAAAATGCATCGATAAAAACCAATCCGAAGGTCAATAAGGCAGTTCTAAACAGTCTTTTTGACGAACAGGATAAATCGAGAGAGACAAGTTCGGCCATTTTACAGCCGAGTGTATGGAGAATAATTATGAAGAGCAGAATAACAAAATTTGCGGCTGCAGTGACAATAATAGCAGCGATAGTAATTTCAGTGACGGTATGGAACAGTTCAATTCCAACAGCTTCGGCTTCGGCAGCACAGGTGCTAACTGAGGCAGCCAAAGCGGTTGGAGACGTGCGGTCAATCCATATTAAGGCGAGGATGAGAACGCTTCCGGCCGACAACTTCGGGATGATAGGCATGGAGTTCGATTTTGTGCCGATTGAGATGTGGAAGAAATTGGATGATACGGGTATTGTGCTGTGGCGAGTCGAAAAACCCGGTCGGATACTTGTTATGGATGGTAACTCGACAATAATGTTAATCAAGCCAAATACTGCGGTCAAAGAAAGGCCGTGCCCTATCGGTTCTTTTGACACCTGGTATGCACCTTTGATGAATGTTGACGAGATTATAGATAACGTTCTGAAGGAAACGATGGAACGGTCCAACAACCAACTGTGTATGCACAATGAAGTGTTGAAAGAGGGGACGGAACTGGTGCTTGAGACTGAATCGGCCGCACAGGGGGACTTTACAAATGATTGGTGCAAGAATAAGTTCATAACAGAGTCCGACCACAAGAAAGTGTACCGCTTTGATGCAGAAACGAAACTTCTGAAAGGTTTTGAGGTATTTGTGCACACGGACAAAGAGGATGTCCTGGTTTTCGAGGTTACCGATATTGAGTATAACCCGCAAATCGACAACTCGCTGTTTACTCTTGAATTGCCTGCTGATGTCATCTGGTTCCAGGAGCCGAAACCGCTGGCAAACAATGAAAAGTACCAGCAGATGACGCCGAAGCAGGTCGCTGAGGCGTTTTTCAAGGCCTGTTCAGAAGAGAATTGGGACGAGTTTCTGAAATTCTGGCCAATGTCGGCTGTGGATAAGGAATTGAAGGGCTATCTCGGTGGGCTGGAGATTATCAGTATTGGAGAACCGTTCAAGTCGGGCCTCTACCCCGGCTGGTTCGTGCCATACGAGATAAAATTAAAATCAGGGGAAATTAAAAAGTGGAACCTGGCGATAAGAAACGATAATCCTGCAAAACGATGGGTTGTTGACGGCGGGATTTGAAAAGCGAGCTAATTTTTTAATGGATTTTGCAAAGGCCGATTTGAAAAAGTCGGCCTTTTTTGATTGTTTTTGTTGTAAGGGAGTTTTGATGGAATATAATTGACGCTGGGTGTTCAATCAAAAAAAGGAGCAGCTTTTAATGCCGAAAGTATCACTGGACTTGACGGGGAAATGGGAGTTTAAGGAATACCCGGCCTCGGCACGGCGAATGCGCGACCTCGACTCCGCTGACTGGCTGCTAACTAATGTCCCCTGCTCGATTTACAGCAGTTTAATCGCAGCAGGCAAAATAAGGCAAAGCGATATTGACGCCCGGCCGGAAGATTTCTGCTGGGTCAGTGAAAAGCCGTGGATATACAGGAAGATTTTTGATGCGCCGGATGAACTACTTAACTGTGGCCGGGTTGAGCTGGTCTTCGATGGCTTAGATACGATAGCCAGCATCTGGCTCAACGACAAGCTCATCGGCAAAACAAACAATATGTTCATTCCATTTCGCTTTGATGTAAAGTCACTTTTGAAGCCGCAAAATAATTCGTTATCGGTCAAATTCGAGCCGGCAGTCCAATATGCCAAGAGACTAATGAGCCGATATACGACGTTCAGCGAATCGGACTTTAACAATCCGTATCGCGTCTATATAAGAAAAGCCCAATACCAGTTCGGCTGGGACTGGTGCCCCGGTCTGCCGGGCTGCGGGATTTGGCGAGGTGTTCATCTTGAAGGCACCAAGAAAGCCCGACTTGCCGACCTGCACGTCCGAACAGTGGATTGCAATCATCGCTACGCTGATGTTAAAATCGCGGTGAAATTAGACACGGTGACAGAATCCCGCAAGGGATGCCTTACGGCAGAAGAGTTTCTTTGCAAGCTGACTTTGTCCTGTGGAGAACAGGTAATCGAGCACAACCTGGCTTTCAGGGCAGGGGAAGATTCTCAATCGACTGTAATTCGGATTAAAGAGCCGCTACTTTGGTGGCCGGCGGGCTACGGCGAGCAGCATCTCTATAATCTTGAACTTGGCCTGCTGAACAGCGATGAGATTATAGACCGGATACAAAAAAGAATCGGGATAAGGACCGCCAAACTGAACCGCTCGCCGGACGAATACGGGGAGAAATTCCAATTTGAAATAAACGGCCAGCCGGTATTTGCCAAAGGCGCAAACTGGGTGCCGGCATCCATATTTGCAGGCGCGGTCAGCAGGGACGATGTAGAAAGGCTTCTGTCTGCCGCAGCCAAATCCAATATAAATATGCTTCGTGTATGGGGCGGTGGGTACTATGAGGCAGAGGAATTTTACGAACTTTGCAACGAGCTCGGCATAATGGTTTGGCAGGATTTTATGTTCGCCTGCGCCTATTATCCTGACCGACAGTGGTTTCTGGAAGAAGTAAAAAAGGAAGCGGCCACAGTTATAAAGCAACTGCGCAATCACCCCTGTTTGGTTCTATGGTGCGGGAACAATGAAATCGACTGGCTGCATCACGGCGGTCATCTTGGCAAGGGGAAAAAATTCTATGGCAAAGCGATTTACCATCGGTTTCTGCCTCAATTAGTTGCTGAGCTGGACCCCGATACCGATTACATACCGACGACGCCGCTGGGTGGAAAAGAGGAATTCGAAACCGGCTGGACACTGACAACACACAACTGGGGCGTCTGGTCGGGCCATCAGCCGGTCCGCCAATACCAATGCCTGCCCGAAGATGTTCCGCGATTTGTTACTGAATTCGGCATGCAATCGTTACCAAGTATGGAAACCGTCAGAAAATTTTGTCCCGCGGAACAATTGCGCATCGGCAGCTTCCCAATCGAAAAGCACAACTATCAAATAGACGGCAACGGTCGTCTATACCGTTATATAGGCGATTTATTCGGCGTCGCTGAAAGCATTGAGGAGTTTGTTTATTTCTCGCAAGTCGCACAGGCCCGCGGCGTCAAGGCGTATGTCGAACATTTAAGGGCCCACAACTTCAGGAACAGCGGCGTATTATTCTGGCAGCTCAACGATTGCTGTCCTGCAATAAGCTGGTCGGCAATTGACTACACCAAGGAACCAAAGGCGCTTTATTATTACGCAAAGCGATTTTTCTCGAAGCTGCTGATAGCAGTCGTATCCGAACCTGTGAAAGCGCTGTTCGATTCGCCGTCGGGATTGCGACCACTGAGGGTTGCTGTAATAAACGACAGCGAACAACCAATAACCGCTACGCTGAATTGCCGACTAATAGATTTATTCGGGCACTTACTTGACCAGTTTGTATTTCCCATTGCGATTGGGCCGTTTAGCACATTGACCCTGCCTAAACTTGCGAAAACGATTATCTCCCCCACCCATCCGGACAAATCCTGCCTGCATCTTGTGATAGACAAGGACGGCAAAAAAATCGCAGAAAACTTGTTCTTTTACCTGCCCGATAAATATATCGATTGGCCCAAGGTAGAAATCAGCAAGGGCTTTTCTCAAACAACCGACAAGCAATGGAAGCTCAAGCTAAAATCAAGCGCAATCGCAAAAGATGTGCAAATCAGCACCCCTGTGGCAGCACAATTCAGCGATAATTTTATAGACTTGATACCACCGGATGAGTTCGAGATAACAATCGACTGTGAGCAGCACCTTTCCTCAATTGAACCGCTCTTACATCTGCGCTCACCTAAATCGGTATTTCAAACCAATTAAAACACGCCCCTATTGACCACGAGGCTTATAACCAGGAACATAATCAGGTCTATCGGGAGTGGAACCACGGGGGGCACCCTCAACTCCCGGCAGTGGAACACGCCTGCGTTCACCCTCTCTGCCGCCCCAGCTTCGCAAAGGTTCTTTCGGCTCTTTTTCGACTTTTTTGATTTCATTAAACTTACTCTGCAATGCTTCGGCCCAATACCTGCTCTTAATAGGCAAACGCTCTATATCTTCCCCATTGAAACTATAAAGCATGTCAAAAAAATGCCGAGCGCGCAGATTAGTTCCACCCGACCAATCATTTACAGGTATAATATCGACCAGAACTGCGCCGGTAGCATAATCAACCGCCTTGGGGACTGTAACCGCCCTTTTTTCTTCCTCCTCCGTAATCTTGTACTCACCAATCTTGCCTATAAGCTCTCCCTGCTTGACCGTAAAGTCCTTACTGTACCAATAACCCAGCACATACCTGGAGACCTGCACTGTTACAATCCTGGCGGCTTCCTGTATCTCACGCGGGAAAAAGTATAACGTTCCCGGAATATCCACAGTCTCCGTTGCGTCGGAAAATTCGCTCCATAAAACAACCTTGTTCTTCAGCGATTTGTCCTGCTCGCTGAACTGATTTGTCCCCGCTATAGGATTAAAAACACCCAATCGAATTCTGTAGCGGTAGCTCTTGCCGGCTTCAACAGTATCATCCTGCGCCCAGAACAATAATGGTTTGTCCATCTTGGCGATGTCTTTACTCTCGGTAATCGAAATTTCATCAAATTCCCGATAAACATCATCTATTGTTTTTGAAACCTCCTTACTTTTTTGCGGACGTTCCTTCTCACTCCCCCGCTCGGCCTGGCTTCTTCCCGGCGGCGTTTTTCTTACAGGCGCAGTCACGGGCGCACCTGTCCTTCCTCCATCCATCGGCGCCCCCACACCAGACGGACTTCCTATTCCTCCCGTCGGACGTGTTTTTGTCCCTGCCATTTTGCTGCGCCGCTCAGAGCGTTCTCCTTCACGCTCTTCCTTTTTTACTGCAGCAGCTTCACGCCTTCCCATCACGTCCATCTCTTTTTGATACTCCACATATTTCCTGTGTAATGAAGGAGGAAACCACTCTTCTTTTGCAGAGGCAATCTGATAAGCCCCAGGCTGCAAAAGGTCTATTCTCACTCCCGCGTCATCAAACTGAAGCAGACGCACTTTTACCCCGCCGGACGGCAAATCATTAACATCTTCTATAACCTCGAACATCCCTTTGCGAGGGTCTATCTTACTTCGAGGCACAGTTTGCCAATCGCTCCAGCTGCCATCGGAAAGCAGCTTCTGTCTTTGTAATTGCACCGCTGCAAAAACCGGATTTGCAAGACACGGGTCACGCCAATCTGATTGAACATATTCGCCGGCAAAACTTTCATTAAACCTTTTATATAATCCCGAAACATCAAACTTCGCTTCCACCGTAACAAAATCAATATCATTTGGCTCACTATTATCCGGGCCGTAAACATTTCCCTCACCAATCCCTCCCTTAGGAACATAAGCCACCGTTCTGATATGCTCAACCGATACCTCGTTGACCTCACCAACCCGTGGAACACGATACACTCTGTTATCACTTACGCCCTTCGAAGTAATAATAGGCTGCGGCGGATAGAGACTAATGTCAATGTCCCTTATAGATGAGTCAAGCAAAGCAATAAAATCATCGACCCGCGGCTTGTATGGCTGCTTCGGCTCAGGATTGCGATTCAGTTTGTTTTCCAAAACCACAGCCTGCTTGCTTATGTAATTATCAATAGCGCCGGAGTCAAACTTATCGTTGTCATATTCGACATAATCGGGGCTGAACAGAACGCGGGTGACAAAAAGCCAGAGACACACAAGCCCCACAGCGGCCAAAATTATCTTCTCAATATGCTCTTCGAAAAAATTGCTGTCTTTTTTACTCATCTCTCACGTCTCGCATAACACTTCAAGAATCTACATTTCCCGCTTTTGCTCTCCCGGCTTCTTCAGCGATTCTGGCTTAATCTCACCATAGCCGTTCTTGTCAAAGATATATTCGCAAATTAAATCCAATTCCACCACAGCATCCTCGCCATAACGGTAGAGATTATGAGCCGTATCCTGCCGGTCAATTGACCTGATATTACTTTTTAAAACCGTTATTTGATTATGCTTGAAAACTTGTTCTCGCTCCTCGCCGGAAAATCCTCTGAATTTATGCTGCTTGGCGCTGCAAAGTTGTTGCATAAACGGCAAAACCGCCTTCGCATTAACCACAACAGCAACATTAAAATGCACAACATCAATATCATCGTTACAAAACCTTCCTGTGTAGGGCTCTGTAAGCGCCCCTGCAGCCGAAAGAACGTAACTGGGCCTTACAGCCGCTTTTTTGCCGGTCCCCTTGTCGCTGGCGGCAAAACTTACATCCAGAAGCCGTTTTACCGGCGATGTGAAAACGCTATTCGACCCGGAGTTCAGAGCATCTATCGTATCGACAATATCTTCAATGACCCAATAAGCTAACTGCCAATACCAGCAATCTTCAACCGCTGCGTCCATTCCGGTATATTCATATTTTTCCCAGAATTCGTATCCGCTCAAATCCGCCGGATTAGCATAAACAAACGCACGCTTCGCCCTGTCCCGGCAAAGAACATCCGTTATCGTGGTATTAATCTCCATCGACCTCACATCCGACCCTCCCCTTTCCCTGCTCCAATCCTGCCCCTGACGAGAAGATTGTAAACTGGAGCCCTGCAAACCTTTCTGCAACTCAGCTTCCGTAGGACAATCAAGGGCTTTCATACGGACGATTAGTTCATCTACCGCACTGCGAAATTGCTGGCCGAACTCCCTGAAAATCAACGTGGAGGTATCCTTCGGATTAGGAAATACTTTATAACTCAATAACAGCCTTTGACTGCTTCGCCTGGCTAAAAGCGCTGTCTGATTGGCATCTCTCTCATATTCCTGCTGATACTCCTGCTCAACCTCCCATTGGTTGCGGGAAACGGTACTTTCGCTTAGAGACTGAACTCTTCTGCCTATGGAAATACTTTCATTTTCTATCCGTTTCTTGAGCTTACTGCTCATCAATTGGGTAGGTATAAAAACAAGCACGGCAACCAGCGTTATAATACCCGGCAGCATCAGCGATGAATAATTCTTAAGAAAACTTAATCTCGGTATAAGGTCTTTAAATTTAGATATATCCATATCAGCTCACCAATCTATTCTGCTTTTTGGCTCTTCTACTGTGGTGTTTCTCCGGCCAAACTGCCTTTATAACCTCACAAACCACCCTCTTCGGCCCCTTTTTGTCCTCCTCGGCGTCTTTCAGTCCTCTCAGGTTTCCTGGTTTCCCCAGTCCCCTTAGTCTTCTCCGTCTCCTTAATCTCCTTATTTTCCTTCGGTGCATCCTTCCAGATAAATTTAACGTCTAATCTGAACCAGTGGTCATTGGCCTTATAAACAACTTTGCCGGACCTGTCGATTTTCTTTTTCCCATCCCCGTTCAACTCAGCGACCTTACTGATAACTTCCCTTGTCATAGGGTCAATCAAAATCCGCTCACCGCTATCTTTACGCTCGGCCTTTTCGATATCTTCAATGCCTATCCCCACAGGCATTGCAGCTTCCAAATCTACTTCACCTGTTTCCAATTTGAAATGCTCAATTTCGGCTTTTCTGTAAAGCTCAAACGGATTTTTCCAGTCAACAATATCATCAAGATGCAGCAGTCGAGTAACAACTCCCCATTTATTCGGCTCGCCTTCCACTCCGGGAGGGTCCATCAGCCCACTTATGTCCTTATATGGACTATAGCCGGTTATGGTTACCACAAATCCAGGGCCGCTTTCAACCTCTTTTTTCTCCCCTGCAGAGTAACTTTTTTTGCTCTTCGAATCCACCTTTTGACCGGCTCCAGAGTAGCCGGCATCAGGTCGATCCATAGGAGACGGACCACCTCCGGCTCCGCCCCTCCCACCACCACCACCTTTCTGCGTAAAATCTGCGGCTCCAAACTGCGCAGAAGCAACATCCTTTGTGAAGTAAACTGACATACCCGTTATAAATATCTGCTTCCGCTCCTTGCGGGGAACTTCCAGAACCGTTCCTATATCACCGTTGGCAAAAGCCCTGTAAAGCTCTTTCTGCTCGGGATTATTTTTTTCGTTTGGCAGGACCGAGATTATGGTTTGATGCAATAGTGGAACTACGTTACGATAATCAAAAAATTTAAGTTCTTTTTCTATTATTGATTCGGATTGTAGACCCTTGCTTTCCTCGGCTTTGAGCTTGTCAGCGGCCTGCTCGGCAGCATTAATGATATTGCCGATTTTTTGCCGAACTTGATTGTTATTTGCATAATTGACTCTATCCAGAATGATTCTCGCGAAACACATAAGCGAAACCAGCAACACCGCAGCCGCCGCAGCGGTAAAGTACCTGGTTTTACCTGCCCAGGCCATTGACCTGGCAATACTGCGGGGCAACAGGTTACTTTCTATCCTGGCCAGACCTAAACCTTGTAAAGCAAGGCCGTAAACAATACCAAAATCGCAAACACTCTCATGAAATTTCGCTGCTGAGACAGATGAGCTTATCGTGAGCTTCTTAAACGAATCCGGCATTTCAACGGGTATCTGCAGCGTCTGCCGCAAGTATTTGAGCAGGCCGCGCATCTTCGTTCCGCCGCCCAGTGCGATAACCTTCGACAATTTAGTGTTCGGATTAGAGCTGGTGTAAAAGCCCAGCGACCGCTGGATTTCAGAGGCCAAATCCGTAAAAATCGGCTTCATCGCCTGGAATACCTGCCGGGCATATTTGCTCACCGGAGCGGTGCGTTTTAGTTTTTCAGCTTTTTCAAAATTGAGCTTAAACGCATCCGCTATCGCCCTGGTAAAAGCATTACCTCCCATTGGGACACATCTTTGCCAAACTGTCGAGTGCGTACAAACAACCAGGTCGCTGTTTTCCGCACCTATGTCAAGAATAACGGTGGCTTGATTGTCGGACTTGCCCAAATCACCAAAGTCGTACAATGCGTAATTATACAAAGCCATCGGCGCCATCTGGACATAGCTAACCGTTACATTTTCTCTGGCAAAATGCTCCAATACCGAGTTGACCACATCGCTCTTAACCGCAAAGATACCCACTTTTGTTTCAGAGCTGCCGGTCTCTGTCATCAACTGCCAGTCCCACTGCACATCATTGATATCAAAAGGAATCTGCTGGACCGCCTCGAACTTAACGATTTCAGGAATGCGCTTCGACTCAACAGGCGGCAGTTTCACAAACCGTGCAAAACTGTTCTGGCTCGGCACAGAAACAATTATATCATCCTTGCCCAAATCGTTCTGCTTCACAAACTGGCGCAAACTTAACGCAATCAGCTCATCCCTTTCTTCCGGTTTTATACCGCTTCCGGTAAGAACTTTGCCGTGCTGGATATTGTCGAAGCCGATTACTTCAACAACGCCCCCTGTGTTCCTTAAGCGCAATGCCTTCAGAGAATTATTGCCTATATCTATCGCCCAAACCGAGCCGTATTCTGACGCCATAACCAGCCCTCGAATTTACCGTCCAAACCTGATTTGAATGGTGTTGTAAGCCCGCTTCAACAATTATATATTACCACATTATGAAAACTTTTGCCATAAATACTGTCGGCTGCAAAGTCAATCAATATGAAAGCCAGCAGATTCGCCAACTGCTCGAACGGCTCGGACTCAACCAGGTCGAAACGTCTAACAATACGCCCGACCTCGTCGTTATCAATACCTGCTGCGTAACCCGAACCGCCTCTGCAAAAAGCCGACAACGCATCCGAAAAGCCCAAAAGCTAAGCCCTGATGCTGCTACAGTTGTTTGCGGCTGTCTTCCAACAGTCCAAACAGGCGAACTAAACAACCTCGGTAAAAATATCCATCTGATTAGCCATCGAGAAACCATAGCCGCAACTTTAAGCCAAATAGTCAATAATGGCAAAGCCGCTGCCTTTCTTCAACCAGAGCAGAATATCATAATTAAAGCAGAAAACGGCTCCAAAATCAAGCTTAAAAACAAATCGGCTGAGCTGCCCCAATTAACGTCATTTAAGGGTCATACGAGGGCTTTTCTTAAGATTCAAGACGGCTGCGACGGATATTGCAGCTATTGCATCATACCTAAAGCCCGCCCGTATGTTCACAGTAAGCCCGCCGAGATGGTCATCCAGGAAGCACAAGCCCTTGTTGAAGCAGGCCACAAGGAAATCGTCGTAACAGGCATATTTGTCGGTGCTTACGGCCAAAAAAGTGTCAGGCGAAAAAACTGGGATGGCCGGCAAGGCAGATTAGCAGACTTGCTCGATAAAATGGCAGAAATACCGGACCTCGCAAGGATAAGAGTAAGTTCGCTGGAGCCGGGCGACGTAACACCGCGATTACTTGATACTTTCTGTAAGCATCGTAACATTGTGCCGCACCTGCACTTGTCACTGCAGTCAGGTTCAAACGCGGTCTTAAAAAAGATGTGCAGACAATACAATGCCGACGAATTTAAAGAGAAGATTGAGTTAATCAAAAGCCGGCTTGATAGGCCTGCCATAACCGCTGATATCATCGTTGGTTTTCCGGGCGAGAGGGAAGCGGATTTTGAAGCAACTGTTGAGCTGGCAAAAGAAGCCGGCTTTGCAAAAATGCATGTTTTTAGTTTTTCGAAACGGGCAGGCACAGCGGCGGCAGGTTTGCAAGGCGCTGTAAATGACAAAGTTATGAAGGAACGCTCCCGGATATTGCGGGATTTGGATGCCGAATTGGGTCATAAATTTCGGCAGCAATTTATCAGCGAAACAGCCGAAATCCTCGTAGAAAACAGTATCGGCCAACGTAAAGGCAGAAGCGAGCGGTATTTTATGGTCTATCTCGAAGAAAAACCGGGGGAAACCCCGCAAAAAGGCGAATTAGCGAGAGTGAAATTAATTAAAAACACCGCAAATGGGCTGATTGGGCAAATATGCGAATTTTAGTAGGGGCAGACCTGCGTGTCCGCCCTATACTTGGTTGGGGCAGAACCTGAGTGTCTGCCCAAATCTTCTTCGTTTATCCGCCGTAGATTTATCGAAGGCGGACGGCGACTCACTTTGTCATTCCGCACTTGATGCGGAATCCAGAAATTTGTTCCCTGAAATCTGAAATTTTCTTTGCGCTTTTAACTTTATATCCCCTATACCCTACCCCCTAACTCATCCCCACCCTCTTTTTCCCCCCAAAAATCGATATGCGTTACCTTTTTTTACTCGCCTCAAAAATCCTGACTGTATTTTTCCCTGCCTGCTTAGCCATATACAGGGCCTGGTCCGACCGGCTTGTAATATCCTCAGGACTGCTCTCCGCACCATATTCTCCAACCCCAACGCTGATAGATAGGGCTATTTGCTCTTTTTTCCACGTTATTGGGGAATCTGATACCGAATCGACCATACGCTCGGCGGCAACAACAGCGTCAGCCAGCGAAGTATTGGGCAAAATCACCGCAAATTCATCCCCCCCATAACGTGCCGCTGTGTCGATTTGCCGGATGCACGTCCTTATTTTTTTACTAATTTCCCTGATGACCTTGTCGCCGGTGTGGTGGCCGTATGCATCGTTTATCTTCTTGAGATTATCGATATCAACCATAATCAGTGAAATTTGGCCGCCATATCGCCGCGTTCTCCACAGCTCCTTCTCCAGAATTTCATAAAATGTTTTGTAGTTCGCAAGACCGGTCAAGCCGTCCGTTGTGGCTTGATGCTGTATCTTCTCAAAAAGCTTTATATTGCCTATCGAGGCGCCGACCAATTGGCTGAATAGCTCGATAAGTGCAATATCGTCGCAGCTAAAGCCCTCACCTTCTATTTTGTCCGCCAGATTGAGCACGCCAACTACCCTGTCATGGCAGATAAGCGGCGCAATAATGCAGCTCTTAGTCTCATAATTGCCGGAAAAAACGCGTTGAGATTTCCTGATAATCGGCTCTTTGTGGGTGTCTATGTCTCGCACCTGTAAAAGCTCTTTACTTCGAACAGCCATAACCATAGGCGAAGGCGGATTTTGATTGATTGAGACTATTTTGTTTATAAGAAACGGATGATTATATTTCCGGAGGTGCAGGATACTATTTGTTTCATCAAGTATATACAGCGAAGCAAACCTCACGCCAATCAAACTTGGGATGTTCTTAATGCAGACATTGGCTATTCGTTCGAGGTCAAGACAGTTTATCTGCCGGGCCAATGGGGTTATCTGTTCAAGCAGAGAAACACCGCCATTGGCGGAATTGCCGGCCTTTTCAGAACTTGTATTGCTTCTTTGCATAGTTTATCCCTGTATCGGATGTTTCAGCAGAGGCATTTGGCCAAAACCCCGTCCGCCGCAATTGCCCCCAGAACACAGCCATCCCATTCTAAAGTTTACATAATCTTTCGTTAGATGTATCTGCCGTCCTAAAATATGCCCGATTTTCCATCCCCCAACATTTAAATCGATAATAGTCGAAAAGCCGATAATAACCATAAATTCGGAGAGATTTTGGCAAATCCCTGCCTGCCGGCCAGACAATATCCGATAAAAAGTTCCTTACCATAAAGAGCCCACTGAATTTTTTTTAAAAAATTTTCAAAAAATCCGAAAAAGAGTTGACATCCGATAAAAGGTATTTTACATTTTGCAAAACGCAAAATATCTTTTAGAATTAACAGCTAAGGTTTCTCTTGATGCAGACAGAAGTTAAAAGCCGCGTGTTGCAAATACCTACCAAGCTCTATCGAATCGGCGAATTGACCCGTTACACCCCCTTCTCCCGGCAAACTATCCATAACTACACGATAATGGGACTTATTCGTGAGGCACAATGGACCGAAGGCGGACATCGACTGTACGACGAGTCAGTCTTCGAAAGATTATCAAAAATCATTGAACTTAAGAAAACAAAAACCCTTTGGGAAATAAGACGGATTTTAAACAAAGAAGCGCCCGCCGGCAAAATAACGAAACATAATTCGCGTTCTGATAATTAACGATAAACCGGCCTTGACGGGAACAACGAAGGAATAGAAGAATCAAGGATGATAAATATGGCTTCGCTTTCTACGGACTATCTTTCCTGCATCCCCCCACCCCCGGAAGGGGAAAAATAATCATAGAAACATAACAGCAACACAGGCCAAATAGGAAGGATTGGTTATGAATCTGACGTCATTGATAACAGACAATATCGCTGAACTACTCGTTAAGATAATTGAGTTCACACAGAGCCGCCAAAAAATCCTTACCCAGAACATAAACAATATCTATAGGTCCGGTTTTGTCCCGAAGGATTTGGCGGTGGAGGAGTTTTGCAGTTTGTTGAACAACGCAATCAATGAGCACACCCGAAGCCGGCGTCTTCTGTTCTGCGATACTAAAAACATCAAATTTGGCGCTGTCGGCAGATTAGAGACCCAACCAACAATAGATATAGACGCCAAAAAGCTGCTCGAAGAGAACCGAAACGAGTATCTCGAGCTGCAAATAAATAAGCTTTTGGAAAATTCGCTCAACCAGAGATTAGCGGCAGAATTGCTCAAGCAAAAACAGGAAATAACTTCAATTTTTGAATGATGTGTAAAGCAGATAGAAAAAAGAAAGCCCTTTTAAGAAAGTTGCTGAGGGGTTCTCTTAAAGTTATCGGCTGGAAAGTCGATAAGAATCTTTGCGGGGTATAGCAGAAGTATCGGAAAGCAAAAAATGCTGGCACTTATGGAACTTAAAACCGGCTTTGCAAAGCTTTTCAGGGTCATAGAATCTCACGGAGGAACCCTATGAAAACCAAACAACAACTCAACATCGACCAAATATGGGAGCAGTTTTATAAAACCGGCGATACTCATTTCCGCAATCTACTTATGGAACATTACAGGCCCCTGGTAAAATACACCGCTGAGCGGCTACGCAGCAAACTACCTGAGAAGGTCGAGCTGGATGACCTTATCAGTGCCGGCATTTTTGGATTGATGGACGCTATTGATGCCTTCGACCCCACCAGAGGCGTAAAGTTCGAGACATATTGCTCGCCTCGTGTAAGAGGCGCCATTCTCGACGAGCTACGGAGTATGGACTGGGTGCCGCGGTTAGTCCGTGCCCGTGCCCATCAACTGACCAAGGCCGTCCATTCGCTCGAAACCCACCTTGGCCGCAAGCCCACCGAGAAA
>JBELAN010000019.1:0-43501 GCA_049508795.1 Sedimentisphaerales bacterium | reverse complement strand
CTCTCCGTTGGGTGTGTTAACTAACGGATTTGTAACTTTCAGGTCTTTAAGGGCGCGTTTGACCGTCATTGCGTCCACGCGGTCATCTTCAACCAATAATATTGGCCTCGAGCTTCGCACCTTCAACCTCCATTTCTTGTTTTGGCAATATGAAGAAGAATGTGCTTCCTTCGCCTGGTTTTGACTCCACCCAGATTTTGCCGTTGTATAACTCCACGATTTTCTTTGCCACAGTAAGACCGATGCCGGTACTTTCAAGTTCGTCTCGCGGCGTCAAGGTCTGGAAGATTTTGAAAATTCTTTCAAAGTTTTTCTCCTCAATTCCCGGTCCATTATCGGCGACGCTGAATTTCCAAAAGCCGTTCTCTTCAACGCATCCGACTTTTATCCGGCCTTGCGGTTTGTCCATATATTTCACAGCGTTGCTCAGCAGATTCTGGAATACCTGCGTAATGCGGGTCTGTTCACACTTAATTACAGGCAGCTCATTTTCGACTGTAATCGTAATGTTTTCCGGCGGAGCAATCATATCGATAGCTTCTGTGACAAGCTCATTCAGATTCACCACAACCTTTTCTTCTTCAACACGTCCGACTCTGGAATACTGCAAGATACCGTCGATGAGGTTGTGCATTCGGTCCACGCGACCGACAAGTAATTTCATTTGCTCTTTGCCGTTATCATCGAGCTTATCAGCGTAGTCGGCTGATATCCATCCCGCAACGGTCTTAATCCCCCGCAGCGGTGCTTTTAAATCATGTGAGACTATGTATGCAAAATCCTTTAGCTCCTGATTAGCATTTTCCACTTCTTGATTAGTGCGTTCCAGTTCTCGTATAAGCTGGGCCTGCCTTTGCTCTGCCTGCTTGAGTTCGATGATGTCCACAAAGCTTTCAACAAAGTATTCGTGCCCATGTAGTGTCATAGCAGTTACGGTCTTCATGATGGGGATTTCCCTGCCGTCGGCTTTTAGGAGCACACGCTCTGACCTATCTATTACCTGGCCTAAATCACTTATCGGACACTTGCCTTTTTCGGCAGGACAGATAAATTTATGGCACATTTTACCGACGATCTCTTGCTTGGGCAGGCCTATCATTTCTGTGGCAAGCGGGTTTGTGTCGACGATATTATGGGTCTCTGCATCGACAAGGACTACTCCAGTTAAAATAGACTCCAATATGACTGTTAAGCGTTTCTCACTTTCTCGCAGCGCTTCCTCTGCTCGTTTACGTTCAGAGATGTCGCGTGCGAATGCTATTATGAAGTCCTCTTTCCGGTGTAAGCCATCCCGGCGATTTCGGCTTACGAGCTTAAGATTAGTTTCTGCGAAGAAAGTTGTTCCGTCCTTGCGTCTGAGCCAGCCTTGTATGACTAAATCTTCCTTGAGTTTGAGTTCTTCTATTTGCTCGCGCCAGGAGGAATCGTCCGGTATAGACTGCTCAATGTCTTTGAAGGCCATATTGAGTAATTCCTGCCGGGCATACCCAAGACTGGCATAAGCTCTGTCGTTTGCATCTAGGAAACGGCCCCATTTGGGTTCCATGATAAAGACGCAGTCATTCGAGCAGTCTATTAGATTTCGAAGTAATTCCAGCCTCTCTCCGGTCTGTTTGCGTGCTGCGATTCCTCTGAGATACTCAGTAAACCCCATAAAGCCTAAAATCAACTTTTGGCCTATTCGCATTTTACGCCTTTTTATTTTTTATGCAGGTGGCTGTATAAACCGCGGTTTTTATCTATGTCTTATGTGCACTTACAGCCCCATTTTTTAGGCAGTTGGCCATACGGAATTGTCGGCATATCAGGGGGGTGATTTCATCTTAAAAAGCATCTTTTTTGACAATAGTTTGGTCCGCCTTTGGCGGATTAAAGGTATTTGGGTTTTCCAACCCCCTGCCGATAGTGAGAAGCGATATAGTTCAGATGAAGATGGGTGAGTTACAAACCGTCTGTTAGAAACCGTATCTAATAACGTCCGATTTAGCTGAAATTTATCATTAGAGGCATAAAGAAACGGAGAGGGCGGGATTCGAACCCGCGGTACTCAATAAAGAGCACACCGGTTTTCGAAACCGGCTCGATCAGCCGCTCCGACACCTCTCCGTAACAACCTTCATAACCTATACACTCAAAAAGCCGGAATTGCAAGAATATAAAGCTCTGTAAGCAGATGCACTGGAAAAAGCGGAAACTACGAAGTATAATCCGAGATTTGACGGCCAGAAAGAAAAACCGCCTTTATAATCGAGTAAAAACAGATGGACCTATCTATTGTTATACCGGCGTTTGAGGAGAGTAAAAAGATTAGCCTGGACATTGAAACGGCATCAAGATTTTTAGAGAGCAATCATCTGGCTGGGGAGATTATCATCGTTGACGACGGCAGCAGGGACGGCACAGCAGAAGCGGCTGAAAAAGTCGAAGTTCCCTCGGGAACCGCCCTTAAAGTTGTTCGCCTACATCATCATATAGGTAAGGGTTACGCTGTTCGGACCGGCATAAAGCAAACAAGCGGCGAGTATGTGATGTTTGCCGACAGCGGCTGTTGTGCACCTTATGGAAACGTCCTTGACGGACTAAAATTGTTGAAAAACGGAACGTGTGATATAGCACATGGGTCGAGAAAAATGCCGGGAAGTAACATTCGAAAGGCCCAGAGCCGGTATCGGCGGGTTTGCGCCGGAATTTTCCACTGGTTTGTAATTTACGCTATGAAAATACCTGCTGAATTCACCGATACACAATGCGGTTTCAAAATATACAAAGGCGAGGTGGGGCGGAGATTATATAGAGATTGTGTAACCGATGGTTTTATGTTTGATGTGGAAGTCATAATGCGGGCCCTAAAACAGAGCTGGCGCATAAAAGAGTTTCCTATCGAATGGACCTGCGACCGTGACAGCAGGTTATCGCCGGCGCGAAGTCTGTGGCATATATTCTCCGAACTGATAACTATTAAACGGGTGTTATCTAAAGAATAAAAGCTTACTTTTGGTTGCTTTTGAGCAGAGAGTTCTGTTCCCAAAGGCCGTATCGCAAAATCTTTTCTTTACCATCCCGGTTTTCTGCTACGACCATAGCAAGGGTATCCGGATGGTTCGAGCAATATTTCCTGATTTGGCCTGGGGACATAACCATAAAGGCGGTTGAGAGAGCATCGGCGGCTGCAGCGGTGGGTGCACAGGCCCAGGCGGTTTTTTTGCTGACAGGTCGGGCCTTACGAGGGTCTATGATATGCGGGCCTTTCAGCAGGCCTGAGCCGCCGACGGAGCGGTCCTGCAGATAAAGATGAGCTAAAGTCTGTCTGCGATTGGTGGGATTGCTCAGGGTGAGGTACCAGCCCTTTGTATTGTGCGGCCTGCCGAGTGCCAGGACTGAACTGCAACCCCCATTAATTAAAACTGTATCAATACCCCAGTCGCTCAACAGCTTGGCCATCTGGTCGATTGCGTAACCCTTTCCGATGCCGCCGAGGTCGATTTGCACGGGGCTGGTCGGCAACTGCACCGTATGCTCGGTTTCGTCCAATTTTACAAGATGCAGACCGGTGCGGTGGCGGGCCTGGTTTAGCTGCTCTTCGGAAGGCGTGCGTATGGTTTTATCCTTGCTGAGCCAACAGTCCACCAGAGAGCCAATGGTTATGTCAAAAGCTCCGTCGGTCTGGTCATACAAAGAAGCACAAAGCTGAAGGCACCCAAAAGCGGCTGGTCCAATCTGCAAAGAGTGATTGGCAGTGAGGTTATTGATGCGGGAGATGTCACTATTTTCGACGAACCGGCTAAGCTGCTGCTCGAGTTTGTCAAGCTCATCGAAGGCAGCCCAAGCCGCTTGCTTGGCGTAGGCAGTATCTTTGTGGATGATAATAATCTCAAAAACAGTTGCCATAGCGTTGTGGGAAAAGCAGTGTGCATCGGGAATCGAATCCCAACTGACGCCGACAAAAAAAATATCGGGTTGCGGCTGAGTCATCTTTGACCTGTTGACTGCGATTGAAGGAGGCGGTCCCAGAGGTCTTTGGTTACAAACCCACATAATTCAACCCCCGGGCGCAATTCGGTGTAGGAATCAAAAAGAGGCACGTAAAGATTCCTTTCCCCCGGCGGCGGCAGCTCATATAATTTTCTCATAAGAGCCGGCACTACACTCGGAGAAGCGATGATAACAGAGAAAGATGGCACATTTTCATCAACATCGCTCCACCAGCCGACATTGGGAAAAGAACGAAGGTACCAGGGAAGCGGCCAATAGTCACCAGCGGGACAAATTACCTGGATGTAGATATTATGACCATCAGGGCTGGCGCAGGCAACTTCCTCAATACGCCGAGTTATGTCAAAAACATCCGTAGTCGGATGAGCATAGACATACGGATTAGATGGGTCGGCGTAATATTTGTAGCTAAGAAGATACGCCTGAGCAACCGGCAGCAGCAAGCCAAAAAGCACCACAAGAAATCCGACAAGCAGCTTCTCCCACCAGTATAGTAATAACTTTATCAAAGCTGCGACTCCAACGGCAGCCAGTAAAATCATACCGTGCAGAAATCCCAAAAGACACCAAGGGGTTTTATAGGGGATTGCGGAATATACGATGGTCATTATCAGGGTGTAGAAGGCGAGGAATCGAAGAAGCGAAAGATTAAAGGGCGCTTTGTATCTTTTAACCATCACGACTATGAAACCAAATACGGCTGCAACGACAATGAGGTCTTCATTCCAGGCAGGCTTTTCAAAACCTTCTATCCAAGTCAGTATATCGAGGTAGTAATACCAGGGATGAATGTGCAAATTATTCTGGCCAGCTCGATTGAAATAAGCAGCGTAAGCAAGAACCGAATCCAGAATTCCTCTGGGATTAGTGAGAAATGACGAGTAGAATAAAGCGGAAACTACTACAGCAGTTGCCACTGCTGCGATAACGTCTCGATACTTGATTCTTGATTCTCGATACTCGTTCGAGTACCGAGTAATCAAAAGAGCCAACAGCATCGAGGCAAAAACAATGATAGAGGTTTCCTTAGTTGCGTGGCACAGGCCGAGGAATACACCGGTTAATAAAGCCCATGCGATGTTTTTGCTCTGTGTATAGCGCCAGCCGCAAGTAATTACGCCAAAGGTAAAACAGACAAGCAGCATCTCCGGAATGTAGTAGCGACTGTAGAAAACAAACGCCGGCGAAATGGCAGTCATTACCACGGCTATAATCGTTGCCGAGCGGCCGAGGCCATCGAGCAGCAGCAAAGGCATCAATACCAACAACAAACCGAAAAAAACCGGCACAATACGCAGGGTGAACTCGCTGAGGTCTTTGAATTTGTGAATACCGCTGAGCCAGGCCGGGATTAAAGTAAAATAGTTAAGCGTTGGGCCATGGTACTCGTGCGGGTTATACCGGTAAAATTTTTTTTCCAGCAATTCACCGAACTTGACGGCGTGAATGGCCTCGTCGCCGTGCATTGGGCGAAGCTGAAGCCGCGGCAGGCGCAGCGCAACAGCAGCAATCGTCACGGCCAAAATGAAAATGTAATATTTTTTTGGCCAGTTCATATCGTGGGCTTACCGGACGTCCACATTTTGCGAGCTGCCTACAAAACCGGAGTTCCGAAAACTTCCACCTCTATATAGTGATTTAATTCGTTGCTGCTATTGCCATTGCTGTATAAGCGGACATAACGGGCTCGAACACCCTTGGCGTCGACGAGTTTACCTTCGTAAGTTTCAACATAGTGCATATCGGAACCTGCCCCTAAACCGGAAGAATTGTCTGTGTCATTGTTGAACAGAGTCCTGACGTTCGTAATGAAATTAGGGTCATCCGCAACCTGCACTACCACATCAAGATAAACGCGAGCCTCTTTGTGGTAGTGCCAGAACAGAATGGCGTATATGTCATACTCGGCCCCGAGGTCGATAGTAACGTTCTGCAGGAAAGGACCTAACTCAACATAACTGCCGTCAGCTGCTTCCTCGTCTCCGTCGGTTATCATTTTGAGTTCGCCGATGATTGGTTGTTCATCGCTGCTGGCCACTGGTTTTCCGAGTGCGACATTTTTTGTTCCAGCTGGCGCTAAAAACGGCGGGCGCGGTTTTCCCAGCGGTTTTTCAAGGTTGGGGACCTGTATATTCTGCGGCGTGCCTATAAACATAGGTTTAGGAAGGTTGATATCGATAGGCACCAATCCCTCGGCAGTGCTCGTGGCAGGGGCGGCTGCAACAGTGCTTGTGGCAGGCTCAGGGACGGCTACAGTCGTTTTGCCGGCCTGTTCTTTAGTTTGCTGTTGTGTTTGGCTGGGGGGACTTTGCTGTTGTGCTTGTTTGGGGGCGGGGGCCTTTTTCTCAGGGGATTTTTTACAGGAGGGAGCAAGCAGCAACACCGCTGCCAACAACACTAAAAAACATAACTTCGCGCTTGAACTAAAACTTTTTCTCATTGTTTTTTTACCTCAAAAGTCCAGCTTCCCGTAATATATTCGGAGTGCCGATTCCAAAAACTTTTACCAACAATATAAACCGGTGTGTGGCAATCCTACCGTATTTGGATATAACTGTCAAGCTTCTGCAGGGTTATTTTGCTGGCTGAAGGAACCTCCATTAAAGTGGTCTAAAACAAAAGCAGGGATTTGAATACGCCAAATCCCTGCCTGGATAAAGGTAAATTCATCGAGCTTTAAGCAATGCCGTGTCGATTTTTCTCTATGCGTTTTTGCCCGACGGCATTTGGGACAATTACGGCAACTGCCAAGAAACGCAATATTTAATCGGCTGTATTGAGTTTAATGGTTTCGGGCTCAAGTCCGAGTTCAGCCAGAATCAGATAAACAGCAAAGCCAACGATGAATGACATCAGCGTTTCAAGGCCGTACGAGAAACCAATTCCTGGAATGATTCCCAAAATGCCCACTATAAAGCCAGCCGCCCAAGCGATATATCCTGCTTTGTTGATACCTTTCCTTGGTCCGACCCACTCGCCACTACGGATGTAATCGGCTGTCATCGCTCCAATAATCGGCCCAAACGACGCACCAATAATCAGGAAGAAACCAACGAGATTTTGGGCAACGCCTGTTGCTGCTAAAATAACACCGACGGCGCCGGCAGCTAAGGTCATACCGGTCCGCGGAAGTTTCGGGAACATTGTAGAGAAGGAATTGGCGGCCAGAAAAGCACAAAAACCTGTCGGGCAGATACAAGCAATTACAAATACCCAGTACATTATTTTCGAAAGGGCACCAACTTCACCAATAGAACTGATAAATGCAGCAAAGACATCAAGTTTGGCTGTTCCCATTCCAGCATTAACAGCAATTTCCGGGCTTTTGCCCATCGCACCGGCAATTGTCAGTATCGTAAAGAACCCGGCGACCAAAGCTGCAACAGTAATGCCAAACAAGCCACCAAGAACAACATCCTTCTTGTTTCTGCTGTTCATTGCAAAATCAGCCCCTGCCGCCCCGGCTGTTGCAAAAAAGCCGGCAGCAGACTGAAGCGCGGCAAATGCTCCCAAACCCAAAACTGGAATCAGCGCTGCGGCGGCCTCAGGAAGTGATACTGATACGGAAGAACTGAATTTACCCAATCCGCTCATATTTGCAAAACCAGCGACGATGATAATAAGCAATGGAAAGATTGGCAGCCAGCTTGAAAGCCTGCTGAGTATACTAATCCCAACTGCTCCAACAAGAGCCAGTGCCATTCCCCAAATAATACAAACCAGCCAGAAGATTGCGGTGTTCGGGCCGGCTTTAGAACCAATTGCACTCATAAAAAACGATGCCGCTGAAAATGTGAACACGGCGTGCCATCCGATCTGCAGCACGCCCATCAATAGGCCCGGCATTAGAATACCTCCATGGGTGCCAAAAGTTGAAGAGCCTACCACATAAAGCGGCATTCCGGTCCTGAGTCCAAGCATCCCCGGCACATAATAAAGCATGAAACAAAACAATGCCCCTAAAAACAGCCCTACTACTGCAGCCCAAACGCTGCCGTACTGCAGTGCTCCAACTGTACCTGCCATAAAGGGAACTGAAAGAAATATGCCCGCATACGACGGAGCTGTGTTCTTGTACCATGGTGCCCGATTCTCCATCGGGTTCGGCCTGGCCATACTCAAATAACTTGGTAGCATTCCATTACTCATAATATTTTCTCCTAACTAAAATATCCTTACTTGCTCCATAGTGTATTTAGAAAAACTTTTCTGAAACAATTAATTCAATTGATTTTATATTTGCGACTTTATTCCGGCTCGGTTCCAACAGGACTTGCTCCAGCGCCATCAACATTGCATTTGCCATTTCCTTTTTTACCTGCGGTGCTTTTGCTAATGTGTTCCCACCATATCGGGTGGTGGTGCTTGGCCCAGCGGGAACTTACATAACCCGATATTATCACCAGCCACGTGCCGGGGTTAGCCAGTGTTCCCAGGTAAATATGCGCGATAACAACCATAACAAGGAACAAGCCGCTGTAGCGGTGCACCTGTAAGAAAATTTCCTGAACGTTTGCGTTGAAAATAGGAAATATCCTTACCAGACCGGACAGTATAGCCACAAGACCAAGCAAGAGGATGGTCCAGAAGTAAGCTTTCTGGCCTCCATTAAATCGACCGGCGGGAGCGTCTTTGTCACTTCCCAGGTAGCCGCCGAATTGTTTTGCCCATTCCCAGTCGTAGCTTGCAAGGCGACAATCCTCCGCCCATCTCAGGGCAACAGCAGCCAGCCCGATGACGAAGACAAAGGCGGCCACAAGATGCACAATCCACAGCCAGCCGCTCAGTGGTTTTCCAAAGTATATCGTGGCTGCGAAACCCGTAAGGGCCAGCGTGAGGAAGCTGAGGATTGTAGCGGCATGAATAAACCTTTCCCATAGACTGAAGCGGCGAAGGTCACGTTTGTCTTTGGCCAGTTCAGGATGCCGAGGGCCGAAGAGCAGGTAGTGTCCGATAGCCGCCGCCACTACAGCCGTGATACCAACTAATGAGACTATGGGAAATATCTTATCTAACAGAGCTATCCAAAACACGCTATTTATATATCCTCAAATAGACCTACCGATTTTTCCCTGACAGCAGATTCAAAATACGAGCCAGGCCTTGAAACACATACAATATTAGGACCGCAGCTAAAATTGCAGATGAGCAAATCGCCACGACCAGCAAAGCTGGACGGAATATAAATGAGAAAGCAAATAACTTCGTATAAACAGGATTAAGCCCTTCAAATTCAATCATCTTTTTAACAATATTTTTTTCGGAGGCCACAGGGGTATCAACTTCAACATCTGCGAAAAAGAAAGGTGCATCTGTCGAATGACAGTCCTGGCATCGGCGAGCACCTAATGCTTGTGCCGCCGGCCTGACATCATGGGCGATTGGCCATAAATACGGCTTAGCCTCATTATGCTCGGCAGTGATGAGCCTGCCTTTATCGCCGAGGCGATAAAGCTTTCCGCCACAGATATAAACAGCTTCGCCTTCAGCCGGCTTGAGTAATTCGAGGACTTTTCCTATCTGCTCATCAGTAAGGGCCGGCCAATCTCCGGATGTTGGGAGGTTTTTATCATCGATAAATTTGCCAACGACAGGCCTGACAACTTCAAGTGGAATTGGGGTAATTTTTTGGTCTTTCAAACTGCCCCAGAAGGTGGTCCAGACAAGCTTGTGAGGTCCAATTTTGCCGTTTTCCTGCTTAGCGAAAACAGGATATATTATATGCGGAAGCACATCATTAGATTTATTGACGTTATAGGTTCCAAGGCCGTGCGCACGTGATGTTTTGGTGCGTATGGTCTTTTCATTAGGCCAAGGGCCGGAGTGACAGGCGGTGCAGGTAAGTCTATCAAAGTGCACCGGCGGGATACCCAGATGTTTTGGTACAGGTGCGCCCAAGCGTCCTTGGCTGTGGCATCCTGCACAGGTCGATGTAGCTGCCAGCGGATTTTGTGATACCGTGCTTTCACCTTCGTAACCGCGGATAATGTTATGCTCAAGGCCGTTACGGTGGCAATCGACGCAGGTCAATCCTGCGGCGAGATGCACATCTTCATCTGTCGCCCACTTTTCTAAAGCGTCTTTGCCTGCGTCGTGGTTGGAATGGCAGAAATAGCAGCGTTCGGCGGGTATTTTTCTAACAATGTCAAAGAACACCTGGTTTTTGTGGCCAAATGCTTCTTTGTGATAAGTGACCGCAGGCGGAATCAAGCTGGGGTCGTCGAGCGGCTGCGGCATTAAAGGGTCATAGTTGCCTGGCATACTTTTTGCGGAGCCGGTGACGGAAGCAAAGCCGCAAGTTGCGGCGGCAGCCCAGCGGAGATTTTGACGGGCTATCTGGTCGGCATACTCAGCCTGGTTGTGGGCGTGGTCGGCATCGTGGCAGGCCATACAGTTTATTTCCAGCTTGCCTGATACGAATCCGCGAACCAGCTCATCGGGATTATTACTATCAATCTCGCCTATACCGCCGCCGGGGATTTGTCTGCCGAAAAGCTGGACAAATTCCCAGGAAGTCAAGCCGAGCATCTCAGGTCCGAAGGCCGCAGGCCAGGTGCGATACGAAAGAGGAATTTGGGTGGCAGAGGCGGCATCGACGAGTATCCACGGCTGACCACCCCGGCCGGGAGCTATGTTCGGCTCAACGGCATTAAAATGCCAGCCATGGCTGATTTTCTCATAGTCGTGACACGCACCGCAGGTCCGGCGGGTTGAAAACGGAAGAAGCGGCTCAACAGCAGGAGTGATTTTCTCACCTTCCTCATCAATCAATGGGATAAGATGAACCGGGACAGCCCGGCTGCCGTCGCTCTGGTCGCCCATAAATTTAGAGTTGGCGTCAGCAGCAGCCCCCGCTGCTTCGCAAAAGCAAAGCAAAACGGCGGGGGTCACGCAAAATAAAATTGTTGTATATATAAATCCTTTTTTCAACGTCTGCTCAATCCCTTTCTCAATGCAGCAAGAGGAATCTATACTTTAAACTCTTCCGGCTTAAAGTCAAGCTTTCGAGCGGCTTCTACTGCATCATTGACCTTCAATACGGTAACGGCTGTTTCATATCCGATTTCCGCAGGGCAGGTTAGCTTCGCTTTACCACGTACGGCATCGAAGAAATTTTCCAGGTGCGGCTGATGATAGAGTTTGTCCATTTTAACCGGCAGCTCATAGGCGGGCGGCGCCAAAGTTTCACGCACATCCAAAACGGCGCCTGTCTTAGGTTTTTCCTGGGCCGGCGTTTCTTTTTTGACAGGTTCTTTCACGTATCCGAGCTTGACCCATTTGTCCCAATCAGGCGCTGAGGGCTCGCGATAGACGGCGCCTTTGCCGGCGGATTCCGATATTACCAGTGTCGCCTGGTCGCCCATAAAACTTTCAAAATAGCCCTGGTTGCTGTTGGTGGTGATTGTCTGGTAAAACGCCCTGACTGTCCCCGATGGGATTTGGTATTCATAAATGGCCATAACAGTATCATACCACTGGTGGGTTTCCTTTTCATAGTAGTCGGTGCCGCCGCCGGCCATAACGGATTTGGGACTTGCTTCGAGGAACCAGTTATAGATGTCGATTTGGTGCGAGCCGATGTCCACAACCGGACCGCCACCCAGACCTTTATACCATCGCCAGTTCCGAAACTGGTGCATAGACTTGAAACCATACTTTTCGAGTGTGGCCTGGTCGATAGCGTATTTTTCAGGAGCGCCGATGTCCGGCCGGGCGGCCCGGTTCCACTGGCCGTTTATTGTGGTAATTCTGCCTAAAATATTGGCCTCCTTCAAAAGCTTGTTGTAGCAGTGAAGGTATCGCGGATTGCTGCGACGCTGATGGCCAATCTGCAAAAGCTTGCCGGTTTCCCTCGCAGCCTGCACCATTTTGCGAGCGCCTTCAAGGGTATTGGACATCTCTTTTTCGCAATAGACGTGCAAACCGGCCTTCAGAGCGGCGATGGTTTGCTCGGCGTGCCAGAAATCAGGCGTGGCAACTATCACCGCGTCGAGGTCTTTTTCCTTGTCGAGCATCTCCCGGTAGTCCGTATATGTATTATTTTCGTGTTTGTAGGCTTTGAGCAGGCGTGAAGCTTTTTTCAGATTGTACTCTGTCCAGATGTCGCAAACCGCCTTAAAGCGCAGGCCGGGTATCTTCAGGCAGGCGGTAACCAGAACTTGTCCCTGCTCGCCGGCGCCGAGCAAGGCAACGTTTATATCATCGGCCTTTTTGACGTCGTCAGCGGCGGCGGAAACCATCGGCGAAAATACCAATCCTGCCCCAACGGCGGCGGCGGAATGCAGGAAACTGCGTCTGTCTATCCCCTTCTTGATTTTCTGATTGCTCATCGTGTCCTTCCTTCTCGATTCTCGATTTTTCAATTCAAAAGCGCATATAGTATTTGATAAACCTTAGAAAAAGTAAAGTTTTTTTTTAGCTTTATTACAACAAGTAGGAGCAGACCTATGTGTCTGCCCAAATTATCTTCGATGATTCAAATCCCTATGCGATAATACGGTCTATATCTAATACCGTCAGTTCCCCATCGCCGTCTATATCCCCGCCGTCCAGCGTCCCCGCACACAAATGGCAGTTGTAAATCGTCTTAAGATATTTCTTCTCTAACAATGGCGGTATCAGGTCATAGAACTTCCGTTCCGAAGGAAATTTGCCTTTGAAGAATTGATACAGTCCTTTTGCCGACTTCATCGAGTTGCACCTCCCGCACGCCCATATCTGGTTATGAATCCCCTGTATGGTTTCGCACGTCTCGCACTCTTGTTTAACTCTCAGCGACCTCGGCACGATATGTTCCCAGTGCAAATTACTTTCCGCCCCGCAATATATGCACCGCTTCTCTGCTTCAACAAATTGCTTGTCTTCTCGCGTTATCTCTGACCACGATATTGCACCGCTTTTTAGTTCGCGAAACTTGTTTTTGATTAACCCGTATGATTGCGCCTTCGCCTCTTTCCCATTCTCCGCCCCACATGCCCTTCGCACAATTATCTTGGCATACTGATAATAAATCAAATCACGAATTGTTTTAACATCTCTGTCGGGCATATTTGCGCCATGCTACGGCGATATATTTCGTTCTGAGATACATTCGCCGGGTTCCACCTTAATTGTTTTCTCGTTAATCTTAGTTGTGTAGATTGGTATTTTACTTGGCACAATCTTGTTCAACAATTTACGGTGATAATCACTCGTGCGAGTTCCCAAATAGATGGCTTTTATTCTGTCTTTAATGCCAAAAAACCTGCCTTCATCTAAATGCTTACTTTCGTCAATAATTCGATACTCTGATTCAAATCCCCAATGCTTGGTCTTACGTGACAACACTTCACGGATATTTGGCTGTCCTAAAATGGTTGTAATATTCCACCAAGAACTCGAGGGTAATTTCTCAGAATATATTACTTCGTATATCGTTTCTAATTCCGAGAAATCTATTTCAAATACAATTCCTTTATGTCCATCTGCATAGTAAGACCACAAACGAACGTCGTTCAAGTCAGAAGATAAACTGCAAATTTTGACCTTATCAATCGCGCCGCCAAAAAAGTCTTTTGCCTCCTTAACTTTTTCAAGTTTAATCGGCAGTTTAACAAACATGGGAAAAGCAATTTTGTTTTTTAGAAAATCGGCTGCCGTAATAGTGGTTGTTGTTACGAACAGGCCTTCAAAAGGGTCGTTTAGTTCGGGGTAGGTAGAGCAATACAATCGCTGATTCAGGATTATATCGAGGATGTATTCTAAATTTGCTAATGAACGATATTTGTATAGTATCATTTTGCTTTTACCCCACCACTTTAACAATTGCCTGTTTTAAAAACTGCACCATCAAGCCGTCTATGAAACTAACCCCTTTTTAATGTTTCACTGTTATTACATCGCCACCTGTAAGCCACGTTTGTAGTTGTCTAATTTCTCTTACGTACCATTTTGCTACTTTAACGCTGTAATCTGGCTTGTGAAATTTAACCATTGTCTGGAACAAAGAAAGTGAAAAACTGATACCGAGACTTGTAGCGCTCTGAGCAAATTCCGGATTCTTAATTTGGACGAAATTGACCAAACCATTGGGACCGGGGCTTATATTTCCGTCTATTAAATCCAAGCCGTGTGTTGCTCTTGACCAAAGCCTATACAGAATCTCGTACTTGCCTGAATGACCAAGTTGGTCCGAGAGTTGTTTAATATTTTGAGGGCCTTCAAAAAGACGATACCATTGGGGATTTCTTCTGTCATTCTTACGGACGCGTTCGTACTCTTTAACAACTTCTCGGTATTCGGGCTTGGACAACAATTGTTCAAGATTTTGAACTCTTTGAGGAATTCCGTTAATTACTACGTTGTTAATATGGATGTCTATACTATCCTTTTTGAGAACTGCCATAAATTCTTTACGCTCTGGTGAATCAGGCATCATTTGCAGATAAGACTTTATTTTGCGCTTCGCATGACAGACCAAAAAACTCGTTGCCCTCTGCCCCTTAGCATCCTTCAGAATGTATTCTATGTACATGCAAGTCTCAAAAAGGCAACGAAGTAATATTTTGCACGGGTCAGCTAAACCGTAACGAATCAATACGGAAATAGAGTCAAGAAGTTCTAATGCGTGCCGGAAAAATAAAAGTACAGGCAGAGACCGTTCATCCTTCCAAAGAGGGTTATCCATACACCATTTTGCTACGTGCGTTCCGAAACTTACACATTCCTGTACCCCATCGGCCCAACATCCAAGTATTTCCATTACTTTGGCGTCCCCGGCAGTCTCTGGGTATATTTCTCTTATCGGCTCTGTTGGCATAACGAACATTCACTCCCATATATCACCCCACCATTTTAACAATTGCCCCCACATTCTCAACCCCCAAATCCCCCAATCCGTCAACCCAAAAAATGACCTTGTCATCCTGAGCTTATCGAAGGACCTATCCCCTAAACCCCAAACCCTACCCCCTATCCGCATTTCAATCAAACTCGTGGCTACCCGCACACCAAAACCGGCTAATTTCAAAATTTTTTCTATCTCCTTAGCTGTAATGACTTAGCCAAAACCGCACCCCCAAAACAGGCAAAATTTTCGCATCAATCTCGCAGGTTCCTCCAAGTGTAGAGAGATGGTCTCTCTGGAAAGGAATAATCAATGAGCAGTTACGGATAAACAATTAATACTGTTTATAATTTACTTCTCTGCCTGCCCTGAGCGTAGTCGAAGGGTTTTCTCTGTGGCTTAAGTAACGGACACGGAAATTGTCTATTTACAGCGGAAAAATCAATCAAAATGAAGTTAATTATGCAAAACAAAGCCAAATTTCAAAAAAGTCAAATATTTATAACCGTAGTTTCGATAACTGATTACAACGAAAAAATGAAAATGGACACTTGGTCAAAACAAACCCAAACAAACCCAACCTGCCCTGAGCGCAGTCGAAGGGTCTGTGGTGAGCAAAGTCGAACCATCTGTAGTGAACTTATCACGAGGAATTATTTCGATTTCAGCTCGGCGGCGGTTTTGTTGAAGTATTCGACGCACTTTTGGATTTCGGGGATGGAGTTTTCCCAGTTGTATTCATATTCAATGGAAAAGGTCCCTTTGAAATTCTGTCGGGCAAGCTCTGTAAGAACCGCTTTGACATCGGCCTTGCCTGTGCCCCAGGGGACATCGTGGGCTTTTTTGTCGCCGAACTCGTTCAAATCCTTAAGATGGACGGAGACGATACGGCCTTCGAGTTTCTTCAATGCTTCAACGGGATTTACGCCTGAGCGCATCCAGTGGCCGGTATCGGCGCAGGCGCCAATCCATTTGCTGCGGCCATTGCAGACTTTCAGCACCGTGTTGGGGTCCCAATAGTGCGTCGGCGGCGGGTGATTGTGAACGGCAAGGTTAATCTGGTATTCCCGGCACAACTTATCGAGCATATCGAACGCCTCTTCGGGGGGTTCGGAGGCAATAGTCTCAATCCCCATTTCTTTGGCGAAGTCGAATACTTTTCGGCACTGCGATTCGTCGTTAGTCAGCTTTACCACGCCGTAGTTGACCAGCTTCACTCCCGCATCTTTCAGCTTCTGTTTGACCTGCCGTTTTATTTCCGCAGGCATGTCAGGACCGAAAACAATGTTGGGGTCATCCTTGCTGAGCTTCTGACCCGGATATGCCTCTATCCAGCCCAGGCCGAGCGATGCAGTTTTTTCCACCGCTTCATAAAATGTAAATTGTTTAAACGACCACGCCTGGACGCCAAGCCGCCAGTTTTCGGTTTTCCCTTTGGCTTGGTCTTGCGACATTACACGCGCACTCATAAACATCATTCCAAACAAGATTAATACGAACGTGAATTTTTTATACATTTTATCCTCCGACTACAAGGTCCACCCTTCGCGGTACTGGTGATGAATGTATTCGTTAGCTTCGGGCAGATTTGTTACTTTCATATTTTGGCCGTCCCATTCCAATCTCTGGCCCGGGAAACGGATGGCGATATTGCCCAGCAGGACCATTTCGGTGAAAGGGCCGGAATAATCAAAATTTGAACACGCTGGCTCGCCGCCCTTGCAGGCCTGGACCCAGTTTTGCTCATGGCTTCCTTCGATTCTGGGAATGGTCTTTGGCGGAAGTTTATAAGCCTGCATTTTAGTCTCAGGTATAATTCGCGGACTGTCACCGTATTGGCCATATCTTATTATGCCCTTATCACCTATGATGAGTGCGCTGCTTCTGCCCTCTCCGAGCGGTCTGCCGGGCTCAAGCTCATCCGGCCGGGCCGGGTTGAGTCCGCCATCATACCAGGTCAATTTAATCGGCCCTCTGTCGCCACGCGAAGCAAACTCGTATCGCACTATGCTGGCCTGGGGGTAGGAGTCTGTCACTTCGTCTATTTTGCCCCATGTTTCGCCTTTCATCATACGGGAATAGTGTGAAACGCAAGCTTCAACAGATGTCGGATTTTCCAGTTTGAGCGCCCAAAAAGCCGGGTCGAGCACGTGACAGGCCATATCACCCAAAGCCCCACAACCAAAAACCCACCAGCCACGCCAAAACCTCGGATGATACAGCGGGTGATAAGGACGCTCCGGTGCAGGGCCGAGCCACAAATTCCAATCAAGTGTTTTCGGAACGGAAGGCGTATCTTTGGGCATGTCTATTCCCTGCGGCCAGATAGGCCTGTCTGTCCAGGCGTGGACCTCACTCACCCGGCCAATCGCACCATCGGCAATCCACTCACATACAAGCCGAGCGCCTTCGCCGGAATGGCCTTGATTGCCCATCTGGGTAACTACCTTATATTTGCGAGCGGCCTCCGTCAGCATACGGGCCTCGTAGATTGAATGCGTCAGTGGTTTTTGCACATAAATATGTTTGCCAAGCTGCATAGCTGCCATCGCAATCACGGCATGAGTGTGGTCAGGCGTGGCGATAACTACCGCGTCAATATCCTTCTGCTGTTCGAGCATTTTGCGGTAATCGCGATACCTCCTGGCCCTAGGGAAAGTTTCGTATACGTTGGCAGCTAATTTGTCGTCCACATCGCATAGCGCCACGATATTTTCGCCGGGCTGCTCTTTAGGAATAATTTTGCCTTCCTTGGTGATCTCCAAACCTGCAATTTCGCAGATGTTCCTTCTTCCAATGCCGCCGATGCCGATGCCGACGCCGGCAACGTTTAGCTTTTCGCTTGGTGGAATCCGCCCCGGGCCGCCGAGGACATGTCGTGGAACAATCGTGAATGCTGCGGCAGCAGCGGCACCACGCACAAAATCACGTCGGGAAAGCTTCCCATTCTCCTGCTTACTGGTTTTCTTCCGCTCGTTCACATTACTATTCCACAATAAATAAGTACTCTTCTTAGAGGTCCATCCCAAATTACAGGGACCCCATTTTGCAATAAGTCGCAAAACAGGACCCTACAAAGTCCAACCCTCTCGATACGGAGGTTGAACAAATTCATTTGCCTGTTCATTGTTTGTGAACTTCATATTTTCGCCATCCCACTGCAGTCTTTGGTCCTTGACGCGCATTGCCACCACTCCCAGTAATACCATTTCCGTCAGGGGTCCGCCGTAATCGAAGTTTGCGGAAGCGGGAATTCCATCCTTACAGGCGCGGATCCAGTCCTGTTCGTGGCCGGCGTCACCATTTTCGACTCGCGGGATGGTTTTGGGCGGGAGCTTGTACTCTCTCATCTTTGACTCCGGCACAATTCGAAGCCCAGAGGCACCATGAGAGTCGTGTATGATAGCAGCTTTTTCGCCGATGAGAATGGCTCCGTTATTGCCCAATCTTCTATTGGATTCAAAGCAGTCAGGGATAGGGGGTTTAAGCCTGCCATCGTACCAGGTCAGCTTAACAGCAGGCAGATCTCCGCGAGCAGGGAACTCGTAACGAACGATGGAGGCTCTGGGAAATGTTTCAGAACTTACACCCGGCTCCCAGTGAGTGGTGGTTGCCTGGACAACAGTTGGATGGCCTAATTTAAGTGCCCAAAATGCCGGGTCAAGGATATGGCAGCCCATGTCGCCCAGTGCACCGCATCCAAAGTCCCACCAACTCCGCCATTTCGTAGGGCAGTAATCAGGATTATATGGCCTGAATTGAGCCGGGCCGAGCCACAGGTCCCAATCCAGCGTAGAAGGCACCGGCGGTGTATCTTTTGGTCTGGCCATTATCAGGAAGTCAGACCAGGGCTGTCCTCCTACGGGCCTGTCGCTCCAGGCGTGCACTTCTGTAACCTTGCCAATAGCTCCATCGGCTATCCACTCGCAGAGCATACGAATATGCTCGGCAGAATGGCCCTGGTTGCCCATCTGGGTTTGAACCTTTTTATTTTCTCGTGCCGCCTCGGTCACTTTTCGAACTTCATAAATAGAGTGAGCCAGGGGCTTTTCACAAAAGACGTGCTTTCCCATTTTTATGGCCATCATAGCGGCGACGGCGTGTGTGTGGTCCGGCGTAGCTACTAAAACAGCGTCGATGTTCTTTTCTTTTTCGAGCATTTTTCGGAAGTCACGATACTTTTTGGCTTGGGGATAGGCATTGAAGGCATTGGCTGCCATCCTGTCATCGACGTCACAGAGAGCAACGATGTTTTCGGTGCTAATTCCTTTAATATCATCGCCTCCTCGACCACCTGCACCAATAACGGCGATGTTTAGCTTTTCACTTGGGGGAATCTGCCCCGGGCCGCCGAGGACATGCCGTGGAACAATCGTGAATGCGGCGGCAGCAGCGGCACCACGCACAAAATCACGTCGAGAAATCCGCCCATTCTGCCCCTTAGGGGAGCTTTTCAAATTTTCCATATCACCTTTCCTTAACAAAATAAAAAGATATTATAGTAAGGCAAAGTCATTAATTCAACGCAAAAGTCAAGGCAGCTTAACTACCCAGACATTTCGGAATGCCACAGGTCCGTGGTCACCCTGCAGGACAAGCGGCCCTGTTGCTTTTTCGTCTTCGTACACGCTGGCTCGTGTCGGCCCGGTTACTTCCACGTTTTCGTGCACCAAGGTACCGTTATGAAGGACCTTTTCAAAGCGGGCATTGGCAATTTTTTTACCGTTCTTGTCAAAGCGCGGAACGCGGAATATGACATCGAAACTTTGCCACTGTCCCGCCGGCAGGGAGACGTTCACCCGCGGCGGAGTGCCTTCATATCCTTTGGGTTTTCTGTTTTCATCCCAGCGCTGATAAATACCGCCGCAGTCGGAGAATCTCGGCTTTTTCACGCCGAAACTATCAAATATCTGAATTTCGTATCTGCCCATGAAATATACGCCCGAGTTGGATCCTCTTGGAACCATAAATTCGATATGCGCCTTGAGGTCGCCAAATTCTTCCTTGCTGAACAAATACACAGTTTTGCCGTCGGCAACCATAACGCCGCTGCCGGGCTTGGTGGTAATCAGCTTTTTATTTTTTTGGTCCATAGCTGCTTCACCTACAACCTGCCAGGTGCCGGTATTCTCTCGCCAGGCGGAAAAGTCCTTGCCGACCAGTTGAATTTTCGTCTGGCCTTTCGAGACATCAACAGTCTGCTTTGCAGGGCCTGAGCAGGCCGACAGAATCAGCGACAAAATCAGAGCAGATACACCTGCGATGATATTGCTGCTGTTAATAAGGAAACGATGTTTTCTGTCTTTCATATACTGTCCCTTAATAAAATGAAAAAGTAATTATAATAGGTCAAATTCATCAATTCAACGCAAAAGTCAAGGTAACTCGACAAGCCAGATATTACGGAACTGGACAAGATTGCCATGGTCCTGCAGATATATTCCGCCGGGTTCCTTTACGTTTTTGTCCAGTGCTAAGGTTGTTGGCTCTGGGACTTTTAAGTTCTCGTGAATTGCTACGCCGTTGTGAACCACACTCAGTTGCGCACTTTCGACCTTATTGCCTGCTGCATCAAACCGCGGCGCCTGGAAAGTAATATCATAGCTTTGCCACTGCAAAGGCGGCGCACACATAATCACCCGCGGTGCACCAATCCCATAGACGCCTCCGCATTCATCGTTTCGACTTTTAAGGATGCCGAAACTGTCAAGTATCTGCACCTCGTACCGTCCCTGCATATACACACCGCTGTTGCAGCGCGACTGACCGCGAGCTTCAGGCATAAACGAAAGTCGAAACTCCAGGTGCAGCTTATAATCTTTGAACTTTCTTTTTGTTATTATAGAACCGGAACCCGGGGTGATTTCCATCGCCCCGTCAACAAGCTTCCACCGCACATTTCCCGGTTTAGCCTTGTTCAAATCGACCCGCTTCCACGGCACATCTTTTGCATCTGATCTTTCCGGTTCGAAGGCCACATCAAACAGCACTTTAAAATCCTTGCCCTGCTGCTGATAAGGCCCTGTGATGTCCCAAAACGTCAGGAAGCCGTTATTCTTTTTGTAATATTCGTCGGTTCCGGCATCGCCGGACCCGATTGAGGCCCTTTCTTTAATTCCGTCAAGCAGCTTGCCATCTTTGCCGGCCAGCCGCACACAAGCCTGCCAACCCCCACCCCCGTTGGTAATTTTCAACAGAAGCTCGTTCCACTGGGCTTTAAGTGTCACCTGCTTCTTGTCCTCTCCTGGTTTCAAAGGACGTCCAACATTGTTTGCATGCACCAGTTCACCATTGAGCCATGCCTTTACACCATCATCGCTACCCAGCTCAAGCGTAGCCTGCTGCTGCTTATCCGACCAAATACTACTGCGCAAATACGCTACAGCGTTATCGAAACTACCAACAAACTCGTTAATGCCAATAAGACCTGTAAACACCCCGGCGTGCTCCCACTGGTCAAAGTTTTTGCCATCAAACAAAACTATCGCCCCGGGTGGCGGCTCCATACCAAGTGTGGGCGAGATACGAAAAGTCTTTTCCAAAGCAAAGTCAGCAGACGAGATGTATTTGCCCTTGCTGTTATATTCCTTAATAGTACCGGTCAATTTGCCATCCTTGATGACTGCCTGCACGCCGGGCTCAGCGCCTTCCCTCTGAGCGCTACCCGCAAATTTCACTTCTGTATCTTCTCGCTGGCCATCGAGTACAGCTATAGGGGGTTTTTTCGTATCGAACTGGTCAAGAAGATTCAGACGATACTTTCCCTTACCCATAGCTATGACCTGCGCAGCCAGAGAGTTTGGCCCGGCTGCGGCTCCTTTGGTCGTCGTCCGAGTACCCTGCCAGTCGCTCATAAACGGGTCTGCCGCCTCAATTGCGTTTTTGGCCTCTTCAATAAATTTGTTTTCTACGGCGTCTGCCGATGAGTATAAAACAGAAGATAGAACCAAGGCCGACATTACAACGACAATTTTACAACTGCTAATGGGAAAATAATGTTTTCCGTTTTTCATTTTTTGTTTCTTGAAATTATTTTATCCATTTTATTCTTTTTCAAACGCTGCATCAAAGGCGACTTGTGAGGACTTGAAGTCCGCCTTCTTGATATACTGGCAGGCCTCTTTGGCCCCGTGCTCGCGGTCCATTCGGCTGTCTTCCCACTCAACCGAAAGCGGCCCCTGATAGCCGATATCATTGAGAGCGACGATGATTTCCTCAAAGTTGATGTCACCGTGGCCTATTGAGCGGAAATCCCAGTATCGGCGCGGGTCGGCAAACTGTGTGTGGCCACCAAAGACGCCCACCGTGCCGTCGCCGTGTCCCCACCACGCATCTTTCATATGAGCGTGGAATATACGGTCCGGGAAGGTTCGGATAAACTTTACATAATCCACACCCTGATAACCAAAGTGACTCGGGTCATAATTGAAACCGAAAGCGGGGTGATTTCTCACAGCTTCGAGAGCGCTCTTTGCCGAAGCGATATCGAAAGCGATTTCCGTCGGATGAACTTCGAGTGCGAACTTGACGCCCTTAGATTTGAACGCATCAAGGATTGGTTTGAAGCGCCTGGCGAAGTCGCGGTAGCCGGCCTTAATCATATCCGGCGAAACGGGTGGGAACGAGTAAACCAAGTGCCAGATCGAGCTGCCTGTGAAGCCGTTGACCACTTTGACGCCGAGCTTCTTTGCCGCCTTGGCCGTGTCAATAAGCTTTTGAGCCGCCCTCTTGCGGACGCCTTCGGGGTCGCCATCGCCCCAGACGTCGGGGGGCAAAATCGCCTTGTGGCGCTCGTCGATTCTGTCGCACACCGCCTGCCCCACAAGGTGCGTCGATATTGCAAAAACTTTAAGTCTGTGCTTTTTCAGTATTTTAAGCCGACCCTCGCAGTACTTATCATCTTCAAGGGCTTTATCGACCTCAAAGTGGTCACCCCAGCACGCCAGCTCTAATCCATCATATCCCCAGCTTGATGCCTTTTTAGCCAATTCTTCGAGCGACAAATCCGCCCATTGTCCGGTGAATAACGTTACAGGTCTTGCCATTTTTAGTTTCTCCTTTTCCTATTTTTTCATTGGTGTCCATTTTTGATTACTCTTTGCGCTGGTGACAACGGTCTCGATAAACAAGATGCCGCGCACGCCCTCGTTTACGCCGGGGAAGTCCAATGCAAGTGCGCTGGGCTTTGTGCCGGCAATTGCGCACTTGACCACCTCGGCAAAATTGCGGTAATTGTTCGCAAATGCCTCGATGAATGCCTCGGGATGACCGAACGGCAGCCGAGTGTTCCTGCCTGCCGCAGCGCCGTATTCACCGATGTAGTTATTGCCTCGCTTCCACACCTGCTCGGGGGCGTTCATCGCCCTTGTATATAAATAATTGGGATGCTCCTGATGCCATTCCAAGCTGCCCTTTTCGCCGTGGACCCAGATGGCCAGATTGTTCTCTTCGCCAATTGCAATCTGGCTTGCATGCAAAATGCCCTTTGCGCCGTTATTGAACTTAATCAGGCAGTTGCAATCATCATCGAGCTTTCGTCCCTTAACGAAAGTCGTCAGCTCCGCACAAACGTGAGTGATTTTCAGACCCGTGATATATTCAGCGAGGTTTGCCGCGTGCGTGCCGATGTCGCCGACACAGCCGCCTGCGCCGCTTTGCTTGGGGTCTGTTCTCCAGCTTGCCTGCATGCTGCCGGTTCTCTCAAGCGCCGTCGCCAGCCAGCCCTGCGGATACTGCACAACGACCTTGCGAATCTTGCCTAAGTCGCCTTTCCTGACCATATCTTTAGCCAGCTTGGCCATCGGATAGCCGGTATAGTTGTGCATCAGTCCGAAGACCTTGTGCGTCTTTTTCACGAGCTCCTGCAGTTGCTTTGCCTGCATAGATGTAATCGTCATCGGCTTTTCGCACATTACGTGGAAACCCGCTTTCAGGAAATCCCTCGCAATGGGGAAGTGCCAGTTATTCGGCGTGGTAATGGCAACAAAGTCTATTCTTTGATTTTCCGGCAGCTTCGACTCGCCTTTTATCATTTCGGTATAAGTGCCATAGACCCTCCTTGAGTCGAGCGCAAGGTCTTTGCCCATTTGCTTGGACTTTGCGGGGTTAATATCGAAAGCCCCTGCGACAAGCTCAATTTCGCCGTCTAAGCGGGCCGACTTGCGATGAACTTCTCCGATGAATGCCCCGGGGCCACCGCCTACCATCCCCATTCTCAACTTTCGGTTAAGTTTCATACCTGCTCCTTTCAGCAAATTAACTGACTACCACAGTGGGAAAACATCGATAAAATATATGTTGGCAATACGCCGATGTCAACCACTGATTTCAAATATACCGCACCTATTAAATAGGTGAGGCATAATATTCAGCAGAAATCTGTTTGAACGGTGAAGCCATTTTACGTAGAATCCGATGAGTTACTGTCAAAGGTATCAAAGGCTTGAAAATGTATATCATACCGGCAATTGATTTGCGAGACGGCAAATGTGTCCGGCTTATCCAGGGCCGGTACAACCGCCAGATAACTTACCATGATGACCCCGTCAAGCAAGCGAAGGAATTCCGCTCGGCCGGTGCGGAGTGGGTGCATATTGTCGATTTGGATGGAGCAAAAGTCGGCAAGCCCGTCAACACAGATACAATATCAGCCATAGCAGCACTGGGTCAGCTCAAAATCGAGGTTGGCGGCGGATTACGTGAAGAAACTTCCATAAAACAATTGCTCGGTATGGGAGTTGAGAGGGTGATAATAGGAACTAAAGCCGTAAGCGACTTCGAGTGGTTTAGCGAAATGGCTGAAAAATTCAGCGGTAAAATTGCGCTCGCACTTGATGCGCGAGACGCTAAGGTAGCCACTGACGGCTGGATTAAAGACAATCTACAACCGCTGTTGGAGCTCGCAACCAAAGCGGCAAAATTGCCCATAGCGGCAATAATATATACCGACATTACCAAAGACGGTATGATGGCAGGGCCAAACCTCGAACGAACAAGAGCGCTGGTCGAGGTGGTGCGGATTCCTGTTATCGCCTCCGGCGGCGTAAGTGAAATAGCTGATATCAAAAAGCTGGCCGAGTTAGGGGTTGAAGCAGTAATAATCGGCAGAGCTTTATATGAAGGCACGCTAAATCTTTCAGACGCAATAAACGCAGCAAGATAGCTGTCATTGGCAGCATTTCTCCGTCGTCGTTGCGAGCGAACTTCTCAGACTCTATTATGCCGGATAATTACTGCGAAAAGGCTTGCAATAAAATCCTGTTGTGATTAGCATTACACGGCAATTACGGACCAGACGATATGGATGAATTTTAGAACGCTCCGGGTAATTTTAACCGGCTGCCGTCGGCCGATTGGAAGAAATCCAATTCAAGTACACAATTTAAGGAAGATATTATGAGCAACGAAATCCAAAAAGTTTCATTACACGAAAGAGTGTTTTACGGATTCGGTGATTTAGCGTCTTGTCTGTTCTGGATGACGATTATGTCACAACTGCTTTTCTTTTATACGGACGTATTTGGCCTGTCGTCAATGGCTGCCGGGATAATGTTTTTCGTATCGAGGGTGCTGGACGCCTTTTTTGACGTGGTAATCGGAATGACTGCGGACCGGACCAAAAGCCGGTGGGGTAAATTCAGACCTTATATATTATTCGGGGCCGTTCCGCTGGCAGTTTCGGCTGTCCTGTCGTTCACGACGCCGAGTTTTGCATACGCATGGAAAGTCGTTTACGCGTATGTTACATTTATCGTTTTTATGTTCCTGTATTCGACTGTCAACATTCCCTATACGGCATTGCTTGGCGTAATCAGCGGTGACCCCGTTGAAAGAACCAGCGCCTCATCTTTCAAATTCGTAGGCGCGTATTTGGGCGGCATTATTGTTTCAATGACGGTTCTGCCGTTTGCGGCGCATTTCGGACAGGGTGACGCCGCGAAGGGCTGGCAAACGACGATGGGTATTTACGGTATCGCGGCAATCGTCTTATTTATGATAACCTTCCTTTCAACACACGAACGCATTCAGCCAATCGCCAAAGAAAGAACATCCATAGCAAATGATTTGAAGGACTTGTCAAAAAACGTTCCATGGATATTTCTATTTGCTGTTACGATTCTTTTCATTTTATTCGTATGTATTCGTTTAAGCGTAACTAGTCACTACTTCAAATATTACGTCGGAGGACAGGAAAGTCCATTGCTGGCGCAGGTTTTTAACTTCCTGTTAAAATATATCGTTAACCCCGTTTACAGCATTTTTGGGAAATCGGCTGTTGCCTTGTTCGATGGGACTCACAAATTCGGTTGGGAAACTCTGGCATCCGCTTTCAATGTGATTGGGCAGGGGTTATCCCTTATAGGCGTTTTACTTGTTCCCTTTTTCGCCAAACTCGTTGGAAGAAAAAGTGCCACGGTTATTCTTTTCATAGCCGCTCTTATTTGCACGGGCGCATTCTATTTCTTCAAGCCGGAAAACTTAATGCTGATTTATGTTTTTCAGACCGTCGGCTCGTTCGTTGGAGGTCCGATTTCAGCCCTGTTATGGGTCCTGTATGCCGATACGGCGGACTATTCCGAATGGAAAACCGGCAGAAGGGCCACGGGGCTTGTGTTTTCGGCTTCCATAATGTCAAACAAGCTCGGCTGGGCCATCGGAAGTATGATTGCGGGCTTGATTCTTGCGGCGACTGGATTCGTGGCCAATGTGGTCCAAAACATAGATGTTCTGAATGGTTTGAAGGCGATGATGAGTGTAATACCGGTTGCCATAGGAGTGGTTGCGTTAATCATCCTTATGTTCTTCTATAAACTGGATGAAACGACAATGAAAAACATCAAGGCGGACCTTGAGGAAAGACGCGAAGCCAGCGGTGAAGATATTGCAACTGCCTAATAGGAATAGGTTACTTGTATGCAACCGGCAATATATTGTTTTCGTTCAGCAACAAGAAAGGATAAGAAGTGAAAAAAACAATAATCGGAAAGCCGTTGCCCAATATGCCATGGCAGGAAAAGCCAAAGGACTGCACTGATGTTGTCTGGCGGTATGATAAAAATCCAGTCATCGGGAGAAATGCACTAAAAGAAAGAGACAGGATTTTCAATAGCGCCGTCATCCCTTACAAAGGCGAATTTATAGGCGTTTTCAGGGCCGACCATAAAAACGGATACCCAAATCTGCACTTAGGCACAAGTGAAGACGCCATTGGCTGGAAGATCGAAGAAGACATAATTAAATTTCTCAATGAGGATGGCAAGCCGGCAAAACCAATCCTGTATGGTTATGACCCGCGGCTGGTGGAGATAGAGGGCACTTATTACATTACCTGGTGTAATTACTTTGACGGGCCTACTATCGGGATAGCCAAAACAAGGGACTTTAAAACCTTTACTCAGCTCGAAAATGCTTTTGTGCCGTTTAACCGCAACGGCGTTCTGTTCCCAAGGAAAATAAACGGTAATTTTGTAATGCTTAACCGCCCAAGCGACAATGGCCATACCCCATTTGGTGATATCTTCTTAAGCCAGAGTCCTGATATGACCTATTGGGGAAAACATCGATTGGTTATGAAAACTACCCATTACTGGTGGAAGAACACTAAGATTGGTGCGGGACCCATACCGATTGAAACTACTGAAGGATGGTTATTAATCTACCACGGTGTCTGCACTACTTGCAGCGGTTATGTATACAGTATGGGTGCTGCTCTATTGGACATTGAAGATCCATCCAAAGTAATTGTGGACTGTAAAAACTACATATTAACTCCGGAAGAACCTTATGAGACAATTGGATTTGTTTCCAATGTAACGTTCCCCTGTGCGACGCTGCATGATTCTGAAACCGGAAGGATTGCGATCTTTTACGGGGCTGCCGATACCACTTGTGCACTCGCTTTTACCCAGGTGGATGAACTCATCGACTATATCAAAGACAATCCAAGTCAACCATTGTAGAAAAATATGAAATAACGTTTATTTCGGGAGATTGCAATATGCAATTTGGGCATTTTGATGATGAAAATAAAGAGTATGTGATAGATAGGCCTGATACGCCGAGGTCGTGGGCCAATTACCTCGGCTCGACCGAATATGGCGCAATCATCACCAATAATGCGGGCGGCTACAGCTTTTTTATGTCGGCTGCACAGGGCCGCTTCACCCGGCTGCGTTTCGATGATGTCCCGATAGACCAGCCGGGCCGTTACATCTACATCCGCGATAAACAGTCCGGTGACTACTGGTCAAACGCCTGGCAGCCCGTGGGTAAACCCTTAGACCAGTATAAAACCACCTGTCGGCACGGCACCGCCTATACAATCATCAATTCCCTTTACTCGAATATCGAAACCGAGACCACCTACTTCGTCCCTTTGGGCAAACACTTCGAATGCTGGCTGCTGAAAGTTACAAACAAGGACGCTGTAAAAAGAAACCTGAGCTTATTTACCTTCGTCGAATACCCGAGCACCTGGCATTGCTTCAATGACTTCCTCAATCTGCAATACTCGCACGCTATAGTTAATATGAATTTCGTGGACGGCATTATCGACCACGGCGGCAGCGTCCTTGCGCTGCCGAATCCGGACGATATCCTCGACGGCGGGCAGGCCAGACATACTTTTCTGGCCTTCTTAGGCGGCGAAATAGTCGGCTTCGACACCGACCGCGACGTTTTTATCGGCCCATACAACGGCTATGGAAATCCGCAGGTCGTCGAAAAGGGCAAATGCACTAATTCTCTGGCGGTCGGCGACGACGGCTGCGGCTCAATACAGGTCGATATCGAGCTTGAACCCGGCCAGTCCAAAGAGCTTGTCGTCCTGATGGGTATCGGCAAGGCGGCTGTCGAAGGCAAAAGAACCGTCCAACAATTCGGCGACCCGGCTAAAGTGAAAGCCGAATTCGAAAAGGTCCGTCAATACTGGCACAACCGAATCGAGGGACTGTCCGTCTGCACGCCTGATGCGGCGTTCAACAGTATGATGAATATGTGGAGCCCGTTCAACTGCCTGACTACCTACTCCTGGTCAAGAATGGCGAGCTTGATTTACAGCGGCGAGCGCGATGGCCTGGGCTACCGCGATACCGTTCAGGACTTTATGGGTGTTATGCACTTAATTCCGAAGGAGGCGGTAAAACGTCTCGAGCTTATGATTACAGGCCAATGTTCGACAGGCGGCGCTATGCCCATCGTAATGGCCTTCTTGCACAAACCAGGCAAAGAAAAACCGCCGAAAGAAGACGAATACCGCTCCGACGACTGCCTGTGGCTCTTTAATGCGATACCCACTTATGTCAAAGAAACAGGCGATATCGATTTTTATAAAAAGGTTTTGCCTTATGCCGACAAAGGCAAGGCAACCGTGCTCGGCCATCTTCGCAGGGCGATTGAATTCAATCTCAAACGCACGGGTAAAAACGGCCTGCCCAGCGGACTGCTGGCTGACTGGAATGATTGCCTGCGGCTTGGCACAAAGGGCACTTCAGTTTTTGTCGCCCTGCAGGTGCGTTACGGCCTTGTAACCTATATCGAAATTTGCGAGATGTTCGGCAAAAAAACTGAGGTCAAATGGGCGCAAGAGCAGCTCGAATCGCTTGATAAGAAACTCGACAAGTTCGGCTGGGACGGCAAATGGTATGTCCGTGCATATAAAGAGTCCGGCGAAAAAATCGGCTCACACGAAAATAAACAGGGTTCAATTTACCTCAATACACAATCCTGGAGCGTTCTTAGCGGCCATGCCGATAAACAACGCGCCGAGCAGGCAATGCAATCCGTCAATGAGAAACTGGCGACCGATTACGGCCTTATGCTCTGCGCACCTCCTTACGAAAACATCCGCTGCGCCGAAATCCGCTCGATACTATTCAACAAGGGCTCCAAGGAAAACGCCAGTATCTTCTGCCACACGCAGGGCTGGGCCATTATGGCTGAAACAATGTTAGGCCACGGCGACAGGGCGTTTAAGTATTTCCGTAGTTTCCTGCCCGCCTCATTCAACGACAAGGCCGAGATTCGCGGCATCGAACCTTATGTCTATTCCCAATACACCCACAGCATTTACAGCCCCCGTTACGGCGCATCGCGTGTCCCCTGGCTGACCGGCGCCGCATCATGGGCCTATTATTCCGCGACACAATATATTTTAGGCATCAGGCCCGATTACAAAGGACTTCGCATCGACCCCTGCATACCCGCGTCGTGGAAGCAATTTACCGCCGTCCGCCGGTTCCGTAATAAAACGCTCAACATTAAGGTTGTAAATCCCGCCGATGTCCAGAAGGGCATCAAAAAAATCACCCTCAACGGCCAACCTATCGCAGGCAACCTGATTCCTGTTTCCAAAATGAAAAAAGAAAACAAAGTCGTTGTAGAGATGGGGTAGAAAGATGAAGGTCTTGTTCATCGGCGGAACGGGAATAATAAGTGCTGCGGTATCGAAGCTGGCGGTCGAAAAGGGAATTGAGCTGTTCCTTTTCAATCGCGGACAGCACAGAGAGTTCGTTCCAAAAGGCGCAAAAGTCATCAAGGGCGATGCAAAAGATAAATCGCTCCTGTTAGGCAAAACCTTCGACGTGGTTGTTGACTGGCTCGCCTATGTGCCGAAAGACGTCGAAGCTGACATCAGAATTTTCAAAGGCAGCGTCGGCCAATACATATTCATCAGCTCCGCATCGGCCTATCAAAAGCCCCCCACGCACTGGCTCGTCACCGAATCGACGCCGCTTGCAAATCCATACTGGCAGTATTCGCGCGACAAAATCGCCTGCGAAGACCGGCTCTTGAACGAATACCGCGGCAACGGCTTCCCCATCACAATCGTCCGGCCGTCGCTGACTTACGGCGTTACAATGATACCTGCCGCGATTAATAGCTGGCCAAAACCCTGGACTATTGTTGACCGGATGCGAAAGGGGGAAAAAATTATCATTCACGGTGACGGCACCTCTCTTTGGGTAATGACGCACAATACGGATTTCGCCAAAGGTTTCGTCGGCCTTATCGGCAACGTTCAGGCCATCGGCCACGCATTCCATATCACCTCCGATGAAGTGCTGACGTGGAACCAGATTTATCAGGCGATAGCCGATGCCGCAGGAGTAAGATTAAATGCCGTCTATATCCCCTCCGATTTCATCGCCAAAATCGACCCCGACCACGCCGGCACCCTTTTAGGCGACAAGGCCTGCAGCATCGTTTTCGACAACAGCAAGATAAAACGTTTTGTCCCCGACTTTGCCGCAACGGTTCCTTTTGCGCAGGGCGTCAAACGCTCGATTGAGTGGTTCGAGGCCGACCCTAAACGCTGTGTGGTGGACGACGAATACAATAAGTTTATGGACCGCCTGATTGCCGCCTATGAAAAATTATACTCAAAACCCTCGATTAGTGTATGACCTTATTTAGCGGATACGTAATTATTCCCGATGCCCCGGCACGCTTCAGAGCTGGAACAAGAGAGCGTTCCACTTTATCGTCGATAATCACTTCTATTGCCACATAATCCGAATCAGCTAAACCCGAAATTGTCGGACTTTTCTCAGCAGGCAGCACCTTCAAAACGCGCTCCAGGTCGCCTTTTTTCACATTCATTTTTAAGCCCACTTTACTGCGGGCCTCTATCGCCGCATTCAGCAAAATGGCGATATTTTCTATCTTTTCTCGTTTAAACTTATCCTGCCAGGCCTTTTTATTTGCGATAAGCCGCGTTGTAGAGGTTATAACCGTATCTACTATCCGCAGATTATTCGCCGCAAGTGACGTCCCTGTCTCGGTCAGCTCCACTATCGCATCTACGAGGCGCGCCTTTACCTCGGTAGCGCCCCAGCTAAATTCGACTTTTACGTCAATACTTTTATCTGCAAAATACTTCTTTGTTACCTTGACCAGCTCGGTTGCGACTATGCCGCCGCGCAAATCCTGCACACTTTTAACCGGCGATTCATCAGGCACAGCCAATACCCACCTCGCCGGTTCGCTCGTAGCTTTGCTGTAGGCAAGTTCGCAAACATCAACCACGTCACAACCGCTTTCCGTTATCCAGTCGTAACCGGTAATACCGGCATCGAGCTCGCCTCCGCCGACATATCTGCTCATCTCCTGGGCTCGCAGACAAACCAACCGGATTTGCTCGTCATCTATACGTGGCTGAAAGCTTCTTTCAGAATCAGCAATGCTGAACCCTGCTTTGTTGAAAAGTTCAACCGTCGCCTTTTGCAGGCTGCCTGTGGGAATACCTAATTTTAATACCTTTTCTGACATCTCAAACAGCCGTTCCTTCCTTTCTGCTTTTGGTTTTAGTTTTCTTCTTCCTTCTCACTTCGCGTGCTTCGCTCTCGCGCCGCAAAAGGGAATAAAACTCGTATGCATTTTCAGCCGAAATCTGCCTGGCTAAAAAACCTTCTATCTCTTCCTCATCAGCTCCAGCGTGGACTAACTCATTGCTTCGCAGGTATTCTATCATCTTTTTCGTAAGCGGGATTGCGTGTCCCTGTAGAGACGTAAGCATACAATAATCGACCACAAACCGGCTGGTGCCTTCTATCTTCTCAAGAACTCCTCTGGCCGGGCGTTTGCTCATCTTACTCAACGCCTTCAAGCTAACCATATTATATTTGCTGAATACCGACCTTAAAGCCGCCGTAAGTGCCGAAGCTGTATTTCTTGTCCCAGATGTATCTGCCCCAAGTGCTTCGACAATTTCTTCTGCTCGTGAAATACGTAAATCATTCCAGTCAACAAAGTAATCCGAAAATCTCTTAATCGCAGACTGCGACTCCGCCTCGCTCAATTCGGCGCTAATGATGGCATAAACAAGAGCATCCACCGGTTCTTCGTATATGGCTTTTTGGACCCCCGGATATTTATGTTTCAATGAACGGTACAGCTTATGTATCTTTTCCGAATACTCTTTGCTGTCTTTCATAAAAGCCTCTGTCGGTTTTGGCCCCCTTGTCTTCTGTCGAAGACAGAAAAGGGGGCTGCCGCTTTTTTACAGTCGCTCTTGCTTCTCGTCAACCGAATCCTTTTTCTCCCGCTCACTTGTGGCTTTGTCTATCAGTTTTATGGTCTCCATCGCCTTCTTGAAGCTTTCATCTCTCTGAAATCGCAAAACAGGACAGAATTTGCACCGCAGCCTACCTGCCAGCAGCGATTGTATTCGGCTTTTGGCGTGCGTTATCGCCGCATAAGTTTTGTTCTGGGCAGCATCATCCTTGCCGAAAATGCTCAGATACACGTCTGCATTGTGCAAATCAGCGGCCACATCAACTCTCGTAATGCTCACAAAACCCTCGATGCGCGGGTCGTTAAGGTGGTTGGCAATAGCGTCGCTGACCGCTTCTTTTACCGCACGAGCTACCTTTTCCTGTCTTCTTGTCGGCATAATATTCGTATCTCGTAAATCGCCAGGCACACCATCAATCGCGAAACGCGATTAAAGGGTTCTTGCTACTTTAACGATTTCATAAAAATCGAAAACGTCATCGACCTTGACATCGTCGAATTTCGCTATCTTAATGCCGCACTCCAGACCCGTCTTCACTTCGCGGGCATCATCCTTGAAATGCTTTAAAGACTCTATACTCAGGCCGGTTCTGATTACGATATTGTCACGTATCAGGCGAATTTTGGCGCTCCTCGTCACGACGCCGTCGCTGACATAACAGCCGGCCACCGTTCCAATCTTCGAAACCTTAAAAATAGCTCTTACCACAGCCCTGCCGATGGGCTCTTCTTTTTCCTCCGGCTTAAGCAGACCAACCATGGATTTCTGCAAATCTTCGGTTATGCGGTAGATTATATCGTAGAGTCTTATCTCAATCCCCTTGGCTTCTGCAATCTTGGCCACACGCTCTTCGGGCACAACACTAAAGCCGATTATAATGGCGTTCGACGCCTCGGCAAGCAGGCAATCACCTTCTGTGATTCCGCCCGGCGCCGCATGCAGAATCTTGACCTTTACCTCCTCAGTGCTCAGCTCGGATAAATATTTCGTCAAAACATCCACCGAGCCCTGAACATCGGCTCGAATGATAAGGTTTAATTCTGCTGTCTTGCCAGCCTCTATTTGGCTGAATAAATTATCCAGCGTCACCTGTGTTCGTTTCACCAACGAATGTTCCCTCGAGAGTATTTTGTTTTCCTCAGCGGCGGTTGCGGCCTTGTTGATATCATCCGGAACGTAGAATCTGTCCCCTGCCTGCGGCACATCGCTCAGGCCGCTTATCTCCACAGGCATCGAGCTTGTAGCTACCTTTATCTTCTTGCCGTAGCTGTCTTTCAGGCTCTTTACTCTCCCGAAGGCCCCGCCGGCAAGCACCACATCACCCTTGCTTAGTCGGCCTTCTTTAATTAAAACAGTTGCCACCGGACCAAGCTGTGGTGACATCTTCGCTTCGACTACCCATCCCGTTGCAGGAATCGTGTTATCTGCCTTCAGGTCAAGCAATTCGGCTGTATAATCGAGGTGTTCGAGCAAATCATTTATACCCTCGCCGGTAATCGCACTGGTTTTTACAACTTCCGTCTGTCCACCCCATTCCACCGGCGACAGACCCTGCTCAGCTAACTGTGCATAAACCCGATTTACATCGATGCCGCCCAAATCTATCTTATTCAATGCCACAATAATTGGAACTCCTGCCGCACGGGCATGGTGTATCGCCTCAATCGTTTGGGGCATCACACCATCATTGGCGGCAACCGTCAGAACCACTACATCGGTCATATTGGCGCCTCGCGCCCGCATCGCCGTAAACGCCTCATGACCGGGCGTATCAAGGAATGTTACCTTCTTGTCGTCCCAGTTGACCTGAGATGCGCCGATATGCTGGGTAATCCCGCCGGCCTCGCCCGCTGCTATCTGAGTTGACCTGATTCTGTCCAGCAAGCTGGTCTTGCCGTGGTCAACATGGCCCAGCATTGCTGCCACCACCGAACGCCTTTCCAGATGCTTTCTCTCACGACTCTCAAATTCAGCACGTATCTGCTCTTCCAGTGTCCTTTTATGCTCTACGGCCAATTCTGTGCCGAACTCCAGAGCAACCAGTTCCGCAACGTCGGAGCTTATTGCTTGATTAGCTGTGGCCATTATACCCTGCTGCATCAATTTGCTGATAATATCTGCCGATTTAACCGCCAGAACTGAAGACAAATCCTTTACGGTAATCGGCTCGCTTATGGTCGCTTTTTCTGGCCTGCCGACTTCAGCAGCTTTTGCATGGAACTTCGTAATGATTTTACGCGTCGGCCTTGTTCGCAGACCCTCCCCGCCGGCCGCATCGAGCCGGGCCTGCCTTTCTTCAATGTCTCTTTGACGCCATCTGCTGAATTTGAACTTTCTTGCGACTTCTGCACCCTCCTCATCCCGACGACGTCCCTGTGTCCTTTCCGTGTGTCGCCTTGGCCCCCGTCTCTTCTCTCCAGGTAAAACCACAGTTGACTCTTTCCCCTTCTCTTCGCTATACATTAACGGCTCAGTAACAGGCTTATCGTATCTCGTTCTTGTTCTTGGCCTTCGTGGTTCTACTGGTTCCGGTGCTTCGACACGAACTACCTGCGGACCGCTCAGCCGAGCCGGCTCGGGCTTCTCTAAAATCGGGCCTGCAGGCAATATCGGTTCCGGCTCTCGTTCTTTGGGCGGCTCGCTTGGTTTTAATTCTTCGTCGGCCACCGCAATCGCAGCTTTCTGCTCGGGCTGTTCTGCTTCTGCCGCTGGCTCAGCGGGCTCGGCCTCATCCTCTTTCTTCGCTTTTGTTTTCTTCCCTGCCCGCTTTTTCTTCAGTCGGACCTTTTTCAGGTCCACTTTCTCGGTCGTCTCAACCGTCGTGGCATGCTCTCCTTCACTGAACCACTCGCGAATAGTCGCCGTCAGACCGGCCGAAATCCACGACATATGGTTCTTAACGTCCAGGCCCTCATCCTGGCACTTCTTCACGATAGCGGTGCTTTTTACCCCAAGCTCCTTTGCCAGAATATAGACTCTTGTAGCAGCCAAAAAAACTCCAATTCTTAGACTTAGACATTGAATTTAGATTCTTTTTCAATGTGCTATTCGCTGTTTGCTATTGCCTGTTCATTATCTGCTGCTTCTACCTCTCCGCCGGGAGCGGGTTCATCACGTTGGCGGTCACCTTGCTGCTCCAGTATGCTTTCTGCTTGCTTTTTCGGCTCAGCCGCCAGACGCTTGGCCTCTTCGATTGCTGCTGCAATCAATTTCTCAGCTAAACCGGCATCGATACCCAGTTCGCTAATCAACGGTTCCGCCCCAACATCTTCCAAATCCAGAACCGATATAACTCCAAGTGCTATCAGCTTGTCAACCAGTGCATCATCTCCGACCGCACTCTTGACGCAGATTGTCAATCGTTCAATGCCTTGATTGTATTCGTCGGGTGTTAGTATATCGATATCCCAGCCGGTCAATCTCGCAGCCAGCCGAACATTCTGCCCGTGCTTGCCGATAGCTAAGCTAAGCTGGTCCTCATCCACCACTACTGTTGCTCTTCCCATCTCGAAACACAGCGCAATCTCGCTGACCTTTGCCGGCATCAAACCATTGGCGATAAGCACCTGCGACGACTCGTTCCAGCGGACAATATCTATTTTCTCGCCGCCGAGCTCATCGACTATATTCTTTATCCTGCTGCCTCGGACCCCGACACACGCCCCAACAGGGTCAACCTTCTCATCAGACGAGGCAACAGCAACCTTGCTTCGATACCCGGCTTCCCGTACCAGTGCGCGTATTTCGATAATGTTTTCTGAAATTTCCGGCACCTCCAACTCGAACAATCTCCGGATAAAATCCGGGTGCGTGCGGGACAGAATAATCTTCACCTGACCGGCAGCTTCTCGCACATCAAGAATCAGGCATCGAATCCTCTCGCCCGGACGATGGCTCTGCCCCATTATTTGCTCATTCTTTGGCATAAATCCTTCGGCACGGCGGTCTAAATTAACAATCAATGTTCCGCTTTCGTATCGAACAACCGAGCCGCTCACCATTGTCCCTTTTCGCTTGCTGAACTCGGCATAGATACTGTCCCTCTCATTGGCCTTTATTTTCTGAATCATCACCTGCTTGGCGGTCTGCGCGGGAATTCGACCTAATTGTGTCATATCAATTTGAACCCCGTCCTTAAAGGCCGTGATTTCACCCGTGGAACGGTCGATATGCACTGTTATTTCGCTCTCCGGCTCGCCGAATTGCTTCCTCACCGCTGATACCATAGCTTCTTCCAAATCCACGAATATGGATTCTCTGTCGATATTTTTATCGTGTGCTATGTTGTCAACTATCCTCGTTATTTCCTGACCCATTTCTCTTCAGCTTCCTAATCTTGTCCGCTGTTTGTTTGGCGGAACTCAGCAAAAAAAAGTGGAAACCTCAACAGTTTCCACCTCAATAACACCAGAAACAAACAGAGGTTATAAGCTCGCTCTTACCCTACATCAGCCGTCTCCAGAAATAAAAAACCTCGTTCTCCTGACATTGAAGCAAAAACGCCGATTCCCAAGCCACCATTTGCGCAAAAGCGCAGCCGTCCGGGTTGTTCAGTTCCCTGTGCTGCACTGTTCACTCATTCCTGTCAAAACCATTTTTTCTAACCTTCATTTTGGCTCCTGTCCTGAGCACCGTCGAAGGATTGGTAGCCGTTAATCCTTACACCCAAACTCATTATGATAATCGTCAAACCCTCTGTTGGCAATAACTTTTTCGTCAAATTCATACAATTTTTATCCAATTATGGTCCTAAAAAACCGCATTTAACAGTCCAAAATCACTCTCAAACCGCCAAAGTCCCTCTCGGAATAACCTCCCTTGCCTCCTGAATTAAGATTTACCCCCCATATTTCACGTGGTGTTTACCCGTCGCCGGCATTTATCCACCATAGCCTTGGCGAAGATGGACGGCGATGTGATATCACTGTTTTGAGTTTTAATTTTACTCAAGCCAGTGTTTTGCAAATTCAGCAAAATCAAGAAAGTTCACAATGTTATCGTTGTTCAGGTCACCTTCATTAATATTGGCAGGGGTCTTAAGCCAATTTTCAGCTATCACCGCCAAATCGCCGTAACCAATGGTGCCGTTACAATCAAGGTCGTAGATATTAGTGGCTGTGTAGTTCTGGTCTATCACGCCATCCAGAACATAGACGTATGCATAGCTGTTCGGGTCAAAAGTATAATTGGCTTTACCGGGCGTCACCGTCCCGGACCAGTTATAATCTACCCACACTTCGTAAAAGCCATTGACATCAGTTGTATTCTGTCTTCCGCCATTATTTGCATCCACTAATACACCCGCTATTGGCACGTCGCATGAATTTTTAATGTGACCTGAGATTATAAAGGTTAAAAGTGTTCCTATATAATCCTGGCCGTTAGAATCACTCTTAACATTAACGTATTCCATTTTGTTTGGCTCAAATGCGTAAGCATACTTTGTAGGCACAACCTTGCCTGACCAGTTGTAATCCACCACTACCTCGTAATAACCATTTACATCTGTTTTATCAGACCCGCCTCCGTACCTGCTTGTCCAGGGCCCGCCGCCATTTTCAGCAGAAACATTAACGTCGTTAATCGGCGTAACATAGTCCTTATCAAACACATAACCGGAAATAACAAACGTCTTCAGCGTCGCTGTGTAATTCTGGTCGCTATAGTCCTCTATAACGTTGGCGTATGTATCGCTGTTTGGCTCAAAGACATATCCTTCCTTTTGTGGTGTTACGATGCCCGACCAGTTGTAGTCAACCCACAGCTCGTAAAAGCCGTTCGCATCCGTCACAGTGTTCACATCATTGCCGTCGGTCCGTATTGGGACGCCTTCGACCGGCGTGTTGCCGTCAGGTTCCAGAATGTTGCCGGAAATCGTATGTTGCAACTGAGTCTGGGTACCTGTTATTTGCACATCGTCAATGTAAGCATACTCGGTAGTTGAGTTAGCGTTGGTGCGGAATCTGATACGGAAATTAGCATTGTTGTCTGCCCCCGTGCTGCAAACCTTGTCCTGGAGGCCATTACTGTATGAGGCAGTTCGCACCGTTTCGAGGTTATTCCAGGTGCTGCCATCGATTGACCATTCGACGTAAAGATTTTCGCCGGAATCAAGTCCGGAAGTTTGACGGCGGTATTTGACGTGTATCGTACTATAGCCTTCGGTGCTTTTAATTTTTTGTATCCAAGTTGTCTGCCGAAGTCTTGCACCATAGGTGCCTGTATATGCTGCCGCCGTTATAACACGGGCATTACTGTCCCTTGTAGTCCAGCCACCTACGGTGAAGTTGCCGCTTTCGAAACCATCGGACCACGGTAAAGGTGGAGTTGTTGTAATGGTAACCGGCATGCTGGCGCCGGTGGCTCCTACGTTAGTTATGTTCACTCCCAACATCTGTCCGGCATAACTCAAATTGTTCGGGATGCTGCTGTCTGAAAACACCGTCGCGTTTCCCGCTCGGAAATAATCCGCGTCGTCGCCAGCGTTGAGGTTAAGTTCTAAATGCTGGGTGCCGCTGGCCTCTTCGAGGTCCACCATATAGTGAGTCTGGTCGTCATTATCCGGCTGCGTCTCATCAATATGCCATATCAAAACACCCCGCAGTGAACCCGGCAGCCCGGCGTCAAAACCCACGCCTTGTCGGTTCTCGACCAAAAAGTATTGAGTGGAAGGAAAACCTCCCTGCAGCTTATACACCTGCGCATTCGTTTCTACCTGTCCAAGCGAATATACACCGCTCGACGATATCAGAGTCGGCGAAACCCACCCGAGACTGCTCTTGCACCAGGCGCTCATATGCGCCGGCGTCGTTCCGTAATCTCCGTTCCAGCTTCCGCCGGCCATCAGGCAGAAATTCCCAGCTCCCTCGCTGTCGTATCCGTAATCATACAAATCCGGCAAACCAAGAAAATGCCCGTTTTCGTGACAGATGACTCCAATCCGCGTTATGCCCTGCGTTGATGGATAGGCGTCCCACCCACGCCGGGCCGGCTCCGTGTGATACATCTGCATTGAAACACCATCATACGTCACTGGGTTGATAAGCGACCACTCATGCGACCAGATATAATTGGTGTCGTTCCCGGAATACTCTTCACCGCCGCCGGCGTGGATAATCGTCAGACCGTCAACCCAGCCGTCCCCGTCGCCGTCCACCGTGCTGAAATCAAAGCCACGCGCCTCTAATTTTGCCAGCGCCTCCTGCACCATCTCCCGCGGACGAATATCGTTGCCGTAGGCGTCATTGGCGCCATAGTAAGCATACCCGTGGTCCAAGGTCACCGCCTCCACCACTGTCGATTGCACCGTCAGGTTATTGTACGAAACCTCATGATAATAATCCTTGACCGAACCAACCGCCCCATCTGCCGTATAACCGACTTGATTAAACAAATCATCATAACTCTGCCTCGGATATGCCACCGTCAAATCGGAAAAATTGACCAGCACTACTAAGTTGTACATCGTCCCTGTTGTCAGCGCAAAAGCAGATGGTTCTACCACCATGGACTTCTCTGTCCGACTGCGCTCTGCTTGGACCGACATTTTCTCCTTATCAGGCCTCAATGCTCCAATTGCCCTTGCGTCGGCCTTGCCTACTGCGTGCCCGCTGGGGACAGCTTCGCCGGCTTCCTCTGTCATATACACCCATTCCCCGCTTTTTTCGTTTTTGACGATTTGAAACCCGTCTTCGCTTTCATTCCAGTGCGCATACTCGTCCCCTCGCAGATATATGGTTATTTCTGTCCCATCCGGCTGTGTCACTTTGGCTCCCCCGGGGCACGCCGGCACTGCCATTGACACCTTGGCCCCCAGTAATAAAATGAACAACGAAAGGACCGTTATACTTCTCAGCTTGTCAGACAATCCCCCTGTATAATACCACTGGAGAATGCCCTTGTCGTTTTGTGAGAAAATAGTCATTAGGTAGTCTCGTTTTCGGGGGGACGCTTTTGACATACACCGCTCCTCCCCCAAAAAAGCATTTCTGTATTTATCAATACTTATCTTGTAACATCATACACGTTTTTTGTCAAGAAAAAAGAAGAGTACTCTGGGATGGCCAAGGAACCTCGTACTCGTCCGCCATCCGTGTGGCGGAACACGTTGCTGACTAAAACTCTGCGCTCTCGGAGCCTGCCCTGAGCGGACTTGTCTTGAGCGTAGTCGAATGGATTCGCGGTTAATTTTTCTTCGCCTGTCCGCCGTAGCTTTAGCGAAGGCGGATATTTTTTCGTTCGAGCATCCAGTATCGGGTATCGAGCATCCATTGTGAAATTGTCGAATATTTCTATATGGTTTTCGAACGTTTTCAAACGTTTTTCGCTCGTTTTTGCCTTGCCTATCTTGCCCAATCGTTGCACTTTAACACCTCCACCTCCATTTTTACCCCAAAAATCAACACCACTACTCAAAAAACCCGAAAAATCTCAATTTCCCCTGCAATTATTCCTTTTCGTTCTTAACCTCTTATGTACTTGTGACTTATGCACTTTCTTCGCTATCGAGCAAAAAGGTTACTGGCCCGTCGTTGATACTGCTTATGCGCATATGTTCACCAAAAGCCCCCTTTTCGACGGCTGCCCCCTGCCGAGCAATCAGCTCGCCCACCTTCTCATAAAGTTCCTCTGCCAAACCTGGCTCCGCTGCGCCGTCGAAGCTGGGACGCCGGCCTTTTCGGCAATCGCCGTGAAGGGTAAAATTGCTTACTAAAAGAATTGCTCCCCCGACATCGAGCACGCTTCGATTCATCTTGCCGCCGTCGTCAGCAAAGATACGAAGGTTCACTAACTTCTCAGCCATAAACTCAGCATCGCCCGCGTTGTCCCTTTTGCCGACGCTAAGATAGACAAGCAGGCCTTTGTCGATTTGGCCGACCGTTTGGCCGTTGACCTCGACCCGGCTTTGCAAAACTCGCTGCACGACCGCTCGCATAGCTATCCTTTCCACCTCAAGTTTTGCAGGATAATCCAATTCTTGGTGTGCCGGGGGTGCTTTTTCAGGGTTGTGTATCTTTTCTGCTTCTACCAACACCCTCTTTGCTGCGCTCTCTGCTACGCTCTTGCTCTTTGGTTTTTTTCTCCTCTCGTTCAGCGCGGCGGTGGAGTCTTTCACTTTTCTTTTCCAATTCTTCTATAACACCCTTAGACCGTTCCTGTCTGTCTAAAAGTATCCCATCAATTGCCGCCGTTGTTTGGACAGCCCCTTCTTTAACAGCGAGTTCTCGCAGGAACTTGAACTCCGCTGTGATTTGCTTTTGCATCGCTAATGCCAGGTCTAATCTGTCATCGAGTCTGCCGCGTGTCCATTCGCTTATTTCGCTGCTACTTTCTGCGTTTATTTTTTCTAACGCTTCACCTAACCCTTCAAATTCTTTAATTTTGGTTCTAACAGCATTTGGGTCAGCAATTGCATTTGCATCGGCGGTCTTTTCTTTGTGTTCCGGTTCCTTTGCCGGCTTTTCCTCTTGTTTTATTGGCTGAGGTGATTTGTTCTCCGGCATCTGGCCAAGAGCAGGAATGAGACCGAAAAATGCTATCAACAAAATCAACATTGAAATGACCAAAGCCTTCATAATATATTCTCCAAAATAGTAATAGCGTTAATCAAAATTAATCAGCGGTCCTAACCCGCCATTTTTTGCACTCACTCAATTATATAACAGAATGCTTTGACTCGTGTATCAAAATCATCGAAATTTGTTTTTCACCGCCTTTTTAAACCTGTTCCATAGAAGCAAGACCAAACTTTTCTGTAATTCTATCAAATTCATCTAAAGAGTAAAATTCGATGATTATTTTGCCTTTTTGCCCATTTTTGCGGGTTTCAATGGCTACCTTCGTGCCCAGTTGTCTGCTGAGTTCGTTCTCCAGCTCCAGGATATGAGCCGACTTGGAACGTGCTGTGGTCTTGGCCTGGCCGGTCTCTGTAAGATACTTTCGCACTAATCTCTCGACCTCGCGGACGCTAAGCCGACCTGCCATTGCTCGATTGGCGAGCTTTCGGCGAAGCTCATCGGTAGGCAGTGAAAGCATTGCCCGAGCGTGCCCCATAGTTAGCTGACCCTCGGCTAACATTTGTTTGACTTCATCCGGCAAATCCAGCAGTCGTAGGTAATTAGCAATAACAGAGCGATTTTCGCCGAGCCGTTCAGCGGCTTCGGCCTGCGTTAGAGAGAAGGCATTTAGATAATTTTGGTAGGCCTTTGCACGCTCGATAGGATTCAGATTAGCGCGGTGTATGTTCTCAATTAGCGACAATTCGAGCATTTGCTCATCGCTTGCCTCTCGCACCAGAGCAGGTATAGTTGTCAGAGAAGCCAATTGAGCGGCTCGGAGCCGACGTTCACCGGCGATAAGCTCGAATTTGGTCCCTGCGGGGCGGACAATAATCGGCTGAACCACACCGTTGGCCTTAATGGATTCGGCCAAATCCGCCAGTTCCCGCTGGTCCCACACCGTTCGCGGCTGATAAGGATTTGGCGATATAGCATCAATATTGATTTCCTGCAGCGAATTGCGTAACTCCTTGTCTGGAGGAAAGTTAGCGGCTATTGCTGGATTAGATAATATCTGGTTTTCTTCACTTGTAGTTAATGTTATCGGACCCAAAAGTGACGCCAGTCCCCTGCCGAGATGCTTTGGTTTTTCTTTTTTCTTGTCGGCCATAT
>JBELAN010000018.1:0-49539 GCA_049508795.1 Sedimentisphaerales bacterium | reverse complement strand
TGTTAATTGTTCATTGTTTATCGTTCGTTGTTTTCGCCACAGCCAGATTCGTTGTTCACCGTATCCTTTTTATGAACTATGAACGATGAACTACTTTACTTGTTTATCATTGTCCCGGTGTATGGGTTTATGTAAATGACCTCTTTCTCAGCCAAATCCTTTAGATAATCAGTGTATCTGCTGTTCGGGTTCAGCTTTTCAAATATCGTCCTGTCATAAATGATAAAACTGTTTCGGCTCGGTTCCTTATCAAGGCCATCGCTGGGATAATCATCCTGAACAAACATTCCGATTCCGATTTCAACATTAGATTTTACATTAAAGATATCATCTTTGCTGGTAGTTGCTGTTGGTTGCCCATCTCTATTTCTTGTCTGCACGTCGTGAATAACCAGTTTGCCCGACGGAGAAAAAAGAATTGAAAATGAAGTCGTATCAATTAACTCCTCAGGTGTATCTATATCACTGTCGGAACCGATTTTCACAGTTTTGTTAATCATTAAATCCATTACGCCAACTGAATCAGGCAGTTTCATAGGCTTATATCCTTCAACAGCACGAAATTCATCTCCAAGAGTACTCATATCCTCATCATTAATTATAAAAATCATATACTGGCAGCCGCGGCCATCCTGCTGGTATTTATTCTGGAACCTGACGCCGGCGTATCGCTGCTCTCTTGCGGCGATGGCACGGGCGGTAGAGAGGGCTGCGCTTATCATAGCTTTTCCGCCGCCCTCGGACTCGATTGACCTGAAGAGTGCACGGACGGCAGGCAGGCCGAAAGCGACAAGAATCGCTATGGCCGCGACAACAACCACCTCCTCCATCAGCGAAAGACCGTGTTTTGTTCGTAGTTTGTAGTTCATAGTTCATTGTCAATTGTTAATTGTCGTCCGTCCTCTGGTAGCTAATCTCTGTTCGTTATATTATCACCAACAGTGTTGAAATCCCCGTCCGGCCCGGCTGAGGTAATCACAGGAAAAGTCTTTTTAGTATCCATTCTGTTAAGGTACGTTTGCGTCGATGTGTATCTTTCGTAGTCATAATAGTCATACCGCAGGGTCTTGCCCCACGGGTCAATGAACCTAAACAGCGGATATTCTTTGGTCTCCCCGCCGATGGTAGTTATAAGTTTCATATCTTTTCCGTCTTTATCATCCAGATTAGTTATCAGTTTCCTGTCGATTTTATCCAGCGTCTGCCGGCTTTCGGGGACCCTGTTCAGGAAGAAATACAGCACAGCGCTCCCGGAATAACACGGGTCGTATGTCCCATCGGTGATTTCGGTTGTGTCTTTTGTGATCTTGATTGCGGTTGAGGAAGCCGACCCCAGCGCTCTTCCCAATTCGGTTTTAATATTAGTATAGTTAAGACCATTACAATCTATGGGAAAATCGAGACTGCGGTAAAACTTCGCTTCATTTGTGCGGGGATTCGGGACAAGTTTATATTCATAACCATAATCCTGGAATTCCCCCAGGGCGGCGTCGAGCAGTGCGAGGGTATTTTTTGTAAGCCGCACTTTGCCCTGAGTGTCAATGCGGCTGGCTACACCGATTACCATTGTTACTAATATCGCGATTATCGCAACGACAATCAGTATCTCCACAAGCGTTACGCCGGTTTTGTGTTTGCAGCTTTTCATAGTTTTTAGCTTATTCAATCGTGTTAGGTTCGACAAGCTCACTATAAAGCGGGGGCGGGTTCACTCGCAGGGATGGCCTGCCTTTTCAAAAGTTGCGAATGTCGTCGCTTGTCCCATACAGGCCGTCTGCCCCCGCCGAAATTAATATGTATGAATCCGGCCTGTGGGGCCAGGGTATCGTTGTTATCTTACTGTCCCTGATGCCGTAGATATAGGTACCGCTTACTTCTTCGCCGCAGTCGAGTTTATACAAGTTCTTAGGGACACCGCCAAACAGATGGGGTTTGCTGCCGGAGCTTCCATCAACCGTTACGCTCTTTAAAACGTTAATAGGATAAAAATTGTCATAGGCGTTGTAAATATGCGTTGCTTGTGTATCGGGGTTGGAGGGGGCATTGGGGTCGAATATCTTGCTGGAGGTATTCGCCTTGTAATAAAGAATCGGGGTTCCTGCCTTGATAGTCTTAACAGCACTTCCCGAACCGATGGTCATTCTCCTTACGGTAAATACATCACAAATCACATACCTATCTCCATACAAGCCGCCGATGACAGAAGATTTAAACAATCCATCATCTGCAGTTCCTGAGCTGTTACCGAGCCGGAATACATTAGCTGTTGCAAGCTCCAGATAAGGCCCTTTTCTCTGTTTGAGATTATCAGGCTTTGTAGAGTCATACACTAAATTATTGCTTGCATCCTGACCATCCCACCTCCAGGCCGAGTTTGGGTGGAAACCCAGCAGGTCCCAGCCGACAAGGGCCTCGGCGAGAGTTTGAGCCCCACAGTAACTATAGTCTGGATTTGGCGGATTATTGCTATAATCGCAGCCGTGCGATGGCGGATAATCGCCGTAATCGTTTTTGAAAGCCGTCAGGCCCATCTCGATGGTGGTAAGCTGGGCCTTCTGCTGTGTTTCTTTTGCCATATTGCGCACCATAGTCAGTGCCGGGATAAGCAGCGCAACCAATATGGCGATTATCCCAAGGACTATTAACAACTCCATCAACGTAAAAGCTAATTTTTTGCGCTTCATAGCCATATCCCCTCTATAAAATTATCTCTGCTATCGACCCGGCTTCGGCTTGGCCTATGCCGAGGCAGGCGCCGAGGCGAGCTGCAACTATTTTTCAAAATTAAATATGTCGTCATCTGTGCCATACAAACCGTCAAAACCTGCGGAAATCAGGATATAGGAATCCGGCTTATACGGCCAGCCGGTCGTTATGCTAATCCTGCCATTCTTTGTTATATCATAGAATGTCTTCGGAGTAGAAAGCGGGTGTGTGAGCGTTGTATCCCACGGCGGATGCATCGCGACCAGTTTATCGTTGTCCGTGTAATTGTAAATATAACCCTTATCATCGCCGACTACCGGAAGCGTGCCGCAGGGGTCGTGTATGGTGTTTAATGTATCGGCCTTGTAGTAAAGTATGGGCATGCCGATTCCTTTTCCGGTCGTCGAGTTTCTAACGCGGTTATACACGTCGCACAGGACAAATAAACCCGGCTTAAAATCCGCGATACTTGCACTTGCGTACAAATCACTCAACCTGTAGGCATTGGCATTTTCCAGCTGCAGATATGGCCCTTTTCTGGCCTTTAAATTATCCGCGGTGTTTGGGTAAAGAGATTGGGGCGGTGGATTGTCGTATATTGGATAATCTGTCCCATCTACTGTTGTTTTACAATCCGCCCGGAATTGTGAAAGCGGGTGAAAGCCCATCAAATCCTGGCCGACCATAGCTTCGCAAAGCTTCATTGCTCCGCAGTAGTTCTGAGGCGACGACGAATTGTCCTGGGCGCTTGAAGGCGGATAACTGTCCCACCCGCTGTTGCTGCTGAAAAGCTCCATCGCAGCATCGATGCTGTGGAACTGGGCCTTTTGTCGGACTTCTTTTGCATACCGTTTGACCATATTCATAGACGGTATAAGCAGACCTATGAGAATCACAATGATGCTCATAACGGTCAGCAGCTCTATAATGGTGAACGCTGTTTTTTTGTCAGATTGTTTAGTAATCGGTTTCATCTTGGTTCTCCTTATTGCTCAATTTTATCCGCCTGCGGCGGATAAATGTTGGTTTTTATTGTGTACCTCCGCTTAAGGTCGTGATAATTTTTATCATCGGCAAAAATATCGACAAGACGATGGTCATAACAGTAAGACCAAGCACAATAATCATAATCGGCTCAAGCAGTGACATCAGCGAACCAACCATCACGTCAACCTGTTCATCGAAGTTGTCGGCTACTTTCAGAAGCATCTTATCCAGGTCGCCTGTTTCCTCGCCTACGGAGACCATATTGGAGACGATTAAGTCAACGGTTTTCGACTGGCGTAATGGACTGGCGAAGGTATCGCCCTGCCTGATGGAATTATGAACCTTGCCGAGCATGTTGGCATAGACCTCATTTCCCGCCGTTTCCCGCGAAGTGTTAATGGCATCCAGAATCGGCACTCCGGCGCCAATCAATGTCCCCAATGTCCTTGTCCACCGCGTAACGGCCACTTTACCGGTAAGGCTGCCCATCACCGGCAGTCTCAATTTGATGGTATCCAGAACGAGTCTGCCGGCACGAACTTTCCTTATAGCTTTGAGCAGAAAAATTACCCCAAATGGTACTCCTATCAGAACGGCCCAGCCATAGTGGTATGCTATCCAGCTGCTTATTCCGAGCACTATTTGCGTCAACCTCGGCAGCTTTTCGCCCTCCGTCATTTCGGTCAGCACGCCGGTAAACGTGGGTATCACTTTCCACATCAAAAACAAAAGAATAGTGAATGCCGCCGACAAAACCACAACCGGATAAACCATTGCGCTTTTAACCCGGGATTTAAGTTTCTGGGTTTTCTCCATAAAATCAGCCACGCGTGACAGTATCAGGTCCAGCACGCCGCCGGTCTCACCGGCCGCCACCATATTGACAAGCAGCCGGTCAAAACACCGTGGAAACCTGCTCATAGCTTCCGAGAGCGTTGAGCCGCCCTCGATGTCATCAGCTACATAACCAATGACCCTCTTGAATGTTCCTGGCTTTTGTTGCTCCTCCAGGATACGTAGCGACCTCAAAATGGGTAGCCCTGCGTCCTGCAGCGTTGAAAGCTGTCTTGCAAACTGGGTTACAAATTTGACTTTAACCCTTCCGCCGGCGCCGCGCCTCGGTTTCGGCTTTGTAGTAGCTTTTTCCGCAGCTTTTCTTCCAGCCCCATGCTCACGGACCTTCGTGGGGAAATAACCCATATTTCGTATCTTGCTTATCGCCTCTTTCTGGCTCAGAGCTTCTATTTCATCCTTTATCCCTACACCCTGTGAGTCTAATGCTTCATATTGAAAAATAGGCATCTCTTATCACCTCCTTTTGGTTTGATGACTTACTATAAAGTATTCCATAACCACTTTTTATGCCTCCGAAATTGTCTCTTTTACTACCTCCTCTATAGTGGTAATGCCGTCATAAATGGCAGCCAAACCGTTATCACGCAGCAGCTTCATTCCGGCCTTTTGCGCCGCTTCACGCAAGAGGCTTGTCGAGGCCTGATTCATAATTAGCTCGCGTATCTCATCAGTGAATAGCATAATCTCGAAAATACCCGTTCGCCCTCTGTATCCGGTGTTATTACACTTGTTACATCCTCGGCCATAATAGAAGTTCTTGCCTTTGACATCCGCCGGCGTAAGTCCCAACTCTATTAGCTGAACATCAGTTGGCTCGAACGATGTTTTGCATTCTTCACATATTTTTCTGACCAATCGCTGAGCAACGATACCTTCGAGCGTAGCAGTCATAAGGAACGGCTCAACACCCAAATCTAAAAGTCGCGCTATTGAGCTTGGGGCATCGTTTGTGTGCAATGTGGTGAACACTATATGGCCTGTCAGAGACGCCTGGGCTGCGATTTCTGCTGTTTCGAGGTCACGGATTTCGCCGACCAGTATAACATCGGGGTCCTGACGCAAAATCGAGCGCAGACACCTTGCGAATGTCAGCCCAATGTCCGGCTTCATTTGAACCTGAATAAGACCATCAAGGTCATATTCTATGGGGTCTTCGGTGGTGATTATTTTCGTCTCAATGTCATTAAGTTCGGTCAAGGCCGAGTAAAGAGTGGTGGTTTTGCCGCATCCGGTTGGCCCCGTCACAATTATAATACCATTGGGCTTGCGAATAAGCTGACGGAATACTTTAATATCGTATTGTCTCAGCCCCAGTTTTTCCAAGTCCAGGCTCATCTGACTTCTATCGAGGACGCGCAGCACCACACTTTCTCCGAACATTGTGGGCAGAACACTAACGCGCAAATCAACCGGCTTATTCTGGACGGTCAATGATATTCGGCCATCTTGTGGCAATCGCCTCTCAGCGATATCCAAGTTTGCCATAACTTTTATACGCGAGCTGAGTGCCGCAGCAATGTGCTTTGGTGGTGGAACCATTTCGTAAAGCACGCCGTCAATGCGGTAACGCATCTTGTATTCATTCTCAAACGGCTCAAAATGAACATCCGAGGCCTTATCACGAATTGCCTGCAGTAAAACCAAGTTCAGCAGTTTCTTAACAGGATTTGACTCCGACAGTTCCTTTAATTCATCCAGGTCAATACTTTGGTTCCTGCCTTCAAATTCTGCAAGAAAGCTATCCGCTTGGATTTCACCTATCAGCTCATTGATGTTTTCTTCCTTTGTCTCATAATACTTAGTCAAAGCACTTTCCAGTGCTTCGGAGTCGGTTATCTTCGCGGTAACTCTAAAACCCATCAATGTGCTCAAGTCGTCGGTCGCTCTGAAATTATCAGCACTATCAAGAACAACGCATAACTCGTTCTGTTCCTTATTATATTCGAGTGGTACGAGGTGATATGTCTTTGCCATTTGTGCCGGCACCTTCTCGATTACATCGGCAGGGATGTCAATATCACCCAGTTTTACATATTCCATTCCCCGCTGGGCTGCAAGAGCAATCTGTAGCTGGTTTTCATCTGTCAATCCAAGTTCAAGGAATATCTGGCCTATTCTTACAGGTCCAGGCCGTTGCTGCTGAATTTTCAGGCATTCATGGACTTTTTCTCTTGTCAGAACACCCATTTTTATAAGTATCCTGCCGAGGGTTCTACCCCTTAATTGTTCTACGGGGGGGAGCGTTTTTGCCGCCTTTACTTTTTCCATCTGGTTTTTACCTCTAATCAATTCAATCTCACATCTATATTCATTATATCACATTAAAACCTTTTTGACAAGTAAATTACAAATTGGACATTTAGTTATTAAGACTCAAAGAAATGCTCACTTTACCGTTCTACAGCCCTTTATTAACCAAAAAAGCTACTCTTTTTAATCTACAAAAAAAATGCCAGCTAAATCCATTTCTGGGCTGGCATTTCACAAAAACCGGCTCATTTCGTTGCCAATTACGTCCTTAAAATCGGCCCTATATCCTCCTCGACCTCCTTTACTGGTTTTTTCCCTCTCACACCTTTTATCTTGGCCATAGCTTTATCCTGCAATGCCCCCGGCTGGCGAGCTTTGTCCAGCATCTCCTCTAAGGTAATCTTGTTGGTTTCATAGAGTTGCCAAAGGTGTTCATCAAGAAGCTGCATTCCCAATTTCCTACCTGTTTGGATGCTCGAATCAATTCGATAAGTCTTGTTTTCACGGATAAGATTAGAAATCGCAGGAGTAACAACCATAAACTCATAAGCGGCAATTCTGCCTCTGCCGGTAGCCAAAGGACAAAGTTCTTGACTGAGAACCGCCATCAAATTGGAGCTTAACTGGGTGCGAATCTGCTCCTGCTGGTTTACCGGAAATACATCAATAATTCTGGTAATCGTTCCTGCAGCGCTTATTGTATGCAGTGTACTAAATACAAGGTGGCCGGTTTCAGCAGCTCTAATGGCTGCTTCAATCGTTTCCAGGTCTCGCAGCTCACCTACCAAAATCACGTCGGGGTCCATCCTTAAAACACGCCTTAGCGCTTCGCCAAAGCTTGGAACGTCAACACCAACCTCTCGTTGATTGATAATAGATTTTTTATGCTTGTGATAATATTCTATCGGCTCCTCAACTGTTATAATATGACGGTCGAAGTGCTCGTTAATATAGTTCACCATACAAGCCAATGTGGTTGTTTTGCCGCTACCGGTCGGGCCTGTAACCAAAAACATCCCCCTCGGCCGTCGGCACAAAGCAGCACAAATCTTAGGCAGGCCTATTTCCTCAAATGTCAGAATTTTCGTTGGGATTAGACGTAAGACTACCGCGATATCCCCTCTTTGCCGAAAAACAGACACACGAAATCTTGCTACATCACCATAGGCAAAGCCAAAGTCGGTTCCTCCCTCTTCCTGAAGTTCCTGCTGATTTCGCTCAGGCGCAATACTTTTCATCAAAGCCACAGTATCATCGGGCTCAAGAACCTTGGTTTCCAAAGACCTGAGTGTGCCGTCTATTCTCAATACCGGTGCTCGGCCGGTAGTGAGGTGTATATCTGAGCCCCCTTGTGCGACACAAGCCTGTAGTAAGCGATCCATATTAACTGTTGCCATTTGAGAATCCTTAATATCTATTTTGTTTAATCCAGGACTACTCCTTCAGTCTGTGTTATACTTACTACTTCTGCCGGCGTAGTTATTCCTTTGAATACCTTAATCCTGCCATCCTCCCTCAGCGTTCTCATTCCGCTTGCCCGGCAGGCCTTTCTCAATTCAACATTAGCTGCCTTTGCAAAGGCCAGTTCTCTTATTCTGCTGTTTAGTTCTACCATTTCAAATATTGCGATTCGGCCTTTGAAACCGGTATTCTGGCACTGGCTGCAACCAGCGCCTTTATAGAAGGGATGCTTCTTGATATCTTCAGCGGTAATATCAAGCGCTCGCAAATAGTACGGGTCCGGATTTTCATCGATTGCTTTGCATTTCTCGCAAATGACTCTTACAAGCCTCTGCGCCATAATAGCTTGAATCGAGCTGGCTACGAGGAATGGCTTGACACCCATATCTATTAGACGCGTAATCGCACTGGGGGCATCATTGGTGTGCAAAGTGCTGAAAACCAGGTGTCCTGTAAGTGCTGCTTGAATTGCAGTATCCGCAACAACGCCGTCTCGAATTTCACCAACGAGTATAATGTTAGGGGCTTGTCGCAGCATTGCTCTAAGAATCTTGTCAAATGTCAGCTCGATTTCTTCCCTGACTTGACACTGATTCATCCCGTCAAAGTTATATTCCACAGGGTCCTCAGCCGTAACAATTTTCTTGTCCGGCCTGTTAAGTTCTTGCAAAGCTGCGTATAGAGTCGTGGTTTTGCCGCTGCCGGTCGGTCCTGTAACCAAAAATATACCGTTGGGCCTTTTGATTATTTTTAGAAATCGCTCGTAATCATCCTGTTCAAAGCCGAGTGACTGGATACCGATATTGACCGACTCGCGGCGTAAGATTCGCAATACTACGCTTTCTCCATGGTTCCCAGGCAGAGCAGAGACACGGAAATCAACATCGCTGCCTGCAATCGTACGTTTAATACGACCATCTTGTGGCAATCTCTTCTCTGCAATATCCATACCGGATAGGATTTTGAAGCGGGTAATCATTTGCGCCTGCATATTCTTGGGGATGTTATCTTTCTCCAGGCAGACGCCGTCAACACGATATCTTACGCGCACTCTATCGGCCATTGGCTCGATATGGATATCGCTGGCCCGCATATGGTAGGCATTATCTATTATCAGATTCACCAGCCGGACAATGGGGCCGTCATCGCCGCCGCCTGCAGCTTCAGCTCGGAGAGCTTCTGCTTGTAGTTCGCGACTGACCTCAGCAAGCTCGGCGGCAGTTGCGTCGATGCTATGTTTTAATTTGTCATCTTCCTCGGTTTTTGTTTCTTCCAGTAACCCCCGGATATAGGATTTGATTTTTGAAGGGTTTGCCAGACAGTAGTCCAGCTCGGCATTCAGGCGAAATCGGAGCGTATCCATCACGTCTAAGTTTAACGGGTCGCTGATAACCAATTTCAATCTGCCGTTATTCATACCAAGAGGCAGGACATTGTGCCTTTTTATAAGGTCTTCCGAGACAAGCTTCATTACCTCAGGCGGAATGGTGATTTTATCTAAGTTCACGTATTCCAGCCCGAATTGTTTGGCGATTGCCTTGGTAAGAGTTTCTTCGTCCACCAGGCCCAATTCGAGCAATACTTGGCCAAGCCGTTTATTGCTGGTTTTGGAAGTCTTGATTGCATTGAGAAGCGACTGCTTTTCCACCAGCCCGGCTTTATAGAGTATCTCGCCTAAACGTCTACGTTTCTCTGCCATATATGCAACCCGTTTTGTTGATTCAGACAAAGTCCATTATACTATTATCGACCCGATTCGTCAATTATTATTAGCTCGTGATTGAAATGACCAAGGGACCCGCCGGCGAGGATAGACGTCTCTTTCGTCGAAAAAACGGCTGCTGCCCGCAGGTTTTTCTTGACCTGAAGATACAGCGGATATAATATGCTGCGGCTGTTTAGGTTCCTTTATTACAGACAAGCGGAGAATTCTTGTGGATTGTCCGGTTTGTAAAAATGCAATGATTGTCCTTGAGCTTGCCGAAGTCGAAGTCGATTACTGCACCGACTGTGGCGGTATCTGGCTCGATGCCGGCGAGCTGGAACTTTTGCTTGGCAATTCACAGCAGACCAAACAGTTGCTCGATTCCTTCAAAATCGATTCCAATTGCACTGAAAAACGGAGAAAATGCCCAATATGCCTGAAAAAAATGCAGAAAATCGTCGTTGGCCCGGCCACGCCGCCTCTGCTTATAGACAGATGCACCAGAGGTGATGGCCTGTGGTTTGACCACGGGGAGCTGCAGAATATCTTAGACAAAGCAAAATTGGATAAGGACAATAAAATTCAAAAGCTATTAACTGATATTTTCCCCGGCTGATTTCCACCTTCAAAAGGAGAAAAACCAAAAATGAGAACCATATACGTTCCAATTCTATTAGTTGTTGCAGTATTGTTTGTGTTTGGTTGTAATGAGCTTACGACGTGTGGAGAAAAAAAGATGAGCATTAAAAAACAGGCTTTTGGAAAAACGGCGGACGGCCAGAACGTCGATTTATACATCCTGACCAACACCAATGGCTTAAAGGCCAAAATAATGACCTATGGCGGTATCCTGACATCGCTTCAGGTGCCCGACCGAAATGGGAATTTTGCCGATATCGTTCTGGGCTGCGATAGTCTCGACGAATATATCAAGGGCACTCCCTATTTCGGTGCGATAGTCGGCCGCTATGCAAACCGTATCGCCAAAGGCAAGTTCACCCTCGATGGCGTCGAATACACGCTGGCGGTAAACAGCAGCCCAAATCATATCCACGGTGGTATAAAAGGGTTCAGTATGGTTGTTTGGAACGCGGAACAAATGCATACTGACGAAGGTCCCGCCCTGAAATTAACCTATCGCAGCTATGATGGCGAAGAGGGCTATCCCGGCAATCTTTCCTGCATGGTTTCCTACACCCTGACCAACAATAATGAGTTGAAAATCAGCTACGAAGCCAAAACCGACAAAGCCACCGTCATCAATCTCACACATCATAGCTATTTTAACCTCGGCGGCCATAATTCCGGTGATGTTCTCGGGCATGAGCTGCAGATTTTCGCCGATAATTTCACCCCCACCGACAAGGATTTGATACCGACCGGTGAAATAAAACCTGTCAAAGGCACACCGCTGGATTTCACTAAGCCGACGGCCATCGGCTCGCGCATAAAACAGGTCGGGGCTGGTTACGACCACAATTACGTGCTCAACAGTTCCCCCCCTTCTTGCTTTCTCAAGAAAGCAGGGGGGCTGGCGCTTGCAGCTTCGGCCTATGAGCCGAAGAGCGGCCGGGTTATGGAAATTTTCACCACTGAACCGGGCGTTCAGTTCTATACCGGAAACTTTTTGAATAATAAGGGAAAAGAAGGTGCCTTCTATGGCAAGCACACCGGCTTCTGTCTCGAAACGGAGCATTTCCCGGATTCGCCCAACAAACCCGGTTTCCCGTCGGTGGTCTTAAAACCGGGTGAAAAATACACGCAGCTGACCGTGCATAAATTTTCCGCACGATAACCAATGTCCGTTTGGCCTGTGGGTTTTTCCCAAAGATTGAAAAGTATTTGTTAAAGGAGAAAAGTTATGACCACACTAATCATTATTGCTGCTGTTCTTGCTTTGTTTGTTCTTTTTGTAATCGGCATTTACAACGCTTTGATTCGGCTTCGTAATCAGGTCGATAATGCCTGGTCGCAGATTGATGTCCAGTTGAAGCGCCGCCACGATTTAATTCCCAACCTTGTCGAAACCGCCAAGGGCTATATGCAGCACGAACGCGGAACCTTTGAAGCCATAACCAAAGCAAGAAGCCAGGCTATGGGGGCAAAGACCGTCTCCGACGCCTCGAAAGCCGAAGGCGCACTCGGCGACGCCCTGAGTAAATTTATGCTCGTCGTCGAGAATTATCCCGACCTTAAGGCCAATCAGAACTTCCTTGCCCTTCAGGAAGAGCTTACCGGCACCGAAAACAGAATCTCCTTTGCACGCCAGAGCTACAATGACCAGGTCCTGTTCTTTAACAACAAGATTCAGATGTTTCCTTCTAACATCATTGCGAATATGTTCAATTTCGGCAAGCGGGATTTCTTCGGGCTTGAAACCGCCGCTGAGCGGGAAGTCCCGAAAGTCAGTTTCACTTAAAATTTAAAACTTAAAATTTAAAACTACTATGTGGGAACTGATTAGGGCTAATAAGAGAAACTCCATCATCCTGATGATGCTGATGGCTGTTACTTTACTGCTCTTAGGCTATCTTCTCGGCGTCGCCTTCGCTGGCCCCCAGGCAGGTTTCATCGGCCTGATAATCGCTGCCGTCATCTGGCTGGTTCTTGCGATGGTCAGCTTTTCAAGTGGCGACCAAATCCTTCTCGCTGCCAGCAAAGCCCAACCTGTTACTCACGAGGACCATCCCCAGTTATTCAACATAGTTGAGGAAATGAAAATCGCCGCTGGGTTACCTGCAATGCCCAAAATCTATATCATACCTGACCCAGCCCCGAATGCCTTCGCTACAGGACGAAACCCGCAGTCCGCCTCCGTTGCGGTAACCGCAGGCCTGTTAGGCCGGCTCAACCGTGATGAGCTTCAGGGTGTCATCGCCCACGAAATGAGCCACATCCTGCACCGCGATATTCTTTATGTAACACTTGCCGGCATAATGCTCGGCTCGATTGTCCTGCTCTCGCAGGTATTCCTGCGGAGTATGTATTACGGCTCTATGGGTTCGCGGCGGAGGTATTCATCCGGCGGCAGAGGCGGCGGGCAGGCTATGATTATTATGCTGGTTATCGCGATTGTTGCCGCCATTCTTGCCCCTATAATGGCACAACTGCTTTATTTCGCTCTTTCTCGAAAACGTGAGTATCTTGCCGACGCCGGTTCTGCGCGCCTCACCCGTTACCCTGAAGGTCTCGCCAGCGCCCTTGAAAAAATCGCCGACGACACATCCCCGCAGTTGGCTGCCGCCAATAAAGTTACCGCCCCGATGTATATCGTCAATCCCTTTAAGAAAGGAGGTGGTATGAGATTGTCCGACCTGACCAGCACGCATCCGCCGATTTCCGAAAGGATAAAAATCCTCCGCAGTATGGGTAGCGGCGCATCTTTCAAGGATTATTCGGATTCTTACAGTAAGATAACACATCGTAAAACAATCGTTCCTCTTACTGCTTTGACCAAAGAGGATATTGCCTTGCGCCAAATCGGCGCAGAAGCCAAAGAGGAACAACGCCGCGAAACCCAGATGCGGCAGGTCGGCGACATTATGCGAAAGGTCAACCAGTTCGTTTTCCTGACCTGTTTGTGCGGCCTGAAATTGAAAATCCCGCCCAATTTCAAATCCGACAAGGTCCAATGCCCAAGATGTAAAAGGATTCTCGATTTGCCTGCAAAATAATTGCCGCTATTTAGCCAGTTAGCCCCCGGACCCGTGCCGGTGGGTTCTTTTCCGTTTCACCCGGGGTTGCAGGCGCGAGGATGGCTTCTTCCTTCTTAGTTCGAGAGAGTTACCGTTTTCGGGCGTTCCAAGCCATCAGAATTGAATCTTGACTTTTCCGCACCGCAATACTAAATTGTCAACAAAAGGCGGTGTGTATTATATTAGAAAGAGACGTCGTATGCCGATCACGGAATTCCTAGGCTGATATTTATGAGCGATGAAATTATAGAATTTCTTCGAAAGAAAGATTTCCGATTTATAAAAGAACTCGGAAGCGGTGCATGCGGTAAAACTGTTCTCTTGTATGACGATATCATTAATGAGCAATTCGTTTGCAAGAAATATGCTCCATACTATGAGCAGGACAAAGAATTGCTGTTTAAAAACTTTATACAAGAAATAAAGTTGCTACACCTGATTTATCACCGAAATATCGTCAGGGTATTTAATTACTACATTTATCCTGAACATCTTACGGGTTACATCTTAATGGAGTATATTAAGGGATATGATATAGAAGAATATCTGGGCCAACATCCTGAAAACATTAACGAAGTGTTTTTACAAACGATTCAAGGCTTCAGTTACTTAGAGTCAAACAATATTCTGCATAGGGATATAAGGCCTCAAAACTTGATGGTCACCGAGGATGGAGTAGTGAAGATAATTGATTTCGGATTTGGGAAGCAGATCTTCGGCACGAAGGATTTCGACAAAAGTATCTCATTAAATTGGTGGTGTGAACCACCATCTGAGTTCGCGATTGAGGTATATGATTTTACAACAGAAGTGTATTTTGTCGGGAAATTGTTCGAAAAAGTATTAAGAGAAAAAGACATCGAGCAATTCAAGTATGCTAGCGTACTCAATGGTATGTGCAATTTATCTCCCGATAAGAGATTGAAATTATTCTCTGATATCAAGAAAGGAATCTTAAGTGAAAAATTTCAGGGGATAGAATTTAGTAAGAATGAGTTAAAAACTTATAGAGACTTTTCCAGTTGTTTGTTTTCTATCGTATCAAAAATAGAACGCAACTCAAAATATTTCGATGATATTGAGAAGATTCAAGCCAGAATTGAAGATTTACACAAAAGAGTCATGCTCGAAGAACATTTACCTAACAATTCATCGCTGATTCAATGTTTTGTCAACGGATCGTACTATTTTAGCAATGAAAACACCTTTTCAGTGACGTTAATAAAATCTTTTATTGATCTATTAAGGTCTTGTTCTAAAGAAAAGAGAAACATAATATTTAGCAATTTACACTCAAAGCTCGATGCTGTTGAAAGATATGATTTAAAAGCTGAAGATGATATTCCATTTTGAAAATTTTCCAATCGGATCGATAAAACATTCTTTAGGTAACTGTCCCTAATTACTAAGAGAAGAGCTTAGATGGCAGAATTTTTTTCAGAAAGACGTGGTTATAATAAAATTTCTAGAGATCATCTCATTTACGAAGATGCTCCCGAGCAACTACGTGAATATATTAAAAAAGTAGTTTACGAAGATATGAAAAAAGGCCCCCGTTTTCTGCGTTCAGTTATTTGCAGGACATTACTGGTTCGGGAAAATCCGAGTAATTGGTCTGAATACCCAAATATTGACGATGAAGTTAACAACCATTTACACGAAATGAAATGGTATCAAGTCTACGATGTTATCGAAAGTCTTGCAGATGTTTTTGAAACGCAATCTGAAAAATATGAATCTTCGATGAATTCTGGTTTTCAACGATTAGGCATTGGATGGCAATTGAAAGACGGGATAGTCCAGACACGAGGAGATGAAGCCTTTGAAGAAGGTCTTAACATTGCCCAAGAAAAATTAGAAGAAAGTCGTTTTGCGATAGCGAGAAAAGAACTAAAAGAAGCAATCTTGGATTTATCGAAAAGGCCAGAACCAGATTTGAGAGGTACGATACAACATTCAATAGGGGCGTTGGAAAGCGTCGCAAGAGAAATTACGGGTGATCGTAAAAAAACATTAGGTGAAATATTAAAATTTCATCCAGAAATAGTCCCCAAACCTCTTGATGAAGGTTTGTCAAAAATATGGGGGTATGCTTCGGAATTTGCCCGACATGTTCGGGAAGATCGAGATATTGAGCGAAAAGAGGCACAGCTTATACTTGGTATATCATCTACAATTATTACATACCTTATTGAAAATGTTGAAGAATAATCACAGCATAAAATCAGCCTAAACCGGCCTGTAGTGTATTATTAGCCATTTAGAAATACAGGAGCTATTATGTCATTCAGCAAAGAACGTCAAGACTATCACTTAACTCCCCGAGGATGGGAAGAAGGTTCATTTGAAGGCGATGCGATAGGAGGAAAAAAAGAGGTCGCTCTTCCTATCGACCGAGTATTGACTATTTCATGCTACGATGAAAAATCTTCTCCTTATTCGAAGTCCAGATTTTATGATAAGATAGCTTGGGAATCTGACGACAAAGCAAAAATAAAAGCTTTAAAAAAGGAGTTCGGGGATAAACCAAACTGGTTTGGATACAAATTAATGAAATAATAATTTATTTGTAACAAATTGCTTCAGCAGACAGCAAAATTCTCATGGATAATACCACCCTAACAGATTCCGAACTAACCCCGCGATGTTTTTTTCTCCGCCGTTGCTCACCCAATTTTACCCCATTTTCAACCCCCGTCAACGCTAAATTTCCCTTGACTATCCGGCTGTAAAGCATATACTGAAATACGCCTTTGAGCCCTGGTGAGCTAACCTGTCTTGAGCATCGTCGAAAGAGTCGAACCGCTGGGGGCAAAAGGCAAGAGAGAAGGAGAAGAGAGATGAGAAGAGAAGTACAACACCAATTATACACGCTATTTTTAGCCGTCACAGTCTTTACCTTCCTGACCGGCAATTTTGCACACGCAGATAACATTTACGTGTCATGTTGGGGTAGCGGCTCAATTGAGAAATTCGACTCCAGCGGGAATAAAACCTCCTTCGCCTCAGGGTTGAACAATCCAGGAGGGCTTGCCTTTGACAGAAGCGGTAATATCTATATGGCCTATACTACTAGCATACAGAAATTTGATTCAAGCGGAAACATGATCACCTATGCCACAGGCCTGAACTGTTCTTCAGATATTGCATTTGATAGCAGTGGCAATCTTTACTCTAGCAATTTTTTTGTAGGGACGATTCATAAAATAGATTTAAACGGAAATAAATCCCTATTCACCACGGGATTAAATGAACCTTCTTGGCTTGCTTTTGACAGAAATGATAACCTCTATGTATCCGATGTAGGCGCCGGAAAGATTTACAAAATAAATCCCAGCGGAGCAATATCTACCTTTGCCTCGGGTTTGCACAACCCTAACGGCCTTGCGTTTGATAGTAGCGGCAACCTTTATGCAGCTATTTGGGGCAGCGGTGTAATAGAGAAATTCGATTCGAGTGGAAATGGGTCAATCTTCGCCTCAATTAGCTTCCCTTATGATCTTGCTTTTGACAGTGAAGAAAATCTCTACGTAGCTCGATACTGGGGAAGACCTGGCAGTGCTAATGGTACTATTTACAAACTTGATCCAAGTGGTAACATGTCCACTTTCGCCTCAGGATTGTATGATCCAACATATATCGATGTGCAAGTTCCTGAACCCGCCACGCTCTTTCTCCTCGGCCTCGGTGCGGTGTTCTTAAAAAAACCTAAAAAATAACACACCTTACTGTTGCGTCCTCTCGTAGCATAGCGGAGATCTCAGAACTCTTTTATCTGAGACCCAGTTTTTTCCTATCCCCTGAACCCTATCCCCTACACCCTGCCTTCTTTTCAATCAAAAGCGCGGGTACCTGCGCACCCAAAACGGCTAATTTCAAAAATTTTTACTCCTTTTCTTCCCTAGAGTTACGAGATTTATCCGCCTCAGGCGGAATCGAGATTTTCGCCTCAATCGCGCATGTTCGTCCAATTGTAGAGAGAAAGTCTCTCTTGAAAGGAAACTTTTTAGAGAAATTACCAATGAGCGGCTTCCAATAACCAATTAATACTTAATTCATAATTTACTTCTCTGTGTTCTCTGTGGCTGAAACTTTACTTGCCGCGGCAGAAGCGGAGATTGTCTATTTACAGCGGAAAAATCAATCAAAAATGAATCAATTATGCCAAACAAAGCCAATTTTCAAAATGCCGAAAACGAACCTAACCCCTTGTCCAATAATGGCTAACAACAACGAACTCCGAACTATGAACTACCAAAAACGAACCCAAACAAAGCCAACCCGCCCTGAGCGCAGTCGAAGAGTCTGTAGTGAGCTTGCCCTGAGCGCAGTTGAAGTATTTATCCGACGGGTTACTCCGCACGCCCACCTATCCTCGACTGTTGCTCACTTTAGTAGCCTGCCCTCGAATTTCGTAGTCGGGGGTCAAAGAAATTCTCCGTGCTCCCTGCCTGCACTCGAAATGACCAATAGCGATTATCCAGTATCCAATCACCAATTAACTAATTCACCAATTCGCTATTTCTTCTTGCCTTTTGCTTTTTTCTTTTTCGGCTTTGCTTTTTTGCCCGACCTGCATCCACAGGTATTACACATCTTTCTATCCTTTCAAATCTTATGTTATTCTTCTTCTACTTTCTTTTTTCCATATTGTGCGATAATCTGCTGCTGGACATTGCCCGGCACGACCTCATATCTGCTGAGCGTCATCGAGTAGCTGCCGCGTCCGCCGGTAACGCTCTTTAACTGGCTGTTATACTGCGTAACTTCGGAGAGCGGGACCTCGGCTTTAATAACGATGAAATTTCCCGCGAGCATATCCTGGCCGACTACTCTTCCACGTTTGGAGGACAAATCGCCGGTGATATCGCCCATATTCTCGGCTGGGATGGTAACTTCGATATTGACAATCGGCTCAAGCAAAACGGGCTTTGCCTTTGTAACAGCGTCGATAAATGCGCCCTTGCCGGCCGCTCGAAATGCGACTTCCTTTGAGTCAACGGGATGGTATTTGCCGTCGTAAATGGAGACTTTTATGTCCTGTAATGGGAAACCAGCGACGACGCCCTTTTGCATTACATCAATGACGCCTTTTTGAACCGCGGGCTCGTACTGGCCTGGGATTGAAGCTCCGAAGATGTCCCAGCTATACTCCAGAGGCGGGTCTGAGCCTCGCGGGGCCGGCTCGACCCGCAGGTAGACTTCGCCGAACTGTCCTGCGCCGCCGGTCTGCTTTTTATGGCGGTAATGGCCCTCTGCCTTTGCGGTGATTGTCTCTCGGTAGGGAATCTTGGGCTCTTTTGCAGTTACTGAGAGCTTGAAGCGTTTTTCCAGTTTCTCGAGCATTATGCGGAGGTGGAGGTCGCCGAGGCCGCTGGCAACCAATTCGTTTGTCTGCTGGTCGCGAGTAATCTTAAGGCAGGGGTCTTCCTCGCATAGTTTTTCGAGCGCGGAGCTGATTCTTTGCTCGTCGCCTTTTGCGGCCAATTCGAGGGCCAACGAGAACATCGGCTCAGGCACAGCAGGGGGGTCGAACTTTCCGGCGACTTTGCCATCGTGAATGAGGTCGCCGATTTTGAAGTCCTCTGTTTTGGCGAATGTTACGATGTCGCCTGCACGGCCGACGTCGATTTCTTTGTTTTCGCCGCCCTGCGACTTTAGGATGTGTCCGGCGCGGATGCCTTTTTTCTCGTCGTTGCGGAGCAGGTTAGTATCCGATTTAATCGTGCCGCTGAAGATGCGGACGGCAGAATACTTCATATTTGAGCGAGGGTCAAAGCCGATGCGAAATACCAATCCGGCCAGCGGCGCTGCGGCATCAGGTTTTAGTTCTATTATGTTTTCGCCGTTTTTGAGCTGAGCAGGGTTTGCCTCGAGAGGCGAGGGCGTGTATTTTGCAATAAAGTCGAGGAGCTTGTCAACGCCGATTTCCCTGCGGGCGTCGGTGAAAAGAATGGGAACAATTGTTCCGGCTTTGAGGGCATTTACGAAAACAGAAGCTATTTTCTCGGCAGAGATTTCTCCGCCACCAAGGTATGTTTCCATAAGCTGGTCGTCAGCTTCGATGACGCTTTCTATTAAATCAGTATGTGCTTTGGCGACATCGGCCACGGGCGATTCGCCGGTTTCGTTTTCAATGCAATCTATTACCGATGCTCTGTCCGCAGCAGGCAGGTTGGCGCAGCGGCATTGTAAGCCGAAAGTTTCCTGAACGGCCTTGACGAGCGAGGGAAGGTCAGCATTTTCAGCGTCAATTTTATTAATAACGAATACCTTCGGTATATTAGCGGCAGCAGCCGATTCGAAGAGTTTGCGTGTATTTGTTTCTATGCCGGCTGATGCACTAATGACGATTACGGCTGTTTCGGCGGCTGGTATCGCCTTGATAGCCGGGCCTACAAAATCAGGATAGCCCGGCGTATCAATAATGTTAATCAGCTTGCCGAGGTGGTTAGTGTGAACTATGGCTGATGTAATAGAGTGCTGATGCTCTTTTTCCTCATCGTAATAATCGCAGATGCTCGTTTTGTCATCAACGCTGCCGAGGCGGTTTGTTGCACCGGTAGTGTGCAGCATAGCTTCGGTGAGAGAGGTTTTGCCGCTGTTGCCGTGCCCTAAAAGAACAACGTTGCGAATGTCGCTGATACCTGCCACTTTCGAACCTCCAAAAGACTTATTTTTTTCAGGTTTTCGTTAAAACAAACAATAATACAATAATTGGGGTATAAAGGACAAGTGATTTTTTAAGCATCTGTATTTAGCAAGCGGCGCTCCGCAGTAAATCAGGCAAAGTTCAGCACCAGGTGAAAAATATGAAAAACGCGGGAAATTCGTAAGTTTTTTCGGATTTGGATAAGCCAGCGGTGAAGGTGATTTTATTGGACATTGAAAAAGGTGATGAAAATGGTTGGTCCGATTGAGCTATATGTTGTGGCCTAAAGAAAAGCAGCACAGTTATATAGTGGCTAAGGTTATAGGGCGTTGGTCAGGAGGGCGGCCGGCAGGCTAAAGAAAAAATGTTCCTGTGGTCGATATTGCGGTAAGTTAAGGGGGAACTTCATTGGTTTTAAGGGATGTGCGTGTATGAGTAAGAAGGAGTTGATAGACCGCATTTGTGAAATCAACAGAAGTGCCAAGCCGGAATTCCTTGCCGATTTTTCTGGAGAAGATTTGCGCACTTATCTTGAGCACCTAATGGAGCTGAATTTGGAAGAATTGGTTGTTTGCGCCTAAGTTTTGCCTTTTGGTCGGCTTTTTTACCAGCAGTTTTTCCAACAGCGTCTGTTTGTATCACTCCAGAGGGTTGCTTTCGGGGGTATTATTTTCCACAGTATCTTTTGCAGGAGCTTCCACAATATTTTCTTTCGACTTAGTTTGGGGCAGGTCTGTGTGTTTGGGCGGCGTAGTAAGTCGATTTAGGTATAGCTGGTTCAGGAAGGCCGGATGTGAAGTGGTAAAACTACTTTTGCCGCTGAAGCTGCCGCTGCTTATGATACTGAACCACCCTGCTGCGAAGCCGTCGGCATTTAGTAACACCTTGCTGGGTTTTTCGGGGTCGGGGCTGCGTTCGTCAAAACGCTGGTAAGGATAGTTTGCCGGTATGGGCGCCATTGCAACAGCTATGAGCAAAATGCCGGACACGATAAGGCCCAGGAAAATCCCACAAATAACGCGTCCGATACGCTCCGGCAGAAATCCCAGGTCAATCGGCGGGCGGGTCAGCTGGTCGTTGACTGTCTGCAGAACGGCAAAAGCCAGTATAAACAGCAGCACAAAAGACAGCGGTTGTGCCCAGGACACAAGAATTCCGTAGCTGACGAAGATGTTTGCCAGAAGCTCAAAGTAGCCGAAGGCAACTACACTTGCGCAAATGGATATTATGACCATAGCAAATGATTTAACAAACGTGCCCTTCAGATACTGATAAGCGACACAGCCCAAAATAATCAGCACTACAAGTAAGCTGCCCATTACAATATCTCCAATTTGTCAACAGCAGATTGTATAATCATATCTGAGATTTTTCAGGATTTACGCCTTTTGTATCGGTTTTTTCGTTTTTTTGCTCTTTAGTTGAAAGCACTCTGACCATTTCGTCTATCGCAGTTGTTCCGGCAACGACTTTCCTCATCGCTTGTTCCTGCAGATAAAGCATTTTAGCGCGTCTAAACTGCGTGCTGATTTCTGCCAGCGACTTTGACTGTTTTATGACGTTTTTTAACTCATCATTCATTATTATAACTTCGAATACGCCCATTCTTCCGACAAAACCCGTTCCCTGGCACTTTTCGCAGGTTGAGGGTTTTCCGCGTTTGTTATACTGCACTTTGCCGGGGCGGTAAAGCACCTTTGCCTTTTCGGCTGGGATGTTAAATTTTCTGAGAAGCTCTTTATTGGGCTCATAGGCCTGTTTGCATTCTTCACAAAGCTTTCTGAGGAGACGCTGGCTGCTTACGCCTAAAAGTGTATCAGCGGCGAGATTCCTGTTGCCGACTAATTTCATCCATTTTCCAATTGCTCGTAGGACGTCATCCGCATCGAGTGTAACATATATAATTTTGCCGTCTTTGGCGGCGGCACATGCGATTTGGGCTGTTTCGCTGTCTGTGCAGTCAGCAACACCGACGATGTCCGGCTCCATTCTTACCAGTGCCTGCAGTCTTTTGGCATAAGTAGTTGTTCCGGTATCGCTGAGCGTGAAGATGTTTTGAGTTATATTGGGCAGATTGGCTGAAGGCTGCCTTTCAAGGGTGCTTATACTGTAAAGGAATGGGTCATGGTTTCTGAGCAGTGCGTAAAAGGTGCTTGTTACACCGCTTTTTTTAGGCCCGGCTAGGATGAACAGACCTTGTTCGGCCTCGCGAATTTTATTTAACTGTTCATATTGTTCGGGCATCAGGCCTATCTCATTGAGCCTTGTTATGCTCTGCTTGGTTATTTGCTTAAGTCTGATTTGCTCGCCTGCAGTTGAGCCGGCGGTGGTTATTTCCCAATCGATATTCTCTTTGTTCTTGTGGATTCTGAACTTTCCTTTTTGCGGTTTTCGCTTTTCCTCGGGGTCTAAATCAGCAAGATTTTTTAGAAAGCGACTGAAATATTCCATCTGGTCTTTAGCTACATCCGGCTGTTTCAAGGCTGTGCCGTCAACATAGTAGGCCACGTTATAGTTTTGTGGTGTTGGGGAGAGCACGACGTCGCTTGCCCGTCGCCAGATGGCGTCACTGAAAATCTCATAAGCTGTTTTATAACCGAAAAATTCCGGTGTTTTAGGCTCGGGGACAGGAACTTCATTGTTATTGGCCGTTATAAAAAGAAAACTTTGGAGGGCATCAAGTTTCTTTTCTTTGCTGGTAAGCAGGCCTTTGATATGTTCTACAGTCAGGACACGGTTAAATTCCGGAACTCTGGCATTGCGGTGTATTACATAACTGACGGATGTTGCTCCTGCAGCGATCAGATAGAACAGCATCCCGATAATAAAAACAGGCGTAACGAGCCAAATTATTGCCGCTGCGGCTCCAGCGCCAAAAACAACAGCCGTCCAGAAGATTTCTTTGGTTCCGACGGACTTGGCATCCTGATATACCCAGCTAAGCAATGGCAGCCATGAAAAAAACAAGAACAAAAAGACGAGAAATTTAACTATAGATATGTAGCCGCTGTATTCAACAGACGCTATCAATAAACCCGTCATAAAACACTCCGTCCACAAAATTGCACATAAACTCACAAGATACCGGTTGTATCTGCCCTGATACCCTTTAGCGCCATCTTTAATTCTTCTGCATTTGGTGCATACTTATATGCTTCCTTTGGCTCGATACTTCCATTCATTATTAGTTCGACAAGGTTGTCTGTAATATCCTGCATCCCTTCCTCCTGCGAGCTTCGTATAACGCTTGGCAAATCGGCCTCACGCCCTTCGGAAATTAGTTTTCTGACAGCAGGGTTTACAAGAAGAATCTCAACAGCGGGTATACTGCCCACGCCTTCCTTGATGCTCGGCAGCAATATCTGACTAACGATGGCTCTAATTGTCAAGCTCAAGGTTTGTCTTGCCAGCTCTCTTTCGTTTTGTGGGAAGAGGTCTAAAAGTCGTTGCACGGCGTGGGAGGCGCTTGCCGAGTGCATTGTTCCAAAAACAAGATGGCCGGTTTCTGCAGCCCTCATACCGGCTGTTACGCTTTTGTAATCGCGCATTTCGGCGATATAGACTACATCGGGGTCCTGGCGCATCAGGTATTTTAAGGCCTTATCAAAATCTTCCACGTCAATGCCGATTTCCCTTTGCGATATGATTGCTTTTTTGTCCTTAATCAGATATTCGATAGGGTCTTCGATTGTAACTATGTGGCAGGAGCGGGTGCGGTTTATGTAGTCTATCATCGATACAATTGTTGTGGTTTTGCCGCAGCCGGTAGGACCTACTACAAGGACCAACCCCTGCGTAGTATTGCATATTTTTTCCAGGACCGGCGGCAGGTGCAAACTTTCGAACGGCAGGATTTCGGTGTTCACCCGTCTTGCTGCAACGCTAATCATATTTCGCTGGCGAAACACGTTTATTCGGAATCGGTCTTCATCGCCAATTTCATAAGCGAAGTCAACGGTGCCGCTCTTGAGGAAAAACTCTTTCTGGTCCGGACTGAGTATCTCGAAGACCATCTGTTCCATTTTTTCCTTGGTCATTGCTTCGCCGGTAGTGTCTTTCAGTTGTCCTTGAATGCGCAATTTCGGCGGCTGGCCGACTTTCAGGTGCAGGTCGCTCGCACGAGTTTTGATAGCGGCCCTGAAAAACTTGTTTAACGCCGGCTCATTACCTGCCTCTAAGGGGCGAGGCGAGTCAGGATGTGGGTCTTTACTGATAGGTTGTTCCGTAGTCATTGTTGTAAATTGTAAATTGTAAATTGTCAATTGTCAATTGTAAAAGCATTCAATAGGTGCGGGGCAGGGATGCCGTCGTCGGTATAACTTCTTTCGGAGTTCTTCGGCTAAAAAGATTAACCGTGCGAAGACAAGCAAGATTCCCCAGTCGGACCAGCCGATAGCAGTAGTTTGGAATACTTTCTGCAGGAATAGTACATAAACAGACGAACCAGTTCTTAGATGCAATGGTTTTACCTCCACACCTCAGCTTTGCTTCAATTCGTCAATGACTTTCGGTAACTCAACGGCCAAATTGTCAAGTTGTTTCGTCTGCCCAATTATTTCTTTTATCAAGCTATTTCTTTTCGCCTCATCAATTACTATCTCTTGCTTGGCCAGTTCTGATGCGGCTTTTGAAATCGTGTTGAGAGCGCCTTTGACATCATATGTTGCGGTATCAAGAATCATGCTGCGAATACGAGCTTTTGCCAGTTCTGACTCAGCTCTTATATTTGCTTCAGCAAGATGAGCCCCTTCGACTGCCAGAGCAGTCTGCGAAACAAACATTTCCAGTATGTGAAAATTATCCGGACTTATGAATTGTTTTTCGTTGCTTGGGAAAATACCCAGTACTCCCACAATTTCATGGGAACCGATTAATGGTACATATAATCCTTCTGAACCAGAGAACGTGTCCGTTCCTTTTCCTGCAATCTTACAATGTTCATATACCCAAACTGCCACCACTTGCTCCTTGGATGCTGGTTCTCTGCCGCTCGAGATAGCTGTAAGAACGGTTAAAACCTTGTTTGTTGGATTCACAACAAATATAACGGCAGGACATTTAAAAAAGTCCTGTATGTGAGAAAGGAAAATCTGAAAAAGCTCATCGGGGCGTGATGATTTAGCAAGGTCGCGGCTTAAGGAATACAGTACCCGCGTATTCTCTTCCCGCAAACGCAGTTCTATGGTTTGCTGACGCAACCTGCCTGTCAAACTCCCGATAATCAGGCCGACTATTAGCATAACACCAAAAGTGACAAAGTGCTCTTCGTCCATAATTGAAAAGGAATAAAACGGTGGTATAAAAAAGAAATCAAAAAAAGCAATACTTAAGAACATTCCTACTATCGAGATAAACTGCCCATATCGAAATGCAAGCCATACCACACCCAAAAGATAAACCATAATAAGGTTTGCAAGTGCTAAATGTGCAAATAGCAGTTTATCGACAACGGTGCAAAGACCGATTATCAAAACAGCCCATAAGACACCTTTCCATGAAAAGGACTTCGTCGGCACATATTGCGTTTGGGGTGGTTCTTCTTTGCTTTCCCCGCTGATAAGATACAAATCAATCTCACCGCATTTGCGAGTTAGCTTGTCAATAAATGAACCGAATAGTATCTCCCGCAAGCTTGGTTTGCCGGGTTTGCCTATGATAATTCTGGATATGTTTTTTGACCGAGCGTAAGAAATCAAAGTTTCGGCGACATCTTCTCCGCTTAATGTCACCGTACTCGCTCCCATTTTTTCCGCAAAGTGCAACATCTCAGCAACTTGCCCCTTGTCCTTAGCATTCTGTTCAAAAGCCGAAGGCCTTTCAACATAAACCACCGTCCATTGAGCCCCTAAATCAGAAGCAATTTGTTTGGCAGCGCGAATAATTTTTGCAGCTCTCGGATTTGAGCTTATGCACACCAAAAAATGCTCTCCCACTTTCCAAACAGTCGATATTGCATGAACATCCTTAAAAAGGCGTAATCTGGTGTCAACGCTTCTGCTCGTATATTTCAAAGCCAATTGACGCAAGGCAATTAAATTGCCGAAACGGAAGAAATTCAGGGTGGCCAATTCTGCCTGCTCTCCCAAATAGACCTTTCCTTCTTTGAGCCGTTTTAACAACTCTTCAGTAGGTATATCAATTAGTTCTATTTCGTCTGCTCTTTCAACGAAAGTATCCGGCACCGTCTCACGGACAATAACTTTGGTGATTTGCGCCACAATGTCATTGACACTCTCACAGTGTTGGACGTTAAGTGTTGTGTAAACATTGATACCGACGTCAAGCAATTCTTCAACATCCTGCCATCGTTTCGCATGTCGAGACCCCGGAGCGTTGGAATGGGCGAGTTCATCCACCAAAATAAGGGCAGGGCGTCTCTTAAGGGCCGCCTCCAAATCAAATTCTTTAACTTCAATGTTCCTGTAGGAAACGGATTTGAGAGGAATTATCTCTAATCCTTCAAGCAGAACCTCCGTTTCTGGGCGCTTATGAGTTTCAACTATTCCGATGACTACGTCAACGCCCTCTTTTTTACGATGCCCGGCATCCTCAAGCATAGCGTATGTTTTTCCGACACCGGCGACGGCGCCAAAAAAAATCTTCAGTCTTCCTCTTTTGGAATTTTCTGCTTGAACTTGCTTTAATAATTTATCTGGATCAGGGCGTTTATCCATTAAAAAGATTATACCTTATCTTCTGTACTTATCCAGAGCCATATTCAACTGCAAAACATTAACAACCGGCTCGCCGATTATTCCGAGGAAACGTCCTTGAGTATTTTCTCTTACAATCCTGACAACCTCTTCCTCGGATATGCCTCGTAAACGCGCAACTCGCGGGACCTGATACATCGCCGCGGCTATACTGATGTGCGGGTCAAGGCCACTGGCAGAGGCCGTTACCAAATCAACAGGGATTGGACTTTTATTTTCGGGGTTGACGTTCTGGAGCGACTTTATGCGGGCCTCGACGTTCTGTCGCAAAATCGCATTCAGGGGGCCCAGGTTTGAGCCGCTGGAAGCCGAAGCGTTAAATGCCACAGGTGAAGTAGCAGAAAGGCGTCCCCAAAAGTATTTAGGGTCCTCAAAAGATTGACCAATGAGAGACGAACCTATGGGCTTTCCGTCCTTGAATATTATACTGCCATCGGCCTGATGACGAAAGAATATCTGCGCAACAGCGGTAATCACAAACGGGTATATAATCCCCGTAATAACTGTCAATAGCAGGAAGACGAGAAATGCGGATTTCAACTGTTTTTGAAACATATACATACCTTTTACTTAACCAAATTCAACGCAACCAGCAACATGTCAATTAGCTTAATTCCTATGAAAGGAGCAATAATCCCCCCAAGGCCATAAATAAATATATTGTCGCGCAGAAGCCGGCTTGCTGATACCGCTTTGTAAGGTGCGCCCCTTAAAGCAAGCGGAATAAGCAGGATGATAATGATTGCATTAAAAATAACCGCTGAAAGCACCGCACTTTGCGGGGTGGCAAGATGCATAATATTAAGCTTGGCCAAAGGAGGATAGGTGCCGACAAATGCCGCAGGAATGATGGCAAAGTATTTCGAAATATCGTTGGCAATGCTAAAGGTCGTAAGTACGCCTCGTGTAATCAGGAGTTGCTTGCCAATTTTTACCACCTCAGTAAGTTTGGTTGGGTTGGAATCAAGGTCCACCATATTCCCGGCTTCTTTGGCGGCCTGCGTACCGGTGTTCATAGCCACAGCCACGTCAGCTTGTGCTAGCGCAGGCGCATCATTAGTGCCGTCTCCGGTCATAGCAACCAGATGTCCCTGGCTTTGTTTTTCACGGATAAGTTTGAGCTTCATCTCCGGCGTTGCTTCCGCCAAGAAATCATCAACGCCTGCCTCGGCTGCGATAGCTGCAGCCGTCATAGGGTTATCTCCCGTAATCATAATTGTCTTAATGCCCATACGGCGCAGTTGAGAAAACCGTTCTTTTATGCCGCCCTTGACGATATCTTTAAGGTAAATAATCCCTGCAACGCTGGCGTTTTCACTGACCGCAAGTGGGGTCCCGCCATTTTTAGCAATACCGGCTGCAGCTTCTTTCATCTCGGCAGGAAACATTCCGCCAAAATCTTTAATGTATTTTTCGATTGCGTCGATGGCGCCTTTTCGAATCTTTCTGCCATTGCCGAGGTCAACGCCGCTCATCCGCGTCTGCGCACTGAAAGGTATGAACTTCGCGGCAAGCTCCTGCACGTGGCGCTCCCGAATATTGTATTGCTGCTTTGCAAGAATGACTATGCTTCTTCCCTCCGGTGTTTCATCGGATAGCGAAGCCAACTGCGCAATATCGGCCAAGGAGGCCTCAGTGAAACCCGCCGCAGGAATAAAACTAACTGCCTGCCTGTTACCCAGTGTAATAGTTCCAGTTTTGTCTAAAAGCAGCGTGTCGATATCTCCGGATGCTTCCACCGCCCGTCCTGATGTGGCAATGATATTTGCCTGAATCATCCTGTCCATACCGGCAATGCCGATAGCCGGAAGCAGTCCCCCAATCGTTGTGGGAATAAGACATACCAGCAACGCCACCAATACGGTTACGGTAACTGGCGTTCCGCTTCCTGATGTCGCTACGCTGTAAATAGAGAATGGCAGCAAAGTAGCGGTGGCAAGAAGAAAGACAATAGTAAGCCCGGCAAGCAAAATGCTCAGCGCTATTTCGTTAGGCGTTTTTTTGCGTTTCGCGCCTTCCACCATAGCAATCATCCGGTCGAGAAACGTCTCACCCGGGCTCGAAGTAATTTTGACAATCAGCCAGTCTGAAAGCACTTTAGTCCCGCCGGTAACAGCAGACCTGTCTCCGCCGCTTTCCCTGATTACCGGCGCGCTTTCGCCGGTGATGGCGCTTTCGTCAACCGAGGCAATTCCATCGACAACCTCGCCATCCATTGGAATCATATCCCACGCCTCGACTAACACAATATCTCCTTTGCAGAGTTCTTTCGAGAGAACCGGGACATAACCAGACCCAAACCGAGGCACTTTTAATTTTTTGGCAACAGTATCTTTTCTATGGCGTCGCAGGCTCGCTGCCTGAGCCTTGCCTCTGCCTTCAGCCAATGCTTCCGAAAAATTGGCAAAAACCAGTGTAAGCCACAGCCATATCGTAACTGCGAGAATAAAACCTGCCGGTGCCTCACCTTTGCCGAACAAGGAATGGATATATAAGCCGGAAGTCAAAATGCTTCCAACAAGAACCACGAACATCACCGGATTTTTTATTTGATGGAGGGGATTTAATTTTTTGAAAGAGTCGATAATTGCTCTTACTATAATTGCCCGGTCGAATGCTGATACTTTTCTCTGTCTTTCACTCATCGTATTTCCTTAATGTGCTGTCAGCATTAAATGCTCAACAATCGGGCCCAGCGCAAGCGCGGGGAAAAATGTCAGGGCTCCGACAATCAGCACAATCGATACCAAAAAACAAACGAAAAGAGGCGTGTGAGTCGGGAGTGTCCCCGCACTTGCCGGAATAATCTTTTTCTTTGCCAGTGAGCCAGCTATTGCCAGAATGGGAATCGCGAGCCAGTACCTGGCAAAAAACATTGCCAGCCCCAAAGCAATGTTATAGAAGGGCGTGTTTGCGCCAATCCCTGCAAAGGCGCTGCCGTTATTGTTGCCGGCTGAAGAAAAAGCATAGAGGACTTCACTGAAGCCATGCACACCAGGGTTAAAGATGGTGGCTTTTGCAGCAGGCGTTATGACCGAAATTGCCGTACCCAAAAGGACAATCATAGGCGGTATCAGAACCATCAGTGTTGCCATTTTCATCTCGTATGCTTCTATCTTTTTGCCCAAATACTCCGGCGTGCGTCCTACCATAAGGCCGGCAACGAATACTGCCAGAATGACAAATGCTATCATTCCGTAAAGTCCTGAGCCGACGCCTCCAAAAACAACCTCGCCTAACTGCATCAGCCACATCGGTATTAAACCGCCCAAGGGCATATAGGAATCATGCATAGAATTAACGGAACCATTCGAGGCCGCTGTTGTTGCGGCTGCCCATATTGCTGAGTTTACTATCCCGAATCGCGATTCTTTTCCTTCCATATTGCCGCCCGGCTGAAGGGTACTCGCCGATTGGTCAATACCCAAATCTGCAAATACCGGATTACCTTCCTGTTCAATCTGTATGCATACCCAAAGGCAAGGGACAAAAATTATCAACATTGCAATAAGTAACGCCCATCCCTGTCTTCTGTCTTTGACCATATAACCAAACGTATAACAAAGTGCTGCGGAAATAAGAAGTATCGCTGTCATTTCAAGAAGATTAGATAGGGCAGTGGGGTTCTCGAAAGGATGCGATGAATTAACGTTAAAAAATCCGCCGCCGTTAGTTCCCAATTGTTTGATTGCGACTTGCGATGCTGCAGGTCCTAACGGTAACACTTGAGTTGTAACAAGTTTTCCGTCGCTGCCGGTCAGCGGCTGAACAAGCTCAATTACCTGAGCCGGCTTGAATGTCTGCACCACTCCCTGCCAGACAAGAGCAACTGACAAAAGTATCGCTAAAGGTAATAAAATATAGAGCGTGGCACGGACAAGGTCTGCCCAGAAGTTGCCGATATTGTTCGACTCCCGCCTTATGAATCCCCGGATGAGTGCTATTAATATAGCGATACCCGTTGCGGCAGATACAAAATTTTGAACGGCAAGGCCGAGCATTTGTGTCAAATAGCTCATTGTTGTTTCACCGGCGTATCCCTGCCAATTTGTATTTGTAGCGAAACTCACCGCGGTGTTGAAGGCGGAATCTGCTGAAACCGCCGGCATACGCATAGGATTTAAAGGAAGAAAGTGCTGGAATCGCTGGAGAAGATAAACGGTTAAAAGACCAATAATATTGAAAGCCATCATTGCAAACGCGTAAGTCTTCCATGTCATTTCTTCTTCAGGATTAATGCTGCATAAGCGGTAAATCAATTTTTCAATCGGCAAAAACCATTTGTTCAAAACGGCCGGTTTGCCTTCGAAGACGCGAGCTATGTATATCCCGAGCGGCTTAGCCGAGAGAATTAAAATTGACAAAAAGGCAATAACTTGAACCATACCATTAAAAGTCATGAGAATATCTCCGGCTTGAGAAGTGCAATAAAAAGATACACAAAAAGAATCAGTGTAATTATACCGCCTATCCAATAAATAATCATAACTTCTCCCTTTATATCTTATCGCAAAGATATATAAACCCAACTGATAAACAGACGAGTCCTAAAATTATCCCGAAAAATAACAAATCCATAGTACGATATATTCCCTTCACGGTGGGTAGAAGGTCAATAAAAAAACTGCCGGGCGGCAGTCCCTTACTTTTGCCATTGCCCTTTCAAATGCCTACGAGGTTAGCTGACGGGCTCGGGCTTGAAAGTACCCTATCCTTCCCGGCTACGGCACGCTCCGCCGTGACGAGTCGGAATTCGCCCCCAAAATCGGGTTCCCCGTATTCATGCTCTTACACATGAATCTCGGCTACAATTCAGTTTTTGAAAGCAATTATTCCACTTTGAACAGTATAGTCAAGGAAATTTTGTGACTGTAACCAGTTGGCCGGAACAGACGCTGGGTCTATGCCGATTCGGCGGAAAAGAAAACCAGACGCTACAGACCAAGTTCGGCGTCAAAAAGTGATAAAATATCTTTGGCTATCGGGCGGTTTTAGTGTAAAATGGGTATTGGTGATTGGTAATTACCATTTGAGGGGCTTATGATGAAAAATTTTATTTATGGTATATCTGTTGTCTTGGCGGTAACGAGCTGTGTGTCCTTGGCGGCACCTGAACCGGCTATCGTCCAAGGACCGGGTGAGTGGACGGTAGATGTAACATTTGAGCATCCACAGCAAATCGGACTGCGGTTGAGCGGTGAGAAGGAACCAAAGCGATACTGGTACACGATAATAACGCTCACCAACAAGACAAATCGCGATATTGATTTCTATCCCAAGTGCGAGCTGATGACAGATACTTATGAAATTATACCGGCAGGCAAAGGTTTGCCGGCAGCAGTTTTTGAGCAAATAAAGAAGCGCCATCAGAAAAGGTATCCGTTCCTTGAATCTTTGGAAAATGCCGGCAATAAAATACTTCAAGGCGAAGATAACACCAAAGATGTCGCCATTATTTGGCCTGATTTTGATATTCAAGCTAAGAGTATAAAAGTCTTTATAGCCGGGTTGAGCAACGAAACAGTCGCTATTGACCATCCAACAGCGAAAGACGAGACAGGTAAGCCGGTCAAAGTTTATCTGCGAAAGACCCTTGAATTAAGCTATAAGCTTGGCGGCGATGCGGCTTTCAGGTCCAATGCCAAGCCGGTTTATGAAGGCAAACGCTGGGTTATGAGGTAACCCCGCACCTAAATTTTTTTACCGCAGAGACCGCTCGCCTCGGCGTAGCCGTTGGCGAAGCCGGGTAAAGCACGCAGAGATTATTCTTTATTTTTTCTCCGCAGTCTCGGCGTGTTCAGCGGTGAGCAAATTGGAGCAGCCGAAGTAATTCTCTTTGAGAGGAGTCTGAGGCATGTTTATACCCTATGCGGTAGACGCTCCGTTTGACCACCGGCCGGTGGTGAACTGGCTGGTAATTTTGGGGATAATATTGGTATTTGTCCTTCAGATGGTAACCTCCGAAAAGCAGGTAACCGAAAAGTCCGAAAAGGCAATCGAGAAGCCAGTAGAAGAAGTAATCGGAGTGCCAACCGTTGAAGAGGAAGTAACAGAGAAGCAGGTAGAAAAGCGAGCGGTCACGGGGCCAATGGCCCGGTTTGTTTTGGACGGCTGGGGGATAGGGTTGTTCACATATATTTGGCTGCACGGAGGCATTGCCAGGGGCGTTGTTCGGCTGATAGGCAATTTGATTTTTTTGTGGCCTTTTGGCAATGCTGTTTGCTCGAAGATAGGCAATAAACTTTATCTGTTGGTTTATCTGGGGTTCGGTTTGCTGGCGGGGGTAATTCACCTGACACTTGATGATAGGGTGGCGGTTGGGGCGTGCGGAGCGATAAGCGGCATAGTCGGGATGTATATTGTGCTTTTCCCGGAGAATTCGATAAGCTGTTTCTTTTTTTTGCCACGTCCCGTGGCACTTAGTATGTCAGGTTATTGGGTTATTTTGTTTTGGTTTATTTTTGATTTATTGGAGACGGGTATAGGCGGCCAAAGCACAACGTATTATGCGCATATTTTGTGTGTTGGGGTGGGGTTTGGATTGGCGGCGCTGATGCTGAAGGAAAAATGGCTGGTGATGGAGAAGGACGAGAAGTCGCTTCTGCAGATGCTGTCAAGGGATGAAAGAGAGGAAGAAAAAGAGAAAAAAGAAGAGGGGGAAAAAGAAGGCGAAAAAGGGGAGAGAAAAGATTTGGAGGCGGTTGATAAGCATCTGGAGATAGTTGATAAAGAAAAAGCCGAGCCAATTCCAGTAAGGGATGCCTCACGGCAGAGAACGGCTGCCGAGGCGGGAAAACTCGAGGACGATTTTATTCGGTTCAGATGCGAGTGCGGACATAGAATCAAAATACATAGGAAAGATGCCGGCAAAACCGGCCGGTGTCCGAAATGTTTGAGGTGGATGGAAGCTCCGAGAGAATAATTTTGTATTTCGTGACTCCGGGCTCGGGACTCGCTGGCTGTGCTTGATGCTCGATACCGGATACTTGTTGCCTATCTCGGGCTCGTTAGTTCCTTTTACTCTTATCAGCGGGATATAATATTCCTTTCCCGTCCCAAAAGGGAGAATATTTGTGCTTGACGCAGCTAATATAATCGATTATTGCTAATTGGTTATTGTTCAATACATTAAAGGTGCCGGAATATGATAGTTGATTGCCACACACATATAAATTGCGCTGCGGAGAACGTTGAGGCCTCTGAGCATTTGGCGACAACGGAGACGGTAGATATTTGCATAGTATTGGCCGCCCCGGAAGGTCCAAGCCAGGAGGTCAACAAAAAGTTATCTGAGTATATCAGCAAACATAAAGAAAAAATGATTGGCTTTGCGGTTGTAGAGCCTACCAAAGATAAAACAAGCGTTAAAAATCTGGCTGCTTTAACAGATAAATTAGGGCTTAAGGGGACGGTTCTGTACTGTTCGAGCTGCGGCTTTCATCCGGCCCACAGCAAAGCGATGAGATTTTATGAATCGGCGCAGGAACTTGGGCTTCCTGTTTTCTTTCATAATGGAGGGGCTTCGGGGCCTGAGGCCGTTTTGGACTATGCTCAACCATATCTTTTGGATGAGGTCGCCAGAGAATTTAGCGCCTTGAAAATTGTCATTGGGACTATGGGTATGCCTTTTCTTGAGCAAACATTGTCGATGGTGGCCAAACATAAAAATGTCTATGCAGATTTGACAATAAAGCCAAGCAATGTCTGGCAAGTTTATAATATGGTAACAGCAGCACACGAATGTGGGGTAATGGATAAATTGTTGTTTGGCAGCGGGTTCCCTTATGGCAAAGCTGAAGAATGTATAGAGACACTGCTTAGTTTTAATAAGCTTCTGGCTGACACAAATTTGCCGACGGTTCCCAGAGCTAACATTCAAAACATCGTCGAGCGTGATACGCTGGAGGTGCTTGGGGTAAAAAAATAGTCGCCGACGCTCCATAGCTATGGCGACGGAGCGCTGCCGAAACCCGCTATAAGGGGAGATAAGCTTGGAAGAGCAAAGAGAAAGATGGGGGAGCAAGCTCGGCGTCATATTGGCTGTAGCGGGAAGCGCTATCGGTCTGGGCAACTTCTTGAGGTTCCCTGTTCAAGCAGCAAAAAATGGAGGCGGGGCGTTTATGATACCGTATTTTGTGGCCCTGTTTCTGGTGGGTCTGCCGCTGATGTGGATTGAATGGACAATCGGCAGATTCGGAGGCGGCTTCGGACACAGCACAGCTCCGGGAATGTTTCACACACTCTGGGAAAAAAACAAATTCATCAAGTATTTCGGCGTCATCGGCATCTTCGGCCCGATAGTTATCTTTATTTATTATGTATATATCGAATCCTGGCTGCTCGGCTACAGTGTTTTTGCTTTGCTTGGCAAATACAATTCCTGCACAACGGAACAAAGTATGTCGGCATTTCTGCAGGCATATCAGGGCTTGGTGAAAAACGAATTTTTCGCTAATTTAGGCCCAAGTTACTTCTTCTTCTTAATAACTTTTATCTTAAACGTTTTGATAGTTTATATGGGGATACAAAAGGGCATCGAAAAAGTATGTAAATGGGGTCTGGCAGTTCTTTTTTTATTTGGAATAATACTCGTAGTCAGGATTTTAATCTTGGGCGCCCCAGACCCTGCAAAACCAGACTTTAATACTGTCAACGGCCTCGGGTTTTTGTGGAACCCCGACTGGTCCGCTCTCAAAAGCGCAAAGGTCTGGCTTGCAGCGACAGGACAGATATTCTTTACGCTAAGCTGCGGCATCGGCGTTATACTTACTTATGCAAGTTATCTTACAAAACAAGATGATGTAGCACTGTCCGGCTTAAGCGCAGCGGCCACCAACGAAGTTGCGGAAGTTATCTTTGGCGGCAGTATTGTGATACCGGCAGCTTTTGCCTTTTTTGGTCCTGTGGTTACCGCTAAGATAGCCGGCGGCGGAGCATATAATCTCGGCTTTGTTACTATGCCGCTGGTTATGCAGAAAATCGCCTTCGGCAATATCTTTGGCTTTATGTGGTTTATGCTGCTTTTCCTTGCCGGCATAACTTCCTCAATTTCGCTTGCTCAGCCGGCGATAGCGTTTATGGAGGACGAATTTAACTTTTCAAAGAAAAAGGCAAGCTGGGTCTTTGGACTGGTAACGTTTGTTCTATGCCAGCCGGCTATTTTCCTCCTTAGCAGGGGTGTCGTTGACGAGCTGGACTTCTGGGGCGGAACGTTTTGTCTGGTCTTGTTTGCAACGGTTGAGTCAATTCTTTTTGCCTGGGTTTTCGGAATGGAAAATGCCTGGACGGAAATGCACGTCGGCTCCGATATTACAATACCGAGAATTTATCGGTTTATTATTAAATATATCACGCCTGCCTTCTTACTTTTTGTTTTGGGTTTTTGGTTCTGGCAGGACTGGACAAGCATAATCCTGATGAAAAATGTGCCGAAGGAAAACGTATTGTTTGTATTGGGAACAAGAATAGGCCTGGTAATCTTTTTTGGTGCGCTGGCATTTCTTGTCTGGCACATCTGGCAAAAGAGAGAGCAGAAGCGAAAGGAGGGAATGCAACCCGATGCGTTTTGATGGCTGGATATTTTTGATTTTAAGCTGGCTGGTGATTCTTTCGCTTTTCTTTTATTCGCTCATTCACACCTTGCGTTCCAAAGACAGTAATAAAGCTGATGTCAGACGGTCTTCGGGATAAGTGCCGTGTTTTGCAGTATCTCCTCAGGGAATACTATCCTGTCAATGCCCGGTATTCCTGAGCTTCCTATATTCAAATTGATACCAACCTTCTTATAAGCCAGATATGCGAGCTGGCTGCAGTAAACGCAGCTTTCGGTGTCCGGATTAAGGAAGTTGAAGTTGTAGGGCTTTCCGATGGAGCCGAGCACATACGCGCGGACAAACGTTCTGGCAATCTGCTCATCCGCTGGCGAAAGTCCTCTACCGGCAAAAACGGAGGATGCGGCGAAGAACGTGTCAATTAGACCACGTTCCTTGAACATCTTCTTCGAGTTCCATTGCTCTCCTGCCTGAAAAGAGATGACGCCTCGCATGCCGGATTCAACGCAAAGACCGTCAGGCCCGATGTATATGACCGTGTGGTCCACCTTGCCCGGTATCAAATGGCCCAGCAGAACGAACCCCAGCGAATAAATAGAATTGTTCCCATCTGTCGTGGAAATGATGTCTCCGGATTTCAGCTGCCTACCATTTATCGTATATTCATAGACCATCGGACTTTCCTTACCCCAGCGCTCCGTTCCATACCTCGAAGCTGTAGTCTTTGTTCTCATCCTCGTTATAGAACGCAATGTATGTGAGCACCTTCCAGCCAATGAATTCTCTGTTGACGGTGTCGAATATGGCCTTGTTCCATGTTTGACGCCATGTCCCTGTGTTGAAATATATTTTATCCTCTGTACCGCCGCCATTCAACGGAACTTGATCCATCGGGACTATCAGATGGTCATGTGTATGTCCGTACAGAACGTATTTTGCTTCGCCGCTGCGTATTTTGGGTTCCGCCCATGCTTTCTTGTGATAATCTCCTTCCATTCCGGTCGGGGAAAACCTGTTCTTCATATCGGCAATCTTTTCGAGCATCCATTTGGATGTATGCGAGGAAAGCTGCAACGCTATCTGGAGCTTGTCTATGGTGTCGGGCCAGAAAGGTATATCCATATCCTTGATGAATTGAATATCGAAGAAGTCATCCACACATTTCTGCCAGGCATCATTTATTACCCGTCGTGCTTCGGGGTCGCTTGTCCTGCTCGATACCATAAGCACCCACGAAGGGGCGTCAAGCAGCGGCCTGACGTTATCTATCTCCTTGAGTTGGGCAACTATGCCATTCTTTACATTATTGGTAACGAGGCCGGACAATTTTTCCCCCACCTCGTCAGGAAATCGGTTCAGCAGTTTGATTACAATTGCGTCTCCGATAGAGGACCTGTCACGGTCACCCATATAGTTGAATTCATCGTAGATATCTCCGTGTCTGGCGATGGTTTTGTAGTCCGGCTCGAAAACCTCTGTGGGAAACCTCTCATCGGGGAGAGGGGTTATATCCAGCGCAGAGGCAACGGTTTTTACGATGTTAGGGTATCGGTTTATTAGCCAGTCGTGGTTGCCGATTACATACTGCGAATTGAAAATAGGGGCTAATTGCTTGAGCTTCTTGAGCCAGTCAAGCGAATCTTTGTTTGTTTTGATTATACCATCCACTATCTTTTTCACGACAACTTCCTGTGTATCGCTCTTCGGATACCATGGCTGAACCGGGTCGTTTCCGTCCGCTGGCCATTCTGTTGAGCGTATGACGTCGAAAATGTCGCCGAGCAACACAATTCTTAATTCTGTTGCTGGGCTTCCGCCCTCCTTCACATCATCCAGGAGCTTTCCCAGGTTGTCATTTAAAAGTTTGAACGCTTTTGCACTGATTGTTGTCCCGGAAGTCCCATCGGTTAAATGTATGTCGCTAATAAATACCTGCATAGTTACCTCCTTTATCATTTCGCTTTCATAATGGCTTGTTCAGTTGTCTGCGGAATCCATTTCCCAACTCCCACAGATAACCCCTCGGCTCAACCGTGCTCTTATGCTCTCGTGGTCTACGAGTCACAGGTCGCGAAAGACGAGCTACGGGTGAGCTATTTCGGCTTGAATCCTTTTATTTTGCCTGTTGTATATTTTCCACAGGCCTTTTCGATATCGACATCGTTTATATTGGCAAGTGTACACAGCCAAGCGAAAACGTCGGCAAATTCTTCTTCTTTGTTTTTGTCATCTTTAGATGCCAGTGCGGTAGCTAACTCCCCAACCTCTTCGATAAACCACATAAATGTGGCGGGAATTCCTCTTTCCCGGTCTCGTTTTTCGTATTTTTCTGAAATCAGCCGTTGAAATTCGCTAATATGCATTAAGTAGATTACCCTTCCAGTAAAGATTCCTAAATATTCGATTATCCATTATCCCTGATGTGCCTCAGGCCGCAAGAGTTTTTCTGTTGCAAAATGTATAAAATTACAGTTGATAGCCACGAAGACACTAAGGCACAAAGAAAAGTAATATATTTAAAAACTTCGTGTCTTTGAGCCTTTGTGGCAGGGATTAACAATTATTTCAAAAATTCAAGACTTGACATCCGCGGCATTGTAATGTAGATTAAATAGTTTAATACCTTTTTAGGGAGATTGTTATGGCTTCGATAAAGCCGAGAATAAGTGTTGAGTACGCTGAGAATGCAACTATTGTTACTTTTACTGATGAGAGAATTCTCGAAGAGAAGGATGTTCAGGCACTTCAAGAGTCTATAATGTCTGTCATTGAGTCCGCCTCAGGCGGAATAAATCTGATTTTAGATTTTCGCAATGTCCGGTTTTTGTCCTCCTCCGTTTTAGGGCTCTTAATTAGAATCAGTAAAAAGGTTTATGAACACGACGGCCAATTAAAACTTTGCAGTATAAACTCGAAAATCTATAAAATTTTCAAAATAACACGGCTGACCAAAATTTTCGATATATACCAGGATATAGAAAGTGCAGTTGAGAGTTTGTCCACAGCAGATTAGGCAACAATCTCTTTATTTTGTTCACAAAAGCAGGGAATTAGCCGATAATTAGGAGTTGGCAGAGTTAGTAATTTGAGATATAACTCCGCTCTCGCAGATTCGGTTTTATCCGCCGAAGGCGGAATAAGGGTATTTTAGGATAGTATAAGTTCGTGGCGTTGAGAACACCAACTACTCGCTCAATGGCTGTCGAAAGCAAACCTTCTGCTATCGTCGAGGTGTGCGAATGGATTCTACCTAATCTCGCAGCTAACAATTTTAGCCAGGAGGACATTTTTGCCGTTCATCTTGCCTTGGAAGAAGCTTTCATCAATGCCATCAAGCACGGTAATAAAATGAACCCCGACAAAGAGGTTAAAATTGACTGTTCGGTGAGCTTAGATAAAGTTGAAGTTTCTATGACGGACCAAGGCAACGGATTTGACCCGGAAATCGTGCCGGATCCACGACTCGGTGAAAATCTTTATAAGAACGAGGGAAGGGGATTGCTTCTTATGCAATCGTATATGGATGTGGTTGAATTCAACAAACGCGGCAATCGCGTGCGTATGGTGAGATATAAAGAAAAGCCCCGTTTGCCGGAAACTCAGAGGCAGGCACAGGCATAATCGACGACAAGATGCCGATAACATAATAACAGAAAGAGTGGGATAATTAAAGATGTTTAATAGAGTTCTTATTGCGTGCGGTTGTTTGTTTGTTCTGGGCGGTTGTATGACTAATGAGCCGATGCCCCAGATTACATATGACTATAAGAGTACCGAAACTGGCGAAATTGTTCAACCGAGACTTTCAACACCAGCCCCAAGCCGGGCAGTTTCAGCTGGTGGAAGTGTCCCTGTTTTGCAGGAGTGGCAGCCGCCTTCGTCGGTGGAAAAGAAATGGACAGCTATAGTGATACACCATTCAGGAACGAAAAACGGCGATACTGCTATATTTGACAAGTGGCACAGGGAAAATAACCATTGGCAAGGTGTTGGATATGATTTTGTTATAGGTAACGGAAGCAACAGCGGCGACGGCCAAGTTGAGGTAACGTACCGGTGGCAAAAGCAGGTTACAGGGGCCCATTGCGGCGGCACGCCGGGGAACTGGGCCAATAAAGATGGAATAGGGATTTGCCTGGTGGGTGATTTCAATCAAACGCAGCCGACAAACGCGCAAATGCAGTCGCTGGTTAAACTTGTGCGTTTTTTGCAAAGCCGGTATGGGATACCAAAAAGCAAGATTTACGGCCACGGCACTACGCCGGGGGCGGGAACAAAAACAGATTGCCCCGGGCAGAATTTTCCGATGACCTGGCTAAAATCACAGGTTGAGCCATAAGTCTAGTTCATAGCAGCGCTTATATCCTTCAGATTAGGCTGTAAATCCGGTTTTTTGGGGTGGATAATTAGGGGATAGTAAGTAGGAGTAGGGGTTAGTTTAAGATGGGGGGTTCGGCAATCTCGGGGAGGAGAAAATGGGAGGGAAAAATTTCATAAAATGGTCTGGAAGGGGTCGACGGCGCTTGTTTAAGGGGAAACGTTCGAAAATATTCGAAAACGTTCGAAAACTTACAAAAACTGTATGGAAATATTCAAAAGTTGTATGGAAACGTTTGAAAAAATTCGACAATTTTGGACGCCACGAAGACACTAAGCCACGAAGAAAAATTAACCACAGATTTCACGGATGACACTGATTTAATTGGCCATGAAAAGGCATAAAAAACATCCGCCTTCGCTAAAGCTACTGCGGACACAGGTAGCAAAAATCAAAAAGCTGAACAATACCTTACAGATACAGGAACAAACAGAAGGAACTGTTTGTCAGGTGAAGTAATGACTATTACATACAACTTTTAGGAAGCTACTGTAATAGGTAAAAGTTTTTTAATCTGGTCTAATAATATTTCCGGGTCAAGAGGCTTGGAAAGAGTAATATTGCTGCCAACCAACGAGCCGGCTGCTTTCTCCTCTGCCTTTGAGCGCAGAGCAGTTAAAAATATCACAGGAATATTTCTGGTTAAGGGATGCTCCTTCAACTCTGCCGCCACTTCATTGCCTTCCATCCCCGGCATTATTATATCAAGGACAACAATGTCAGGATGCTGCGATTTTGCTAAAGCTACGGCATCGGCGCCATTAGTCGCAGCAATAACAGAATATCCTTCAGATGTTAATCTTTTACCAAGCAGCCATAGGGCATCTTCTTCGTCGTCGACAATAAGAATAAGCACCTTCTTTATGATATCACCTTTCCAGTTAAAGCCTTGTTAATTTTTAGAGGTTACGCCGGTATTTTATTTTTATCCATTTTTGCCCCTATATCTTATTCCAGGACCTTTTTTACCAGGCCGACCAGCTCTTCAGGTTCAAACGGTTTTTTAAGATAAGCGACCGCTCCGCTGCCCCAGGCTTTTTCATCAAGAGCCCTGGTGCCAGCAGAGATTAAAATTACAGGGATGTGCTTTAACTCGTCGTCCTTTTTCAATAATTTGGCAACAACATCGCCATTAATCACCGGAAGATACACATCAAGAATTATCAAATCGGGAGTAATTTGGCGCGCCATATCCACTACCTCCTGGCCATTCGCACAGCCAAATACCTCATAACCTGTCTTCTTTAATCTAAGTAACGTAACTTTCAGCAGGTCGGGCTCATCATCAACAACCAGTATTTTTTTGGCCACAGTTCTCTCCTTTTTATTAAATAGTGAATCTGATTCACTACTTAAATTAAAACTTCTTTCAGCTTCTCTAACAACTTGCCCGTATCCACTGGTTTCACAAAATACCCAGATATACCCAATTTTTCTGCAGCTTCTTTTGTTTGCCTATCTTTTATTGCTGTGACCACTATTACAGGTATGTTAATTGTTTTGGCATTTTCCCTTAGCTTCTCAAGCACTCCAACGCCATCACCTGCAGGCATCATGATATCCAAAAGTATCAAATTCGGTTTTAAGTCTATCGCCTGCGTAATCGCCTGCACAGCATCAAATGCTCCTTCTGATTTGTATCCTTCGTGTTGTAACCTCAGGCCAAACATCCATACCCAATCTTTATCATCATCGATTATCAAAATCTTCTTAGTCACACCAATCTCCCTTTCTCCTCATTTTAAGGGGCAGAACAAAATGGAAACTTGAGCCTTTACCCATTTTTGACTCTGCCCAGATTTTTCCTTTATGTGCAAGAATTATCTCTTTAGAAATCGCCAACCCCAGGCCGGTGCCGCTTTTTTTCTTATCTTTAGTGCCATCTAATTGCCCAAAGGCCTGAAAAAGCTTTTGCATATCTTCGGCTTTAATACCCCTGCCGGTATCCTGCACGATTACATGGACCGTATTTTCTTCCTGCTTCGTGCTAATAGTAATATTTCCTTTTTCGGTATATTTTATAGCATTACTCACCAAATTAGTAAGCACCTCAACAATCTTGTCTTTATCAAACTTTAACCTGGGTATGCTATTGCCTGCATTTACTACTAAATCCAAGCCCTTTTCTTTTGCCAAAAGACTCATAGCTTTATTGACTTCCAGCGCTACCTCATTAATATCATTTTCCTGGATATCAAACTCCATTTTCCCTGATTCTATTTTCTGGAGGTCCAAAACATTATTAATCAAGCGTCCCAATCTATCGGTATTCTTCTTCGCGGTATCGAGGAGGTCCCTCTGCTCATCATTGATATTTCCCACCAAGCCCTCTAAAACAAGATTTATGCCCTCTTTAATAGCTCCGAGGGGACTCCTTAGCTCATGCGAAACCATAGAGGTAAACTTCGAGCTTGTCTCTGAGGCGGTTTTTATGTCCATAAAGCGCATCTTTTCCTCTTCCGCAACGGCCTGTTGAATGACAAAAGCGGTGGTGGTGCTAATACTATCCAGCTTTGCGTCTTCAGCGGGCAGTATTATGTGTTTGGCAAAGAGAGCCAGCACCCCTATTGTTTCTTCATTTGGAATCCGGATCTGGTAACCCGCGAATGACACGAGCCCCAGCTCACGCGCCCATTCACGGTTATACACGCGAGGGTCGTTTACTACGTCATTTGTCAGAAACTTATGCTCTTCGCCTGAAGCGATACGCCCGATTTTGTAACATCCGAACGGAACTCGGCAGTGGTTTTTGCCGTCTATGTGAGTGTATCGACCGGAGCTTGCTATTAAATGCAGACACTTATCACGATAACGGCAGACATGCGGCCCTTCCTTTACTTCGGCATGGATGCAGCCCTTCTCACACAGGTCCCCGGGTCGTATCAGCCATATTCGACAAAAATCGGCGTCAAAAATGTGTACAACGCCGTCGGTTATAGCCTTAAGTTTGTTATCAAGCGGGGTTGACGCAAGGAGCGACTGCTGGAGCAAAACAACATCCTCCTGCCACTCCAGCGTTCTTTCGCGCTCAACCTCCATATTCCTGCGTTCGGTGGTATCATGAAAGAACGCCATTGGATGTGTCTTTCCATCAATTTTGATGGTTGTTACGTTAACATCAGCATAAAAAACACTGCCGTCTTTTCTCTTAATGGGCAAATCCCTGGACAAGTGAATTTCACCTATTAATTGCCTTTCAAACTGGTCAGCAACATAAGGGACATCTTTTTCGGGATGAATATCCATGACCTCTAAATTTTTAATTTCCTCCGGGCTATAACCAAGCATCCGGCAAATTGCATTATTACCTATGTAGAATTTCTTAATTTCCGGGTCGATTAACAATATTCCATCTGCAGCATTATCAAATATATTTCTAAATTTTCCCTCGGATTTCCTTGCCTCGTCCTTCGCACGGTTGTGTTCGGTAATGTCTTCGATAGCAAGGAGGATCATCTTCACCGAATCAAGGCGGTGGGCATTTAAAAGCATTGTTTTCGGTCCAATGGTCTTAAAGTTGTGCTCAACCTCGTAGTTTTCAAAATGACTGTTTTCGGGAAGGATTTCCTCCAGGAGATGTCGCAGTTTGGGGATGTCCCACTGTCGGTTGCCCAAATCGTAAATGAACCGGCCTTTGGTTTCCTCAGGGTCAACCTTAAAGGTGCGGTAGAAGGATTTGTTGGCTGAGATTACCTTTAGGTCAGTATCCAGCACTATCAAAGACTCCCGCACTGTCTCTACGATGCTTACGGCATATTCACGGGCCTTCTCGACCACTTGTTCAGCCTTCCTGCGTTCGGTAATGTCTTCGATAGCCAGAAGCGTTATTCGCGGTTTTGCCGGCGGCATGGGTATGCGTCGAGCATTCAGGAGCATTATTCGTCTGCCAATACGAGGAAAATTATGCTCAACCTCGTAGTCCTCAAAAGTAAATTTCTCGGGAAGGATTTTCTCCAGGAGATGTCGCAGCTTGGGGATGTCCCACTGTCGGTCGCCCAAGTCGTAAATGAACCGGCCTTCGGTTTCATCAGGGTTAACCTTAAAGGTGCGGTAGAAGGATTTGTTAGCTGAGATTACCTTTAGGTCAGTATCCAGCACTATCAAAGGCTCCCGCACTGTCTCTACGATGCTTTCGGCATATTCACGGGAATCCTCGATCACTTGTTCATCCTCAGCGAGCCTGGTATTCGCTGCCTCAGGTTCTGCTATCCGCTTTTGCAGAAGACCTATCTCTTCGATATGTCCTTCTTTAGTTTTATTTTTCTTCGTCATGGTTTTCCCCCACAAATAAAACCACCGAATTTTCCTGAGACGGGAAAATTTGGGTTAACTTTTCTGCGACAATGCTTTGGCGGAAGAAAAATTCACTAAACCAGTAACTCTGCTCATTACCAAAACCGCCCCTGGTAACTGCCAAACCAGCAATATACCTATTCCCCGACATATTTAACTCCATTTATGTTATATATCGGATTATATAGGACAAGAAATAAGCCAAATGAATTTTTTGACCAATGCAATCTTTTTATAACCAATCTGGAATATCAGACCTGAATGCGGGCTGATAATATAAAAAAGGCAAAGAAACCCCTCGGCAGGATGAGAAGAACCTTGCGTCCTATAAGTTAAGCGGTCATTTCAAGGATTCTATTTTTTAACATAAATCGGTTGGTTAAAAGAAGTTGCGGGCGGATTATACCGAGGAAGACAGAAGACGGACGACAGAGGGACGAGAAACAGACAACGAACGTTGAACATCCAACATCGAACAATGAACTCAGAACAAAGAAGGACGGAAGACAGAGGACAAGGGGAATATCCAATATCGAATACTCAATGTCGAATTATAAAGTAAAAGGATTGAATAAGGAACTAAGCGAATGGATATAGGGGACTGGTTAGTTTCACCGAACTGTGCGCTAAATGAGCAGATAGCCCGGCAGATTTTTGACGTTCTGCCTAAGCAGGGGCCTATTGTGGTAATTATTGACAGAGAAGGCCACCGCTGGGTTAGCAACTCCGAAAAATTTTCCAAGCTGAACATCAGCGAGTCGTTTTTGAGAGAACTCTGCGCCAAAATCGACGACGGCACTGAGCCGATTTTAACACAGGTAGACGACTGCAGCATTATCGCCACACAATTGAATACCGGGCAAACCAAGGCTTCGACTGAGCTCAGCCGAACGTGCGGGTATGTGATTATTGCTCTGCCGCAATACAACCCTGAATCGGCGTTGATAAATATTGACCTGATTGAGACAATACTCAATCAAACCGGCTTGATAGCCACGCTGATTGAGAAAAATCATCACCTTTGCGAGCTTCAAAGAAAGCAGCTCAGCTCATACACACAGAGCAAAGCATCCTCAAATTGACATAAGTTGTCCACTCCACAAATTCAGCAAAAGTTTAATTGCGTTTAAGCGTGTAACTGCTATAATCCGGCGGGCAAGTTACGCGCTGCAAACAGGTTTACTCCGCCAGAGGCGGATAAAGTTGAGAGAAAAAAATGAAATTTCAGGTTTTTAAGAACGGCAAGGTCGTAGATAAGTTCACGCTGTGCGGGGCTTATCTTTTCGGGAGCGACGGCATTGCCATTCGCCGAGCGCAGATTACATTCAAAGATGGTATTATCGAGTGCGAAAAACCGACCGGCGAGACAGCGGGACTGGCACTACTGTGGCCAATTGACGGCTTTGGCAAGGTGCTTTTGCCGACAACCTTCCTGCCTGAAAGAGAGCAGCCATATAATTTGAACGTCGAGATAACGCGGGCGAAGTTAATGCAAATCATTAACAAACGAGAGGATTGGTCATTTTTCAATCAATTAGAGGATTTGGCAGATTTCTCTAAAGAAGCACAGGATTTATTTATCGAGGCGGTTCAAAACATTTCTGACGCACCACTGGCATCTAAATTGGCAGACAAATCACTCGAAAAAGCTATAATATTCTCCGAAAAGCTGGCGGGGGAACAAGCTGACTTACTTTTCGATGCGAGAAGCAAGAACCGAGGATTCAGCAAGGGGTGCCTCGGCTGTCGGATAGACACCAGAGCGATTACCAATCCCCAATATCTTGAGAAGCTGCTCAAATTATTCGGCTTTGCAACGATACCTATAAATTGGGCTCAGATGGAGCCACATAAAGGCACTTACGATTTTTCAACGGTTGATGCCTGCGTTGATGCACTTGGTAAAAAGAAATTAGCAATCGGTGCAGGTCCGCTACTTTGCTTCTCGAAAGAATATCTGCCCAAGTGGCTGCTGCGGAGCGGAGCCGAGTTTGAAAAGATTCGCGAAGCTGCGTATCAATTCGTTTCAAATATAGTTACCCGGTACTCAGGCAGTATTCATGCGTGGCGTGTTGTAAGCGGTCTTAACGTATTTAATCACTTCGGGTTCAGCTTCGAGCAGATTTTGGAAATGACCCGTGCGGCCAATATGGCCGTAAAGCAGGGAAGCGATAGAGCCCTAAAAATAATAGAAATCAGCAATCTCTGGGGCGAATATTATGCAACGACGGCTAACACCATTCCGCCATTGGTGTATGTGGATATGGTGGTTCAGAGCGGGATTAGTTTTGATGCGTTCGGATTGGCTATGCAGTTCGGCAAAAATGAGGCCGGTATGCACATTAGAGATATGATGCAGATATCAGCAGGTTTGGATTACTTTGCGGCAGTAGCCAAGCCGTTATATATAACCGAGGTGGAGGTTCCGAGCCAAAACGGCAGCGGTTTATACGACGGCGAAGTTGCCGGTATATGGCACGAGGAATGGGACCAGTCGCGGCAGGGACAATGGATTGAGCAATTCTACAGGATAGCCCTTAGCAAACCATTTGTCGAGAGGGTGACATATTCGAACCTCGCCGATACAGATGACAGCGCTATAGCCAACAGCGGGCTGCTGACGGCCCAGTTCGAACCCAGAGAATCGTTTCGAACCTTGAAAAAATTACATAATGCTATTTTCGGCTGATAGGTAAAAAACTACCAATCGGCAAAGGTGAACTGAAAATTAACCGTGGCAACCAATAGTTTTATCCAACAAGCCGATACGTCGCAGAACAAGATTCAATCTTATGCGTTCTGTTTAGCTTTGAGTGCGGCTGTTTGCATATCTATTTGTTTTGTGGTTTCGAGTGTTGGCAGATTCGGGCAGCCGAGCGAAATCAGGTTAGAAAGCCGAATAAATCCAAATTATGCGCCGCAAGCAAGTTTGATGAGACTGCCCGGCATAGGTATTTCACGTGCTGAGGCAATAGTGGCTTACCGCCAGGATTTCAGCAGACAGAACGCAAATAAACCTGTTTTTCAAAACTGCGATGACTTGCAGAAAATTAGAGGCATAGGGGCCAAAACAGCAGAAGATATATGCGAATGGCTGAAGTTTGAGTGAGAATGAAGATAAGAAATGGATGAGTGGGAAATAAATAAGCCGCTGGGTCAATGCTGCGGGACGGGGAAGAAAATCGGATACGGCGAAGAATATTTTGCCGCTCTGGTGGAAACCGGGGAAGGATTGGTACGGCGGGATTTTTGCGCCGATTACTGGCTGGCTGAAAAGCCGAATGTGTTCTGTTACTGGAAAACCAGACTGCCGAGGCCCGATGAGAAAAAGCACAAGTTTGTCGATGATGAGATGCTGACGGCCTTTTTCGAGCGGCTGGGGAAAGAAACCGAGCAGGAAAAAATAAATTTTCGCTTCGTCCTGGCATTGGTCCTGATGCGAAAAAGGCGTCTGAAATACGATTCTTCCAGAACTGAAGACGGAAAGGAAATCTGGCGATTGAGAATAGCCGGCGAGAAGGAGTTCGTCGAGGTAACAAATCCCAAGCTTGATGATGAACAAATCAAGCAGTTGACCAGCCAGATAGGCGAGATTTTACAAACGGATTTATAGAAAGTGGATTACCGAAAGAGCAACCTTCGATTGTTCGCCAGTTTTACTGCGGCGATATTAATTCTTACCGGCTGCGGTCCCCAGATGCAAAAGTCAGCGCGGATTTGTCCGGGAAAGAAATCTGTAGCTGAGTCGTTATCTTCGCTGAGACTGCAATCAGAAAATGCGGTGCCGCTGAAAGCCGATGGGCAGTGTCTTTTACAGTATTACGCTGAAGACAGGAAACCAAAAAAAGAAAATTTTCCGGTGAAGCTATGGGTGAATCCGCCGGTTGAAATCTACATGCAGGGTGATGTCGCTTTTGACCCCAAGGGGATTGTTCTCGGCTCAAACGAAGATGAGTTTTGGCTGGCAGTAAAACTAAAAGGGGTCAGCAGTTATTGGTGGGGACAATGGTCCGAGAGAAGCTATCCTGAAAGGCTGATGATTAGTCCGAGATTAGTGCTTGAAGCTCTGGGGGCCGCGGTTGTGGAGGATGAAGAGAACTGGTCGTTGTCGAAGGATAGGGCCTTTGACGTGCTTACAAAACAAGAAGACGGGATTGAGATAAAGAAAATATATATCAGCACCTGCGATTATTTGGTCAGGAAAATCGAATATTTCGGCGATGACGGCAAAGCTAGTATCGTTATGGAATTGGACAAATACAAGGAAATATCGAAGAACTTTTTTGTTCCCGG
>JBELAN010000017.1:0-50802 GCA_049508795.1 Sedimentisphaerales bacterium | reverse complement strand
TGCTTTTTTTGTATTTACAAGGCCCTCCATCCAACAACAAATCAATCTGACCCGAAAACTGGGCTAAAACCTGCTCCGCATCCGTTGCTGCCGGCTGACCTGTTTTATTTGCACTTGGCGCAACCACCGGCTCCTTCGTGGCTTGCAGCAGCATTGCAGCAATTGCATTGTCAGGGCAGCGAATGCCTATGGAATTATCTCTATACAATCTTACAAAAACCTCTCTTTTAAAGATTTTTTGCTGCTGCTCGATATCTCGCTCGGCTAATTCAAAAACTATAGTCAAAGGTCCTGGCCAGGCGTTTTTAATCAGCTTTTGTGCCCTTAATCCGACGGCTGGCACATATTTTTCAACATCAGCTTTTCGACCGATATGCAAAGTGTAATACTTACCTGTGGCATAGCCATCAATCCCTCTGCCTTTGATGTTATCGAGCTTGGCTAATGATGTAGCTTCAGCCCTGCAGGCGATTCCATAGACCGTTTCGGTGGGAAAAACCACAAGTCCGCCGGCATCGACTACCTGTGCGGCCTCCTTAATCTCCGCCGCATCGATTTTCACAGGGTCGAGTTTTACAATCTTCGTCTGCATAAGTCCCAAAGTCCGTGTCAGTCTGTGTTTTTATAGTCGGTGTTTATAAAAATACACTAAACCACCCCCAATTACAAGATTTTCCAATTTGTCTAACCGTCGCCGGAACGGCAACGCCGGTTAGCCCGCCAGCATCACTATGCCGGGGTTGTCCTATCGACTAACGACCAGCGACTATCAACTAATCTGCCCGCCTTCGGCAGGAAAAGCCCGATAAAAAAAGCAAAAACAAGATAATATGCCAGATGGCAAATATTTTTTTCGTAAAGCTTGCTATTTACCCTAAATATCCTAAATTATCTAAGTTAACATTGCCGATAACCTTGTCTATTGAAGGAACGATTTTTTAGGGAGATTTAAGTTATGGAGACCTTAATTGAGCAGCGTAAGGACACTCGAACTACTCTTTCCTGGCCGGTGAGTATTTGGCTGCCTGAAGCGAATAGGTTTTTCAACGGCCGAAGCTTCAATATCAGCAAAACCGGCGTTTTTATAAAGTTACCTATGACGACGCCAATAAGAATGGGCCATACTGTGGAAATCAATTTTCCACGGACAGAGGCGTTAGCAAAGGAAAAAGGCCAATTCGCTCGTATTAAAAGCGGTAAGGTGGTTAGAGTTGAACGCAAAGATATACTTAGAGATGCTAATATCGGTGTCGCTATTGAGTTTGAGTAGTATCAGAACAGCGGTTTTGACAAGATAACATTACAGCCAGTAAGGGTTTAGGTTAAGCGGACGGAGGAAGGAACGGCTGATGACCGGGAAGGTTGTCAGTCGTTTTTTTTGTGCTGTGGAATTTGGGGGATTTAGGGAAAGTGGGTAAGATTTAGAACGCAGAATGCAGAATATAGAATGCAGAATTTTGACGAGAAAGAGGGCAACGGCGGGGGTTTAAGGGCAAACGTTCGAAAATATTCGAAAACGTTTGAAAACTTACAAAAACTATATGGAAATGTTCGAAAGTTATATAGAAATATTCAAAAATTGATGCAAAACATTCAAGAATATTTGAATGTTTTAGTTCGTTGTCCATTGTTCATAGTTCATCGAGAAATTAGCCACAGGTTGCCTAAATTAACAGCACCGATGACGGAGAAAATAGAAAATCAAAAGTATATTAGTATATGCATACATACTAATATATTGATTTAAGAATCAGGGATTTTTGAAAGAGTGATTTGAGGTGAAGATTTTTTTATTTTTAGCCACGAAAAGGCACAAAAAACACAAAGGGAAATTAACCACGAATTCACACGAATGGACACAGTTTTTACCGCTCAACAATATATTATATAATCATGATGTTTGTGAAATATTTTGATATTATTATGGAATCGAAAAGCCTAGTTGCGTAGCCAAGCGTTTAATATGGGAAATCCTAAGTTACTATGTTATTTTGCCCAAATTTTCTGAAAGGACTTAACTATGAGTATAGAAGAATTTGTAGTTAAATTCATAGAACAAGAAGAAGCGGTTGTAAGACAGGTTGTTTTTGGTTTCTTAGGTTATGCTATTCTGGCCGTGTCTGGACTTGTGTATGTCCTGAAAGAGTGTTTAAAAGAAAATGTTAAGCTCAAGTGGCAGCCACGATGGTCTAGACTACTCATCGGGTCATTTATTTCGGCTGGCCTTTTTTGTCTTTTGCTTGGGATGAAATTCGATGGGAGAAAGAACTTCTGCATCGAGTGGCTACCTGCTGCGAAAAAGGCTTATCCGAATATCGTGACCGATAAAGAGCTTATCGAGAAATTTTGCCAAGATTATCATAAGTTCGATTTAGGTCAGGGCCTCTCAAAGAATATTGAAGATTATCAGCGAAAAAGAGATTATATAGAACCCCCAATCGCTCGAATAGGATTTATTCAAAATGAATGGTTGAATTGGCTGCTAAGTATCGTATTTGTGTTTATTTCTGTCGACTGCTATGTGGCAGCCATTCAAGGAATATGCTTAAACGACCCTAATGTCAAACCAGCTATTATCACTCTTTGTAAATGGGTCAAAGGCAAGCTGCCAAAAAGGTGAGAAAAAAGACTTTGAGATTTTTGATTTGTGGATAAAATGGTCTTAAAAAATGAGATGAATCTTTAGGGTAAGAACAGTTATTTCTATTGGTATCCTTTAGTTTCAGGGGTTTAATAAATACGGAGATATAAGAATGATAAGATTTGCGTCCAAACACTATTGTATAAATGACTTTAGAGAATGGGATGACAGAGGCGAATTGCAATTAACCCCAAAATTTCAAAGAAGAGCCGTCTGGTCGGATAAAGCCCGATCTTTTTTGATGGATACCGTTATCTGCGGCTACCCCATATCCAAAATTTTTATGCGCCATGATATTGATCCTAAAACTAAAAAATCTATTCGTGAAATAGTGGATGGCCAGCAAAGGATCCGAGCAATTTTGAATTATTTAAAGGATGGCTTTAAAATATCGAAAAATCATAATGAGGAGTATGGAGGTAAGTACTATAGCCAATTACCCCTCAAAGTCCAAAAGCAAATACTGCAGCATGAGATATCTGTTGATGTATTGTTAGGAGCGGAAGATACAGATGTTCTAGATATTTTTGCGAGGCTCAATACATATACGGTAAAGCTTAATAAACAGGAACTGATAAATTCAAAATATTTTGGGTTGTTCAAGCAGTCCGTATATTCTCTTGGTTATGAATATGTAAATTTCTGGCTTAAAAATAAAGTGTTGACTGAAAAAGAGGTAGCCAGAATGGGAGAAGCAGAATTTGCTTCCGAATTGATCATTATAGTTATTGATGGCTTACAAGACAGAAAGAAAATAGAAGATTATTACGGAAAATTTGATGATGTTTTTGGAAAAAGAAAATATGTTTCAGATCAATTCAAAGAGACAATCGATACGATTTCGGAGATTATGGGAGAAAACTTATCGGAATCAAATTTTTCAAAGAAGCCTTTATTCTATTCATTATTTGGAGTTATAAAGGAACTTTTACCAAGTAAGATTCAAAAAAGAGATTACCCCAAAATTCTATCTGCCTTAGAAAAAGTGGATAACATATTAAATAGTGACATTGATGACTTGTCTAAAAAGGAATATGCATTTCATGACGCATGCACAAAACATGTTACAGATTTATCAAGAAGAGAAGTTCGACATGCTTTTATCAAAGAACTTATTTTGGGGCATTTGGACAAGTGATTACTCACTATGACGAGATTGTCGCAAATATATAAAGAGTTTGAAATCTCGATTAATGAAGTATACAAACACATCAACATTGCTAACTCTAGTTTGGGTTGCACGATTTGCGGACAAGCAATGCAAAAAAAATACATTAGTAACGTCTACGAAAGATTGTTTTTACAAGCATTCACAGCGTGGGAATGGTTTTTAGAATGTATATTTATCGCATACATGACGGGGGCTGGGACGAAAAGAATTAAACCTAAAACATATTTGAAAAAGATTGATAAAAAACGTGCCTTAGGCCTACTTACCGGAACTTTAGAATATCCAGATTGGACCAAGATTGATGATGTACGTAAGCTTGCTGAATTATATTTTGTGGGAGGTAGACCCTTCTTCCTACCATTGAGCGAGATAGAAACACATTTTAATGAGATGAAAAAAGTTCGGAATGCCATTGTCCATATTTCCAGTAATTCCAAAGACAAATTTTACGGTTTGGTTAGAGCAAAATTACCTGCGTATAGTCAGGATATGACTCCCGGAGAATTCCTAATGAGTCCCATCGTTAAAGGCAAAACGGAAACATTTTTGGACAATTACATTTTGTTTTTAAAAATAGCGGCTAACAAAATATTACCCAACCGCGGAATATAGAGGGCAAAGTACAGGGAAATCTGGGGACACCATTTTTTTAGTTCTAAGTTTTAAGTTCTTAGTTTTGAGTTTTTAGTTAAAAAAGAAGTGTCAGACAGAACAAAGATTGGAGGATAATATGAATCGCAGGACATTTTTAAAGAGCGTGCCGGTGCTGGCCGTGCTGGCGTCGGCGGAGACCAGCTTCTCAGAGGACGCTAACACGGCGACCAGTTCCGCCGGGCAGCTACAGGCGGTACCCCAGACGGACGGCGTAATCAAACTTAATCCGCCTGATTTGAACAAAGGAATTTCCTTAATGGCTGCACTAAAGAAAAGAAAAACGCAACGTGAAATCTCGGACAAGAAACTCACGCTGCAACAGTTGTCGGAACTGCTTTGGGCGGCAGACGGTATAAACAGGCCGGACGGTAAACGCACTTCGCCGGCAGCAATGGCCAAGTATGCCGTTGATATTTACGTGGTGCTGCCGGAAGGCGTCTATTTATATGATGTAGCGAAGCACGAGCTTGCGCCGGTTGCAAAAGGAGATTTTCGAAAACTGGCAGGCGTACAGGATTTTGTTTACATCGCACCGGTGAATTTAGTTTATGTTATTAACTTAAAGAATTGGCAGAATACAGACAGGCCTGTACCCGAGCAAAAACGAGACCTCTGGATACACTGTGAAGTTGGGTTTCTGGCGCAGAACGTCTATCTGTATTGTGCATCGGAAGGATTAGGGGCAACAGTCAGAGGAATGATTGACGGAAAGAGATTTGGTGAAGTCATTAAGGTAAAGCCTGAGCAAATAGTATTGGCCCAGACTATAGGGCATCCAAAATAAGAGCAGAATATCGGTGAAATAGAGAATTAGTGCCCGGCTTCATTGTGAAACTACCCGGCTTTGCCTAAGGGCTACGCCGAGGCAAGCGGAAGATGGATGAGAAACAAACAACGAACGTCAGACATCCAACATAGAACTTAGAACGAAAAACGGAAGGTAGAGAGGGTATCAGGATATCAGGGAATCGGGGGGCTGGCAGGAGGGGTAAGTTTTCAGTGCTTGATATTCTTCAGGAGGGTGGCTATAATGTAAATCCGAAAGTTGAGAAACGGTTTCTTTTGGAGATTTGTGATGATTAAAGTTCTAATCACGGATAAACTTGCACAGGAAGGAATTGACTTACTCAATTCGACAGACGGCGTTAAAGCCGTCGTTAAAACGGGAATAAGCGAAGACGACCTTGCCAAGATTATCGGCGAATACGACGGCTTGATTGTCCGAAGCGATACAAAAGTTACCGCCAAAGTTTTGGCCAATCCGGGGAAACTGAAGGGCGTTGCCCGAGCGGGTGTCGGAGTAGATAACATCGACGTTCCGGCGGCCACGAGAAAAGGAATCTTAGTTATGAATACGCCCGGCGGCAATACCCTCAGCGCTGCAGAGCATACGATGGCTTTGATGCTCGCAATGAGCCGAAATGTTGTCCCTGCCTGTAACAGCTTGAAGGGCGGCGCCTGGGACAGAAAAAAATATATGGGAAACCAGCTCAACGGCAAGGTACTCGGCGTTATAGGGCTGGGCAGAATCGGTATGGCTGTGGCGAAAATGGCAAAAGGCCTTAATATGAAAATCCTCGGCTACGACCCGCTTGCCGCACCGGCTGACGCAGAAAAACTCGGCGTTGAAGTAATTGATAAGCTCGAAAGAATCTTCAAAGAAGCCGATTATATTACTGTCCACGTGCCGAAAAATGAGCAGACGCTGAATATGATTGGTGCCGAACAAATCAAAATGATGAAACCTACCGTCCGATTGATTAACTGCGCGAGGGGCGGGATTATTAACGAAGATGCACTCTATGATGCACTTGCCGAGAAACGTATTGCCGGCGCTGCTTTGGACGTTTACCCCAAGGAGCCGCCGGAAAATACCCGCTTCGCTGAGTTTGAAAATTGCCTTGTTACGCCGCACTTAGGCGCCAGCACTGAGGAGGCCCAGGTAGAGGTTGCCGTTGAAGCTGCTCAGATTCTTGTTGATGCTATCAAGGGCGGGGCGGTCAGAAACGCGGTTAACGCGCCGTCTGTTACCGGAGCTATGCCGCCGATTGTGAGCCAGTATGCAGAGCTTGCCCGGCGGATAGGCACACTTGTGAGCACCATAACGACGGGCCATATCAAGAAAGTCGGAGTCCAATATCGCGGCACAATTGCCGAAGCAGCCGTCGAACCGATTACTCTTCACTTTCTAATCGGCCTGTTACAGCAACATTTCGATATGCCATTAAATATGGTCAATGTTACTGTCCTTGCGAAAGAGCGCGGCATAAGCATTGACGAAACGAAAAACACCGAGGCCAAGGACGTCGCTGCGAGCTTCAGCGCCAAAGTCGTTACCGATAAGGTTACACGCACTGTAACCGGCTCAGTTTTCGGAGGGAAACTACTGCGAATAATCGAGCTTGACGGATTCAATATAGAGATGACCCCGCAGGGGTCGGTTCTGGTCATCTTTAACGACGACAAGCCCGGCGTCATCGGCGCCGTAGGGACCATTTGCGGCAAGCATAGAATCAATATATGCACGATGGGTGTCGGGCAGAAGCAGGAGGAACAAAAAGCTGCTCTTGCCGTCAGTCTCGACAGGGAGCCCGACGCAAAAGCCGTTGAAGAACTCAGCAAACTTGATTTCGTAAATGAAATTTATGTCTGTAAGTTAGACTAACTTTCGTAATGCGTTCCTTCGACGCCGCTCAGGACAAGCGTGCGTGATGCGTATTGCGTCAAACATAACAACATAATATCAGTATGACCGAACAGTTAATAATAAGTATCAGTGGAATGCGAGGCATCGTCGGCGAAAATCTTACCCCTTCAATTGCTGCCGAATACGGCTGTGCCTTCGGTAAATTTCTGAAAAATAGACATACCGACAAAAAGGGAAAATTATCGGTGTGCATCGGCCGGGATTCCCGCTCAAGCGGCCAAATGCTAAAATCGGCTGTGGCGACAGGATTGTGCAGCGTCGGAGTTGACGTGGTTGATTTAGGGATTGTAACCACGCCCGGCGTCGGCATTATGGTAAGAGAGCTGCGATGTAACGGCGGGGTCATCATCACCGCTTCACACAATCCGATTCAATATAATGGAATAAAATTGTTACTCGGTAGCGGTATCGCTCCGCCGGCCGACGCAGCGGAGCAAATCAGGCGGTATTTTTTAGATAAACATTTTGCTCTTGTCGATTCACTTAGTCACGGCAAAGTAACTTCTAATGAGCGGACCGATGCCACACATATCGCCAGGGTTTTGGCAATAGTTGATAAGGAGGCAATCGCAGCGAAAAAGTTCAAGGTTGTTTTAGACAGTGTCAATGGAGCAGGGGGGCGGGTTACCAAAAAAATGCTTGCTGAGCTTGGCTGTGAAGTTATCGCAATAAACGACGAGCCAACGGGGATTTTTGCCCACAGGCCGGAACCAATTGCCAAAAACTTGACCGGCCTTTGCAGAGTAGTAAAAGAGAAAGCAGCCGACATCGGCTTTGCGCAGGACCCTGACGCTGACAGATTGGCAATTGTGAACGAGGCCGGGGCATACATCGGTGAAGAATACACGCTTGCTTTGGCAGCCAAATACATTTTTAGCAAAAAATCCGGGAAGGCGGCGACAAATCTTTCAACATCGAGGATGCTCGATGATATTGCCGAAAAGGCCGGCGGCAAGGTCATCCGCACCGCTGTCGGCGAAGCAAACGTTGCCAAAGCAATGATAGAAAATAACTGCATCATCGGCGGCGAAGGCAACGGCGGCGTGATTGATTTGCGAGTCGGCCCAATCCGCGATAGTCTCGTTGGGATTGCACTTGCCCTGCAATTTATGGCTGAGGTCGGAAAGACCATAAGTCAACTGGCCGGCGAAATCACCGGCTATTATATGAGCAAAGATAAATTTGCTGCGGATAAATCGCAGGCCCAGCAAATCCTGAAATTGGCTAAAAAGACCTTCGCCGATGCAAAGCTTGATACCACCGATGGCTGCCGATTCGATTTCGATGACGGGTGGCTGCACCTGCGGGCCAGTAATACCGAGCCGGTGATGCGGGTCATTGTGGAGGCAAAAAATCAAGGTATCGCTCAAAAATATATCGATGCGGTTCTGAATATCCGCAGACAAGTACTAGGCTAAACCGGAAATGAACAACGACCAGCAAAAAATCGCCTCAAGACAGCTTCGGGGCGTTACATATCTTAGTATAGCAGCCAACGTTTTTCTGATTACCGGGAAGTTCATCGTAGGTTTAATAACCGGCTCGCTATCCATCCTTGCCGATGCCATTCATTCGGTATCGGATATGCTTACCGATATAGCGGTACTGCTGGGCCTTTATTTCGGCTCAAAAGAGCCCGATTCGAGTCACCCATACGGGCACGGCAAGCTGGAGACACTTGCGGCCATTGCGATTGCCCTGGGCCTATTAGGCGTGGGACTCGGAATGATATACTATGCAGCGCTTGAGATTGCAAAGGACCATGTTACTCGTCCCCGGGACTTAGTCCTGATAACAGCGGTTGGCGCTGTCGCCATTAAAGAAGTGGTCTATCGCGTTACAAAAGCAGTGGCGATGAAATATCACTGTCCGGCAGCACTTGCAAACGCATGGCACGACCGGGCCGACGCTTTAAGCTCGGTCGCAGTTATCGTCGGCGTAATTGCACAGAAATTCGGATTTAGCCACGGCGACCAGGTTGCAGCTATCGGCATCGGCGTTATGGTCGTGATAGTTGCCACCAAGCTTATCGGGGACTGCCTCGGTGAACTAATCGAAAAAGCCGTTGACGAAGCGACCCTCGCGCAGATTAAAGATGTAATTTCGGCCAACGGACAAATCCGTCAGTATCATCGCCTCCGTACCCGCACCATAGGAAGGCAGGTCTTTCTCGACGTGCACATTCTCGTTGACCCGCATTTGCACATAGCCGCCGCCCACGAAATAGCCGATAGTTTAGAAAAAGCACTGACCGAGCAGATAACACGCCCCGTTAACATTACGATTCACATCGAGCCGGATATACCGCAGATGAGAAAACAAGTTTAGGGTAACATCTGGGACACTCAAAAGATATGGGTTATAATCCAAATATGGCGACGAGAAAAGCTGTATTTATATATTCGGAGGAACTGGAGGAGTATCAGTATCCGCCGGAGCACCCGTTTAATACAATCCGGGCTAAAAAGGTTCGAGAGATTATAAGTTCGATGGGGCTTCTGTCCGGGGCCGGCAGAAGAGAAGTTGCACCTGAGCCGGCTGATAGGGTTGTTCTAAAAAAGTTTCATTCATCGCCTTATCTGCGCGCTTTGAAAGAGGCCTCCGAAGGCAAATTTAATGCCGAAGCACTCGGTATGGGAATCGGGACGCCGGATTGCCCGGTCTTCGAGGGATTGTATGAGGGAGCGGTGCTGGCAGCCGGAGGGACGCTGGTGGGGGCAAAGCTGATATTGTCGGGCGAGGCAGATGTGGCGTTTAATCCGTCGGGCGGATTTCATCACGCAGGGCCTGAACGGGCATCAGGGTTTTGCTATATCAATGATGTTGCGCTTGCGTGTATAATACTGGCAGAAGAGGGCAGGCGGGTTTTATATCTTGACGTGGACGTTCATCACGGCGACGGGGTTGCTTATGCTTTTTATGACCGGCGAGACGTTATGACCATATCTTTGCACCAGAACCCAAGAACGCTATTTCCGGGAACAGGATTCGAGGACGAAATCGGCAGCGGGGAAGGGAAGGGCTACTGCGTAAATGTTCCTCTGCCGATAGGCACTTACGACGAGGCGTATATGAAGGCATTTGAAGCGCTGGCGCTGCCTTTGATTGGGGCATTTGAGCCGGATGTGTTTGTTTTTGAGCTGGGGGCGGATGCACTTGCAGGCGACCCTCTTGCGCATCTGTGTCTGACCAATAATGTTTATGCCGAAGTAATCGGCCATCTGTTAAGCTTTGGCAAACCAATCCTTGCGACCGGCGGCGGGGGATACAATGTCGATAATACCGTGCGGGCGTGGGCACTTGCGTGGAGTATTTTTGCCGGCGGAGAAGAACAAAAGAAATTGCGGGATAAAACAGCGTCTGTAAGTGAGCCACAGCGTGAAACAGTAATACCTGCAATAGAGGCAACAATAGAAGCGGTCAAGGCAAAGGTCTTTCCCTATCATCGTCTTTGATAGTTAGCGTTTATATATTTAATGCCGGCACCGTTGATTTCCGAAACATTTTTATTATAATTGCGCAGCATAAATTCGCATTATTGTGAGAATGTGATGACAAAAAATATTGAATCCATTATGAACCCGAGGTCAATTGCCGTGGTTGGTGCAACGAACCGACCTGGCAGCGTAGGGCTTGCGGTGTTTCGCAATATTCTCAATGCGGGGTTCGAAGGGGTCCTTTATCCGGTCAATCTCAAGGCGAAATCCGTCCAAAGCGTAAAGGCCTATCCTGCGTTGATGGATATCCCTGACGAAGTGGACTTGGCGGTCATTATTGTTCCTGCTGAGGTGGTTTGCTCTGTGATGGAGGAGGCGGGTCAAAAAGGGGTCAAAGGGGCGATTGTGATTAGCGCCGGATTCAGGGAGATAGGCGGCAGGGGGGTAGAGCTGGAAAATTGCGTGAAAGAAGCAGTCAGGAAATACGACATCCGTCTGGTAGGCCCTAACTGCCTCGGAGTTATCAATAACGATGAAAAGGTTCGGATGAATGCAAGTTTCGCCACTAAGATGCCGAAAGCCGGGAACATTGCCTTCATTTCGCAGTCCGGAGCCCTCTGTACCGCGGTGCTTGATTATGCAGAAGGCAGTAACATTGGATTCTCCAAATTCATCAGCTTTGGAAACAAAGCCGATGTGAACGAGACAGACCTGCTGCGTTATCTCAAAGATGACCCTGATACGGATGTAATTTTGATGTATCTGGAAGACATTACCAATGGTCGCGAGTTTCTGGAGACCGCGAGGGAAATTACGTGGGAGTCACGCAAACCGATGCTGGCTGTCAAGTCGGGACGTTCTCCGGAGGGCGCTCGTGCCGCTGCCTCTCATACCGGTGCTTTGGTTGGTTCTGACAGTACCTACGATGCTATTTTTTACCAAAGCGGCATCTTAAGGGTTGAGGGTATAGCTGAACTGTTTAATCGTGCCATTGCTTTCGCCAAACAGCCGATACCAAAGGGTAATCGCATAGCGATAGTTACTAATGCCGGTGGTCCCGGGATTATGGCAACCGATGCTGCGATTCGTCACAACCTGAAAATGGCTACTTTCTCGAAAGAAACGAAGCAGAAGTTAAGAAAAGAGCTTCCGCCGACAGCAAATATAGAGAATCCGGTGGATGTGATTGGGGATGCAACGCATAAGCGTTACGAGGCAGCCATTCGCTATGTTTTGAAGGATGATGGCGTAGATGGTGCGATTGTTATTCTCAGCCCTCAGGCAATGACCGATGTTATGGAGACAGCACAGATAGTCCCGCGAGTGGCAAAGAATATTGATAAGCCGGTGCTGTGCTCATTTATGGGCATTGTAGATGTCTCCGAAGGCGTTAAGTATCTTGAAAAGAACGGCATTCCAAATTATTCGTTCCCTGAGGCAGCGGTCAGGTCGATGGCAGGAATGGCCTATTATGGGGGCTTGCTGGCTCTGGAGCGAAGAAAGGTGCGGAGAGTAGCTGCCGACCGCTATAGTGCTGCCGCAATTATAAAAAAGAAGCTCAAGGATACCGATAGCTATTATATGTCCGAGAAAGAAGCAAATGAAATCCTTCAGTGCTATGGATTTCCGGTGTTGAAAAGTATCCTGCTCAAAGCCCCATCCGAGATAGATGAAGCGGCGGAGGAGATTGTTTTTCCGGCGGCCATGAAAATTTCTTCGTCGGACATTGTTCACAAATTTGATGTGGGGGGTGTTAAGCTGAAAATCAAGACAAAAGATGAGGCACGAAAGGCATTTGAAGAAATCTGTGCGAATGTAAAGAAGTTTAACCCTTCAGCAAAAATTGACGGCGTTATAATAGAGCGAATGGCCAAGGGCGGGGTGGAGGTTATCCTCGGTGCAGTCAGAGACCTTAAGTTTGGGCCAATCTGTATGTTTGGCCTCGGTGGAACATTTGTAGAGGCAATGAAGGACGTAACCTTCCGATTAGCTCCTATGTGGGAAATCAGCGCGGAGATTATGATACGAACTATCAAGGCATACAGTATTCTCAAAGGCGTTCGCGGGTCACCGCCATGCGATATCGATGCCATCAAAGATTGCGTTCTTCGACTTTCTCAGATGGTTACTGAGCACCCTGAGATTGCAGAACTGGATATCAATCCACTGATTGTGTATCCCCAGGGAGAAGGATGTGTGGTGGCAGACAGCAGGATTCTCCTGAGAAGGCCACAATGACGCTGGGGGAAAACAGCTTTAATACGCCTGGCGTGAGTCGAACACGCAACCTTCGGTTCCGTAGACCGACGCTCTATCCAGTTGAGCTACAGGCGCATCTTTATTCCATATTTATTATTTATTATTTATAATTTATGATTTATAATCGCAGAAAACAACAAATATTAAATAGAAAATAATAAATAGTGAATAATATGAAAGTTAGTTATCGAGCACAGGCGATACCACCTTCGGCGACTTTAGCGGTTACTTCACGGGCGAAGGAATTGAAAGCCAAAGGTGTGGACATAGTCGATTTCGGGGCTGGTGAGCCGGATTTCGACACGCCGGATTTTATCAAAGAAGCTGCGATAAAGGCGCTGAAGGCAGGCAAGACCAAATACACGGCCGAGTCCGGCATAATCGAGCTGCGGGCCGCTATTGCTGCCAAGTTAGAAAAAGAGAACGGCCTCAAATACAGCCCTGAGCAAATTATTGTTAATATCGGCGGCAAGCACTCGGTTTATGAGGCGATGCAGGCGACCCTTGACCCGGGCGACGAGGTAATTCTGCCTGTGCCATATTGGGTAACATATCCGGAGGCAATAAAGCTTGCCGGGGCCATTCCGAAAATTATTCAAACCGACAAGAAAAATAGTTATAAGGTTACGCCGGCCCAGTTGAAGAAAACCATCACAAAAAAGACCTCTATGTTTGTGCTTAATTCGCCCAGTAATCCGGGTGGTTTTACTTATACTCCTGAAGAGCTCAAGGCAATTGCAAATGTCCTTGAAGGAACACAGGTGATGGTGCTTTCAGACGAAATTTACGAGAAGCTCATTTACGGCGATACCAAATTTGTCAGTTTCGCTTCATTATCCAAAGATGCCTACGACAGGACATTGACCCTCAATGGCCTGAGCAAAACCTACTCTATGACCGGCTGGCGGCTCGGGTATGCCGCAGGGCCACTGGAAGTTATAAAGGCAATGGGGCGTCTTCAATCTCATATGACCTCCAACGCCGTAACCTTCGCTCAGTATGCAGCAGTTGCTGCGTTGACCGACCCTGCCGCAGGCGAGACCATAGAAAAGATGCGGACAGAATTTGAGCGTCGAGCCAAATATATGGCCCAGCGACTGAACGCCATTGAAGGCATCGAGTGTCCTGAACCTACCGGGGCTTTTTACTGTTTTCCTGATATTTCGAGCCATTATGGCCGAACTATCAATGGCATAAAAATCAACGGCAGTATGGACTTCGCAAAGGCGCTTTTGGAACAGGCCAATGTTGCCCTTGTTCCGGGTTTGCCGTTCGGCTGTGATGAAAATGTGCGTTTAAGTTTTGCCTGCTCGATTGAACAAATTACCAAGGGATTAGACAGATTAGAAAAATGGCTCGGCCAATAAAGACCAAAGACCAAAGACCGAAGACTCAAGACACCAGACTCAAGACCCAAGACCAAAATCGTGGTTTGGAGGGCGAGTTACAAGTTACCGGTCACGAACACCATGCATTATCCGGCTGGCCGATGATTCTGGGGTGGCTGGCAATGCTCATTTTTGCCCTCCACGCCAGCACGCATATGGTCGGCGCCGGCGATACGTGGGTCGCAATGGCCTGCGGTCGGCACTTTATCAATCACGGTGTCAATACCGTCGAACCATTTAGCGCAAATTCACACAAGGCCGGTCCAACAAAGGAAGAAATCAAAACCTGGCCAAACTGGGCCCAATGGGTTGCGGACAAAGTCGGTATGAGAGCGGTTAAATACTGGCATCCGACCGGCTGGGTTAACCAAAATTGGCTGACACATGTCATTTTTTACTGGCTGACACATTTGTCTCCATTCGCAGACGCTAAGACTCTTTCATTCAATACACTTGTCTATTGGAAGTTTGCGATTTACATAATTACCGTGATTTGTGTGTATTACACCGGTCGATTACTGGGGGTTAATCCGGCTTTATCAGCGGTTTTTGCCTGTTTTGCGATGTTTGCGGGGCGTTCCCTCCTTGACATTCGCCCTGCAGGTTTCTCGAATCTGCTGGTTGCTGTCTTTCTGCTTATACTTGTCCTTGCCACATATCGGAACATATTATATATCTGGCTCGTCGTTCCGCTGACTATTTTCTGGTGTAATGTTCACGGCGGGTACATCTACGTATTTATAATGCTTGTGCCATTTGTGGCTCTGAATCTTCTAACGAGTATCTCTAAGAAAAGGTTTGTTTCTATCGGCTTAAAAGGGATATATCATACCATCGCCGCTGGCTTTATTGCTTTTGTTGCGGCGATTGTATTCAATCCTTTCCACCTTACCAATCTTACACATACTTACGATATCAGCTTCAGTAAACACGCTGAGATGTGGCGGACCGTCAACGAATGGCATCCGGCTTTTGAGTGGTCAAATCCCGTGGGGCAGGGTTTTGCGTTTTTAATTCTTTTTATTTTAAGTATTGGTTTGCCTCTTTTTTGGCTATTCAGCCGCTTCCTCAAACCCAGATTACTGAAAGCACCAAAGGATGAACTTGAGAGACAGGAGAAGCTATTCAAAGTTCTATCGACAATTTTTGGTTGTGCAGCCGGTATATTTATATGCTGGGTTACATTTATTTCTTTTTCTTTCGTTGAAGCCGATGCGGTCAGCTTTCTTTGGTGTGCTGTGTTTGTGTGTATCCTGCTGCTCAGTATTTATAAGAATATCCATTTCATTTATTTGGCAGTTGGCTTAACGTTGCTGGCCCTGTGGTCCAGCGATGCCGATGCCGGTTATTCCGGCAGATATATTTATCCGTTTGTTATACTGCCGATGTATGTCATACCGCATATTTTTGTCTCGCTGTTCTCGAAAACCGTTAAACTCAAACCCCAAAATATTGCTTTTGTTGCCTTGGCAGCCATTGTTTCGTTGTTATTAATGATTCTTATCTTTAATCCTTTCAAATTTGGAATGCCTTTTCTTAATGCTGTAAAGCAGTTTTTAGAACTGCGTCGGCCATGGGGCCCCAAGTATGAACGTAACCTCGAAATAACTTATGAGAGCTTGTTTGATGTCCTTTATATTGTGAACATTGGTTCGATTGTTATTTGGTTAGTGATTCCTTACCTGCAAAAATTATTTGGTTTGTTTCCAAATAAAATCCGCAAAGACTTCCAAATCAATCAATATGAGCTGCCTAAAATTGATTTATCGTTAATGGCCATCGTTGCCCTTACCATTTATATGGCCTATCGTTCCCGCAGGTTTATACCGATAGCAGCTATCGCAGCCTGTCCGATTGTAGCAATGCTCATTGACCAGATGACTCGCACAATCTCGGCTGCACGTAATTTCTACAAGCACCGTTGCCTCTCTGTCAGCCCAATGCCATATAATCTGCAATTGTTTTTTGTCTTTGCTGCCGCCGTTGCAGTTGTGGTTTTCGGCACAGGGTGGGGACTTAAATTTAAGCGTGTTTATCTCGACCCTTGGCCCATGGGCCCGGAATTGAATTCTGTTTTTATGCGGATGACCGCCTCGGATGCCAAACCATTTAACGCCTGTAAGTTTATAAGAGATAACAGGTTAAAAGGGAAAATGTTTAATTACTGGACCGAAGGCGGCTTCATCGCCTGGGGCCAAGAGCCTGACCCAAACACCGGCCGAACCCCTCTGCAATTATTTATGGATGGCCGTGCACAGGCAGCTTATGAGCCGAAAGTTTACCAGATATGGTCTGATATTATGTCTGGAGGCCCAATTGTCCAAAGCGCTATGATAAGAAAAACCGCTCCCGATTATGTCGAAGTCGGCCGGTGGATAGATGAACAGTTGAAAAAATATGATGTCTGGGTAGTCTTAATACCCCTATCCGACCGAGATGTATATAATGGGCCTTTCGTAAAAGGCATTGAAAGTAATCCTAATTGGCCTTGTGTCTTCTTTGATGACAAACAAAAGCTCTTTATTGATATAACAACTCCCCAGGGCAAGGAGCTTTTCGAGGGCATATTCAACGGCAAAACACTCTACCCTGATGAGTTCTCCAAAAACCTTATTATTGCCTACCATATGTTATCATTTGGCAAGGACGAGGCCACAAAGAAACGGGGCCTCGATTTTGCCATAAAGGCTTTCAATTTACACCCATCACAAACCGCAATGCAGATAATTCTACCTGCTGCCCAATATGAGGGGCTGCAACCTCTTGTAAGTGATTTCTGCAAAAATTATTTCGACGAGTTCGCAAAAAATAAAGGTCTTTACGCAAAGCAGGATGGCTATCTCTATAGAATCTGGGCTGCATTGCTCACAGGCAAATATTTGCAGAAAAATGCTGCAAGACAAGGAAACGCCGAACTTATGCAATTTTATGACGCCAAAACGAAAGAGTATGATAATGAGCAGGAACCGCTGCAAAAAAAGAAGAGGTGGTAACCTGTGATAAAAGATAAATTGCCGGCGAAACTCGTTGATTCAAACCGGAAACCCCCTGTTTCTATCAGTGTTTTTTTCCCCTGCTATAATGAACAAGACAATGTTGAGCGCACCGTGGAATGTGCGCTTGCTGTTCTAAAGAAACTTGATGCTGACTTTGAATTAATTATCGTTGACGACGGCAGTTCTGACTCCACAGGGCGAATCGCCGATGAAATCTCCAGCCGAAACAACAGGGTAAAAGTGGTGCACCACCCCACTAATCTCGGTTATGGAGCGGCGTTGCAGTCCGGATTTAAGGCAGCCACCAAAGAACTTGTTTTTTATACCGATGGCGACGGCCAGTTTGACATCAGCGAAATGCCGCCGCTGCTGCCGCTGATGGAGCAATATGATATCGTCACCTGCTACCGCCTCAACCGTCAGGATTCTTTTATACGAAAAGTTAATGGCTGGTGCTGGACAAAATTGGTTTGCTTGATGTTCGGTATGAAAATCAGTGATGTTGACTGCGCTTTCAAACTGTATAAAAGAGAAATCTTCGACAATATTCGAATGTCGAGCTCAGGAGCTCTGATAGATACGGAGATTTTGGCTCGTGCCATCCGTAAAGGATATTCTATTACTCAAAAAGGTGTGCATCATTATCCACGAACAGCCGGCGCACAAACCGGCGCGAATTTAAGGGTAATTCTTCGTGCGTTCAAAGAGCTGTTCAAGCTACGCAGCCAAATTCTAAGCGGAGATTGATAATACGAGGTATGAACGAAGAGAAAGTCAACTTATTCATCTACGGCTCGCTGCGTGACCGGAAAATATTCCGGTCCGTCAGCGGTCTGAGTTTTACTCAAAAACCTTCTAAAATTGATGATAAAACTCTTTTGGCGGAACTTGCTTTCCTGCCGCACTACAGAAAAGTCAGCCCCGACAATGTCTATTTCTACGCCATTGCAGCCCCGCATTCAAGAATCGAGGGTTTTGTAATATATGATGTTCCTGCCTGGGCAATGGCGGAAATTGATAAGTATGAAGGAAAACGCTACGACAGAGAAACTGTGCACGTCAACACTGCAAATGGACTCGTTGAAGCACAGGCATATCTGGCTACACACGAGTCAATGAAAAAACACTTCGGCGACAGATTCCACGTCAACCTGATACATGAGCTGTGGCTGCGAAAACGGATTGAAGAGTTTATAAAGAAACACACCCGCCCCGGCGAAGAAACCACCGATGCCAACCTCGAACGCCGAGCAGAAAGAGAGTTGCTGGCGACCACCGAACGCGACCTGGTCATAAGTCACTACCGCAGCGACGCCGTCAGCGACTATTATCTCGAGCACGAACTGGACCGTCCCAGGCCGAGCATAAAACCCCTCCGCGACGAACCGAATGTTACCTCCTTCGTCAAAAACTATTTGGCACTGGTCATAAAACAGGTCATGCTCAATCAGCTCGATGAAAGAATTCAGTCCCGATACCGCTTTGAGCTTGAGCACATCCGCACTTCCGAAAGATATTTCAAACGCTCAGTCAGTCTTCTCATCGCTTTGCAAATAATAAACGCCGGCGCTGTTGAAATGATTGTCGATAAGGCGCTCAAGGCAATGCCATACCAAAAATACGACCTTATCGACTACGTCAAATACGCTGTCCAGGCAGCCGACAGCATATTCGATTCGCGCGTGGCTTACTCACAGCTTGAGGGTGTTCGCGCCAACTTCCATCCTGGTCTTATACCACTTGGAGCCGAGATTGAATTGAGCAATTTAGGCCCTGCTGCCGTTGAGCCGCAGAGAAGCATCCAGAAAAAAATCGACCCGATATACGATGGTTTCAGATATTTCCATGATTTTTGGCTGGATGTCCTGTCCTGGAAGCTCGGCGGATATATTGACGACCATTCCGGCTCGACCGAGCGCACCCGCCGGCAGGGTTTTCTTGAATTGGCGCCGGGCCGGCTAAATATCAGCGGTGAGCTTTCCCGTCCTGCCACCGCAGACCCTTGGCTTCTTAATCAGTTAATACACGAGATTACCACTTTCTATAACGTCCGCCCACATAGTTTGCATCTTTCCTTTCAACTTCGGAAAAATCAAATCGGCCGCCAAAAAGTCCTCCCATTAGATTTCGTCAAGTGCCTGCTTGTGCTCGGCGGCGGTTTGCAAAAGAAGAAGACCGGCAAATTGTGGATTTCAAGAATAGGCTATGATGAAATAACCCATCGCGACAATGGCGAAGAGCTTATCTTTGCCAGAACCAGCAAACGCAGATGGTATCTCGGTGGTGATGAAATCGCAGATAAGCCGCCGCCGCAGGCAACCGCATATACACAGCAGTATAAATTTATTCGTTTGGAAGAAAGAGCCAATTATGAGCCGTTAATCTTGTGCCTTAAAGGACTCCAGCTTGCCTACAACCCGGGTGATTATTTGAGCGCCGAGCAATTAAGAGCAAGCAAAAAATTGCGAAGGGACTACGAAGAGTTGAAAAAATGGGCTGCCGAGCCCACAGAGATTGACCCGCAAATAATAGGCGAATTCCTGAATATCGTCCGGGACGGCCTAATGAATGAAAGACACCGCCGACCCGCACACAAACTGCACTATATCGATTGGGCAATCAGCGCCATTGATGCACAACTGCGTATGTTCAACAAACAGCTCAGAGAGTTACCTAATGCTTCTTAATTGTTTTGTTTCTTTGTTGTTTTATATTCAGCCGATATATCTTTCTTTTTTTTAACTTCTCTATTGCAAACCTGATTACTTCATTATGGTCGAATGCCAAATCTTTTGGTAGCTTTTCTATATCAAACCACCGCGCCCCTGCCGCATCGTCGCCGGCCCTGAGTTTTCGATGTCCCCTTGATGCAACACCCATAAATACTATCGTAATTTGCCTGCCTCTCGGGTCTCGGCCGCATCTGCCGAATGTATGCATCTGCTCCAGCGGCACACCCACCAGCCCCGTCTCTTCCGCCAATTCTCTGGCCACAGCGTCGTCAAGCTCCTCATCGATACCCACGAACCCGCCGGGCAGTGCCCATCGACCTTTGAACGGTTCGTTCTTCCGCTTGATAAACAGCAGCTTGACCCTGCCCCTAAAAAAGCTAAAGACAGCAGCATCAACACTAACCATCGGCCTTGGCCAATCATAAATGTATTTGCCCTTTTTAGCCATACAGCTAACCACCGCTTATCTTTTGCCAACCTATAAACTCTAATTTAGCAGTTCAGCCATAAACAATCAATTGCTTAAAACCTCTTTATAGCTTAAAATGGTTGACCTGATGACCTGTTTGCAGAAAACCAGAGAAAACAAAATCCAAATCGCTTCGCTCAGACTCGATAACGGCTGGAGCGGCAGGGCGGTATTATTAGACGCACAGGGGAGGAAGTTTTCGAGGGCCGACTGGATTAAGTGCCTTTCGCAACCACATCTATTGTTCGAAAACGTCGAAAAAATCCTGAAAACGGAAGGCCAAAACTGTGTCGCTGTGAAAAACCTTACAATAGGAGACACCCAACTGAAAGTAGTCGTCAAACGCCACTATCCCGGGGCCGGCCTGCGACAATTCTTTCGTTCGTTTCAGCAGGGTAGAGCCCTGCGAAACTTCGATACCGCTCTCAAATTACTGAGCCGTGGCATCCCGACAGCAGTTCCCTTTGCCGCTTTGCATAAAAGACGCACTCTTTTTACCGAGCAGAGCATCTATATTACTGAATTCTTCGAGGATAGCTTTACTTTGCGCAACTTTGCATCTGAACAATTGTTAAAAAAACAGGCGGCCTGTCCCGAGCGAAGTCGAGGGGGGCAGTTGTTTGCGGGAAAAAAGCAGTTGTGCTATCAGCTCGCCGTCATATTGGCAACGCTTCATAAAAACGGCCTATGGCACAGGGATTCAAAGGCAAACAATTTTATCGTTTGCAAAAACAGCAAGGATAAATACAAAATATTACTTGTCGATGTTGATGGAATAAAGCCGTATTTTCTGCGGCGCAAAAGCCGACGATTTCGCTCCCTGTGGCAGCTTGCCGCCTCGCTCCTTTCTGTATCCGCCGTTAACCGCACCGATTACCTTCGCTTCTTTACTGCTTATTGCAATCTTACTGGTCTCCAGTCCTTACGGCGTCGCCGGATTATTTTCCGCTGGCTTTCAAATATGGCTAAAGCTAAACATTCGCGTTCGGCAATGAGAAACATCCTGATAATCAAGCCCAGTTCATTGGGTGATATAGTCCTGGCTTTGCCGGCCCTTTCGGCCTTGCGAAGGAGCTTCCCTAAGGCGAAGATTAGCTGGTTTATCAGGCCTGAGTTCGCACCGCTTCTTAAAAATCATCCAGACCTCTCCGAAGTTATCCTCTTTGACCGCAAGTTCCTCGGTAAGGCTTGGTACCATCCCCGCGCTTTTGCTTCTCTTGTATCGCTTATTTGGCGGCTCAATCGCAGTAAATTCGACGCTGTATTCGACCTGCAGGGCCTTTTCAGGACCGCTTCTTTAGCGTGGCTGTCCGGCTGCAGAAGACGTTTCGGAATGGCAGATGCCGGAGAGTTCGCTCATATCTTTTACACACATAAGGTTGCACAGGACCGAGACAGTATTCACCTTGTTGATTACTACCTCAAAATTGTCCAAGCCGCCGGTGCTTGCGAAAACCAGGTGCAATTTTTGCTGCCGAGAGATTCTGCTGCCGCCGATGCGGTCAGCAGATTACTGAAAACTAACGGTATAAAATCCGATAGCTTCGCAGTTTTTGTCCCTACTTCCGCCCAGAGTGACAAGTGCTGGCCGGTCGAACGTTTTGCCGCTTTGGCTGATAGAGTTTCTAAGCAATTTGGCCTTTCTATAATTGCTACCGGTTCGGCTTCTGAAAAAGACTTCATAGAAGGATTGAGAAATCGTGCTAATGTCCCGATAGCAAACTTCGCGGGCATAACTTCCCTTGGCGGGCTGGTGGCTCTGTTAAAAGCCGCCAGATTAGTTGTAAGCAACGATACCGGCCCCGGCCACATTGCCGCTGCTTTGGGCGTGCCGGTTGTTTTGATATTCGGCCCGACCAATCCCGCCAGAGTGCACCCCTATAACCGGCCCGAATGTGCAGTTGCGGTTGAACCCGACAGCAGGGGGATGAAAGCCGACAGTGCCGACCCGAAACACGATATTAAAGCTGTAACGCTCGATGAGGTTTATCAAAAGGTATGTGAGCAGCTTAGCAATGCTCGATGAAGTTTTTTTGCTGTTGTGTCCTCCAGTTCGGCCTCTGTTCCTATTTTACTTCGCCCCTTAGGGGCTGCGTAATACTAATGCTCCTCATGACGGCTTCCGGAAACAACAGCATTTAGGATAACTGTTTTTTCCTTGCCTGTCCGGCTGAAAAATGTATAATGAAATACACCTTTGACTGGGGGCAAAAGGTGAGAGAGAGAAGGAGAAGGGTATGAGAGAAAAAACACATCTAAAGTCTATCGTAATCTTGGCGTTTTTGGTCGTTATAGTTCTATCCGCCAGCTCAGCAAATAAGGCATTGGGCGTAACCTACACAGCAACCGATTTGACCCCCAGCGGATTCAGTAGTTCTCGAGCTCTTGGCGTCAGCGGCAATCAGCAGGTCGGCGAGGGCTATTCGGCAGGCGGCAACTGGCGTGCCTTGCTCTGGAGCGACAATGCAGAAAGCTGTGTCGATTTGACCCCCAGCGGATTCGGTGGTTCTCGTGCTCGCGGAATCAGCGGCAATCAGCAGGTTGGTTATGGATATTCGGCCACAAGTAGCCGTAACCACGCCTTGCTTTGGAACGGCAGTGCCACAAGTTATGTCGATTTGAACCCAATCGGATTCACTCAATCTTATGCTCGCGGAATCAGCGGTACACAGCAAGTCGGCTATGGTTATGGTTCAGCCACAGGTAACCATGACCACGCCCTGCTCTGGAGTGGCAGTGCTGATAGTTTCATCGACTTGAACCCAAGTGGATTCGATAGTTCTAATGCTTATGGGACTAACGGCACTCAGCAGGTTGGCGAGGGCTATTCGGCCACAGGCTTCAACTGGTGTGCCTTGCTTTGGAATGGAAGTGCGGCAAGCTGTGTCGATTTGAACCCAAGCGGATTCACTGGGTCTGCGGCTTACGGAACCAACAGCACTCAGCAGGTCGGCGATGGTATTGGTTCGGCCACAGGATATACATTCCACGCCTTGCTATGGAGCGGCAGTGCCGCAAGCTGCATCGATTTGAACCCCAGTGGATTTGTTTCCTCTCAAGCTTTCGGTATCAGTGATACTCATCAGGTCGGTTATGGTTTGGTCACAAGTGGCTATGACCACGCCTTGCTCTGGAGCGGTAGTGCGGATAGCTTCGTAGATCTGCATCAATTCCTGCCAACCGAGTTCGTTTCTTCTCATGCTCAGGCCATCGATGGTTCTGGGAACATCGTTGGCTATGCGACAGATAGTTCAAATAATACACATGCTATTCTTTGGGAGCCGGTCCCAGAACCTGCCACGCTTTTTCTTCTCGGCCTTGGCGCGGTGATTTTAAGAAAACGTAAAAAATAATAAGCATTTATTCTCTAACTCCTATCGGCCTGCGACTAACTTGCCTCGGCGACAAGCAGAGCAATTTTTCAATCAAAAGCGCAGGTAGTTTGTTGTTCAAATCTTAAATTTTCTAAATTTTTTTTACTTCTTTAATATCAGCGGCTTATCTTTCAAAGGCAAAGCCGAAACACGCCAATTTTTCGACTCAAACGTGCATTTTCGCCCTTACTAAGGGAGAGAGGTATTACGTTATGAAAAACCAAAACATAGTTTTTACTTTTCACTTTTACTTTTTTACTTTGTATTTTCTGTGTCCTCTGTGGCTCAAAATGGTTCAATCAAAAATAATAAATTATGCAAAACGAACCCAATTTTCAAAAAAGTCAAATGTTTATAAGTCCAATGAGAATAATGGATTACGACGAAAAAATGAAATTGGACACTTGGTCAAAACAAACCCAATCAAACCCAATTTTACCGCCTCTGGCGGGTAAAATTGCCCTGAGCGCAGTCGAAGGGCCTGACCTAACTAATCACGGAAACGCATCTTTCGCAAATATCCGGATGTTGCGAATTGGAGCCGACGCTTGGCCAATAGTTCCAGCAGCGCTGGCATTTTTGATGGGGGCTTTTCTGTGCGGAGACGGTTGTTTCAGTTGCGCCTTTTTCCAGTTTAACTTCGCTAACGATGCAAAGGGCTGCGAAGTTTTTGACGCCGAATTGTTCAATCGCTGCGGCATCTTCGCCGGTGCAATGGATAGTAACGCTCGATTCCTGATTACTGCCGATAATTTTGTCTTTCCGAAGCGGCTCGAGAACGCCGAGCACCTTATTGCGCAGCTCCATCAGCTTCTGCCACTTCGGCTCATCGGCGAGATAGTCAATCGAGCCATCGACCTTCGGCATTTCAGCAAAGTGTATGCTGTCTTCGTATTGCGTTCCTTCGACTTCGCTCAGGACAGGCGCTCGTTGCTCGTCGCTCGTTTTCATCACTTCCCAGACTTCCTCGGCGGTATGCACCAAAATTGGGGCGAGCATTCGAATGAGACAATCCAGTATCTTATACATAGCCGTCTGTGCGCTGCGCCGCGAGAGACTATCTGCCAAATCACAATACATCCTGTCCTTGAGAACGTCCATATAGATGCTGCTCATTTCGACCGCGCAGAAGTTATGAATAAGGGTAAAGACCCTATGAAAGACAAACTCCTCATAGCTTTGAGTAACTTCGGCAATAAGCTTCTGCAATTGCTGCATCGCCCATTTATCGATTTCAAACATATCATTGTAGGCAACGGCCTTTTCGTTCGGGTTAAAATCATCGATATTGCCGAGCAGATACCGCAGCGTATTTCTGATTTTTCTGTAGGCATCCTGAATCCGGCCTATCAGCTCATCGTTGCAGCGTATATCTTCCTGATAATTTACGCTCGCCACCCACAGCCGGAGGATGTCCGAGCCGTATTTTGCCACCTCATCCTGGGCATTAACGTAATTACCCAGCGATTTGGACTGTTTCATTCCTTTTTCGTCAACGGTAAAGCCGTGCGTTAAAACACTCTTAAATGGCCCTTTGCCGGTTGCCCCAAGGGCCGGCAGAAGCGACAACTGGAACCACCCGCGGTGCTGGTCGCTGCCTTCCAGATATAAATCTACCGGCACAGGCCAGCCTGCTTTCAAAGCTGCACTATACCAGCTACAGCCGGATTCAAACCAGACATCGAAGATGTTTTCTTCCTTCTGCAAATCATCAAAATCAAACCCCTCCGGCAGTTCAAAATCCTCGCCGAGAAGCTGCCGAGGCGAATCTGTAAACCAGCAATTCGAGCCCTTCTCGCTGATGCGTTTGGCTACTGCCAGCACGGATTCTTTGCTCAATAGATATTGTCCATTGGAGTTCACAAAGACCGGTATCGGCAGTCCCCAGCTTCTTTGTCTGCTGATACACCAGTCGGGCCGGGATTCGAGCATTCCTTCAATCCGCTTCTGGCCCCACGCAGGAATCCATTTTACATTGCTGACACTTTCCAGCGCCAAATCGCGCAGACTCCTGCCCCCGCTCTTGTCTTCGCCAAGAAGACGCGGGGGCAACTCTTTATCGACGCTGATAAACCATTGCTCCGTTGCTCTGAATATGACCGGCCCTTTACTACGCCAGCAATGCGGATAGCTGTGCGTAATCTCGCCTTGGGCAAAAAGTAATCCTTTCTCCTGCAAGTTTTTATTTATGACGGTATCGACCTCTAAAACATTTCGCCCCCGCAGCCAGCCGGGCACTGTGTCGTCATAACAGCCGTTATCCAACACCGGCGAATATATCGCCAACCCATATTTCTGCCCCGACACATAGTCCTCCAGCCCGTGTCCCGGCGCAATATGAACAAGCCCTGTCCCATCCTCGGTTGTAACGTAGTCAGCAAGGATAACCATAAAAGCGTCTTCGTCCGTGGGATTATTTTCCACAAACGGATGCAAATATCGCAGACCTTCGAGATATTTGCCTTTAACCGACTTTCCACCGACTTTGTATTGTCCTTCTTTAAGACCACCTGCCTCTGTTACCGCCTTAATGCGTTCAGCGGCAACCAGTGATACGAAATCTTCGCCATCCTTTTTATATTGTAGAGCTGCATAATCCAATTCTGGATGAACCGCTGCCGCAAGATTAGCTGTAAGCGTCCAGGGCGTTGTCGTCCAAATCATAAAGCAAACTTTGGCATTTTCAGCTTCTTTTTTTTCAACGAGGCCGAGTTCTACCAATCGCCCAATGCTTTCTTTCGCAACCGGAAAGTTCACAAAGATACTCGGCGATGAAATATCCTTATATTCCAGTTCAGCTTCGGCCAGGGCTGTCTCGCAACCAATTGACCAGTGAATCGGCTTTAACTGCTTGTAAACCAATCCCTTGCCGACCAGCTCGGCGAAAACTTCCAAAATCCCGGCTTCATACGCCGGCGTGAACGTAAGGTAGGGATTTTCAAAATCGCCGAAAACCCCAAGCTCCTGAAACTGTTTGCTTTGGATTTTGACATACTTGCTCGCATATTGTTTGCAGAGCTTGCGGATTTCGAGCTTGTCTATGTTTTTTGCCTTTTCACCAAGCTCGGCAAAGACCTTTGCCTCAATCGGCAGGCCGTGACAATCCCAGCCCGGTATATAGGGGGCGTCGAAGCCGGCCATCGTCTTATACTTGACGACAAGGTCCTTAAGGACCTTGTTTATAACGGTCCCCATATGAATATCGCCGTTGGCATAAGGCGGCCCATCGTGCAATGTGTATAAAGGGGCACCACGTCGGGCCTGTCTTATCCTGGCGTAAATATTTGTCTTCGCCCATTCTTTGCGCAATTGCGGCTCACGCTGGGTAAGATTGGCCTTCATCGAAAAGTTAGTTTTCGGAAGGTTAAGCGTATCCCGATAACTTTTTTCTTTCTCTTGCGACATCCAATAAATCCTCAAAAAAACTAACAGAGCCTGTAAACTTACGCATTTTAAGCAGCAATGTCAACCCTATGTTCACCGCCAACAAAAAAGGCCTTTCAGAATTAGCTGCTCTGAAAGGCCTTTAGAACACGAAATATACCTTGCTCAGGGCAGCTTCATATTCTCCTCTATAATTATGATGGTCGCAATATTTATAATACTGTTCATAATACACCTTGCCTTGAAAATTACCAATCACAAGTCTACTATAATACTCGGCCAATGTCAAGATTAGGTTTAAAAAATCCGCTCGTCTCGGCGTAGCCGATGGGTGAAGCCAGGTGTGTAAATAAAATCTATGGTCAATCATCCATTGTCTTATTATACTATCTCTGATGCCGAAGAAACTTTACATAATTGATGGCCATGCGCACATTTACGCCGCTTATTATGCCCCGATGGGGCAGCGGCTGACGAGCCCCTCCGGCGAGCCGACTAAAGCCACCTACATCTTTACAACAGCTCTGTTCGGCCTTATCCAGCGGCAAAAACCCGATATGCTCGCTGTGGCAATGGACAGCAAGACCCCAACTTTCAGGACCAAAATCTACTCCGAGTATAAAGCCAATCGTCCACCTATGCCTGACGAGCTGCCTGCGCAAATCGACCGTATCGAACAGATACTTGCTGCGATGAACATTCCTGTCCTCCGCGTTGATGGATTCGAGGCAGATGACGTAATCGGAACAATCGCGAAGAAGGCTTCTAAAGACGGTATTGACACATACATTTGTGCAAAAGATAAGGATATGTATCAGCTTGTCGATGACCATACCTATATCTTCGATATAAAAAAAGGTGAGACTCTTGATGATGACACGCTTTACGAGAAATATAAGATTCCGCCTGAACATTTTATCGATGTTCTTGCCCTGCAAGGCGATGTGTCAGACAATATTCCAGGCGTGCCGCTAATCGGGGAAATGAACGCGATTAAGTTAATTCAGGAGTATGGTTCTCTTGACAATTTATATAAAAACATAGATGGAATTAAAGGCAAAAAAGGCGAAAATCTTCGCAAATTTAAAGAGCAGGCCTATCTTAGCAAGAAGCTCGTCATAATCAATACACAGGCGCCGGTTGAAATTGATTATCAGAAATTCGGGCTGAAAGAGCCCGATAAGGAAAAACTTGTCGCAATTTTTACCGAGCTCGGTTTCAATCGCCTGCTAACACAGTTGGGATTGGCAGCTTCCTCCGGTATTCAACCACCCGAACCCACCGTTTTGGCGGCCGATAGCCTTGGAGAACCCGCTTCAAGCAAAATAGTAAGTCACGATTATCAGCTGATAGATACACAGGAGAAGTTCGATAGTTTTATAAATCAGCTGAAAAAACAAAAACTATTTGCGGTTGATACTGAAACCACATCCATCAACGCTATGCGGGCCGACCTCGTTGGTGTAAGTTTTTCCTGGCAGCTGCACAAGGCATATTACCTGCCTGTCCGAGCCCCGTTAGGCCAGGAGCATCTCGACGCAAATATGCTCCGCCGAAAACTCGCACCGATACTCGAAGACGAAGATGTTAAGAAAATCGGCCAGAACATAAAATATGACCTGCTTGTCCTGAAAAATGCCGAAATGCCCATAAAAGGGGTTTATTTTGATACGATGGTCGCCTCTTATTGTCTCGACCCGCTGCGCAGCAGCCATTCGATGGATAGTATGGCCGCCGATTTCTTAAACTACCACTGCATCCCAATATCAGCACTTATCGGCAAAGGCAAAAATCAGCTCACCTTTGATATGGTCGATACAGCCGCAGCCTGTGAGTACTCCGCTGAGGATGCTGACATAACTTTTCAGCTTTACGAGTATCTGAAAAACCGCCTTGAAAAAGACCCGCCGATAAAGAAGCTGTTCGAAGAAGTGGAAATGCCTTTGGTCTCGGTCCTGACCGCTATGGAATACAACGGCGTTTCCCTCGACACCAAACTGCTGAAAAAAATGTCCGGCGAGCTTGCCGAGACACTCAAGACGCTGACCGACCGTATTTACGAATGCGCCGGCACCGCTTTCAACATCGATTCTCCAAAACAGCTTGCTGAAATCCTTTTTGATAGACTCGGTCTTGATTCTATCAGGATTGGCAAAGCCGGTCGCAGCACCGATGCAGATGTCCTCGGACAGCTTTCCGACCAGCATCCTATTATCGAGCTGGTTCTTCAATATCGCCAGATAAGCAAGCTGCAGAATACCTACGTTGATAAGTTAGGCCAGTTGATTAATCCCCGCACCGGTCGCGTCCACGCTTCCTTCAACCAGACTATAACCGCAACGGGACGTCTCAGTTCCAGCGACCCCAATTTGCAGAACATTCCCATCCGCACCGAGCTTGGCAGCAAAATTCGCTCCGCTTTTGTCCCGGAAAGCAAAACCGGCTGCATCCTCAGCGCAGACTATTCCCAAATTGAGCTGCGCCTGCTGGCGCATTTTTCAAAAGACCGGGCACTGATGTCTGCTTTTGCCGCCGACCAGGATATTCACCGTTTTGTCGCATCCCAGATTTACAATGTGCCGATTGAGGACGTAACCGATGAAATGCGCTCACACTGCAAAGCGGTTAATTTCGGCATCATCTACGGCCAAGGCGCATTTGGGCTGTCCCGCTCAATAGGAATAACTCAGGCCGAGGCGAAAAAATTCATCGATGATTATTTCGCTCGCTACAGCTCAATCCGCAAATTTATGGACAGCGTAATTAACACAGCTAAACGCACCGGCTTTTCCGAGACTATTTTGCACCGCCGACGAAAAATCCCGGACCTGGCCAGCAAAAATGCCGGCAAACGTGCGCAGGCCCAGCGCTTTGCAATCAACACCGTGATTCAGGGCTCGGCTGCGGATTTAATAAAGGTCGCTATGATAAACATCCAGCGAAAAATCGAAGCCGAGCATCTTGCGGTAAAACTAATTCTGCAAATCCACGATGAGCTTGTTTTCGAGCTGCCCGCCGACGAGGCAGAAAAACACGCAAAGTGGATTAGGCAGGAGATGACCGCTGCTATTAAACTTAGTGTCCCTCTGAAAGTTGATATAAGTTATGGCCCAACCTGGCTGAGCGATAAATAGCAATATCGGCTGTATTATGGGACTTGGATACGGCCGATTATCGTGCAATCCAACGGCTTCATTAACTCGGTTAGTTTCTTTATATCGGACGTATTTTTAGTGCAGATAAAAGCCGCCCGAGCGGCTGATATGATTTGCTTGCGGTCGGGACTGTTGGCTACAGATGGTGCGTTTATTAGTATAAAATCAAATTTATTGTCCAGCGCCCTTTCTACTATTTCCGTTATATTCATTTGTTTTGATTGGGAAAAATTGTGGCTGGGCCAGACCCATAGATTTTCGATTTCAGTTTGAACCGCCTTCGCACGCAGACCCCCTTGCTCTGCAGAAAGACCAAACACCTTGGCGATAGCGTCGCGCCTGAGGTCAAGGTCTATAAGAAGGCAGCGTTTCTTGTTTTTAGCCAGCCCGATAGCTATATTAACGGGTATTGTTACCGGCAGCACTCCCGCCTCAGCTGAGGTAAATAGAATGCTTTTGTATTTTTTCTTAACTCGTTTTATCCGCTTGATGATAGGTTCGTAATTGTCTTCAGGCCGTTTATCGCCATCTTCTTTACCATTAGTAAGATTAACGTTGATGACTTTCTTAAACTTTCGTCTTCTCAGGATTATTAGAATCAGCACAAATAATATGGTTGCAATTACAGCGGCGACAATGCACAGAATAATAATCCCTTGATTTTGAGATATTCCCAAACTCCACAAGATTTTATTCAGGATATTACCCATAGGCATCTCTTTTAGCATATAGCATTTTTATGTCCGCTATCTGCTATTCGCTATTCGCTGGAATAATCCCCACGACACAGTCTTTCAATGTCCCTTGCCACAATCTCTGCGATTATCTTCTCTTGCTCTGATAATAACGGTTTTGGCTGTTCGATAATATGGTCGACTATCTGGGTCTCTGGCTTTAATCTTTGGGCTTCGGTTTTTTGGCCGGGGGCCTTTCTTCTTATCGCGGTAATCCTTCGCTGCTCAGCCATAATCTCTTCAGCGAGGTCAAAACTCGGAATTTCGGATTTTTCCTGCAGTGTCTCCGTCTCTTTAGCAGGTGTTGTTTCTACTTGTCTGCCGTCCATGTGGCGGATTGGTATTGAGTTTGTATTTTTGTGAGTTGATATTTCTGCTGCATTTGTCTCTATGTTGTTGTTTTGTGTTTCTGGATTTTTGGGGGTATTGTCATCGTGCAGCGGTATTATATTGCGAGCGCGGAGAATATCCACCTTGCATTGCAGGATATCGGTATCAAATTGTTCGTTGTTTCCGGCCTTATTCACCGCTATAACCTCCTCTGATATTACATTAGTTTAACAAAATTGCAGGAATTAATCAAGAACAAATTGCAGCAGTTACCCCCCGCATCAGCAGTCAACCGGCTGTTATCAACCATAAAACCGCTTTCGAATGGCTGGATTACTGCTGGAACGGCTGGCCATTGTAAGCAATCGCTCGTTGGACAGGCCCCATTGAAAATTGCGTGAAATCGCCCGGATTGAATTGTTCTATTAGTGATTGAATATCATCGGCGGTGACAGCTTTTATGGCGTTAATGTCGTCTTCGATGGTGCGATACTGCTGTAAATATATCCAGTCCTCGCCAAGAACGTTTAATCGACCCATCGGCAGCTCATTCTTTATTACCAATGCACTTAGTATCTTGTTTTTTGCTGTTTTTATTTCATCTTTGGTTACACTGCTTTTGGATAAACTCTCGAAAATATCTTTAACGGTATCGAGCACTTTGCTGGTGTTTTCACTGCTGCAGTTGAGGTAACTGCAAAATATCCCTGTGCCATCCATAGGTCCAAACTGCATCGCAGCTACCTCTGCCAGTGCCTTGTCAACCAGCTCCCAGAAGAACCTTGACCCGACATTGTCGCCGACTATAGTTGCCAGCAGTGTGGCGGCAAATCTCCTCTGGTCCTGAGCCGGTACAGCAGGGGACATCAGACATATATGCTCGCGAGTCAGATTGGGTTTTTCGATTCGTTCCTTTTTTTTGCTGCCTGATGAATCTTCCAGTTTTCTGGGAGCGGCCCGCTTTTGCCACTTTTCGCAACCCCTTTCCACAACACTACAAATCTGCTCCCAATCGAAGTTACCTGCAAAGGCAACAACCATATTATTTGGCGCATAGCGGCTGGTAAAATAGTCCCGCATTTGTTCGACCGTTAGATTGGTGATACTTTCGTCACTACCCAAAACGCTGTTGCCGCAGGGATGACCATCGAAATGCAGGCTCCTGCACCTGTCCACCACGTCAAAGTTGGGCAGGTCTTTATGCATCGCAATTTCTTGTTTGATTACGTTTTTTTCGATATTGAAGTCTTCATCCCTCAACGCAGGTTTCATCAGCTCTGTCCATAATTTTGTTACCTCGACCAAGTACTCCGGCAAAACGGCCGCATAAAAAACAGTACTTTCCTCACCGGTGCCAGCGTTGAACATCGCTCCCGTTCTGTCGAACGCCTCGTTAACTTCGAACGTACTTAGCTTTTCAGTGCCTTTGAATAGCATATGTTCCAGGAAATGCGACACTCCGTTTATCTGCTTTGTCTCATCTCTCGAACCGGTTCTAACGAAAAAGCCCACCGCCGCCGATTTGGCGGATTTATTGACCTCGCCGATAACAGCCAGTCCGTTCGTCAGTATCTTCTTCTTGAATTCCATGTCTTATTCTACTTAACTTTTATCCGCCGAAGGCGGATGAATTTCCTTCGGCCCGATTGTTACCACGGTAAAGTCTTTGAACCGGTTGCGCCGCAAAAATCCTAAAACAGAATCAACCGTTGTTTGTTCTATTTTATTTTTAATCTCGTCCAGACTCCGGACTCTGCCAAGTATATAGTAATCGCCTCCAACACCAGTGGCCCTGCTGCCGGAGGATTCGCTTTGCAGGACGAGATCGCTTTTAAGCCCAACTTTGGCCCGTTCGATTTCTTCTTCGCTTATTCCGTCGCCGAGTCGATTGAACTGGCCCGCTATCACATCAAGTGTCTCCTGGGCCTTATCCGGCGTTGTCCCTGCATAGCAGGCTATACCGGCCGCCTCTTTCAGACTATGATACGATGCTACAACCGCATAGCACAGACCCCGCTTTTCTCTTACTTCTGTAAACAATCTGGCGCTCATTCCGCCCGAAAGAACCGATACCGCAACTATGGCATTATAATAGTCTTCGTCGGTCGGTTTGGCCGTCTCAGTCATTAACCCGATATGCACCTGCGCACCATCATTGTGCAGATGCGTGTATTTGCCTGCTTTTTTCTCTCCTAAAACCACTCTTTGCTGCGTCCTACCTTTGGTATTGGAAAAAAGTTTTTCCATTTGTGCGACGATGGCATCGAAGTCGTACTTGCCTGCAACTGCAAAAATTGTCTGCGACAGATTGAAATTGTTCTTGATGATTTGTTTTGTTTTCTCAACTGTCAGGGTTTCCAATTCTGAGATTTCGCCTAAAGGACTGCGCCCCAAAGGACTCGGATAGAATTGCTCTTGCAGCTTTAACATAACTTTATGCCGGGGGTCATCATCCAAAGCACGCACCCCATCGATTGCTAATTGCCTCGCTAATTCAAATTGGTCTTTTTTCAGATTGGCCCGCAGTATTATATCGGCATACAATTCTATTGCCTCAGCTAGGTTCCCCGCTTCCAGGGCAGCTCCGATGGTTATATGAGAGCTGCTGACCGAGCTGGCGCGATGCAGCCCAAGGCCGTCAAGGGCATCACCGAGGCCTCTGCTGTCTTTATCGCCTGCGCCTCTGAAAATCCAGTCGGCAATAACGCTTCCGGCCCCGCAACAGCCGTCCGGAAGCTGTGCCGCTCCTGCCGGCAGCATAAAATCGAACGCCACCGACTCGACCGCATCCATCGGCTCACCAAGAACAACCATCCCGTTCTTTAAGATATGTTTATCAAGCCTTTCCACCATTGTTAGCTCTCACAAATTACGTAAAAAAGTGATTCTACCAGTAAAAGGAGCTATTTTCAAAGAAGTGTTTCAAAAAAATCCTTGCGTTAACGAATCCCCAACGCCTCTACCTGCTTTATTAAATTATCGTAGAGGTGGGCAACAAGATAGGAACACAAAATGGTAACTGCGATAACAATGACCGTGACAATGACCTTGGTAATTATTTTATAACGCGGGTTGAACCATACCATCGGCAGGGCAAGGGGGCCCAAAACGAGTAGTGCAATTACGATAGCAGATGTGGAAAAATACCATTTCGATTTGGATTTGCCGCTCTTTTCAAGAAACTCCCCGCAGAAGCGGCACTTTACTGCCTCATCCTGAATTTCCTCTGCACAAAATGGACACTTCTTCATGCTTATGCTACCGCAGCGGTTTCTTCGTCAACATGGTCGAACCTGACGCTTATCTTCTTGCTCACTCCTCGTGTCTGCATTGTTATCCCGAACAGCACCTCGGCAATACTCATCGTGCGTTTCGAGTGGGTGATTACTACAAACTGTGAGTCCTTTTGAAATTCCCGCAGCAGCATATTGAAACGCTCATTATTTGCCTCATCCAGCGTAGCGTCAACTTCGTCCAAAAAGCAGAACGGCGATGGCTTTATCTTGAAAACTGCAAATAGCAGCGCAATCGCTGTCAGCGCCTTTTCGCCGCCGCTGAGCAACGATACACTCATTGACTCTTTACCGGGCATCCGTGCTATTATCTCTATTCCTGCTTCGAGAATATCTTCAGTATCTTCAAGCACTATATCGGCTTTGCCTCCGCCGAACAGTTTGCGGAAAACCTGCTGGAAGTTAACCCTGATTTCCTCGAAAGTTTCTTTGAATCTTTCTCTGCTTTTCTTGTTAAGATGGCTTATCAATTGCTGCAGTTGAGCTTTGCTCTTGTTCAAATCCTCTACTTGACTACTTAAAAACTCATTTCGTTTGTCGAGGTCATCCTGCTCAGCTATTGCGTCCACATTTACGTTGCCGAGCCGTTCAATCTTGCCCCGAAGCTCGGCGATTTCTTCTCTTACCTTGTCCCAGTTTACCTGGCTTTCCCTGTAATTTTCATAGGCTTTGACCAAATCTATCTGCAGCTCATCTCGCACTCTTTCAACAAGGTCCTGTCCCTTTACCTCCAATTGACTCAATTCTATTTTAAGCTCGCCGATGGCGGACTCAATCCCGCTTTGCTCAGCCCTCCTCTGGCGAATTAATTGTTCTGTTTGTTTTTGCTCTTCGAGCAGTTTTTCGATTTTCTCCTGAAGTCCGCTGGAGGCGGATTGGTTCTTTTCTTTTTCAACAAACAACTCCGATACTGCTGCTTCGCAGTTAAGAATATCCCTCTGGGTCTCCTGAGATTGTTCGCTGCAGCTTTGTATTTCTGCTTGTGCTGTTTCAGTAGCTATTTGGTTTTCTTGCATCTGGCTTTGCAGACCTGCAATCGTTTGCTTCAATGCTTTGATTTGTTCGGTAATCTGCCCCAGAGCAACCCTCAAATCTGCAAATCTGCTCGTTTGTCTCTGTTGTTCAGCTTTTCGCTCGGCATATTTTGCCTCAAGTTCTTCTATGCGTCTTGTCCTTTGGCTGTTTACCGCCTCCAGTTCCTGCAATTTCTGTTTTGAGTCGTATTCTTTCTGCACAGATTGAGCAATTTGTGCCTCCAGCAGCTCGATTTCGCCGGCTATCAACGGCTGCTCTTCGCTTAATCGCTTTATATTTTGCTCATAGACCGTCAGCTTCGAGCTTACCTGCATCTTTTCTGTATTCGCTTCGTAAATAGCTGTCCGCAGCTCCTTGCACAATTTAGTCAAATGTTCGTTTGTGCGATTGTTTTTCTCAAGCTGCCCCTCAATCTCCGTAATTTCCGCTGTAGTTTGGGCGATAGTCTCTTGCAGTTGGCGAAGTCGGCTCTTTCGCGATATCAAGCCTGTTGTTTTCCCCAAAGGCCCGAGTTTTATCGCTCCATCGGCGCTTAAAAATTCACCCTTTAGAGTAACGAACTTATAATCCTCTCCAATTCTTTCAGCCAGTTCAATCGCTGCATCAATCGAGTCAACGACTATCGTTTTGCCTAACAGTTTCCAAACTAATGGCGCATATTTGCTCTCGCCTCCTACGAACTCAGCGAGCCGGCCCTTTATATGCTGGAATTTCGACAAATCCTTTTTGTCCACAAACGGCTCTATTTTATCCATCCTTATGAAATTCACTCTGCCTTCGAGTTTTTCAATTGTTTCTTTATCAGCCATCAGTTTGCTTGTGCTGTTGATTACCAGAGCGTCGGTTCTGCCCTCAAGCGATGCCTCAACAGCATTTGCATATTCGACGTCGGCTGCTATTGCCTCTGCCAGTATTCCTTCCACGTAATCGAATTTAGGCCGGCTTTGCAGAATGTTTTTAACCGCATTATTAAGGCCCTCACGTCTTACCTCCATATCCGCTAATACCGACAATTCGCTGCTCAGTGCGCTTCGTGCCTCTTTGCTCTGTGCCAATCGCTTGCTCTCTGCCGCAATTAGGCGGTTGATTTCTTCTGTTTCTTTGTGTTTGGAGTCCAGACTCTGCTGCAATTCGCCCAGCACTTTCTCGATATCGCCCATACGGGCGATGTGTTGTGCCTTTTCGGTTAAGAGTTTTTCAAGTTCCACCTGGCTGGTCTCTGCCCGACCGGACAAACGGTCTTTCTGGCTGGATAAACTGTTGCGATAAACGCCGATGCTCTGCACCTCGTTATGAAGTTGTGCTGTCCTTCTGACTATGTCGATAATGCCTGATTTTTCATCTTCCAAATCCGCATCGAGGGAAGCGCATTCAGCGTCTATTTCCTGGATGGCTTTTTGAAGCTGCTCAGCTTCCTGTTTTTTCCCCTCGAGCATTTTTTCGCCGCTTGCCAGATCGACCCTGTATTGTCTCAAATCGCCCTCGAAAAGATTTTTCTGCTCCTGCAGCTTTTCGATTCTTTTCTCTGCGTCTTCTTTTCTTTGCCGCAGCTCTGCGGTTCGAGTTCGCAGAAATTCAATTCGCTGCAAGTTCTGCTCGATTTTGCTTTGGACGGCGACGAGGCAGTTTCCTGTGTGGTTTAACTCATTCTCTGTCTCTATTATCCTCTGGCCTAATTCGCTGATTAAAGTGTCATTTTTCGTCACCTCGGCAACAACACCGGCAAGCTGGTCTTCAAGCCGTTCAAGACCGCCTTTTTTCTCCGCGTTCTGGGTGCGGTTCTTCGCGTATTCAGCCAGCGAATAATTCATCTGCAGCTCTTTGAGCCGCCCGCAGTATTGCAGGTAGTTTCTTGCCTTGCCCGCCTGGAATTTTATGCTTCGAAGCTGTTTCTGCACTTCGCTTAAAATATCCGCAAGTCGCAGCAGATTTTGCTCTGTATATTCCAGTTTGCGAAGGGCCTCTTTTTTATGAGCTCTGTATTTGCTTATACCAGCCGCTTCTTCAAATATAGCTCTCCTGTCTGTTCTCGAAGCACTTAATAGTTGCCCGACCTGTCCCTGCTCAATAATCGAGTATGCCTTGACGCCTGCGCCCGTATCCATAAGTAATTCGCGAATGTCTTTTAGTCGGCAGATTTTGTTGTTTATACGGTATTCGCTCTCGCCGCTTTTATAAATCCTGCGAGTAATTTGCACCTCGTCGGCTTCGATTGGTAATTGTCTCCTCCCCGTTCCGTCTGGATTTGAGAGAGATAAACTTACTTCAGCCGCTCCGACAGCTTTTCTGCTGCTGCTGCCGCTGAATATCACATCTGCCATTTGCTCGCTTCGAAGGCTTTTGACGCTTTGTTCGCCAAGTACCCACTTTACCGCATCGACGATATTGCTCTTGCCGCAGCCGTTCGGCCCGACAATGCCGGTTATTGGAGAATCGAAGGTAAATTCTGTTTTGTCGGCGAAGCTTTTGAATCCATTAAGAACGATTTTTTCAAGTCTCATTTGTTATCCTGCTCTTAGTTTTGGTAACTGATATTGCGCAGCAAGCCCATTCCATTTGGGCCAATACGCACTATTACTATCGGCCGTTGGCCTATTTTCTCTTGATAATTAGGTCGATTTTTGGCAGGGGCCCAGCCCGAAACTCTGCTTCCACCGCTCCTTTGTCGCACATCTCCTTCAAAAGGGCGATTGCTTCGGAGTATGAAACGTTTAACCCTCGATGCTCTTCCTTAGTTTTTTTAAGCGGTTCTTCGCAGAGCGTTTGGATAATGTCGCCAAGCTCAAATGAGCTTTTCAATTGAACCATTACATTGGGCCGTTTGGGGTGTTTGCGGATTATTGAAACATATTTCTGACCTGCTGGTGCATTTATTGTTATACTGCCGTCGGATGACTGGATAAAGATATTGTCGTGGCAGTATATCGGAGCGCCGAACAGCACAATTCGCGGCTGACCGCTCCGGGAAACGAAAATTCCTTTGTGCTCGGTTTGTGTGATTTGCTCAAGATAAAAATTACGCGCAATCAGCTTTTGTGTAACCGCAATATCGTCTAATTTTCTTAAGTTTTCGTATGCAGCCAGTCTAATATTGGGGTCGCTATCTCGCAGTAATTTTCGCGATATCGCAATCGCATCGTTTCGACGTGCCGATGTAGTAATTGCCTCCAAGGCGTCGACTCGATAAGCGGAATCTTTATTTGATGCTATTTCTCGAAGGGTATTCAAACCCTTGTCGTTACCAAGATTGAGCATGCATCTGGCTGCTACCAGACGCACCTGTTCCTGGGATGAATTCAGTAATGCTGCCACTTTGCCGAGACTTTCATTCCCTATGGCCGCAAGAGCTGTTTCGGATGCGTACTTGTCCTCTGAAACAGCAAGTTTTCTGACGAACGTGTTTATTCTTTCTTTGGTAACCTCCGGTGTTTCAGTAAGGTACATCGCCTTGACTATTGATGCGAATCTTTGTTTTTGTTTTTTGTATGCATCTGGTACTTTCAATTCAATCTGGTTGGGTGAGACCGCTCTGGCTGTGCCGTCACCAAAGCGTCCGTTTAATTTGCTGCAGATAAGGCTTGCGGTTTTATAATCTGGCCGACGAAGCCCAAGGTTTATATCATACTCGTTAAGGACCCTTCCTCCGCCCAAGATATAGCCGGTTTTTTTATTTGTTTCCTCGGAACTTAGGGTATCTATATAGACAGGCCCTTTCGCCGTAGCCAAAGCTTTTATAGCCATACCGAACCCGCCTGCTGCCTTAAGCTCAGTGCCATACAGCCAGCCGCCTTCCAGAGAGGTTGTTTGTGTGCCGGGCAGGGCAACCACTTTTACATCGAAGTATTGGTTTTTCGGAACTGCTGTCGGCATGACCCCTTGAACTACTACCACAGCCGTATCGCGACTGTTGATAAGCTCATCAATGTTCACCTTAACTTCAGCCAATTGTTGCAGGATATATTGTTTAAGATATTCTCTAATCGGGGCCGGACATCCCCCAGAACCTGTTCCACTTAATCCGCCCACCAGCCCATATCCTTCGACGGGGATTGATTCGAAGGAGAACACCTCAGCCATCGCTCCTATTGTAGTGCCCAAATCTATTTCTGATGCGAGCTCATTTGGTTCCTTGGCGGTCCTGGCCGGCTCACCACAGCCGCCTATAAAAAAAACAACAACCAGTATGCTTATCAAGCAAGCCAGTTTTAGATTGTTAATATCCATATAGCCGGACACCTGAAAAAGACTAAACCTATCCCTCTGGAAAGGGGGACTTGTAGCTAAGAACCTGCCCCCAATACTACGTCTTAATCTGATTTTCGTCAACCCTAATTTACACCTTACTGTATCCCCGGTTTTACCGGTTTTTACTTTTTTGGTTTTTCTGTTTTTTGACCATTATTGGAAGAACCCTCTTAAAAAGCTGCATTTTTATCAACGCCGGCTAAAGTACCGAATATAAGCGGTTTTTGCAAGTATGGCCTTTCTACGCCGGTAAGCAGGGTCGTTCTTTGAACCGCTTTTTATACCCATACGGCCATTAGAATAAAAATATAAAAATTTTTTATTTTCCTGCTTAATTTTCTGTTGACTCAATACCGTGTTTGACCGTATTATGAGTAACAGACGTGGAGGCGGACAAGTTAAGACCGTTACAGGATAACTTGACCGCTCTTTTATTCTCTACTGTTCTTTGACAAGTTAACAGTTAAGCCAAATAAGCAGCGAAAGTGCAGTTCCAGCGGTAAATATGCGTTACTGCTGTGAGCTTTTAAGTTTTTTTATTTCGGCACTTTCGGTGCATATGCCAAAGTGTTGAGCCTTTCTCGACGAAATCCCCTTCTTCTTGCCCCTTAGGGGCAGGGGGGTGGGGTTCGACGAATAAACTCGAAGGGTTTGATCCTGGCTCAGAACGAACGCTGGCGGCGTGGCTAAGACATGCAAGTCGAACGGTCCGGCACTTATTTGTTTACAAATCGGTGCTGGATAGTGGCGTAAGGGTTAGTAATGGATAGGTGAACGTACCCTTTGCTTTGGAATAGCGTCCCGAAAGGGGCGGTAATACCGAATAATATCATTTGTCGATGGACATTTGATCAAAGATTTATCGGCAAAGGAGCGGCCTATCTCCTATCAGCTTGTTGGTGGGGTAACGGCTCACCAAGGCTAAGACGGGTAGCGGGACTGAGAGGTCGTTCCGCAACATCGGGACTGAGACACTGCCCGGACCTCCACGGAGGGCTGCAGTAACGAATCTTGCGCAATGGGCGAAAGCCTGACGCAGCGACGCCGCGTGTGGGAGGAAGTCCCTCGGGATGTAAACCACTGTCAGGGGTAAGAAAGTCCGCTTCGGCGGATTGATCTAACCCAAAGGAAGTCACGGCTAACTTCGTGCCAGCAGCCGCGGTAAGACGAAGGTGGCAAGCGTTGTTCGGTGTCACTGGGCTTAAAGAGTGTGTAGGCGGGAAGGTAAGCGTCTTGTGAAAGCCCCCGGCTCAACCGGGGAATTGCGGGATGAACTGCCTTTCTTGAGGCAAGTAGGGGTGCACGGAACTCTTGGTGGAGCGGTGGAATGCGTAGATATCAAGAGGAACGCCGGTGGAGAAATCGGTGCACTGGGCTTGTTCTGACGCTGAGACACGAAAGCGTGGGGAGCAAACGGGATTAGATACCCCGGTAGTCCACGCTGTAAACGATGTCTACTAGGTTGTGGAGGTTCTGACGCCGCCACGGCCGAAGCAAAAGTGGTAAGTAGACCGCCTGGGGAGTACGGCCGCAAGGCTAAAACTCAAAGGAATTGACGGGGGCTCACACAAGCGGTGGAGCATGTGGATCAATTCGAAGCAACGCGAAGAACCTTACCTGGGTTTGACATGCTTGGATGGTTTCCTGGAAACAGGATAATCTGCCCGCAAGGGTGAAACTTGCACAGGTGCTGCATGGCTGTCGTCAGCTCGTGTCGTGAGATGTCGGGTTAAGTCCTTTAACGAGCGAAACCCTTGCCGTTAGTTACCAGCGGGAAAGCCGGGGACTCTAACGGGACTGCCGGTGTTAAACCGGAGGAAGGTGGGGACGACGTCAAGTCATCATGGCCTTTATGCCCAGGGCCTCACACGTGCTACAATGGCGGCTACAAAGCGATGCAAAACCGCAAGGTCGAGCTAATCGCAAAAATGTCGCCCCAGTTCAGATTGTAGGCTGACAACTCGCCTGCATGAAGTTGGAATCGCTAGTAATCGCGTATCAGCTACGACGCGGTGAATGTGTTCCTGAGCCTTGTACACACCGCCCGTCAAGTCATGGGAGTCGTAAATACCCGAAACCGGGTTGTTAACCGAAAGGAAACGCCTGTCTACGGTAAGTGCGATGACTGGGACTAAGTCGTAACAAGGTAGCCGTAGGGGAACCTGCGGCTGGATCACCTCCTTTCTAAAGGATAATTTAGACGGTGTCCGCCGAAGCTTTAGCGAAGGCGGATGCCGAAGTCGGGCACTTTCGCTGCAATGCTTAACTGTTCTTGCAAATAAAACGCCCTGCGATACTCGTAGGGCGTTTTTTATTATGCAGCAAGAAAATTCGTGCAATTTGCCCAATTTCTTGCGCCTTTTGGCGGGGAATTGCCTATTTGTCCCAGCTGTAAAATAGTTCTTTTTTTGTTAAAAAAATAATTTTTCGATGTTGCATTTGCCAGATGGATGTGGTATTAAAAAAACCGGGTTCAGCTCGGTATAGCTGAGCGATTTTAATTGGAAAGTATCAGAACAGACGGGCAGATAGGTGTGATAACGCAGTTATCCGATGGCAGTCGGCAGTTCCGGTACAAGTTTGAATGAAAGGGAGCAGACTATATGAACATCTATGTAGGTAATTTGTCGCCTCAGGCAACTGAAGATGATTTACGCAAGGCTTTTGAAGCCTTTGGACAGGTGGAATCCGCCAATATCATAAAAGACAAGTTCAGCGGCGAATCGAGAGGATTTGGCTTTGTGCAGATGCCATCAAAGCAGGAAGCGCAAAAGGCTATCGAGCAGATGAACGGCACTGATTTGATGGGACGAACTATTAACGTTAATGAGGCTCGCCCTAGACCCGACCGTCAGGGCGGCGGCAGAGATAGCGGCAGAGGCAGAGGCGGTCCTGGTTTCGGCGGCGGCGGTGGCAGGCGACGCTATTAAACGTTTCCTCACACAGCGAAATAAATAATAGTAACAACTGGTGGTGAGCTCGGTCCAACCATCGTTTTATACGCCTCCGGTGTATTTACTCTTTTGGTTTGTATTCAATGGTAAGTGCTGTGAGTTGCTCGTTCAATCTCGCAGCACTCTCGGTGGCTGATTTCTCTATGAACTACGAGCCACGAGTATCCAGCATCGAGTATTAAATGGCGTTGGCTGACTACTCACCAATTAACCATTCCTTCGGCTTTGTTCAGGATGGTGAGGACATTCGGCTGAGCTCAGTTGAAGCCCGGAGTTGAATCATTTTTGAATGTTTTCATACAATTTTCGAGTATTTTTGAACACTTTTCAAACAGTCTTGCCCTGAGATTGTTGAAGGGTTCGAACGTTTCTTTCAGAAACTTGCGTATTTATCCCGTTAGAGAAGAGTCTCTAACGGGATTTTATTCTATTCCCCTTTGCCTAAACTTCACAAAGTAACGCCACAACCCCCATTTTTCGCCCAAAAACCAACATCTACCTCCAAATCACAGAAAAAGTAACTCCAAAAATTGTATCTGGATAAAATACCAGGCGCTAACGACTAATTTTACTTTTTCCACTCTTCCCAGCCGGTATTACCTCCTTCGTCAAAAGTTTTAAATTTATCTTCGGTGCAGTTATAAAAATATCTCGTAATACAGTGGGCGCAAGCGCTTGCCAATCTTTTGTCGGCTGTTTCCTGACCGTGCTCAGCCTCAAAACTGACTTTGATACTCTTACTTTCTGCGTATTCAGGCCACACTTTCTCTCCGTTTGCCGTCTCAAAAAGAGCAGCTTGAACTCTTAGGATTCCGCTATAATAATCCGATTCAGCCACTTCACTCAGCTGATATTCCTCAATCACTACCAGCAGGACAATGTCAGCCCCTAAAGCCTTACCCACTGCCGCGGGCGAAAGCGATGAGAAATCGCTTTTATTAGAGCGGAAAGCGGATAATTCCTTATAGGAAATTATATACTCAGGTCGAACTTTAACCTTTGCTATAAGATTTTCGCGAATGGCCTCGGTCAAATAATAACGCAGGTTCGCCTGGGTGCTGAGCCAGCCGGGCTGCTCAACAAACAATAGTACCTTTCTGCCCTTTTGCCCTGCAAGGTTATATTCGGCGGGAATTTTCTTCTCATACGGGCTTGGTGTGCCCAGCAGACCTACCATTCCACAGCCGTTATAGAAAAAAACCGCAGCCAATACGGAAAAAACAATTAGTTTTTTCATCTTCTGTTTTTTTCTGTCTTCTGCCATCTGTCTTCTGCTCCAATCAGCCCTGATTGTTTGCCGCCAGCGCCCGAGCTAATGTTACTGCCCAGCCGGCGGCGACAATAACTATCAAAGCCAGAATTATATATTTTATTTTAACTTCGGTGAAAAAACGATTAAGAAAGCTAAAATATATTCCAGAAACAGCCATAAAAAAAGCCAAAAATACCGAAACCGCCAGCACACTGCACAATAATGCAGCGGCCGGCTGAACATAAAACGATTCCAGGATTTTGCCCTGAGCGAAGGCCTTTACTGAAGTGGTTACTCCGCAGGTAGGGCACGGCAGGTTGTATCTTTGTTTGAAACCGCAAGGAAAGGGCCACGGGGAGATTTTATAATGTCCCATCAACGCAAACAAACCAAAAAAACCAGCCAGCGATAAGAAAACGCCTCCGGCGGCGAGACGCTGGCGATGCGACGCACGACAAAGGATTTTCGGCTCACTTATCTGTTGGTTTGTCTGCATAACTGCATTAGAATAGGGTAATGTTGTAATTCTGTCAAGGTCAGAAACGAGAGCGTGGATATGGTATTAGGACAAAAAGATTTGAGCGGGATGCTGAAGACGGCTATTGTGGCAGCGCGTTTAGCCGGGCAGCACGCGATGGAAGAGCTCAGCTTTATCAAGGTTTCGATAAAGAACAATAGCGAGCTGGTAACCCAGGCCGATGCTCAATGCCAGCAGATAATCATCAATCAAATCAGGAAGACCTATCCGGACCACGGCTTTATTGCCGAGGAAGGCGACAAAGGCAGGATATTCAAACAGCCTCCACGGGGAAATGAGTTTTTCTGGTGGGTCATCGACCCGATAGATGGAACCAACAATTACGCCCGCCAGATGCTCCTCTTTACCGTCAGTATTGCGGTAATGCACAAGGGCGAGCCGATTGTAGGCGTGATTTTTGAGCCGGCTACGGACTCGATGTTCTCGGCTGTTAAAGGCGGTCAGGCGCAGTTGAACGGCAGACGAATAGCCGTCGGCGAAGAAATGATGGATGCCTTTTCGAGTGTGGGGTTGGACAGCCATTTCGATGACGGCGTGCCAGCATGGGTCTGCGAAATTATGCAGAAAACGAGATTTCGCAACTTAGGCACAACGGCCCTGCAGCTTGCTTACGTCGCAAAGGGAGGACTCATCGCTACTATCGCCCAGTACCAAAAACTCTGGGACATAGCGGCTGGGGCGCTGATTGCCGAGGCCGCAGGGGCTGTTGTGAGCGATTGGCAGGGCGAAAGAATCTTCCCTGTCGATTTAGACAGCTATCGGGGAGAGGAATTGCAGGTAATAGCAGCTAATAAGAAAGTCCACGCCGAGTTACTACAGCTTATAAAATCCGAGGTTTAGTGTCACTCCGTCGCCATAGCTTTGGAGCGTCGGCGACTTTTTCTCAGAAATGCTGCACCAAGGCCGAGAAGACAAATCATCATCGGCTCCGGAACGGGATTGGTGTAGGGCTCATCAGTTTGGTAAGGCCCGCCGTAGGGGTTGTTATCTTTATACTCCCAGCTTGATGCATCACCGGGAGTGCCACGCCAACCCACAGCAAAAATCGGTTCCGAGCCGAACGGACCATCGAAAATAGCCATATCTTGATAGACCGGATAGCAAGGGTCAAAACCCTCTGCACTAGTATCCCACTGGTAAAAGAGTTCGTAGGCAAACCATTCGCGAGGGTAGCCGGATGAATTTGTAGCGCGAGGGCCGTATAGATAGGCGATTTTGTTGTCTGCGGACAGCGCCGTTTCCCAACCGACAATATCATGGTTATAAGGCGGCGTATATCCATTTACCAGCCACTCAGGCGGCTGAGTGAACTCGACGCTGCCCAAACCGTAAAAAGCGATGCACGTGACAGATTCGTTAGCGTCAAAGTTTTTATACCATTCCTGTGAGCCGGTTACGATTGTAGCCTCGGCAGATGAAACCAGCCCAAGGCAAACCAGCAACACTACTGCATAGGTTATTACCGACTTTTTCATTTTTATAAGCATCTGGCTTACGAGTGAGTTTTCCCATCCTCAATTGACAGACTAGTATTATAGCATTTTTTACTGCTATGTCAAGAAAAAAACCTTAAATCTCGCCTTCCGACGGACAGGTTTTGGGACTTTTTAAGCCTTGGCCACATAAGGACTTACCGCGGGTCGGGAACTGGATGCAGGGCAACGACTCTTACTTTATCGGTCGGCGAATAGACATTGCTTCTGTCTAAAATGGCCATAACCCTTTTTTGCGGGCCGTCGGTGCCGATACGAACAAGGATATAAGCGGTAAAGACATCGCTTCGCACCGTAACAAGATTACTAATCCGCGCGAAAATCACGTCGCGCTCTTCAAAATCATCCGCCGCACCATCGCCAGTAGAATCACCCGGCGTTAAATCAGGAAAACCGGCTAAATCGCCAGCTTGCGTTTGATAATAATCCATTCCTGCAACGTTCATCAACTCGCCAATGCTTTCAAAACCTTTTGGTGTTTTTAATTCATCTCTATATTTAACTATCGCTTGGGCAATTGAATAATCTGTACCGCCGATTCTCTGCGAAACCCAGGGCAGTTGCGCCAAAACATACCACGGAGCGGTATTGATGTTGATTCTGCCTTTAATCCTCGTTTCATTGGCATAATTGGGGTCACCAGGATAGAAATTATTCGGGTCGAAGATGGTCAGATGTTTAAAGAGTTGCTGGAAATTGGGGTCTGCTAAATTGAGGCGTACATCAGACTCGACAGCACCCCTGACAATATCACTATAGACATCTTTTCGGAAGAGCATTCCTATCTCGCCGATGTTTGTAAAGGGTTTATCTTCAGGATGTGCCTGAATTATATTCGGGTCCCCGCTGTTATAATTGGGATCTCTTTGACCAAGACTCAGCTGGGAATCCTTATCGGCTTCGGGGCTCCACAAGCGTCTTATGCACTTGTGCAGGGTAATATCCCTTTTGAAACTGCGAGTTGTTTCCGGATTCTTCTGCCCCGGAGGAACATCGACCAGCCAAGGGGGCACATCTATAGAATCCACTGAAATCCAGCCGGTGCCGACTTTGCGCTGCAGTGATACGGCTCCCCCGGACGTAAAAACTGTAATATTAGGGTTAATAGAGATTGTGAGAGCAACTGGAGAAGGGAAATTCGTATCCATATCGAAATTTATAGGAAGCGGAGTACAACAAGAGTCTTCAAAATATATTACGTGAAAGTGTTCTGAGCCAGACCAGTTAACATCTACTGAACCGCCTGTATAACCCTGGATATTGAGACGCCATTGGTTTAGCTCGGGATAATCGTCTTCGAGATAGGGCTTATAAAGCTCTACCGCATAAGACCTGTAGGTAGTGAATGGGATACCCGGCCCGGGGCCAGTACCTCCCGGCGTAAACTCTGTTTTAAATCTATAGGCCAGCTCGGATACATAGACACACGGCCGCTCAAAGCCGTAATAAGTTGTGCCGTTTACATCAAGGGTGGTCACATTCGAATCGTTATCGCGAAAATCAATCAGGTTGACGGCTATTTGCGCAGCTACTCCATTTACATCTGGATAATTAGTATCAAGAAGGCCTTTGCGAATGCTGCTGTATAAATCATTAACATCAGCAGTATTTATATTAGTCATCTTGTTGCAGTCGGGGGTGATAATCCGGTCCATATTGTAAGTAGTCAGAAGATGCCTGCGGTCGGCACAAGGGTCATTGGGGAAATTGGGGTCTGTAATCCTACCCTGCCAGTCGCTAAGTCCCCAATTACTGGAGCCATCATAAAGACCGCCAGGGTTGCCGTATGTCTTCGCCGTATCCGGCAGATTTGCTTCAAATCGTGAGATAACTTTGCTGTCTATGCAATAGCGGTATTTTAATTCAAGCTCATCGGATATATCAAAGGGGAGATAACTGCCGTTCGGTTCGCCATACTGCCAGACAACATTACGATTGAAACTATCCCAACTGGCATCTCCAATGCCGCAGCGAGCATTGTGCAATGTGTTAATTGTGTCGCTCGGTTTCAAAAGTCCTTCAAGATTTATCTGCATCTGGCTTGAGCCATCAACTCTACAAGGGTCTGGGCTGTTAGAGTCAAACTTGTAAGCGGTATTGATATTAACCATCCCGCCGTTGTCAACGATTCTGATGGCTGCATAAATGGGTTTGCCTTTGTCGGAGGTTATATCATCGAGTTGAATCCATTTTGAGTCGGCTATACCATCACCATCCGCATCGGCTGATTGCTCCCTTAGTTCGCCATTGCCATCCAGTGTGATTTCGGGATATTCCCGAACAACCGTTGTCGTTGACAGACCAGCCGGTTCAGTATTAACATCCTGCGTTCGGAAAACCTTCCCAGCCAAAAACCCTGTAACATCGCTAATCTGCCGCCAGTAATATTTATTGTCAGCGTTGTTTTTGTATGGCTCGAGACTTGCCAGCCAGGCGTTATTGGCATCGGGATAATCGTAGTAATATGAGCCTTTCGGCATACCCGGGACGTCTAAAACCAGTTCCTGCGATATTTTTGCAACGACGGTTTCGACTGCGAAATTGAGCTCTTTGTTTTCGGATATGGCCGATGTTGCCATTTTGTCCATCCTCGCCATCATAATAAACATCACGCCGATGATGGCCAGAAGCGAGGTCAAAACCACAGCGAGGATAAGGGCCGAGCCAAGCTTTGTTCGTGGTTCGTGGTTCGTGGTTCGTGGTTTGAATCTTGTTTTTATCATACTCTATTCTCTACGCTATGAACTAAAAACTATGAACTTTTCAGTTTTCCAAATAAACAATATGCGTAAATGTCCTGCCTTCTTTTATAACACCTTTGGAATCATATAACGTAAAGGTGAACTTAAAAGCCTTAGGAATTAATATTTTGTCAGACCAGCCGGTGGTAACATCGCTATTGCTCGGCCGCCATTCATTAAACTGCCTGCCCTGGTCAGGGTATTCTTTACCGACGTATTGTATCGTGAAATCATCCACACCTTTGGCCATATAGTTTACTAAATCATTCGGGTTAGTCGGGTCCAAATTCTTGTCGACCATCAGGGCGTTCGCATCAAAAGTAGGGTCTGCAATTAAATCAGCCAGAGACTGTGTACAATATTCCTTCAGGTCTATTAAATTAAAATTCTGTGTTAACGAAGAATCGGAAGTCAGTATTGTCTGTCTTCTCATCAATATCTTTTTTTTGGGGTCTCGTTTCTCCTCTGGGCTATAGTTTACATCTGCAAGGCCGTAAAATATGCACGCAACATTGCCTACTACTGTTTTATTGTTGTACTGTTCGGTGGATTGAAAATCCCCGTTTGCAAAAAATATGATACTGTCCGACCTTACATCCCTGGTCATATCAGCAGCGGTATAAATAAGTTTATTATCAACGTAGGATGTGTCGGGATAAACAAAGCGTATTCTGCCGGGAGAGTTCCATATCGTGCCTTTGAAGTCGGCGTTCATCTGGTCGGTAATCGCCCGCAGCTTCTGCATAACTTCCGCATTTGCGACGGCGGTGCGATAGGCATTTATGCTGACCTTGAAAATCACGCCTGCAAAGGAAAACACTATAGCCAAAAGGGCAATGGCGACTACAAGCTCAATTAAGGTAAAGGCCCTGTAAGTTCGTTGTTCGTTGTTCGTTGTTTGTTGTTTATTTTTCATCGATTTATAGAACGCTTCAAACCACTCTAAAATCTTATTATTTTCTGATATACCGCTATACAGGGGTATCTGCCGCCGACCGGCGGCGGAACTACCCAGACTTCATTCGAACCTTGCCAATTTCTGTCAAGCAGAATCGTATTATCAGCAGGGGACTTATAACGCTCCAACACCCTATATATCCGGCCGGTCTGGTTATCTACTATTGTATATCCATCGTTAATATATGTTTTCTCGCCGGTTATCTGAAGCTCGTTGTTATTGCCACCCGGTGAGACAGAAACTTTAACAGGCACCGGCCAGGCACTATTATCACTGCCATCCAAGGTGTGATATTTCAGATTCTGGCTTACCCTTCTGCATACGAAAACAGTTACCTGCACAAGGCGGTCATTTGCGTCGGTCCGCCTGAAAAGGGCTGACCAGCAGTACTGTTTCGCCGAGTCGTCCGTGCCGGTCGAAGGATATAAAAATTCGTTGCAGTTGGCGTCCTTCATCGCCGGCAAAATATTGTTGAAATCTATAGTCCCATCCGGTCTAAGCTCATTTGTGTCCAGCGCACTCAACTCGATAGGCTGGCACGGGTCGCCCGTGGCGTATATTCTTATTTTTGCAAAGGCCTCGTCGGCTGCCACCGCTGCGATGGTCCGCTCGGTGGCAATTGTCGTAAGATAGATACTTGCGGGGAACACGCCGGCTATAAAAATCATTCCGACAGACAGTATCCCCACGGCTATCAGAACCTCCGTAAGTGAAAAACCTGTTTTTTTCAGCTCTGAGTTCATTGTTAATTGTTCATTGTTTATCGTTCGTTGTTTTCGCCACAGCCAGATTCGTTGTTCACCGTATCCTTTTTATGAACTATGAACGATGAACTACTTTACTTGTTTATCATTGTCCCGGT
>JBELAN010000016.1:0-53364 GCA_049508795.1 Sedimentisphaerales bacterium | reverse complement strand
AGAGACCCCACCCTACTATTGAATGATGGTTTGGCTTTTTATTTATTCATTGAGGCGTAGGCCTTTAAGAAGGAATCCGAATAAATCTGCTTGTTCATTAGCATTTCAGCGGTAGCGAGGACGTTCATAAGTTTTTCGTCGAGGACATCGGCGATGGCGGAGTCCATGCCGTGGGAGACGGCCATAGCGAGAAATACGGAATTTATCAGGCTCCTCTCCGCCGCTCCCTGCGAGATGTTTGAAAGCCCTACGGTGATATGCGGGGCGGGTTCTGCAAGAATTCTTATCTGGCCCATAGCGGCGAAGACATTTGCCGGCTGGGTCTGGGCATTGGGGACTTTAACGGGCAGAACGATAGGGTCAATGAACAGCCGTTGCGTGTCAAAGCCAAGTTCGATTGCCTTCGATACGATTTCCGCCGCTATTGCGACACGAGTGTCGGTGTCCTGAGGGACGCCGTTTTTGTCTATAGCGAGTGCGATAAGGCTTGCCTTTGGGCCTGCGTTTTTGGCCATTTCGATGTATTTATCGAGAATTTCTTCATCGGTTTTCCTATTCAACGGCGAAGAATTCAGGAGGATGCCGGGCGTGGTATTTGCAACTTTCAATCCTGCGGCAATCACATCCGGTTTTTGTGAGTCGAGACACAACGGGGTGGAGCAGGTTTGCTGGATTGTTTCAACCAGCCACTGCATAGCCGAGAGCTGGTCAGCGGCGGCGGTGCCGACGTTCACATCAAGGTAACTGGCACCGGCCTCGGTTTGCTTTTTGGCCAGGTCCTGAATGATTTTTTTATTTTTATCCGCGACGGCCTGCTTGACGTCGCTAAACATTCCGTTAATTCGTTCTGCAATCAGAATCATAATAAGCACCTTTCTTTCTGTTTATATGGTTTTTACTGCCATATCTGGTTGATGAAGTTTTTGACGGTGGTGACGGCCCGGGGATGGCGCATTCGAATTATGTCGGCACCGGCCTGCAACATACAGATTGCGGTGGCAGCTTCCCACATCGGCCCTCGGTCTTTGACATCACCCCAGCCGGGTGCATCGGCGAGTTTTGCTTCTTTGGCCCGCCAGGATTCATAGCCGACATCACAAATTATCGGCATTGCCATCATCTTATCACCGCCGAGAGCAGCCAGACGCTGGCGTTCCTGAATCGAGTAGGAATATTCTATTCCATAGCCCAATGCGCCTGTGGCCTGAAACGTTACAATCTTTTCGAGCGGAAAGCCCATATCAGAAACCAAGATATTAACCTGTTTGGCAATGTTGATGTCCAGAGGCGCTGCGGTAATAAGATTGTGTCCGTCAGCAAGCGCGACGGCGGTTATGGCTTTGTAGTTGTCTTCTTTAGCAGCTCCCAAGAGGCAGTTTTGGCCTTTGGCGGCTTCACTTACTTTCGGCATAACGTGATTATCCTTTTCATCGTTGCCACAGCCCCAGAGCACAAGCGGCACACCCACAGCCTTGAGGACATCTTCGGTAACCTTAACGGCGCTGGCAGAATCCTTGTCAGCTTTGTCGGGATGAATCCCGTCAAACTTGATACAGATTAAGTCCGCCCCGAATTCGTTTATGCACTTTTTGGCCCAGTCGCCGGGGCTGTCAAGGACATCTTTATATGGTTCGGTGAGAATATCCGGCCAATCTTCGGGTCTGGTATCTATGACATCCATAGCGATGACGGGCTTTTCGCTGGCATCTTCTACAGAGCCGCCATAGACGACATTGCGTGCTCCGCCAACAGTTATTGTTGAAGTGCGAGTGCCGCCTTTGTCTTTGGCTGCACCAAGTGTAACCCGTGAAACCTCGCCGGTAAAACTTTCTACAACTTCAGGAACTGGCATTTATAATTCTCCAAAAATAGTTCATTGTTCATAGTTCACGGCAGACTGGGGACTAAAATATGCTCGAGTATTTTTTGCACTGCCGAAAATGCGGGGCTATTTTCTTCAAGGTCAAAGACAGTCTTGCCTTGCATAGAAGCATTAAACACAGATTCATCGAAGGGGATGCAGCCGAAGGTCTCAAGCCCGTCTCCTGTCTTTCGTCGCTCGTCGCTCGTCCCTCGTGTATCGTTCCATATAACGCCGATTTTTTTTACTGATATTGGCAGTTCTTCAGCGAGGTCAAAAATTCTTTTTGCGGTAACGGCCCCGAGCGGAGTAGGTTCGGCTACGATGCAGAGGAAGTCAACATTATTAGTGGTTCGTCGAGAGAGGTGCTCCATACCGGCCTCGTTGTCTATGACCACAAAATCGTAGGAGGAGCTTAACTTATCGAGAAACTGCCGCAGCAAATTATTCGCTGCACAGTAGCAATCAGGCCCTTCCGGCCGACCCATAGTAAGCAAATCAAAGCCATCAGCTTCGGTGATTGCCTGCTGGATGCCGTATTCGAAAGACTGCACGCGGGTCATACCCGAGTTGGTCGGCGATTTTGAGCGGGCCTGTTCGCGAATTTCGGCAATAGTGCCGAGCGGCTGGACTCCCATCGTCAGGCCGAGACAAGAATTAGGGTCGGCATCGACGGCCAGAACTGTTTTGTTCCGGCGGTGCAGCAGAAGCCGAATAATCATAGCGGCGAGGGTTGTCTTACCTGAGCCGCCTTTTCCACTTATAGCGATGGTTGTCGGCACGTTGCTTTCCTATTTTATTTTTTATCAAATTTTTTCTGCCAGAAGTTTTACCGATGGGAAGAGGGACAAATCCGTATGAGGCAGGAAACCAGCCTTAATAAATTCATCCATATATCCCGGATGGCTCATCAAATCGAAATATGTCATACTCTTGGCAATTTTTTCAGCGGTATCGAGAGCCTTTCGGCTCAGCAAAACCGTTTTTGCACCTGCGATTGACGTGTTTCCGACAAACTGAATCTTCTCGATGGGGACATCGGGCAGCATTCCGATAGTAACGGCCTGTCGAACGTTGAGGAAGTTTCCGAATCCCCCCGCCAGATAAATTGCATCCAGGTCCTTCAACTTCGTTTGGGTCGCCTCCATAAGAACCCGAATAGCAGCAAAGACACCGGCCTTTGAGCGCACGAGATTGTTAATATCCGGCTGAGTTATCACGATTTCCTGGTGCTCGTTAGTGGGCGGGACCAGCCGGAACTGCAGCCCTTCATCGCCTTCTGTCAGCCGTTCGTCGCCGTTGGGCTGAAATCGTCCTGTTCGGTCTATGATGCCATTTATAAACAGTTCGGCAAGCGTGTCCAAAAGCCCTGAGCCGCATAAGCCGGACGGGTGAGTATTGCCGATTGTTTTGAACTCGACAGAACCATCAGGGAGAATGCCGAGTTTTTCAATAGCGCCGGCCCCGGCCCTCATACCGTGCCTGACACCGCTTCCTTCAAAGGCAGGGCCGGCTGAGCTTGAGGCGCAAACCAGCCAGTCTCGATTGCCGAGAACAACCTCGCCGTTTGTTCCAATATCAACAAAAAGTGAAATGGCTTTTTTGGTGTAAATTCTCGTAGTCAGCACGCCGGCTACGATGTCGCTTCCGACATAGGCGGCCACACTCGGCAGGCAATATAATAAGCCACGCTTGTTTATCTGGATGCCGGCCTCCGCGGCCCGGATTGGCGGGACAAAGCCGACCGAGGCGACATAAGGCTCTCTACGTATTCGCGTCGGGTCGAGATTGAGCAGGAAGTGGACCATTGCGGTGTTTCCGGCACAGACAATCGCAGTTATATCCTGCAAATCGATTCTCTGCCTTGCCGCCAGCGTTACGATAAGATTATTTACATCGGAGACGATACGATTTTGCATCTCGTCGAAGGCATTATTTTCCTCAGCGTAGATGATTCTGCGAATATAGTCTTCGCCGAAATTTATCTGGCTGTTATATGTGGCCTCGGTATCTATCGTAGTCGCAGTCGTCAAATCAATCAGATGTGCCACAACGGTGGTGGTGCCGAGGTCAACGGCCACTGCAAAATTTATATTACAGCGTTTTCCCGGCTCGACCTCGATAACTTCGGTAGTTCCGCCGCGCCGACCTATTGTTACCGCAACCTTGTAATCGGCCTCAACAAGCGACTTTGAGAGGGTCTGGAGAATGCGAAATCCGGTCTGCATTATAGGGGCGTCAATCTGCTCTCGTATCGCTACATATAATCGCTCGTGGTCGGCGGTATGGTCGTGGACCGTCGGCGGCGACATCCGGAGGCAAAGTTTGCGAACCAGCGGGTCAAACTTAAACACGCCTGCCACATCACCGGCGAGGGTGCTGAATCTGTGGGCGTCGGTGTCCATTAGTATCTGAGAAGTCTGCAGAGCATGGGACTTTGGAACCGTTACGGTCATATCAGAGAGGACTTTTGTCTGGCAGGCAAGAACGACGTTTTCGCGGATTTCATCAGGGGTAAGCAGAGTGGTTGGTCTGCTTTGAAATTGTCCCTGGTCGATAGTTACTTTGCATTTTCCGCAATAGCCATCCCCGCCGCAGATACTGCTTAAATAGATGCCAGCCTTACGAGCCGCCTCAAGCAGAACTGTTGCCGGCGGAACCTCTATTTTCAGCCCGCTCGGCTCAAAATGGACTACACATTTTTTCTTTTTGCCTTCTTCCATTTATTTCCAGACTTCTTTGAGATACTTAGGCAGCATCGAACTTTCTCTTGGGCCTACCATAATTTCCCAGCTGGTAGCTTCTTCGAGTTTGCCGCTCATTACCGCCACATAACCGGGGATTATTAGTTTATGGTGTTTAACGAGCCCTTGAACATTATTTTTGGTCATAGCATCGGCTACCGTTTTTTCGTTGAGCTTATCACCCGAATAAGCGGTCAAAACAGAAGTACCTTCGGTATCGACGACAAGAATGAAGCTGGGTACTCTGCTGGCCTCGACATCGGATTCGACGGTGTAATAAGTCAGAGAGAAGTTTGTAGTGAACATCAGAGGGGCATTTTCACCGGGTTCGCCAATAGGATAGACTTTCGGCTCGACCTGGACAGGCTTCTGGGGGTCGGCAAATATATTCATTACCGCTGTCAACACAGGCAGAAATACATACGGCTCAACTGTATCGAGCACCACGATGCCTGAATACTTGCAAACCAGACTTATAGCGACGGCGGCCTGTCGGTCCGGGTCGCCGTCGGCAACAAAGGAAATGGTCGGATAGCCCAACGGTCTGAAGACCTTTTTGAGCGAGAGGACACGCATTCTTGAGAGGTTATACAGCTTATCCTTCAGACTTTCAGTCTGCAGATTAAGCACAATATCTTCAACGCCCTGCGATTTAATTTTTTCAGTAAGGTCGGAAAGATTTTCGATTGAATCGGCTTTTGCGACAAGGGGACAGTTGTTATCTTTAGCGATTTTCGCCATTGCTTGTGCGGTATCGAGCGTAGCGTTGGCAATCAGAGGGAGGAGTTTTGCAGTTTTGGCGACCGCCGCGGCCATCGCTTCAGGAGAATCTGAAACAAGGATTAAAGCGAGATTGCCGGACTGAGCGGCTGCTTCTGCGGCGGCGGCGAAGGCGGAGGCCTGTCCGCTATCGTTAACAACCGCTATGGCTCGCGCCCCAATCTTAGTTCCGACCCGCTCAAACTGCAGGGCATTTACGGCCTCAATGCGTTTCTTTAAATCCTGCCCTGTGAGTTTGTCCGAAACGGTGGCAGCCAAAACCGTAGGGTTGTAAAATTTCTCTTCGTGTCGGAATATCACGGTCTCCTGGCCAACCTGCACCTGGCGGTCGGAACTGCCGAAGACGACTTTTCGCATCGGCGGCGCCGCGGCGGCGGCAAGGGTCTTTTTTGCCTCTTCGGAAACGTCCGGACAATCATCCAATTTAACCCGCTTTTGAGCAAGCTGCATAGCGAAAGCCAGACAAGTGGGCATACCGCACTTTTTGCAGTTGGTTTTCGGCAAGAGCTTGAAGATTTCCAACCCTGTCAGCGCCATAATGTCTTCCCTTCAAAAGGATAACAGATAAGTGATGAATGATTAATCATATATCTATCCCTGACCTTTAATCATTCTTTAGAACATAGGTTTGAGCCCGGTTATGGGATGGCCGACTTTGGTAATAAATTCGAGGACTTGTTCTTCGGTGGCGGCTGAGGTTTCATCAGCGATTTTGTTTAGGAAATCCTGACCGCCGAGTCCCAGCTCATCGGCTCTTTTGAGGAGATTATCCCTGATTTCATTTTTGAGCATCGTAGGCATCCAAACAATCCGCCGAATTCCGCCCTCTGCGGCGATGAATTTCTTCGAGCCGATGTAGTGCTTTGAGTGGCCGATGAATCCGGGGGTTTGGTTTCCGCCGCCTACGGTGCCGGCAAGGGTCGAGAACTTCATTCCGCAGGGAGTCATATCAGGAAACTCGCGGTTGACAACCATTATTCCGCCTGTTGAAGGCAGGACAGCAGAGATGCACTCGAAGCAGCCGCAGGAGGTCATCGGGTCGGTAATCATACTGTACTGGCTCATTCGCGAGACGTTGCCGCCGCTGGTCTTTAGAACAAAAGCGTTGATTTTGTCCCACTGTCCGATGGTTGGCTCGATACACTTACCCTTAGAGATGGGCTTATTGGCGCCGGCAGGGTTAATCTCATAGGCGGCCCGGCAGTCGAGCCAACTGTAAGCGCCGCACAGTCCCGGCCGCTCCGGCGAAATTACGCATAGATGGTTCGGAGCAAAACTCTGGCAGAGAGTGCAGGAGTAAAAAGTATCTATGTCTTCATCCACCATGCCGGCTAATCGCGCATCGCGCCCTGCGAAAACTTTCGCTGCTTGCTCCTGCAGCTTTAGAACGTCTTTTTCCTCGCTGAAGATTTTAACCTGCACTTTGTCAAGGACATTTGAATATTGCTCATGATACATTGCGTGAAGTATCTTGCCGATATGCTCGAGCCGGAAGCCCGCTTTTGCGGCGTTTTTACTGATTCTCATCCATATAGTGTCTCGCTGACCCATATGCCACAGTCCCTGGGCCTCGTTCATAAAGCTATGAATCTGTCGTTCAAGGACAGGCTCAAAATCGGTCTGCATCTTTCTTCCCGCCACCTCAACCACAACTGCCAGCGGCATTTTTCCGGGCGCTTCAACGGAGTCAACATCGGGGCCTTTAACTGTTATTTTGCCATCTTCAACCTCACCAACATCGAGCATTCGAAGCCATTCAAGGGCAGGTGTCCGTTGGCCGCCAAATTCGACGTGCATATCTTCTTTACGAATGCGTTCGCCCTCAAAGGCGGGGCTGTAGGCTACGGGAATGGGCACTTGCGAGACCTTTATCTTCAGGCCTCTGACTTCGATGGCTTTTTCCACTATTTTATCGTGAGGGATGTTGGATACAACGTGCTCATAAGTGCATACGCCGGTGGGTAGAATCTGGGGGATGTCCGAATCGGCAATAACGGGGAAGCCGTAATTGATGGCGCCGGCGGCAGTAGCGTACCATTCGTCGGTAACTTTTCCCATTGCCAGGACGAACGCAAAGACCCTGTTTTTGTTGTAGAGCAGATTGCGTGTAAAATCGCCTGCCTGAACGCCGCCGAAACTAAGCGCCGCACGACTGGCGAAGCCCAGCGCATAAATCGCCGCTGTGATTTCGCGACCAAAGGGGACAAGCCGGGTATCCCAGCCCAAATCCACGCCGCCTTTGACCAACTGCTCGGCAAAAGTTGTGCCGTTATTATGACCGGCCATAAAAACATACAGACTTCTTTCCTGGCATTTGCGGGCGATTGTAACCGCTGTCTCCATATCAGGTGCTGCGCCGACAATAGCAGCAAAACCCGGGGCAGAACCATCAACGAATTGGATACCGCGTTCGCGGAGGATTATATCGTCCGCAGCACCGAGCCAGATGTCGTCCACAGGATTAGGGCCGATTAGATATTTGCAGGCTTCAATAATCTCTTCTGCAAAAAGGGTAGCCATACCGGCATCCAGTGTTGGGCCGAGATAAGGCAGCCACAAATTGTCATCGACCGGCTGCGGCAGCAGAGGTTTTATCTCCTCGGCCATTACATTTTCAAAATCGGCTAATTTCCCCACGGCCCGGCCGGTCATTGAATAAATAATCGGTATGTAATAACCGGTGTTCGGAAACTCAACTTTGCAATCCTTACCTTTTTGCTCAATAGCTTTTGCCAGTATTTGCTCGGCCTGCTTGACAATTTTATGAGCACCACGTATTGCTGCTGAAGCTATGATTTTTGACATTTATATAAACCTCCTTACACTGCTAACGCCCGGCGTTCTTCCATATCATAAAGTTTGCGTTCTTTTTTCACGTTTATTCCGAGGGCATCACGTTTGGCTTCAATATGCTCAATCATCATTTTTGCGGCCTTGACGGGGTCGGACTCTGTAGCCCATTTTCCGCCGAGGTCTTTTTCTATTCCCTCGAACAGATAATTTTTGACATTCTCACTTCCAACAAAGGGGAAGAGCTCTTTTGCAAAGACGACTAAGACGCCGCTGGCCACGAAATACTGACCGATGGCAAATGCTTTTTCGGTGATAGATTCCAGACAGGCCCCTGCTACCGGTAAATCGGCCAGGTCTTCGCCGAGGCCGCCTTCTTTGACGATGGCGGAACAGGCAACAAGCAACCTGCTGTTGTCCACACAGCTGCCGCAGGCCAGAATTGGCGGGATTCCAACGGTTTCGCAGACTTCTCTCAAGCCCGGCCCTGCAAGCTCGAGCGCATCTTTAGGATTTAACAGGGCTTTCTTTCCGCAGGCAATAGTAGCACAGCCGGTAGTTACCACCAAGACGTCATTCTTAATCAACTCCATCGCCAGGTTTGTATGGGTATAGTCCATCAGGATTTTTGGGTTGGTGCAGCCGACAATTGCTCCGATACCGCGAATCCTGCCGTTGATGATATTGTCATTGAGCGGTCTGTAACTTGCGCGGAATTTTCCGCCGAGCATATAGTTGATAGCTTCGTGGCTGAATCCTATGACAGCAGTTTCTTTTTCGGAGGGTATGTGGACTTGGCCGCGATTTTTATAGTTTTCAATGGCCCGTGAGACCAATTCTTTTGCAGTTTTCAGAGCAGAATGCTCCTGCATAGGCACATGCTCAACGCCCGGGATTTTTGCCTTATCGGCGGTAGTAACCAATTTTGTATGGAAGCAAGAAGCTACCTGAGCCAGTCCCTGCATTACGCATTGGACATCGACAGCCATCATATCGACGGCCCCTGTGCTTATGGCGAGCTCCTGGCAGAGGAAATTTCCTGCGATGGGGACACCGTGCCGGACGAGCAGCTCATTAGCGGTGCAGCAAATTCCCGCAACGTTGATGCCCTTTGCGCCGGCTTTTTTTGCTTTTTCTAAAAGGTTCTCATCCTGAGCGGCCGCGACTATCATTTCCGAGAGAATTGGTTCGTGACCGTGGACGATGATGTTGACCTCGTCGGGTTTCAAGACGCCGAGATTAATCTCGCCCCTGCCGGGAAAAGGTGTGCCAAAAAGGATGTCCTGCAGTTCGGTAGCGAGCATCGAGCCGCCCCAGCCATCGGCAAGGGATGTTCTTGAGGCGTGCATAATCAGACTCTTATAATCCTGGTCAACGCCCATAGTGCTTCGGTGCAGGGCCTCGACGACCTCGCGGTCGATGGCACGCGGGGTAATGTCTAATTTTTTCCAGATTTCCTGCCTCGGTTTCGGTGCTCTGTTAACCATCAGTTGATTCCCGCTGCCCTTGCCAAATTCATTAAGGGCGATTTGGCCGAGCTCGGCAGCAATTTCGTTATCCGCCCGGTCTTTGGTCTGAACGCCCAATTCTTGGGCGAGTTTGCGCAATTTCACGGGGTCTTTTATGTGGTAGTCAGGCGCTTCGCCCTTAGCCGCTGCGAGGAACACTGTCGCTACAGCCCGGCCGTGGTCACTGTGCGCACTTGTTCCTGCCGCCACGGCTCTGAGAAAATTACGCGCAACAATGGTATCGGCGTCTGCGCCGCAAACGCCGGCCTTCGGCCCGTCTTCGAAGGGGTCGATTCTGCACGGTCCCATTGTGCATATTCGGCAGCAGATGCCGAGCTTTCCGAAGCCGCACTGGGGCTGCTGCAATTCCAGTCTGTCCCAAGCGTTCTCAAGACCGGCTTCTGCCATAAGGTCTATCATTTCCTGTGCTGCCTTGTCGCTACTACGTTTTTTCGGATTCATAATGATTCCTCACTTGACAATTCTCTTTTTATTCAGCGAATGCGTCGGTAAGCGTTAACGCCTTATCTTCGCCAACGCTATCAACTCTAATGGTTGACTTTAGTGCGTGCACCAGCGCCTCGGCTACTCTCATCCGAGGCGAATTAAACCGCTGTAAAAATTCTTTTCTGTTTTCCGCCTGAAGCACTGCTTTGTAAAGCTGCCAGGCGAACTGCGAGCCGTGCTTTTTGGCTACAAGCTGAGCGCCCACAATTCTGTTGCGGGAATTAGTTAAAATTTTCGCCACCTCAAACGAATCGGCGCCTCTATTTTTTATCGCCGATTGAGGAACGCTTAAGTCATACACCTTAACCTTCAAACCGAGCTCGCTTGCGGTGGTAGTGCTGTGTCCGATACTGAAAATCTGCATACCGAGAATCTGGTCGGCCTGGGCACGCAGAAATCCTTTGGCTTGCTGGTTTGCCCCTGCCGCATTTGCACCTGCTATTTTTCCTGCACAGGCGCCGATGCTTCCTACGGGGGAATAGGTGAATCTGCCCGTGCCTAAATCGGGACTTTCCGCACAGTCTCCTGCGGCGTATATATCCCTGATTGAGGTTTGGAGGGAGTTGTCCACTTTGATTGCGCCGGTTGGCCCCAGCTCGATGCCACATTTTTCGGCGAGGGCGACACTCGGTTGAACACCCGTGCCTACCACCACAAGATTGGCAGCAACTTTTTTGCCTTTGTGGATAACATATTCGACGCGGCCGGCCCCGCCGATTTCGGAGATTTCTTCGCCGGTGAGCATTTTCAACCCTCGCCGCTCGAACCTTTTGGTGAGAAACTCTGAAACCTCCGGCTCAAGCAGCTTTCTGAGAATTCTGGAGCGAACATTGAAATAAACATCCAGGCCTTTATGCATCAGGGCTTCGGCAATTTCCAGAGCGATAAAGCCCGCTCCTATCACTACGGCAGAGTCTGCACTCCCTGCCGCCTCTACGATTTCAGCGGCTGCCTGATAGGTGGTAAAGGTGCAAACGCCTTTTTTGTCAGAGCCGGGAATTTTCGGTATCGATGGAGAAGCTCCGGCAGCGAGGACCGCTGCATCATAGGGCAGTTTCTTTTCTTTACCGTCGGATAAAATGGAAATTACTTTGCTTTTTGGGTCGATATTTGTAGCTTCAGCAGGACAAATCAATTTAACATTGTAGCGTGCCAGCGTTTCGGGAGAGAAGACTTTTGCCCCGGTCGGCTCTGTTATGTAACCTGCGATAAGTGCAGGTATAGCAGGTCTGCGGTAAGGGGTGCGGTCCTGGGTTACCACCGTTACCTCAGCGTTTGGGTCCCGCTTAGCGGCGGATATCGCAGCCATCATCCCTGCAGCGCTGCCACCGATGACAACTATCCTTTTCACCTGCTATTTTTCCTCGCTTTTACTTTTCTTTTTGATTTCTTTGGCGAGTTGATTTGCTGCTGCCTTACGTTTAGGCTTTGTAACCTCTTTAAGCGAGACGAGCTTTAGCGCTTTAGTTGGGCAGGCCTCGACACAAGCTGGCTCTTGTCCTTTCTCCATTCGTTCCAAGCACATATCGCATTTAATAATGGCTCGTCCTTCCGGGCTGATTTGCAGCACCCCAAAAGGACATATAAGCATACATAGCTTGCATCCGATACACAAATCCTGGTCAACCGTAACAGGGCTTTGTTCATTTTGTCGCTGGATAGCCCCAGTCGGACAAATCTCCACGCAGGGCGGCGCCTCGCAATGTCTGCACTGGATTGGCACGGCAAATTCGTCGGCCGGCTCTACGGTAACCATCCGCTGGGGTTTTGGTGATTCGGCGACGGCCTCTTCAAGCACTTTCGACTTTGAATGTGCCAGGGCACAGGCCAACTCGCAGCTTTTACAGGCCAGGCACTTTTCGATATTTACTACAATGGCTTTATCCATTTTTTCTCCGAAATAATTAAAATAAAAATCACCTCTCGCCTAATTCAGGGCGAAAAAATTCGACAATCCCTAGTATACTCCTGAAAATGCTACCTCACTTATCTATAAATACGCTTTTTATTTTGAGTAGTTCTTTGCTTCCTGTTTTAACAATCACGCCAATACGTAAAGTAAAAAAATAAATTATATTCGATATTTTGAGCAAATGCATAGTATTTTTTTGCCATCTTTTAGCATATTCGGGCTTTAGAGGAAAGCCGAGAAGCAGGGGGGATTTGTTGCATAAATAAATTGCGCTCGATATTATGGAGTCTTTGACGATTTGATTGTCAGCAACCACATACGGGACAAGGTGTGCAGCGAAATGGCAAATGAAGGACTTTGGCAGCAACTTCTCGAACTCGACGGGCAAAAAACCGCTCAACGGGCGAAGTGTCGATATTTAGCCAATCAGAAGCGTTATATTATACCGCTGCTGAACCGCGAATATATAGTTAATCTGCCGGAGAAAAAAGTGCTGTCGGCGGAGCATTCTCTGGAAGCGGGTTTTTCCGAGGAGCTTTGCATTCTTACATACCTGATAAATTCCCGGGATTTGCCGGTCGCCAACAAATTAAGGACGGCGCAAGAGCTGCCGGAAGGGCAGTTCTTTTTCAGAGGGCCACACAAACTTGCTACCGAAAAATTAGAAGAGGTCTTCGGTCAATGTCCCGAACGGCTGTATGATGTTATGGATGAATTCGGCGCCAAACGGTGCGAATTCGGCGACGCCTCTATCGAATTGTCCGTTCTGCCGCGTATTCTTCTGACAATAGTAATTTGGCGAGGCGATGAGGAATTCGGTGCCAGAGCATCAATCCTGTTCGACGAAACCGCGGCAGTTCAATTGCCACTTGATGCGTTGTGGGCGGCTGCCAATCTGGCCATCAAGGCTTTGGTAAAGGCAGTTGCCAAGGCCGGGTAGCATATTATTTTTTCGCACCTCTTTTGATTGCTGATTATTGATAAACGGCGTTAGAAATGCTACAACAAGAAATCTAATGAAAAGAACGAAAACCCCTAACGGCGTAAAAATAGCAATCGGCGGCAAAGGCGGCGTAGGCAAGACGACGGTCTGCGCCGTTTGGGCACAGCTATTTGCAGAGGAAGGGTTCGATGTTCTGGCTATTGACGCTGACCCAAATACCAACCTTGCCCTGGCTTTTGGCATATCTTCGCAGCAAAGCCCTGAGCCGCTTATAAAAATGAAGCAGTTAATTGCCGAGCGCACAGGCACTACGAAAGATGCGGTAGGAGCATATTTTAAGTTAAACCCCAAAGTCAGTGATTTGCCTGAGAAATACTGGGTTGAGGCAAATGGCGTTAAATTACTTGTTCTCGGGGGTATTACGCAGGCGGGAGCGGGCTGTGCCTGTCCGGAAGGAGCGTTTTTGAAAGCTATGCTCAATCATATCATATTGGGCAGGCGGGAAATCGTTCTGGTTGATTTGGCGGCGGGCGTGGAGTTTATGGGTAGAGCAAGCATTGAGGGAATCGATGCTTTGGTGGTGGTTACTGAGCCGGGTGGAAGAAGTATCGAGACCGCAAAAACAATCGCACGGATGGGAGGCGAGCTGGGGATAAAATACGTGGCGGCAATAGCAAACAAGATTACAGATACGGCCCAGGTCAAGACGATAGAATCTCAACTGGCCGTTCCGGTTCTGGTTAATATCAACTATAATCCGGCGGTGCAGGAAGCAGATTTGCACAATAAGGCCGTCTTCGGGGCCAGCAACGAACTTGTAAGCAAACTGCGGGAGGCAAAGAACGGATTGATAAGTCTGATTGCAAGCAAATAGAAGATTAAAGAACAGGCAACTTTCAAAGTAGGAGTAAAATAAGATGAACGGATTTTTGTCTCCGAAAGAAATAACGGAAAAGGTTGTAGAGATTGGTAAGAATAAATCAGAACTTCCAATATTACCTATGCTGCTGCTCGGGATGTTGGCAGGGGTGTACATCGGCTTCGGTGCGGAACTATGCACAATGGTTACACATGACCTGCCGAAGTATCTTGGCGTAGGTTTTGCCAAGTTCATAGGTGGAAGCGTCTTTACCGTAGGGCTGATGCTTGTTGTTCTTGCCGGCGCTGAGCTTTTTACCGGCAATTGCCTGATGCTGACGGGAGTTCTGGCCGGCGAGGTTTCAGTGAACGGGATGTTGCGAAACTGGCTCTTTGTTTTTTTTGCAAACTTCGCAGGGTCGATGTTGCTGGTTGTAATTATGTACTACAGTAATTTGTGGAAGATTGGAAACCTGGGCGTCGGCGCAGCAGCCCTGACGACTGCAGTGGGAAAAGTGAACCTTTCCTTCTCAGAAGCGTTCTGCAGGGGAATCGCCTGTAACTGGCTGGTTTGTCTGGCGGTGTGGTTGGCCATTGCAGGCAAAGACGCCGTAAGCAAGATTTTTGGGGTATACTTTCCCATTATGACGTTTGTTGCCAGCGGTTTTGAGCACAGCGTGGCGAATATGTATCTTATTCCTATAGGCTTGTTTCTTAAAGGAAACACTGCTGTTGTTGCTACAGCTAATGCAGCGGGATTGGCCTGGTCGGTTGACAGCCTTACTTGGTCAAGTTTTCTTGTTGGGAATCTTGTTCCGGTTACGTTAGGTAATATTGTCGGAGGAGCATTTTTCGTGGGTGGAGTTTATTACTTCGCTTATCTGCGAAAGAATAACGATTAAGGTCGCTGGGGTTGTTCGTGTCCATCGGATGGATGATACATAATCCCGGTGATTTTCAGGTCGCGGTCAATGGAGGGTATAGACGGCTTCGTTAAGTGCGCTCCATTTGGCGCCTGCGGTTTTGTAAGTGCGAGCTTTAAGGGTTGAGCTTTGACTGAGCGTGAAGCTGCCGGAATAGTGGATTGCGCCGGGGAAGATTGCTCCCGTGAAGGGGACCCGCGGGTCGTTGCCGTCGAGCGTATAATAGATAGCGCCCGCACTACAGGGGTCGGTGATGGTGAATGTATCGCTTGAGGAGACGTCGCCGCCGAATTTGTAAACGCCGTTTACATAAAATACCGGTGCGCTCTGGGCGAGGTTGAATAAGCCCTGTTTTTCAAAGGCGGCCAATATAGGGGCTTCGCGGTTCGGTATAAATGTATTGGGGATGAAGTTGACGTCCCAGGGAATTGGCGGCATGATGATGACGGCGGATACCTCGCCGAATACATCCCACCACTTCGCAAGGAGATGGTCTTTTGTCAATATGCCGCCGTTGCGGAAATGTTTGTGGACATGATCCGCGAATAGTTGTTTGAATTCGGGATTGGCCTTCAAGGCACGATAGAGCTGCGAAATGGGGTCATTCAGATTGTTCAGCCCTCCACCCGAGCTACCATACCACGGCATATCAGTGAAGGCATTTACATCCATACCAGCCGCGTCAATAACCCATTTTTCAATGCCTTCCAGGTCCCAGACGGAGTATCTGAATTTGCCGGCATCCGACCTCTCGCGGTGGACAACCCAGTTGTTACTCGGCCAGTCGAAGTTTGAGGAATAGATTTGAAGAATAAGGTAATCTACAAACAGGGGGATATCGAACTTGCCGGCCACATACTCATAATAGGCAGTGTTGGAAAGGTCGTGGCTGGTCGCATAATTAATTAGGTCGTCCCAGGCAACGCTGTCGCCGTCTCTGACGTTCGTCTGGTCAATGACGTCGAAATCATTGTTTGTGCCATACCATTCCTTATAGAAGTGCGTATCAGCGTGGCCTGTGGGATTGAAATAGGACTTGTATTGGCCATTGATATAGAGATTGGCGAAAACGCCGGTTTCCTGAACGCCTCCCATTTCCTTAAAGAGTCGTCTGGCCCATTCGTCCTTGACAAACGGGTTGCAATTGTCGTTGTGGCCTCCCCGCAGAACGATGGTGCCGAAGCGTTCGACCTCCGGTGTGAAGGGGAAGAATGGGTATTCGAGCCGGTTATTGGCGCTGTAGTCGCTGCGGAAGTAAAGGTTGAAGCTGAATTTATTGCTGTTACAGTTCCAGTTGTCTCCCCTCGTATAGCGACACCGGGTATAGTCGCTGCCGTGGACGCGGATGCCGCAGTTAATCTGGTAGTTTCCGTCGGCTGATGGGTCGATAATTTCGAATGAGACAGGTCGTTCGAGACCTCGTTGCATCGGATTGTTATAAGTTCCTGCACCGCCGGGGGTCCATACGCCGCCGACGTAGGTGCCGCCGACTATGGCCATAACGCCGTTTGGCTCATAGAGGGAGCTGTTGGGGTCGCCGACCAGCGACACCATAGGCATGGCTTTGATAGCGGCGCTGGCCCCGAAGATATAGGTATGCGTCATTGTTATGGAGGGTCTCCAGCCGGTTTTGATGGCCGCTGCCCGGAGGCATTTTGAGCTGCTTATGGCTATAGGTGCGGTATAGCGAACACTCTTCGGCGAATTTGTGTCGCCGACGATGGGACTGCTGCCGTTGGTGGTGTAGTAGATAGTCGCGCCCGATGTAGTGCAAGCCAAAGTAAGACTAAATGACGTGTTATAGAAACCGCGTGTGTGGCTGAACTCGACTTCGTTGACCTCGCCGAGGTAAGCGGGGTTGTTATGTGCGCCGGGAGTAGGGGTGGATGAGAATTGCCAGAAGTCCTTCGCATCTGGGTATCGCTGGTAGGAGATGTTGGCCGTCTGCGGCCCAAATGTTATTGAATCAACCAGTACGCCGTTGGCCTCAGACAGCAATATATCCTCGCCGTCCGCTGAAAGTTTGAAGTTAGTGTGCAGCGGGCCTTCATTGGGCTCCTCGTCTGCCCAGATTACAACAAAGCCGTAAGCTGGCACCGTTGTCTGCGATGAGTAGCCCGAAGGGAATTGCCACTTGGTCGGGTCGTCGGGCTTGTCCGACAAATACATCCCGGCAAGGTCTATGTTTACGTCACCGAAGTTGTAAATCTCAACCCAGTCGTCATAGTCGCCATTGGGGTCGTGGATACCGCTGTCGTGGTTGTTGGAAGCCATAAACTCGTTGATGACAAGGGCAATGCCGCGGTTAAGCCAGGAGTTTGCCAGAATCGAGAAATCGACAAGATTGATGCCATTTAAGCCGTCAAAATCTGCGCATACAACGTCCTCGCAGTCGCCATTGTCCAACCACTGCCCTGCGAAAACTTCAATATCCTTCCAATCGACCTTGCAATTGCCATCAAGGTCGCCCTGGGGGCATAGCCCGGCAACAGCAGAACCAGCCAAAAACACAACAATTACCAGCGAAAACAAGGATATTCTCACGTTTTTTGGTCCCATATTTAACTTAATTTTATTTATTTTAACACATCTGAATAGTAAAGTCAATAACTATTATAGTCTTGGGGCGGACGTTGCTTACGAATTTATGCACCCGAATACGGTAAATCGCTTGGCCGAATACGCAAAGGAAAAGGCCGACTCATTTTTCAGAACCGGCCTTTATAAATCTTGGCGATACCTACTCTCGCCCCGAAGGACTACCATCGGCCGCACGGGCTTAGCTTCTGAGTTCGGAATGGGACTTCGCTTATCTGCGAAATCCAGGCAGGGATGCCTTACGGCAGAATAACGATTAAGGAGCTGCTGGGCTGTGATTCTCTGAAAAAAAGCGTGACTGAGGTTCAAGTTTTTATTATCATTTCCGGCGGAATCCGTCCACCGTTAGGTGTCCTGCGGATTGACGATTTGGATGCCAACGTAGCTCAACGGCAGAGCTCCGGTTTTGTAAACCGGGGGTTGTCGGTTCGAATCCGACCGTTGGCTGTTAAAACTGCATTTTCGTTAATGTCATAGGGGTTTGGCCGTTCAAGACGAACTGCCGAAAGCTGGAAAACTTATCAAAAAAGGGGAAAATCAGGCATATTGAATAAAACACCCTGATATTTTGCATATTTTTCTTGACATTCACAAAAGAATTTTGGTATGCTGGTGGTTACATGGCAGGCTTCTGTGTACATCTATACAGGTAGCTTTTGCCGACAGGAGAAGGAGTAGTAGAGATGAAAAGGGTTATTTTGTTAGTAGTTTTAGCAGTTGCGGTTAATGCAAGGGCGGGTATGGAGATCACTGAATGGATGTACCAGGGGCATCCTCTCGCGGACAAAGGGGAGTTTGTTGAATTCACAAACATCGGCAGTTCAGAGATTGATTTGACAGGCTGGAGCTACAGCGACAACAGTAGAGTAGCCGGCCATGTTAGTCTTAGTGCGTTTGGAACCGTCGCGCCGGGCGAATCGGTTATTCTAACTGAATTAGCAATAACAGATTTTAGAACAGAATGGGGTCTTGGCGCATCGGTAAAAATCATAGGCGGCAACACCACGGATAATCTCGGGCGAGCCGACGAAATCAACATTTACGACTCGTCTGACGCTCTTATTGACCGTCTTACCTATGACGATGCGACCGGCAAAGGACCTCGTACCAGGTATTTTAGCTGCAACATTCCCGCAGCCGACTATGGCCTGACAACCGCATCATCGTCATGGGTGCTCGCATCGGTAGGCGATTCATACGGCTCATGGAGATCGGCATCTGGCGACATTGGCAGTCTGGGTCAAGTTCCCGAACCTGCTACAATAGCAACACTTGCTCTTGGCGGGGTGGCATTGTTAAGGAAACGCCAAAAATAAAAACGGGGACGTACCTCAAAGTTGTCGGTTCGAATCCGACCATTGGCTGTTTCAAAATACTATCGCTGCATAGCCGACGGCCTCGGCACTGGAAGATCTCATCTTTTTCATCATTACTTCGTTACTGTTGGTATGAGCGAGTAGCAGGCCTTTTGTTTTGCCCAGTTTCCTTGCAGCGGCGACCGCTGCGGCTGCTGCACCGGCGCCACAGGCGTTGTAGTTCTCAGCGGCACTTTCCAGCATTTTCTGCGGTTTTAAATTCAAGGCAAAATCAATAAATTCTTTATCATTAACCTCACTTGCCCATCGCAGGGCATCTGCACCTGTGCCCATCGGCGTAAAACCATATCGCGGGCCATAATGGGTCAGGTCGGTTGAGCCGACGCAAACAATTTTTTTCTGCTGCCGCCTGATAATGTCACCTACGGCCTCGCCCAGCGAAATCGCCTGCTCATTCGGCGGGGTCAGAATCGGCAGTATCTTTGCGTCAGCGAACAAATGCTGGATGAACGGGACCTGAACCTCTATGCTATGTTCATCCTGATGCGCCTCGGTGTCACCAACGGCGGCGCCACTTTTCAGCACAGCGTCAGCCAAATTTTCATCGACAGCCGCCTCGCCTAAAGGAGTTAACCAGCTTCCCTTATCATAAACAGCCGGCGAAGACCCATAATAGCCGTGCGCCGCTCCAAATATAATAAAGGTATCAACCTTATCGTGGCGTTGCTTTATTGCTGAAAAGACCAGGGCTGCCAAGCTGCCGCTGAAGGTCCAGCCGGCGTGCGGAACGATGCCGGCCACTATTGTTTCAGGCAACAGCTCGGCAGGTTTTTCCTGCCGGAGACATTCGTTGATTTCGGTTATGCAGGAATTGTGCCGGGCGGGATAGAATTGGCCTGCAACAATGGGTTTTCTTGTTTGCATCTTCAGCACCTGGCTGTTATCATTATCGTTAAGATGGCTTACGCCACAACAAATTCGGAAGACTGAAATATTGTAACCTTGAGGTCGGGGAAAAACAATGGCATCTGAAAAGAAAAGTGCGGTGGCGGTGGTGATGGGTTCCGACAGCGATATGGAGGTTATGCGGAGCTGCATCGAGCAGTTGGGCGAATTTAGAATTAAGCCGGTGGTGCGGGTGATTTCAGCGCATCGGACGCCGGAGATAGCGGCTGAATTTGCGGAAAATGCAGCTAAGGATGGGATAAAGGTGATAATTGCGGCAGCGGGTATGGCTGCGCATTTAGCCGGCGCATTAGCGAGCCGAACGACGTTGCCGGTTATCGGCGTGCCGCTGATTTCAAGCTCCGGCTTAGGGGGAATTGACGCATTTTTAAGCACGGTTCAGATGCCGCCCGGGGTGCCGGTGGCAGCGGTGGCGATTGGAAAAGCAGGCGCAAAAAATGCAGCCATATTGGCTGTGCAAATTTTAGCTCTGTCCGACGAAGGCCTTGCTGAAAAGCTTACTGAGTTCAAGAAGTCGCAGGCGAACAAAAATTAAAAGTATCCAGATTTTTTAAAACGGGGGCCCGCTTCGTTCCTAAGGGACTACGCAAGGCAGGCGGATTTTTGGCTGGATACGAGATGCCGGGGCTAACCATTTTTGAGATTGCCGTCCGCCTTCGTCGAGACTTCGGCGGATAAACGCCGATTTCCTTCTTGCTTCTCCGAGCAAGCTCCGACATAATATTGAGCCGTATAGTCAGCCGGGTAATTAAGAAAAATAAAAAATTCGAGGAGAACAACATTGTTTTCGAGAGCAAGCGCACCTGAAAAGCCCTGCAAGTTCTGCAGACAGCCAATCGCAAGGAGAGCTTCGAGGTGTCACCATTGCGGAGAATATCAAAGTCTTACAAAACATTTTAAGCACCCTACCTTCTTCGTAACATTTGTGTCGATGGTCGTATCCATATACAGCGCGAAGCTGGCCTACACCTATAAAATAGATGCAAGCGACGCCTTAAGAGAAGCGAATACCGCCAAGGAACAGGTAATTCAGCAAAAAGAACTTGTTAAACTCTGGGCCGATACTCTGGATACCGTAAACATAAATGACCCGGAACAGGGGATTAAGTACACAAAAAAGATATTAGAAAAGGAAGAACACTGGCTGGCATACAATATGCAGGGCAGAGCCTATAAAAGTTTAGCGAAAAAATATGGAGACGAAGACAGGAAGAGAGAATTACTGACCAAAGCATTAGCCGCTTTTATAAGGTCCAGCGAATTAAATAACTCATCACGTTCAGCAATAGAAGTCGCTAATTTATACGCTTACTTTGGCGAGGAGGAGAAGTGTAAGGAATGGCTGAAAAAGGCCCAACAATATGACCAATTACCTACTTATGATAGCGCCTCAAAGTACGAATGGCTATTTAAGTACTCAAATAGGCCTTGGTTCGAAGCAATAAAATGGAAGGTGTATGAGTAAATTAGAGGAAGCCGGGAGCGGCGGCCGTTTTTACAAATAATCATATCTAAATAAACCACCTAAGGACAAATCTTGCTTTTCCGTTTTAATCTTGTGAGGACAAATTCTCCGCAGGGACAGCTTTTCGAGAATGACCCCGATGGGATAGCCATTTAGTTGCCAGTCGCTGGTCGTTAGAAGAATGAGATCCCTCGGCTGCGCTCGGGACGCCTTAGGGCGTTTTTTGATTTGACGGATTGGGGGATAGGAAGAAAATCAAAAATCAAAATGCAAAAATAAAAATTGTGGAACTGCTTCGCAGAGATTTTATTTCTAATCAGGGGTGGGAAAAGATTGTGTAACTGTAGAAAATGGGGTAAAATCCGCCATAGGCGGATAAATTGGGTGAGCAACAGCGGAGAAAAAAACATCGCGGGGTTAGTGGTTGTTATTTGATATTTGCTTTGACGGGGATTTTGGTTTTGGGTAGAGTATATTCAGTCCTACATTTTGTGGACAGTTGACGATTCCTTGGTCGAAATATACAATAAGAACATGTTTATTCGGTCATAGGAGATGGTAGAGATGATGAAGCTTACGGGGAAAAAGTTTATCTTACTGCTTTTATATTCACCTACTACAGGGGAAAAAGTAAATGTCCCAATTGCCGGAAGAACAAGACTAATGAAGATGGGGTTTTTGTTTCAGGAAGAAGTCTTGATTGATTTTCAAAAGGATAAGACTTTTGACGAGATTGTTCTGCCAGAGTATTTTGCGTGGAAATACGGACCTTTTTCGGGGGGCTTTCTAAACGACCTCGAATTTCTTATCAATCAGGAATACATCAAGTCCCGAAGTGGAAGTTCACCGATTCCTGCTGAATTGGCTGAAGCAGAATACGGAGAATACGATTTTTGGGTCGAGGATATGGATGAATTTCGTGTCAGAGAATATGATGAAGAGGTTTTCGAGCTTACCGAAGAAAAAGGCTTACCGAAGGCAAAAGAAATATGGGATGAACTCTCGGAGAACCAACGGAAATGTCTGATGGAATTTAAGAGAGTACTGAATCGTGCGTCCTTGAGCAGAATATTGGAATATGTTTATAAGAAGTACCAAGAAAAAGGCTATACTGATAAATCGCTTATTAGAGAAAGGTATCTGTCATGATGCAAGTGGCAGGATGGGTACTTGGTGGGCTGACTTTTATTGCAGGACTCTTCATTACACTGATAAGAGGGGTGGACAGCACATTACTTGAGGCAAGAGAAACGATTAAGGACGAATTAACATTTGCTTATCGTGAGTTTGGTCATACTGTTGCGGCAGAAGGAGTTGAGTCTGAAAGGCTCGATATGTGTGTTAAAAGGCTCAAATGTTTACACTATATGAGCTATTGGGATTTGCTTAAACTCCAAGTAATAGACTGGTTATTGGGCAAACCATTCTTGTTGTGGATTCTTGCTACGATTGTTGCCGTAATTTCAATAATAGTTGGAAGCTTTATTCTAAATGAAACGTGTTTTATCTGGAGAGGTATTCTTATACTTGTTATTCCTCTAACTCTATTTATTGGTGAAGTAATATTTCTATGTGGACTTATAAAAAGCGAAAGATATTTGAAAAGAGTGATAAGAAGATATAAAAATGTAGAGTATATGCAATGAATGAAAAAACTATTGTAACTGCTGTTGTTAACGCGCTTACATGTAAGGGCTTTAGGTACGTAACGACAGAAGTCGCCAATTTCTATCGCAGTGTTGATGTAGGTGCGATTGATAACAAAGGAAATATCTGGGCAATCGAATGCAAGGTTTCAAATATTGGACGGGCAATAGAACAATCTAAAACGCATAAGCTTTCTGCTGATAAAGTTTTTATTGCAACATTTCGCAAGAATATAAGAGAAAATACTCTTAATAGAATTAGGGACGCAGGTGTAGGTTTGCTTTATGTCACAGCAGATGGTTTAATGAGCGAACCTATTGAAGAACCAAAAGAAAATAGACCTTGGAGTTTGGCACGCGACCGGTTTCTGGCCAGGATAATGGAGGGAGATTAGTGGCTACTCGTATCTATCATTACAATACGCATGCTGAAAAACGCTATTTTCTTGGGTCGCAACACCATGGTTTATACGATATGATTGCTCTAAACGGGAATATTGTATCTAATACCCCGGAAGGAGTTGCTGGCTTCTTAGCAACTGCTGGAAAAGACTTCTATATAGACCCACAGACGCATGCTTTTCAGCATGCAACTATTCATTTGAAAAGTGATATCAGCGATAAGGAAGCTGGGGAACCACCAGAATACAAATTCAAACCATCTATTGAAAAACTGGCAAGAGAGCGATTAGAGGGGCCTTTTGCGGATGTGATTCAGGAGGATAGGCCAATAGGGCCTACATCTTTTCTGGATGAAAGAGGCAATATTCGCACAGAAGAAGTCGACAAAGTTTGCCAAAGTGTTGGCAAGTTTCAACTAAGAACAATGATTGATGAGCTTGATGATGAAGCCAAAGAGTTGATAGGAGACATATCAAGGTTACGGCCGAAGTTTTTGATTGCACCTTATTTTTGTCTGGCCAATTCCCGCTGGGTGGAATGGCTTAAAATAAATATGGCGTGTTATCAAAGGACACAAGAGCTTTTTGAAGACTTGCCAGTATACTTGGGCTTAGTGCTTTCAAAAGAAAGATTAAATGACGGTACAGAGATCATTAATGCTATATCTCACGTGAGACCTAACGGCATTTTGTTGTGGATTGATGAGCATGTTGAAGAAGCGTTAGGAAAAGCCGAAATCGAAAGATATGTTAGTTTCCTGCAGGGTTTAGGCCAAGTTTCAGATACAATATATAATTCTCATGGAGGATATTTGTCTATCTTGCTATGCCATTCAGAAGTCGGAGGTCTTTTGGGTGGGGTAGGACATGCGATGAATTATGGTGAACATAGAGCTATAGTTCCAGTCGGTGGTGGATTACCTATGGCTCAGTTCTATTTATTGTCGGTTCATTCAAGACTCAGATATGCTGATGCGGCAAGTATAATACAGCCAAAGGGGTGGCTTAATTCAGTAGAACAATATAGAGAAAATATATGCAGGTGTCGTCAGTGCCAGGAATTACTTGAAGAAAAAGGAGGAGCAGAAGCAGCCTTCGCTGAATACGGGAGAAGTAATCCGGTAACCATTACGAGGCGTTCTGGAACGATAGTAAGATTAGAGTATCCAACAAAAGAAGCTAAACAAATAGCAACTCGTCACTATCTTTACAATAAGGCAAAAGAATTCGAAAATATTGAGGAAAAGAATTTTCGTGAGCTATTGCTAGAACTAAATAGTACGTATGATGCAATCTCTTTAGATGCAGGGGAGGATTTTGTGAGGCACTTGTTTACTTGGCATGAAGCTTTGGGCAGATTAATATCTGATTAAACCCGCGGCTAAATGACAAAACCTAAACGGCAACTTTCTCGAAGTAAGGTGTTAATCGGTTTTCTGGGCCCCGGATAACGGCCCGGTTAACTGGGTTCCGGATAACGGCATTCCGGAATCTGCGCTGCGCTTCGAGGGTCTTCGCTTCGCTGCGAGGGGCAGGCAATGAAGAAACGAGTGCAAAAACATTGTTTTTAAGGTTTTTGTGCGATTTTTTTGAATTTTATAAAAAAAGTTTGCACAAACGGCCTTTATGTGCGATAATATATGTACATCCCTGGCGGAAGTATCCGTCAGGCCCCAGGCTTCTTCGGAAGGCTGGGTTTTTTTATTTATGGAGTCAAGGATGAGCCGGTATTGTTTCTACGTAGATGGATTTAACGTCTATTACGCCCTCGAAGAAAACCCCGCCTTTCACAAATACAAGTGGCTTAACTATCGTAAACTTGCCGAATCTGTGGTGGGTGTGAAGGACACGATTGCGGGTATCTTTTATTTTACGACATTTGTAAGATGGCATCCCGAAAGCGTTGAGCGACACAAGAGGTATATAAACGCCCTGAGAAGTGCAGGGGTGGAGATTATCCACGGTCGTTTTTTAGAGAAATCCATTAAATGTCATAAGTGCCAGCAGTATTTCAAAACACACGAGGAAAAGCAAACCGACGTGAATATAGCATTGAAGATGTTAGGTGATGCCATTGATGATTTGTATGACAAAGCCCTAATCATTTCCGCAGATAGTGATTTGCTGCCTGTAATCAAATCGGTACAGCATCACGCACCTGAAAAAGAAATAGGCGTAATGTTTCCAATCGGACGCAGCAGTTTTGAACTGCGTCAAAATGCCAGTTTCAGGCGTAAGATGTCTGGAAGACTGCTTCAGCATTGCCAATTTTCTAATGAAGTTAGAATCGGCGATACAATAATCACTCGGCCTGATAGTTGGCGTTGAGAAATGGCCTTCGGATTGAGCCGATAACCTGCCGGATAAACCGCAGAAGTAACCCCCAAGGCGTGGCTTGGGGGCTAAATGAAAAGCGTTCTCGATACTTTCGCAGTTGGGGGAAAGCATATACTGGGTCCCCGACCCCCGACAGAAGATACATTGCAGCGCGAAGGAACGTCAGACATCGTAGGGTAACCCCCTGCGGTGCAGGGGGCTAAATACTAAATACCCCTGTAATAACATTGACATTTAAGTCGTTTTTACATAGAATCTTCGAGATATTTCTTATTCTCTATATATGAGGAGCTTGAATTGAGAGTTTTATCGGGGATACAGCCGAGCGGCAGGTTGCATATAGGCAACTTCTTCGGCGCAATGCGCCAGCACCTCAAACTCCAAACGGAGCACGATTGCTTTTATTTCATCGCTGACTTCCACGCCCTGACCAGCAATCCGGCGCCGGCGGACGTCGCCCAGCATACCCTTGACGTTACAATGGATTATATCGCATTGGGCCTTGATACCGAAAAAACCGTTTTCTGGCGGCAATCGGACGTGCCGGAGGTCTTAGAACTGGCGTGGCTGCTCTCGTGCGTAACGCCGATGGGGCTTTTGCAGCGATGCACAAGCTTCAAGGACAAGGTCGCCCAGGGCATAAGTCCTAATCATGGCCTGTTCGCATATCCTGTCCTGCAGGCGGCGGACATCCTGCTCTACAAAAGCGATTTAGTGCCGGTAGGGGCAGACCAAAAGCAGCACATCGAGGTAACCCGCGACATCGCAATACGTTTCAATAATGCCTACGGTGAAGTCTTCACTGTGCCGAAAGAATATATCATCGAATCGGTAGCAGTCGTGCCCGGCACCGACGGCCAAAAGATGAGCAAAAGTTATGGAAATACCATCGAGATATTCGAGCCGGAAGAAAGCGTCAGAAAAAAAATTATGCGTATCGTTACCGACTCCACGCCGGTTGAAGACCCCAAAGACCCTGACAAATGCAACGTCTTTGCACTTTTGAAGTTAGTTGCCTCGCCGGATGAGCTAGCTGAATGGGAAAAGAGGTATCGCAACGGCGGAATGGGCTATAGCGAAGCTAAAAAACGCCTCACAGAGCTGATAATAGAATATTTCCAGCCGTTCCGACAAAAAAGAACCGAACTCGAAAATAATATCGACTATGTTAAAAAAGTCCTTGCCAGCGGCACCGAGCGGGCAAAAGCCGTAGCCGGCAAAACCCTCGAACAGGCCCGGCAGGCCGTTGGATTGAGAAGATAACCGTGGCTGATTACCGCGTAAATCTCGATATATTTGCAGGTCCGCTTGATTTGCTCCTGTATCTGGTCCGCAGGGAAGAAGTGGATATTTATGATATTCCTATCGCAAAGATAACCGACCAATACATCCGCTACATCGAATTGCTGAAAAGTCTCGACATAGATTTAGCGGGCGACTTTTTAGTAATGGCCTCAACTTTGATGCACATAAAATCAGCAATGCTGCTGCCAAAAGCAGAACCCGACTCTGCAGTCGGCGGCGATGATTTAGCCGACCCGCGGGCAGAGCTTATCCGCCAGCTCCTCGAATACAAAAAGTTCAAAGATGCCGCTAATTTACTCGGCGCCGCAGCCGACCAGACAATCAAGCGTTTCCCGCGACCCGCCACCATTGTCGAGCAGCTAAAGCCCGGCTCGGAGCCGGAGATTGACATCGAACAGTTGAGCATCTGGGACCTGCTCGAAGCATTTGACTCAATTATGGAGGCCACCGGCGGCACCCGCTTCGACGTAAGTCATATCAAGGACGATACGCCGATTGATTTGTATCAGATAGAGATTTTGCACCGTTTGCAAACGGAAGGGGCGATGAGTTTCGAACGAATCTTCGAGCCCAGGACCAGCCGCGTAGCAATGATTGGATTATTCTTGGCGATTCTCGAATTAATCCGAGAGAAGTTAGTTGGGGCTGAGCAACAGGGGACTTCTATATACTTACGGCCATTGACCGAGAAGAACGCCGAACAGGCAGTGCAAGAAGCCATTTTTACCCTCACCGGGGCCGGAAACGGCCAAGCCGCTCAGGCGAAAAAAGAGGAAAAACCGCCTATTCCAATTGCCGAATTGCCGCCCGAAAGCCAGCAGAGGGCAACAGATGCAGAATATGAAAAAATGGAGTCTGTCAAAAAACAGCAGGTGGAAAATTAATCCACCGCAGGCGGATTAACATTTGACACAACCTGGCTTCATCGCTAAAATAATCTTAGTTCATTGTTGAGAGTTCATCGATGAACTATGAGCTTGAAACTGCGAACTAAACTGAAGGAAAAAATAATGGCTGGTAATATAATTGAGCTGACCGACGCTGATTTTGACGAGGTCGTTCACAACTCTGATGTGCCGGTGCTGGTTGACTTCTGGGCGCCCTGGTGCGGACCCTGCAAGATGATGGCTCCTATCCTTAAAGAAATTGCAGACGAATATGTAGGCAAAGCCAAAATCTGCAAGCTTAATACAGACGACGCTCATGACAGCGCTATGGAATTCGGTATAAATGCCATACCGACCATTATTTTATTCGCGGACGGCGAGATTAAAAAGAAATGGGTCGGCTTGACCAGTAAAAAAGTCCTTACCGCCGCCATCGACGAGCTGCTCAGACAGAACCCGACCAGTTGAATGACCTTCAATACCAGACCGTAATTATAATGTTAGGCTCGGTCTTTTTTCCCTGAATCTCACCCGTAACGATATTGGTTCGTTTTATGGAGATGCCGGGGTTTTCTTTCAGCCATTTGGTGATAACCTCATCGAGGAATTCAATAGCGCCGGCATGTAGTTTTGTAAAGAAAGTCCTAACACCCGTGATTCTCTCGGCAGAGACCATTTTTTCAGCCAGCTTTTTTACAGTCGTCCCTGCCGGCTGGGCTGACATCTCACTCTTTGGCGCCCCTGCCGTGTCGCCTCCGCCTAAATTCAGCGGTGAATGTGAAATACCTGCACCACCTGCATCATCAAAAGAAATTGGCTCATCGAGGTCACGACCGGGAGGAGTTTTGTCTATACCGAAATTGTCCATATACAGTCCCTCAACTAAAAACTCTAAATTGCATTTAGTAATCCCAGTATACATCCACTCTCTTAAAGTGTAAAGCGCCTAAATTGAATTAAAACATTAGACCCGGTTGCGTTTTTTTGCTACTTTTATCCGGCTATGAGAAAGAAAAAACACCAAAAACCCGAGCGAAGTCGAGGGACTGTCGGCTTTGTGGCGCTGGGCTGTCCTAAAAACATAGTTGATAGCGAAAGGATGTTAGCCGAAATCGCCAAGGCAGGTTTCCTGATAACCACCCAGCCCGGCTTATCAAACGTATGGCAGGCCGACGTCGTTGTCGTCAATACCTGCGGTTTTATAGCACCCGCCAAGGCCGAAGCACTCAACGCAATAAAACGCGCCATAGATTGCAAACACGAAGGCAGCGTAAAGAAAGTGATTGTCGCAGGCTGCCTCCCGCAAAGGTTAGGTTCGGAGCTATTCAAGCAGGTAAATGGCATCGATGCCGTAGTCGGCCTCGGCCAGCGGGATGCAATAGCCAGGATAATCAAAAAAACCATCCGCTCAAAACAACCAGCATCCTTCCTCGGCCAATCGCCGCACGCAATCAACAGCGATAGGGCCAGATTGCTCATTACTCCCCGCCATTGGGCATACCTGCGAATCAGCGAGGGCTGCAGCCACCGCTGCTCTTTTTGCACCGTCCCGGCAATAAGAGGCCCGTTTAGAAGCAAACCCCAAAAGCTTGTCCTCGATGAAGCCACAGAATTGGTTTCCGCAGGTGCGGTCGAATTAAACATCATAGCGCAGGATACCACCAACTACGGCCGTGATTTGAAAATAAAAAACGGTCTCAGCGAGCTGGTAAAAGAGCTTGAAAAAATCGCCGGCCTGGCGTGGATTAGATTGATGTATCTATACCCGGCAGGGATTACAAAGCAGCTAATCGAAACCATCGCAGAAAGTGAAAAAATCGTCCACTATCTGGACATCCCCATTCAGCACATAAACGACAAAATCTTACAAGATATGCGCCGCCCCGATACCAAGGAACGCATCTGCTCTCTTATTGAAAACCTGCGGACAAATCTCCCAGATGCTGTTCTGCGAACCACTCTCATTGTTGGCTTTCCCGGCGAGAACGACCGGCAATTTAACGAACTGCTGGACTTCGTCAAATCGGCCAAATTCGATGCGCTCGGTGCTTTTAAGCACTATCCCGAATCGGGTACAGTCGCCGCAGAGATGCCCGGCCAGGTCCCGGATAAAATAAAACAACAGCGCCTCAAAGAGTTGATGCTGACGCAGCAGAAAATCGCCTTTGCCAGGAACAAAAACCGAATCGGTAGCAAACTTACCTGTCTGGTCGATTCCGCTAAAATGAAAAGTGCCGCAAGGGGACGTTTTTATGGTCAGGCGCCCGATATTGACAGCGTTTGCATTATAAAAAACTGCTCGGCAAACCCCGGCCAATTCATTAACACAAAAGTCATCGACACAAAAGACTACGATTTGGTCGTTGAGCAAATTTAGCATTGTATTGTGCAGGAAACGAAAGTAAACTTGTTAGTATGGTTAAACAGATTCCCAATATTCTGACAGTGGGTCGATTCGTTTTGACGGTCATATTCCTGATTATGCTTCTTTACTCGCCGCGATACTATGCCCAAGGCGAACGTCCCTTTCCGGATTTCCTCGATTACGCATTTATCATTTTTGTCATTGCCGGCCTTACCGATGTTATAGATGGCCCCGTAGCGCGGAAGTTAAACATTGCCACCAAGTTCGGGCGAATGGTAGACCCCTTAGTCGACAAAGTCCTCGTATGCGGGGCCTTCATTTGCTTTGTGAAAATCGGAGAGCCGAAACTATTCGATTTCAACCCGACTACAATGGCTATAATCCATTGGTCGGCGGCCGGGATTATCATTTTAAGAGAAGTTTACGTCACCACGCTGCGTCATATTGCCGAAGCTCGCGGCGTCAACTTCGCTGCCACAGTTTCCGGAAAAATCAAGATGTTTCTGCAGTCTTTTGCCATCGGAACGGTGGTAATAAAGATAGCCCACGTCCAGACCGCCAGATGGGGATACTGGTTCACTACCATAACGTTCGCACTTATGCTGATAATTACTATTATCTCCGGCTTAAGAGCAACGCAGCGAAGCCCCTGGAAAGAAGCTGCAAGTTAAAAGTGCTGCATACCAACACGCAAAACCCCAGAACTCCACCAGAGAAAAAGCTTTATACTATTCAAAGAAAAAAACCACTATGAAGAAATAAATCCTCATAGTGGTTTAATTCTTACTCTTGTCGTCAGGATACTTCTTTATGGTTCACTCTGGCTTGGGTGCCGGCTTGGGTGCTGGTGCTGCCTCGGCAGCTTTTTCAACCGCCTTAAAGGTCATTACCTTTATACTTTCCTGACCGGCTTCCTTTGAAATGATTCCCTCGACCTCAACTTCCTTGTTGGCCATTGTTTTGCCGAGTTCCAGACCCTTTGTATCCAGTTTTACATTATAAACGACTTTATCTTTCGTTGTCAACGTTACCTTGTTGATTACATTATTTGCATCCTTGGTAACACTTACAACACCCTGCACCACTTTGACTGGCTTCGGCTCCGCCAGGTTCGGCTCAGCAGCAAAGCATACTGCGCTCAGAAGTGCAGTCCCTGCGATTAACACAATCGCAAGATTTACCAAATTCTTCTTTGTCAACATGTTTCTTTACCTCCAAATATATTTTTATACATTTGCAGCTCCCTCAAGAAGAATACACATCTTCTTTAGAAAACCGCTACGGTTTCGTAACATCAGGGAATACCATAAGAGATGGTACTGGGGACAACAGGAAAGCACAATTCTGTGTTTGTGTCCCACTTTGCGTAAGCTACACAATATATAAAAAAATTTTTTCCGTTCAAGAAAAATCTGAACTTTTTTCACAATTTTTTCTGCTCCTCAAACGTCAGAAAACAGGTGCAGGTCTGCCACCAGCTGTGAAGATATTCAGATAGGTTGACAGCGAAAAAGCAACTCTTAATTATTGTGCCGTAAACAGTTACAGGCCAATCCATCGCCGCAAAACGTTTTCTACACCCCAAAAGTGACGGCTGAATTGCCCAAAAAACCGCCGCAGACAATTATTATATTCTTAACTGCGACGGCGTGATACCTTGAACTTCTCCGGACTGATATCCTGTCCTGCTAAATTATCCTGGGCCTATTTCTCTTCTTCCTCAACCTCCTTGAACGTCAGAACTTTCAGCCACTTTTGGTCGTCTTTTTTGGAAACTACGCCTTCAACTTCAACTTTCTGGCCTTCCATATTCTCCCCAAGGTCTAAACCCTTCGCATCGAGCACAACATCGTAGATGTCCTTGTCTGCGGCCAACTGCACTGATATAATCACGTCATTGGCGTCTCTGAGGACGCTGACAATGCCTTGCAATTTGACGGTTTCGCCCTCTGTCGCAAAGCAGGTCGAAGCCAAAAGTGCTGTCGTTAGCATCGCCAAAAACGCAATGCCAATTTTTTGTTTTTTCGCCGACATTTCTATTCTCTCCTGTAAATATGGTTAATAATTCCCCGGCCACCAAGCCACACGCTCCACAGCGGAGAATTATATAGATACATCCTTAAAAACGTGAGAACATAACTAATGACGCACCAAATGTCAACTAAAAATTATGACAGACACGATTTTTTAACCGCTCGATACCCTCACACTACCGTTCTCCTTTTCATCGCCCAAAAAATCTGCACCCTTGACACGGTTAAGCCCAGCATCTATCATAAATAGGCAATCTTACTCTTAAGGAGCTGCTTAACCTATGCCAAATAAAGGATTTACGCATCTTCATCTGCATAGTCAATATTCGCTGCTCGATGGCGCAATATCCCTCGACAAATTGCTCAATCGCTGCAAACAACTGGAAATGGATGCCGTAGCCGTTACCGACCACGGCAATATGTTCGGCGCCGTCGAATTCTATACAAAAGCCATAGCCGTCCACATCAAGCCGATTCTCGGCATTGAAGCATACGTCGCTCCTCGCAGCAGATTCGACAGACAAAAATGCAGCATTACCGATGCCGCTTTTCACTTAATACTTTTAGCCGAAAACAACACCGGTTATCAAAATCTTTTGAAACTGGCAAGCGTCGGTTTCACTGAAGGATTTTACTATCGTCCCAGAATCGACAAGGAAATCCTCTCCGAGCTAAACGCCGGCCTGATAGCCACGTCAGCTTGTCCTAAAGGTGAGATTGCAACCCTGCTGGCCAGAGGCGATGAAAGAGCGGCCTTTGCCGCCGCAGAAAGCTATATGAAAATATTCGGCCCCGACAGATTCTTCATCGAAATCCAAAACCACGAAAACGAGGACTCGCATATCTGCGAGGCGCTGATAAATCTTGCAAAAAAAATGTCTCTGCCGCTGGTCGCAACCAACGACGTGCATTTTTTACAAGAAGATGACTGGGAGGCACACAATTGTTTATGCTGTATAAGCACCGGCAAAAACGCTGACGACCCCAACAGAATGATTTATCCAAAAGACGTTTTCTTAAAAGGTGCTGAACAAATGCGGTCGCTCTTCGCTACACTGGCCCCCGAGGCCTGCGATAATACCCTGGCAATTGCTGGGCGTTGTAATGTGGAGCTTGATTTGAAATCCCGCCATGCCCCCCGCTTCAAACCTCCAGACGGCACAACCGCCGAGGAGTTTCTCACTAAATTATGTTACGAACGGGCCGAGCAGATATACGGCCAAATCACAGACAAAATAAAAGAGCGGCTCGACAGGGAACTTGATGTAATCAAATCGAAGGGCTTTGCCAGCTATTTTCTTATAGTCTGGGACTTCTGCAATTATGCCCACGAAAACAACATCCCTGTTGGCGCAAGAGGCAGCGGTGTCGGCACACTCGTGGGGTACTGCCTCGGATTGTGCGATGTTGACCCGATTCGATACGACCTGCTTTTCGAGCGATTTATGGACCCGCAGCGCAACGAAATGCCTGATATTGATATCGATATCTGTCAGGTCGGCCGGGCAAAAATCATCGACTATGTCCGCCGGAAATACGGCCAGGTCGCACAAATCATAACCTTCGGAACAATGAAAGCCAGAGCCGTTATCCGTGACATCTGCAGAGTGCTCGGCGTGCCGCTGAGCGAGGCCGACACATTAGCCAAGCTTGTCCCCGACTCTCTCGGCGTGACACTCGATAAAGCCCTAAATACCGAGCCGAAGCTAAAACAAGCTTACGAACAAAACGAGCGAACCAGAAAGGTAATCGACATCTGTAAAAAGCTCGAAGGCCTTGCCCGCCACGCATCCGTTCACGCTGCCGGCGTTGTAATTGCCGACGAGCCGTTGACCAATTTTATACCCCTTTATAAGGCACCTGATTCCGACGACATCATAACCCAGTTCGAAGGGCCTATAGTTGAAAAAGTCGGCCTGTTAAAGATGGACTTCCTGGGCCTGAAGACCCTCAGTGTTCTGGAGCGTGCCCGCCAATTGGTCGCTAATCTCCACGGCCGGAACATCGACCTGGGAAAAATCGATATCACTGACCCGAAGGTTTTTGAGCTGTTCTCCCGCGGACAAACAAAGGGGATTTTCCAATTTGAGTCCGGCGGTATGCAGGACCTGTTGATGAAAATGAAGCCTGATAGAATCGAAGACCTCATTGCCGCAAACGCACTATATCGCCCGGGCCCAATGATACTAATCCCGGATTATATCGACCGAAAGCACGGTGCAAAATGGTCCCTGCCGCATCGGATTATGAAAGAAATCCTCGATGAGACCTACGGAATTATGGTCTATCAGGAACAGGTGATGCGGATTTGTAATCGCCTCGGCGATATACCGCTGCGGGAGGCATACGGTCTAATCAAGGCGATAAGCAAAAAGAAGGCCAAAACCATCGCCAAGGAAAAAGAAAGATTCATAGCAGGATGCACTAATAAAGGCCTGACCCAGAACCAGGCCCAGCAGATTTTCGAATTTATCGAACGCTTCGCCGGTTACGGCTTCAACAAAAGCCACTCAACCCGCTACGCCCTCATTGCATATCAGACTGGCTATATGAAGACCCATTGGCCTGTTGAATATATGGCAGCTCTATTGACTTACGAAATGGGCAGCACCGATAAGGTCGTCAGTTATATCGCCGAGTGCGGGAAAATGAATATCGAGGTCCTGGCGCCGGATATCAACGAAAGCGGTGTCGATTTTACGCCTCTTTACAAAGGCCACGGCGAGGACAAAAAGGGCGTAATACGTTTCGGCCTGGCTGCGGTCAAAGGCGTCGGCGAAAAGGCAGTCGAGCAAATCATCGCCGCACGCGAAAAAGCAGGGCGATTCCAGAGTTTGTTCCATTTCTGCGAAAACGTTGATTTAAGGGCCGCCAACAAACAGGTCCTCGAATCCCTGATAAAAGCCGGTGCTTTCGACCGGCTCGGAGGGAACCGCGCCCAGATGCTGGCCGGCCTGGAAAAGGCAATGCAAACCGGCACTACGCTCCAGGCCGACAAACAAAACGGCCAGATGAACTTTTTCGGCAAGACAGGCGAAGCCGACTATTCACAGGACTACGAACGCCTGCCAAATGTCGCCCCCTGGCCGGAGCCGCAGATGTTAGCGAACGAAAAAGAGGTCCTCGGCTTCTATGTAACCAGTAACCCATTAAGCCATTACGCCGAGACAATAAACCTTTACTCCACGCTCGACACTTCGCAATTGGCCAATTTTACCCAGGACAAGCAAATCGTCATTGGTGGAATGATAAGTAAAATCAGATACCACATCACACAAAAAGGGAGAAATGCCGGGGCCAAAATGGCCGTCTTCACGCTCGAAGATTTGCAGGGGCAGGTCGAAGTTGTTATGTTCCCGGATGTGCTCAATAGTTTCACAGAATTGCTGGTCAAAGATACCGTTGTTTTTGTAAAGGGAAAACTCGATTACAGAAGGGAAAAGCCCAATATCATCGCCGTGGAGTTGATACCTCTCGACCAGGTTAGGGGAAAATTGGCTGCGAAAGTAAGAATAAGATTAGACGCTAAAGACGTTACCAAAGAAAAGGTGGCGGCAATAAAAAGCATTTGCCAGCATCACAGAGGACAAAGCCCTGTTTACGTAGCGGTAAGAACCGACAAAGGCCGGGTTTATGCAACCGCCGACAGGGAGCTTTCCGTCAATCCAGACCTCGAATTCTGCAGAAAGATGCGACAGCTTGTCGGCGAAGAAAACTTCCAACTGGCAAAATAGAAATTTCCGGTGATTAAGTGAAGAATAGATTGTCAGGGAAATTTATTGTTATCGACGGGCCGGACGGCTGCGGGAAGACTACGCAAACAAAACTGCTCGTCGATTGGTTAAAAAAACAGGGCGTTGCGGTAGAGACCTTCCGCGAGCCCGGCGGAACAGCCATCGGCGAAAAAATCCGCCAAATCCTGCTAAACCCTGAAAATATCTTAATGGGCACGGAAACAGAAGTAATGCTCTATATGGCGGCGAGGGTTCAGCTTTGGCAGGAGAAAATAGCACCGGCCTTAAAACAAAATAAATGCGTCGTCCTCGACAGGTGGCTTTCAAGCACCTGCGCTTATCAGGGCTTTGCTGGCGGATTCGGCATCGACAAGGTCATAAAAATTGCGGAAGACTGCCTCAAAAGACCTTGGCCGGATTTGACAATAATCCTCGATGTCGATTCAGAAACAGCAGCAAAACGGCTCAAGAAAGACCTCGACCGGATGGAACGCAAGGGCGACGGCTACCATAAAAAAGTCCGCGAGGGCTTCCTTAAATTGGCCGATGGCCGAAAGGATTTTGTTATCATTGATGGCGCCGGTGATATTGAAACCGTCCACAAACAAGTAATAGACATAGTTGAAAAAATGTTTTAGCCATTTCAAAACACGGAGTTTTCCACTTTAATCCGTCCGTCGAACAAAAAACATCAAATAGCAGTAGTAAATATCGAAGTATGAATCTACCCTGAAAAGCGTCACATTATAACCAAATCTAATTGAATGTTTAGTTTCACTGATAGACGGGACTTTTGAATAATAATGAGTGTAAAGCCGGTATTTTCCTATAACCTTTTTGTCGGCAGGACGTTATGCGATTATCGGCCATCGTTTGAAAACCCGTAGTTCTATGGGTTTTTGGCTATTTTTGCATATTGGCATTGACTGATGTAATTTTAAGTGTTATTATGAATTATTTATGCCAAAAGCCGTAAAAACAACCGGAAAGAAACTGGCGAAAAAACGCACGCCCAAAGTCGCCAAAGTCGAGTCCAAAAAGGCCTTTAAGAGCTATAAAGAGGCCATAAGCTACCTTTATGCGCGGACAAACTACGAAAAGGAAACTGGTCTGCGGTATAACATTACGACGTTCAACCTCGAAAGGATGGAAAAGCTGCTTTCCTTAGTGGGTAAGCCGCACAAGAAAATCGCTACAGTCCATATAGCCGGCACAAAAGGAAAAGGCTCAACGGCAACGATGCTGGCGAAGATGTTAGAAGCCAACGGCTATAACGTTGGTCTATACACCTCTCCGCACGTTGTACACCTCCATGAGCGGATTGCAGTCAATTCAAAAATGATCAGCGAGCGAGAAATGCTGGGGCTGCTGAACCGCATTTATGCACCGGTTGAGAAGATGTCAAAGACAGAGCCGCCCACCTTCTTCGAGATTATGACGGCACTGGCGTTCAGGCATTTTGCGGATGTGAAGACGGACATAGCCGTAATTGAAACCGGATTAGGCGGCAGATTAGACAGCACCAACGTAATTCGGCCTGAAGTGGTAGGCATAACCAGCTTGAGCATCGACCATCAACATCAGCTCGGCAAAACACTTGACAGCATAGCCAAGGAGAAGGCCGGCATCTTCAAGCGAGGTGTTCCGATAGTCAGCGTTCAACAGGAGCCGGAAGCAATGCGTGTTCTGAAATCGCATGCAGCGGCCGTTAAAGCGCCGCTCAGCGTTACGGGCAGCGATATCGACTTCTCATATAGATTTGAAAATTCACGGGAGAACGGGCCACATATGAGAGTCTGCCTTACAACGCCAACGAGTAAATTTGAACACCTTCGCGTGCCTCTGCACGGCAAACATCAGGCCATCAACTGCGGTCTGGCGCTGGCTATGTTAGATAAACTTAAATCAAGCGGTTACGAAATAGATAATGAAAAGGCGGTTGAGGGGCTGGGAAAAGTCTGGTTAGCCGGCCGAATGGAGATGATTTGCGACGACCCGAGAATTATGATTGACGGCGCACACAACGCCGCAAGCATCCAGGCGCTGATACATGCAATAGGTCAAAATATTCCTTATGATTCTATGGTGGTAATCTTCGGTTGCAACAGCGACAAAGATGTTGCGGGGATGCTGGATAAATTACAATATGGAGCAGATAAGGTGATATTTACACGGAGCAACTCGGCAAAAGCAATGCCGCCGGAAGATTTATCGGATATGTACACCGAGATATGCGGCAAGATGTGCCAGAGCGCTGTGAGTTTAGGTGAAGCACTGCAACTTGCAAGGAGCGCTGTGAGCAAAGAAGATTTGATTTGCATTACGGGCAGCTTCTACCTTATCGGCGAGGCGAGAATGCGTTTTGAGAGCCGTTTACCGGCAAACAGCCGAAGAGGTACGGCTCCTGCTACCGTCTGAGCTGCTGGGGCGTGCCCATTGTAATTATTGCAATTCGGTCCGCGGATGTGGCGGAATTGGCAGACGCGCAGGTTTCAGGTACCTGTGGGCTTAGCCCGTGGAGGTTCGACTCCTCTCATCCGCATTAAACAGCTATGTCGCACTACACTTTGCGCATCGCGGCGACAAAATCACGCTTTTTCAGCGTTTTACGCCTAATCTTTTGTCATTTTGATATTCGGCATTCGAGATTCAATACCCCCTTAACGAAAATCGCATCGAAAGGCCGATAAATGGTAAGACAGAGAACAAAGGACAGATATAAAGGTGTTAAGAAGCTGCTGTCGATGCGGTTAGATAGTAACTAAATTACCAATGTTTGAAATCGCCCGACAATTAGAACAAACAGCAGGACGGTTCAATCCGGCGGTTTTAATCTGGCCCGGATTAGCGGCTGTTCTGGTGGGACTGTTTGTCTGGCTGGGCGGGCTGGAGTCCAAAAGAACTTTGGTTGCAATCGTCGGCGGAGTCAGCGGCGGTATTTGTGGATTTTTTATAAGCGGCCGAAATATTGTGCCGGCGATGATTTCGGCAGGTATTGCTATGGTTATTGCAATAATACTTGAAAAGATATTCATCGCAATACTGGCAGGGGTTCTGGCGGCAATTCTTGGCTTTGCCGTTTTGGCCAGGCCGGACATCGAAAATGCAGGAGCAGCGCCGCCGATAAGCCGGGACAAAACACAAAACAGGGAAGAGGTCTTCAGTATTGGGCAAAGTGCAGAAATAGCGAAAGGATACATAGCTGATTTTGTCACCGAGATAAAGCGGATTCTTTCACAGATGCCGGCATACAACTATGCAACAATAGCGGCGATAGCAATGGTTTTTATAGTGGCTGGATTCTTCCAGCAGCATTTAACTTCGGCTTTTTGTTGTGCGGCTTTGGGGACAATGCTTATTTTTGCAGGGATGATTTCGCTGTTATTGTATAAAGGCGCTGCGCCCATCAGCAGGATTTGTCAAAACCCGCTTTTTTATCTGGGTGTTTTTGGAGTAATGACCGCTTTTGGTATGGCTGAGCAGTTATTACTCTGTCAACGCATTAAAGGAATGTTGACAAGAAAAAAGGAAAAGAATAAGCCGGAGAAAATATCGGAATCCTGGCGAAATAGATAGCTGGGATTATGCTTTGTAGTGAACTTTGAAAAACCGAAAAAGATTTAAGGAGAAAAATGATGGAGCATTTAACAATTCTCGCCCAAGCAGCAGCAAGAAGCTCATCGGGGCCGGTTTTTAGGGTGCAAACTGTTCTTGATTCTCTCTGGGGGCAGGTAACAACGTTGTCGTGGCTGCAGGCAGTTATTGCCATTTCGTTTGGGGTGCTGTATCTGCTTTACGGCTGGCGTATTTTCAGGGCGGTGGTTGTTATCTGCTTCGGACTTGTAGGCTTATTTGTCGGCATCAAAATCGGCGCTCGATTTGGTTCGGAGATTTTAGGCGGCATAGCCGGTCTTGCCATTCTGGCTGGGGCCTCGATTCCTTTGATGCGGTGGGCCGTCAGCCTATTGGGAGCTATTGCCGGCGGCATCATAACCGGCGGTCTCTGGTACGCCTTCGAGCTGCCGGAAAAATACCTTCCGGCAGGCGCCCTTATAGGCATTATTGCCGGCGGTATGATTTCGTTCATTGTTTTCAAGATTGCGGTCATGCTCTTTACGAGTTTTGGCGGCGGAATCCTTATTATAACAGGCCTGCTGGCCTTGGTCTATCGCTACGAGGGTATCCAGAACCCGCCGACTACAACCGTAAAGACAATGCTCTACAATAGCCATTGGTTTTTGCCGGCATTGCTCCTGGCACCTACCCTTATCGGCATAATAGTGCAAAACAAATTCATTAAGAGCTCCAAAAGCTGGAGCGTTTAGCTCACCTGCCATAGGGCAGGTAGTTGTTTTAATAGATCCCTCGACTTCGCTCGGGACAAGAATTGGGTTTGTTTGGGTTCGTTTTGACCAAGTGTCCATTGTTCATTTTCCGTTGTAATTCCTTGTTGAAACTACTGTTATAAACATTTGACTTTTTGGGAAATTGGGTTCGTTTTGCATAATTTAGTTCATTTTGATTGATTTTTCCGCTCAGCGCAGAAAATCTCCATAGCCGCAGTTTCAGCCACAGAGAAAACAGAGAAGCAAATTATAAACAGCATTAATTGGTTATTGGTAACCGCTCATTGGTTATTCCCCTAAGGGGCCTCCTTTCAAGATCCGCCTTCGCCAAGGCTATGGCGGACAGGGATACTCTCCCTCTACAATTGGATGAACGTGCGAGATTTAGTCGAAAATTCTGAGGTTTTCGTTGGTGTGATTTTGGCTAAGTCGTTGTAGTAAAGGGGATAAAAAAAAATTGAAAAAACGGGTTTTAGGGGTCTAACTACCAACGTTTTTGATTGAAAGATAGCCACGAAAAGGCACAAAAGGCGCGAAGGGTGCAGAGAATTTGGGCTTTTTTCAGATGTTAAATCATCTTGCCCGTTTCTATTCCTTCGTTTACAATATCCGCTATACTATTTACCCGAAATTCTCGAGGTTTTATAACTATAGCGGAGAAAGCATAATATGAGTAGTGCACCTCCCAGAATTGTAGAGCTTGTCGAAACTTTCGAGCGGAATATCGAATCGTACAAGGGGCAGGGATATAGCGAGGCACAAGTCCGACAACAATTCATCAATCCATTCTTCGAAGCGCTCGGCTGGGATATGCAAAACAAGGCAGGAATCGCTCCGGCATACAGCGATGTGATTCACGAAGACGCAATCAAAGTGGGCGCGCCCGATTACTGCTTCCGCATCGGGGGAACGAGAAAATTTTTCCTCGAAGCAAAAAAGCCATCAGTCGATATTTCATCAGGCATCAGCCCGGCCTATCAGCTCCGCAGATACGCGTGGAGCACGAAACTGCCATTGTCAATTCTCACAGATTTCGAAGATTTCGCAGTTTATGACTGCCAGATTCGGCCAAATATAAATGACAAGCCATCGACAGCGAGGATTTTCTTCTGCACATATAAAGATTACGCCGATAAGTGGGAACAAATCGCAAGTATATTCAGCAAAGAGGCTGTTCTTAAAGGCGCATTCGATAAATACGCATCAGAAAAGACAACAAAAAGAGGCACAACTACAGTAGATAAAGAGTTTCTGGCCGAGATAGAAGGATGGCGGAACGAACTGGCAAAAAATATTGCGCTTCGCAACAATAAACTATCCGTTTATGACCTTAATTTCGCCGTTCAAAAGACCATCGACCGGATTTTATTTTTGAGGATATGCGAAGACAGAGGCATAGAGCGCAGCGAACAGCTTTTAGGGCTTATTAACGGGTCAAGGATATATCCGAGACTTTTTGAACTTTTTGAAAAGGCCGATGAGAAATATAATTCCGGCATTTTTCATTTTCGGATGGAAAAAGACAGGCCTGAATCGCCGGATGAACTGTCGGCAAAATTGAAAGTCGATGATGATGTCCTAAAGAAAATCATCAGGGATTTATACTATCCGTGCCCTTATGAATTTTCCATTATGCCGGCGGAAATTCTGGGCAATGTTTATGAGCAGTTTTTAGGCAAGGTGATTCGGCTTACGAAATCTCATCAGGCGAAGGTAGAAGAAAAGCCGGAGGTCAAAAAAGCAGGCGGAGTTTATTATACGCCTTCGTATATTGTAGATTACATTGTGAAAAGTACGGTCGGCAAACTTTGCGAAGGGAAAACGCCAAAACAAATAGAAAAGATAAAAATTCTTGACCCTGCGTGCGGTTCTGGTTCATTTTTAATCGGGGCATATCAGTATCTTTTGGATTATCATCGGGATTATTACGAAAAAGAACCATCGAAACATAAAAAGGTGATATATCAGGGTAAGGGCAAACAGTGGTTTTTGACGATTGATGAGAAAAAAAGGATTTTGTTAAACAATATTTATGGCGTTGATATAGATTCGCAGGCGGCAGAGGTAACGAAACTTTCCCTTTTGTTAAAAGTTCTTGAAAATGAGACGCAGGAGAGTTTGAGACTTTTCCACGAAAGGGCTTTGCCGGATTTAGGCAATAATATCAAGTGCGGCAATTCACTGATTGGGCCGGATTTTTATCAAAATCGGCAATTAAACCTTTTTGGCGATGAGCAGCAGAGAAAGATAAACGCCTTTGACTGGCAAAAGGAATTTGCCGAAATCTTTTCGGGCAAAAATCCGGGGTTTGATTGTGTAATTGGGAATCCGCCGTATATATTTACGCGAGAGTTAATTACAGAAGCGGAAAAGGCCTATTACTACGAGAAATATCAATGTACCCAGTTTAAAATAAACACTTATTTTTTATTTGTGGAAAATTCTTTTCAACTATTAAATAGAATGGGCGTATTGGGTTATATCCTCCCTAACAATTGGCTTTCTCTGGAATATTCTTCTGAGTTTAGGCGATTTCTACTGTCCAAGACATTTAATATTAATATCACGAATATTTTGGACAAAGTATTTCAAAATGCAAGTGTTGATACTTGTATTCTTTTATTCGACAAGAGCGGTGAAAAACAAGTTATAGTTCACGAAATGTCAAAGGGTTCAGTTAAAAAAGTATATGAATGTCCATGCGACAAATATCTTTCTGCTATGAGCCATATTATTGCCTATAGTGTTGATAGCACTAAGAAAATTGAACTGCACAAGAAGATAACAATCAATAGTATCCGACTCGATAAGATTTGCGAGGTAAAGAATGGCGTTCAAGCTTACACAGTCGGAGAAGGCACTCCAAATCAGACAAAAGAAATGAAAAACAATAGGGTCTATCATAGTCTAACCAAGAAGGGCGATACTTGGATCAAATATTTAGATGGTGTTGATGTGAAACGCTATTCCATTGGTTGGAGTAAACAGTTTATAAAATATGGAAAAAATTTAAGCCGCCCCAGAAAACCCAGTTTGTTTAATGGAGAAAGGCTTCTAGTTCGGCAAATCCCTTCAAAACCACCTTACTGTATATTAGCCAGTTATGTTAGGGAAGCTATTGTAAACGATAACAATAGTATGATTGTCAAAAATAACATAGAGGACAAGTATAATATCAAGTACATAATGGGGGTATTAAACTCAAAACTAATATCATTATGGTTTATAAGTACCTTTGCAAAACTACAAAGAAAAATATTCCCACAATTCAAAATAAAAGAATTGTCTCAATTTCCCATTCATCTAATTGATTTTTCCAAATCGGGCGAAGTTAAGCAACACGACAAAATGGTATCGTTAGTAGATGAGATGCTGGAGTTGCACAAGAAGGTTTCAAAGATAAAGAATCCTGATGAAAAGACGCGAATTCAGCGGCAGATAGATGCGACAGATGAGCAGATAGATAATTTGGTTTATGAATTATACAACTTGACTGATGAAGAGATAGAAATTGTAGAAGGATAATTAAAATATGAAAATAATAACAGGAATAGCCGCAACAACCCATATTGACAAACATAATGAAAAAATTAGCAAGGAGTGTTTGGAGGATATGGCAAATCAAGTACATACAAAATATATACCCCTTGATATTGAGCATAAAGGGATTTATATCGGGGTTTTGCTATGTGCAAAGGTTAAGCAAATGAAAGACGGCGAATGGGGTTTATATTTCGTTGCCGGTACATTTGAAAATCAAGAAGAAAAGGACTTCTACCCATATCAAACGCCAAATACAATATGGAAACAATATATACACTTGATTGATGATAATGAGGATTGTTCTTTTTTTGTCGAACTAGAGAAGAATAACAAGGATGAGTTTAGGCAGTATCTAAAAAACGAAAAAATTGATACACGGGAATATATCCAAAAATCATTTGATGCTCCAACGGTAATTCTGATTGCTTTGTCAAGTCTGCAGGCTGGTATAATGGTTTTTAACTTAATAAAAAAGTTTAAGAAAGAAAAGCCAAAAACAGAGATTAAAATAAGAATTACCAATCAAAAAAAGGGGATATCAAAAACAATCAAAGTAAACGGAAATGATGATTATGATATCGAACCAATTTTGAAAGAATTTTTAAAGAAATAACCCCCGACGAAATCGCCATCGTTGAAAACAAGAAATAAACCCTCAAATTATTTTCCCGCAAACATTAAAATCGTCGCTTGTGGCTTGTCGCTCGGGTTGTAAAACCCCAAACGTAAAGTTTGGGGCTAACCGATTGGGTTGAATTTACCGGACATTTCGGACGTACTGGGCCCGTCTTCGCCAAGGGCTACGCCGCGGCAGGCGGATTTAGTCCTTGCAAAAGCGTCTTGGAATGCTTACAATCCGCGTGTTTGGTAACTGGTTATTGGTAATTGGTAATTATTAGCCATTTAGCCAAGTACGAACATTAAGAATCAAATATCGAGCATCGAACTGTGTTTGAGTCATTAACTGAAAAATTCAACTCTGTTTTCCGGTCACTGTCCGGCCGAGGCAGAATCACCGAAGCCAATATCTCAGACGCTATGCATAGTGTCCGCAAGGCGCTTCTGGAAGCGGACGTTCATTACAACGTGGTAAAACAATTCTGCAAGGACGTTACGGAAGCAGCCATCGGCGCTGAGGTGATAAAGAGTCTTCATCCCGGCCAGGTTCTGATAAAAATCGTCAACGATAAACTGACCGAGCTGATGGGGCCGGTCGATAGCAAAATCTACTTTGTCTCGCCGGGGCCTACGATAATTATGTTAGCAGGGCTTCAGGGCTGCGGTAAAACAACAACGGCGGCAAAGTTAGCCAAATATCTGCTTGCCAAGGGCAAGAAGCCGCTTTTAGTGGCTGATGACCTTCGCAGACCGGCTGCTGTCGAGCAGTTGGTCGTCCTGGGCCAGCAGATAAATACGGAAGTCTATCGCGAAGAGAGCAAGAATTCAGTCAAGGTTGCAAAAAACGCAATAAAGCACGCACAGCAAAACGGTTTCGATGTGGTGGTTCTGGACACAGCGGGGCGACTGCATATAGACGAAGAAATGATGAGGGAGGTGGCGGAGGTAGCAAAAGCGGTCAGTCCGCACCAGATTTACTTAGTCTGCGATGCGATGACCGGGCAGGACGCCGTCAATTCAGCCAAGGAGTTTAACGAGCGTCTGGAGCTTGACGGCGTTATCCTTACGAAATTAGACGGCGACGCCCGAGGCGGGGCTGCGCTTAGCGTAAAAGCGGTAACAGGCAAGCCCATCAAGTTCGTCGGGGTAGGCGAAAAGACGGACAAACTCGAAGAGTTTCATCCCGACCGAATGGCCGGCAGGATTCTCGGTATGGGCGACGTTGTAACGCTGGTGGAGAAGGCGCAGGAGCAGTTCGAGGTGGAAGAAGCAGAAAAGCTGCAAAAGAAAATGGCCAAGGGCAGCTTCGGCTTTGATGATTTTCTCAAGCAAATGCAGGCCGTCAAAAAAATGGGCGGTATGAAAGATATGCTCAAAATGATGCCTGGAATGGGCAGTCAGGTTGAGGATTTGGACTTCGACGACGGGGAGCTGAGGAGGATGGAAGGAATAGTGCATTCAATGACGCTTGTGGAGAGGCGCGAGCCGGATATAATAGACTCATCGAGGCGAAGACGAATAGCGGCAGGGGCAGGAGTGGAAGTTAACGATGTTTCCGGCTTAGTGAAGACATTTACGCGCAGCAGGGATATGATGAAGTCGCTTAGCGGCGGAAGCTTAGGCGGACTTAAAAGGTTACTGGCCGGCGGATTTAATATGGATGCACTGGGCGCCGCTATGGCGTCGGGCAAAAAAATAAAGCAGCGGTCGAGACGAAAAAGAATAATTATCCGAAGAGGAAAAAGAAAACGGCGGTAAAACAGAAGATAACGATTGAACAATACCTCGAAAAGGTGGCCAAATTCGCCGGCAGCGAATATGGCAAAATGATAAGGAGCCAATTCAAAGACATTGAAGGCGGCAGCGAGCTGGCGATGCTGGCGGCGCCGGCGAAGGATGAATTGGAGCAGCTAAAAAGAGCAGTGGCGATAATGACGCCGGACGAAAAAGAAAAAGCCGACAATCTAACTGATGAGCAGGTGCAAAGAATCGCAGCAGATGCCCAGACTGACCCGGCGAATTTAGCGATTTTCGTAAACGGTTACGTCTTACATTGCAAACGTGTTTCGTGATTCGAAGTGGGTAAATCACGGAAATTGATTATATTAAACAGACGAAAGGAAAGAATATGTCGGTAAAGTTGAGAATGACGCGGATGGGCAGGCGGAATCGGCCGTTCTTTAGAATCAATGCGATTGATTCACGCACACCGCGGGACGGGCGAATCATTGAAAAACTGGGACACTACGACCCTATTGAAAAAGATAAGTCCAAACAGATTGTGCTCAATACAGAACGAGTCAAGTACTGGCTTGATAAAGGAGCAATACCATCCGATACGGTCTCGGAGATTCTGCTGCAGAAAGGCATCAAAACCAAATGTGCCGAAGTAAGAACGGCACGTCGAGCAAGGGCCAAGGCCATAGCCCGCGCCAAAGGCAGGCCGTTCACAAAGGCAGAACGAACTGCCGTAGAAAAGGCGGCGGCGGATGCCGAAGCGGCAGCCAAGACACAAGCAGAGACGAAGGCAAAAGATGAGAAAGAGGCCAAAGCCAAGGCCGAAGCGGAAGCCAAGGCAAAGGCCGAGGCGCCTGAAACAGCAAAAGAAAAGGTCGAAGTCGAAGCTGAGCCAAAAGCTGAGGCCAAGCAAGAGGCAAAGGAAGAACAGAAGTCAGAGAAGAAAAAGAAAGCGGCTGAGTAAGAAAGACAAGCGAGCGTGATGAGAATTGATGTTCTTACGCTTTTTCCGGAGATGTTCGAATCACCTCTGCGTTACTCGATATTAAAGAGGGCACAGCAGGCGGGCATAGTCAATATCATTCTCACCAATATAAGAGATTTCGCCACCGATAAATACAAAAAGGTCGATGACAAGCCTTATGGCGGAGGGCCGGGTATGGTTATGATGCCCGGGCCGATTTTCGACTGCTTCGAATATGTTGAGAAGCTGTCGGCAGAAAAAGGACGCATCATTTTGCTTACGCCACAGGGACAGAAATTTAACCAGGCAAAAGCAGTCGAGCTAAGCAAAGAAAAACGGCTGATTTTAATTTCCGGCAGATATGAAGGGTTCGATGAGCGAATCCGCATAGGGCTGGGAGCCGAGCAAATCTCAATAGGCGACTACGTCCTTTCCGGCGGAGAGCCGGCGGCTGTGGTAATCATCGATGCGGTGGTCAGACTGCTGCCAGGGGCACTGGGAGATGAAGATTCGCCAAAGGACGATTCCTTCAGCCAGTCCAGCGACGGCGGATTAGAGTATCCGCAATATACCAGGCCTGAAGTTTTTCGCGGAATGAAGGTCCCTGAGATTCTTTTAAGCGGCGACCACGGCAAAATCGCCGAGTGGCGACGCCAACAGGCCTTAGAGCGAACAAAAAAATGGCGTCCTGACCTATTGGGAGGCACTTAAAAAACAAATTTTTTGTTAAAAAATATACATTCGCTATTGACTTTGAGTGGATGGAACTTTAAGATACCCGACCATTATTTCAGTGCAAGTCCACCGTAGGCGGACAAGTGTTGAATCCGAAAAACCGTGTCAGGCATCGTCGAGCCCTCAGCTGCTGCGAAGCTGAGGGGACGAGCCGTGAGGAGAACTAAAGGCGTTTCAAGTGGAAGCCTTAAAAGACGAAGAAGACCTATGTAGGCGCTGCCAGCTTAATCAGCCGGTCGGCGGCGCCACGACAGGAGGCATATCATTACCCTGCCGTAAGAGCAAACCCGCCGGGACAAAGAGTTCACAGCTTTGTCCGGATACTATTTTCAGTCAAGCCAATAATTTCAGCCCCCAGTGGCTGGGCTACCGCAGCAAGGAGGAGGAGGACAAGACCCCCAATAACGGTGTCCCCGCAGAGTAAGGCCGGACACCGCTATTATGAGAGTCGAACCAGAAAACCAGTAATTGTGAAAATGAGACTGAGAAAAAAACGCGGATGGACAACCAAATTCAAGCAGCCAAACATTGCCGTATTGTGGCATAAGGAGTTAAAAAAATATGAAGGTGGAAACAAATCATAAACCGCCCCAAAAGAACAAATGTCCAACGGGATGTGTCAGAACGCTGGGCCCAGTACCCGACTTGGAAGAGCATGTCCAGCCGGACTGGTGGCGGTGGATTTTCAATTCAATCTACCTGAAAACGGATGGGGACGTGATTGATGATACGCAGATAACTACCAAAGAGGTGGATATGTTCTCGGATATTCTTAAGATGTCGCCGGAGGACAAAATTCTGGACCTGTGCTGTGGACAGGGACGTATCGCCCTCGAGCTGGCAAGGCGGGGATTCAACAACGTTGAAGGGCTGGACCGCTCCCGCTACCTGATTCAAAAGGCCAAAGCTCAAGGTAAAAAAGAAGGTTTGAGCGCTAATTTCAAAGAGGGAGATGCCAGAAAACTTCCGTATCAAGCGGATGCTTTTGACGTGGTTATGATTCCAGGAAACAGTTTTGGCTATTTTGAGACGCCACAGGACGACATTAGAGTTCTAAAAGAGGTCTTGAGGGTGTTAAAGCCGTGGGGAAAAATTCTTATAGACGTTGCCGACGGGGAGTACTTAAAAAAGCGTTTCCAGCCGAGGTCCTGGGAATGGGTAGATAAAAATTATTTCGTTTGCAGGGAGCGTTCGCTTTCTTTGGACAAACAGCGTTTAATCTCGAGAGAAGTAGTTACCCACGTGAAAAAAGGCGTTGTTGCAGACCAATTTTACGCTGAGCGGCTTTATACCCGCAGGAGCTTAGAGGAGCTGTTCAAAAAGGCGGGCTTCAGAGATTTTACTATCCACAACGAGATATCCGCAGATTCACGGCGCAACCAGGACCTTGGAATGATGGAAAGGCGTATAACACTGACGGCTGTAGCCAGAAAAGAATGGACCCCCCTGAAGAAAAAGACGGAGCCAACAAACAATCTGGTCGTAATTTTGGGCGACCCTTCGAAACCGGACATCCTAAAACCATTGCGTGTTTTTGACGATGATGACTTCTACACGATTGACCAGATGAAAAACGCCTTGAGAAAGCTGAACAAATATCAGATTACATACCTCGACAATCACGACAGCCTGTATAACGACCTGGTAAAACTGAAACCCAAAACAGACTTCGTCTTGAACCTGTGCGATGAGGGTTATTGTAACGATGCCCGGAAAGAGCTCCATATACCATCTTTGCTGGAGGTGCTGGACTGTCCATATACAGGCAGCGGACCCCAATGTCTTGCATTTTGTTATGACAAGTCGCTTGTTCGCGGAATTGCAATGGAGATGCAGATTCCGGTTCCCGATGCGTTCTTCATAAAACCGCAGGACGATACTTTCGAGCTTCCGTTTGAATCTCCGGTCATCGTAAAACCCAACTTCGGAGATTCCAGCTTTGGAATAACGCGGCGAAGCGTTGCAAGCACTATCGAAGAAATCGTCAACGCCATTTCAGAAATAAGAGAGAAATTCGGCTATGAAAAACCCATTCTTGTCGAGGAATTCCTCACGGGCAAAGACCTGACCGTAGGAATTGTAGGAAACCTGTCTGAGTCCTACGCGGTTTTGCCTATCATCGAAGAAGACTACTCGGCGTTGCCGCCGGAGATGCCCAGAATATGCGGCTATGAGGCCAAGTGGCTGCCTGATTCACCATACTGGAACATCCACTCTGTTCCGGCGAACCTGCCTGCGGAGACGGAGAAGTTTGTTATTGAATGTTGCTTGAAGCTGTTCGAGAGATTAGACTGCAGGGATTACTCCAGGTTTGACTGGCGGCTCGATTCAAAAGGCAGCCCGAAACTGCTCGAGGTCAATCCCAATCCGGGCTGGTGCTGGGACGGCCATTTAGCAAAGATGGCAAAATTGGCCGGGATGTCTTATTCGGAACTATTGGAAGCAATCCTTCAGGCAGCAGAAGAGCGATTAGGTATTCAGGCCGGCACAGGAAGAAAAGTTGAAGGACGGCTTGAACTGGTGGAAAATAATACAAAAATTAAAGAGGCAGCCCTGCCACAAGTAGAAAGTTTGCAACATCAGTCAACGTAGATTTCTTAATCAAGCAAGGGGTAGTTGACGACTGCGCCGGCCGAACATATTTATGGCTCAAACGGCCAGAAATCACAATTTTTCAAAAATTGCTTGTTTTTATAAAAAAGGTCGTTAAAATTGCAGCTTGGCCTACGCCGAAGCGAGTGGTTTCACCAGGGTTTGTCATTGCGAGCGAAGCAATTTACTTCCCGCTCACTAAATCCTATTCACAATAACAAGGAGATATACCAGTGAAAACGCAAATGCTGGATGCTGTTGAAAAAAGGTTCCTGAAGAAAGATATACCGCATTTTGAAATAGGCGATATTGTGGATGTGCGGTGCAGAATCAAAGAAGGCGATAAAGAGCGCATACAGGTATTCAGCGGCACAGTAATCGCCCGCAGAGGTCGCGGAGTCAATGAAACTTTTACGGTGCGGCGAATCGTGGATGAGGAGGGAGTAGAGCGAATTTTCCCGCTTCATTCGCCGAATGTGATTGATATTCAGCCGGTTCGAAGCGGTAAATCAAGGCGTGCAAAACTGTATTATTTGCGCAAGCGAACAGGCAGGGCGGTTAAGTTAGCTCACAGGTATGGTGAGCACACCGTCTCTTAATAATGGGCTGGCTGCTAAACAGAGACAAACTGTTGGCTGATAGAAAGAAGCTCGGCCGATGGGGGGAGAGACGCTGCGAGAGCTTTCTTAAAAAGAAAGGTTTTAAGAAACTCGCCCGTAACTTTTCCTGCAAGAGGGGTGAAATTGATTTGGTTATGGTTGATACCGATGGGGCTGTCGTTTTTGTCGAGGTAAAAACCAGAGCAGATGAAACCTTCGAGCCGGCCGAGTCGGTCATCACGGCTGCCAAAAAAACCAGAATGAACAGGGCTGCCCGCTATTTTTTAGCAACTCATAATATACAAGACAGGCCTTTTCGCTTCGATGTTGTTACAGTAGTGCTGGGACAATCCGGTTCTGCTCAGATAAAACATTACGAAAACGCCTTTGTGCGGTAACCAATGGAACTGATTGATACGCATTGTCATTTGACTTTTGAGGAATTAGCCGATGATGTTGAAGGTGTTATCGAACGCAGCAAAGCGGCGGGCGTTGTCGGCTGGATAACTGTTGGAACTGACCCGGAGCACAATCGAAAGGCAGTCGAGCTTGCGGAGAGATTTGAAAATATGTATGCAACGGTTGCGATTCATCCGCACGATGCCAAAACTGTAACGGCAGATATACTCAAAGAGCTGCGAGAACTTGGAAACAATAATAAAGTTGTTGCTATTGGAGAGACAGGTCTGGATTATCATTACAATCATTCCAAACCCAAGGACCAATTGCGAGCCTTTGTCAGTCAGCTCAAAATTGCCAAGGACCTTAATCTGCCGGTCATCGCGCATTGCAGAGAGGCCTTCGATGAAACGATGGAGATTTTAGAGCAATTCGGAGATGTTAAAAAGGTAGTTTTTCATTGTTTCAGCGGCTCGGCTGAGCAGGCGAAAATTGTTTTAGACAAAGGCTACTTTATATCCTTTACCGGTGTCGTTACTTTCAAGAATGCTGAAGCCGTCCGAGAAGCTGCTCAAATCGTGCCGATAGACAGGTTGATGGTCGAGACCGATTGTCCATATATGTCGCCTGAGCCGATGCGGAAGCAAAAGATAAATGAGCCGGCCCTTATGGTCCACACCGCCAAACGCTTGGCTGAATTGAGGAAGATGGATTTGGCTGATTTCGCAGAAGCCGTAACTGCCACGAGCAGGGCGTTTTTCGACCTGCCGTGAGCAAGTATGCCTTTTGAATCCGCCGGAGGCGGATAAAATAGGTTCGACAAGCTCACTATAGGTTGGGTTTGATTGGGTTTGTTTTGAATAGTTCATAGTTCGTTGTTCGTTGTTATAATTCCTTGTTATCATTAAGCTTACAACCATTTTTGACTTTTCGGGAATTGGGTTTGTTTTGCATAATTTGCTCATTTTGATTGAAATTTTCGCTGGAGGCAGACAATCATCGCTTCCGTCTTCGCTGCGCTACGACGGACAGACACCAGACTACATAGACAAGCGAAAAATTCTAAATCCTACATATCTAAATCCTAAACAACACCTCTCCCTCATTAATGGGGCGAACATGCGCGTTTGAGGCGAAAATTATGCCTGTTTCGGGGGTGCGGTTTCTGCTAAGTCGTTATAGAAAGAGGGGATAAAAAAATTTTGAAAAAATGGATTTTAGGGGTCCAACTACCAACGCTTTTGATTGAAATTTTATTGGAGTAACAGATTGCCTATATTAACACAGATTTTTTAAACACAAGGGGAGCAGGTACATTGTATTATATATCCGAGCGACGTATAGTCTATTATAACCAATTAATATTAGAGAGGTTATAACCCAGTTTTTTAGATAAATATATAGATTTAAAATGATTCCATAATAGCCTCATAATAGTTTCAGGTTAGTTATTCCAACACAAAATCTCTAACAAAAAGGTGTTATATGAAATTGGTGCTTGGCACCAATTTAAGCGCATTATTTACAAATAGTTACAGAAGCAAAATTTTAAAAATGGGGTCAGGAACCTTTTTTCTCTCTCTTTCCTTGCCTCTTTTACATCGGCAGCGGCAGATTCGAATCCGCCCACCTGCGGCGGGTAAACCTCAGGCGGACAAGAATCCTAATTTCCCAAAATCTCAAATGCCAAACTATATTCTCGACTGCTGCAGCGAACCGGAGCTAAGCTGCGGCGACGTGCGGCCAGTTCCGTGTAGACTATACGCGCGGCAGTTATCACCATTTCCTTAAAAAAGTTTTCTGGCGCGCGGCGAAATCGTCGACGACTGGTTTCGTCAGCTTGAGCGACTGGTTAGAACACACGCGGTAGAATATTTTATTAACAAGTGCTAAGAGCACTATTTGAAAAATCTAGTTAAGCCGCTAAGAAATCAATCATTGTAGCTAACGTT
>JBELAN010000015.1:0-55871 GCA_049508795.1 Sedimentisphaerales bacterium | reverse complement strand
CTCGCTACCGCTGAAATGCTAATGAACAAGCAGATTTATTCGGATTCCTTCTTAAAGGCCTACGCCTCAATGAATAAATAAAAAGCCAAACCATCATTCAATAGTAGGGTGGGGTCTCTCCCCCACCATTTTTCTATGATTGCCAGGCCTTTACAATCCGGCCCCAATGCAAAACCGCTACGACCGGTTCGCCGTTTGTATGCCCTTTTAGCTCCACGCGCCTATAGTGTTATTATGTTCGCTGCCCTATTTTGCACCCTCGCGGTAAAGTTTTTTCATGCCTGGCGTATCGGCCTGGTCAACGAATACCTTGGCTGGGTATCCGCCGACATCTCTGTCCTGTTGGGTATCGAAGTTATCCTGGCCCTGTTCTGTTTTCGCTTGGCCAGCAGATGGGTCATCCGCACAGCTTGTATTTGTGCCGCTGTCGTATGCACCTGGTCGGTTATGAATGCCGGCTGGCTGATAAGAACTGGAACGCAAATCCTACCTACCATCCTCTTGCCGTTATTTCGTGACCCAATAAACGCACTATGTATGATTGGCGTCAATCTCGCAAAAACGCCGACCGCCGCAGTAATCCTCCTCGGCCCCAGCGCTGTTGCTCTTGTTTTTTTCTTTTCCGTTTTAGCAAAACCGCTGCCGCCACATTACAACCAAAAACGCTTCGCAGGCAGAATTGCTGCCTCAGTTCTGCTCATCCTTATCGCCGTCCTCGGCCGCAGCACGAGCACCAACCGAGGTTCCCTGCAAATTATCTCTGAAGGCCTGCGTTACAATTGTCAGTTAAGGGCTGTAACGTCTCTTTTTTTCTCTGATTCCGCCCACCTGGCAAACCCCAATTTATCCGACGCCAAACGAAAAGTCCCCGGCTTTGACAATATACGGATTGCAATCTCGCCGAAACACCACAGGGTAAACCTCAATGTCGTCCTTGTCGTCCTCGAGGGCATACAATATAGATATACCTCGCTTTATGACAAACAAAGTAACCTCACGCCTCACCTCGCTTCTTTAGCAGAGCAGGGCGTTGAATTTACAAACGCCCGTTCTTCAATTACACACACAACAAAAGTCCTGTTTAGCCTACTGACGGGACACTTCCCTTCTGTCTCGCAGGATATCGCCGAGACCGTCCCTGTTAAAAAACGCTACGCCGGCCTGCCTACCATTCTCAAGCAGGGAGCCAATTTCCGGACCGCTTTTTTCCAGTCTGCAAAAGGAAACTTCGAGGCCCGCCCCGGTTTGGTCTACAATCTCGGCTTTGACAAGTTCTGGGCCAGAGAAGATTTGAATAACACCGATGCCTTTCTCGGCTATCTCGGCTGTGATGAATTTGCTATGTTGGAACCAATAGTCGAATGGATAAAAGCCGATGATAACAGGCCATTCTTCCTGACGCTTATGCTCTCAGTAACCCACGACCCCTACGTAGTTCCCCGCTGGTTTGCTGCCCCTGCCAAAGCGTCACTGACCAGATACCAGCAGACCATCGCTTACACAGACAAATTCTTGTCTGCTCTCGATGCCGAGCTCGCAAAGCTCAGTCTCACCGACAAAACTATTTTTTGCGTTATTGGAGACCACGGCGAAGCCTTTGGCGAGCATGGACTGCTCGGCCACGAGAGGATCCCTTTCGATGAAAACCTTCGAATTCCATTTTGCCTGCGGGAGCCTTCTTTAATCCAGCCGAAAACCACCGTAACTGAACCAGTCAGCTCTGTTGATTTGGCCCCGACATTGCTGGCCCTGTTGGGCTTCGATACCAGCAACGCCGGCTTTGATGGCACAAATGCCCTCGGCCAAATACCTGATGACCGCAAAGTATATTTCTCCGGCTGGCTCAGCCAGAGCCCCGCTGGGTTTGTAAAAGCAAATCGAAAGTTCATATACTACCCGGCAAATAAATTCGTCCTGAGCAAATTCATACCCGGCGCTGCCGAAGCGGTCGATGGAACAGTCTCCGTATATGACCTGAACACAGACCCTCTCGAATTGTCTCCGACGGAACCATCTGAACAGCAAAACCGCGAAATCGCAGACGACATCCTCACCTGGCGGCGGGATACTATCTTTCCCCTTGGCTCTAAGCGCACGGGAAAAAAGACCCTTTTCGACACTTGGCAGTGCCGCTGGAACAACCGCGTCGCCTCTGTCAAATATCGACCCAACCTGTCCCGAGTAAGGTCGAGGGACTTGAAAAACTAACCCTTAGCATCAAGTATCGAGCATCGAGCTTTCGCTGTCCCTTTTGCTCAATGATATGTTGTTTTTTGTAAACATCAGACAAATCCTGCTGTCTTCTAATGTTTTATGAAGCTTGTATATGTAAAAATGGATTATCTGGGTAAAGTTGGCGTTGAGAAAAAACAACACACCGTCGAATTTCGGCGTTCGCTCGTTTCACGGCACAGAACGTGTATGCGGACATAACCGCTTATCTTGCAAATTGTTAAACGAACGCGCTCGTCTGTTTACCATTATTTCTCGTTGTTGGCATATTCTTTGCAGGCAATCTTACTTACTTAAGAAAATGATATTGGGCGGGGCGCTCATAACCCAATATAAAACAAAGGAGGAGGCAGAACCCGCCCGATTCAAAAATTTTCAGAATCGGTTTCACAGAAAACTCACCGGTTCTGTTGAATATCGCGGGGTCGTTCCGGAGGAGGACGACTCCGTTTCTCTTTTTACGGTGAGCATGGTCGAACCATTGTCGAAAGCAAACCCGAAAGAGCTGGGAGATTAGGCCCCTCCCAGCTCTTTTCTTTTCCCACTCACGAACATCAAGCATCTGTCGTCCGTCTTCTGTCATCTGGGCAGCCTGCACAACCATCCCCATTAAAAAACCCCGCAGCGAATCCTTTCGCCACAGGGCTATAAAAAATCTATCCGCAATTTTAAACTTTACTTCTATCGTCCTAACTTCTGTCTTTACTCCGACTTAGGGCTCTTGTCGGACTTTTCCACCATCTTATCCAGCTTCTTGGTGCTCCTCTCGGTCTTTCGCGGTATCTTCACGGCCACACCCAGCCGGCCGAGTTCGCCGGCAACATCAGGCTGATTGGGATTAAGCTGGAAACTGCGGCTCAAATACTCCCTCGCCTGGTCCTTCTCGCCCTTGCTCAAATAATAGTAGCCTATCTGCCTGTTAATCTTGGCTGAATCCGGCGCCATATAAAGCGCCTGCTGATAACTTTTCAATGCATACTCGTCTAGGCCTTGGTCCTGAAACGCCAGTGCGAGCTGAAGAGACGCCGCCGCCGAAATGGATGCCTGCTTTATATACTCCTCCGCCAGCAATTTTGCCTTGGCCGCATCGCCGCCGTTCACTAATACCTTTACCCTCGACGCCTGGGCCTGCCTGTTAACCGGGTCAAAATTCAAAGCGATTGCATACTGGTCCTCCGCCTTGGCCCACATCCCGTCGGCCTGATACAACTGGCCAAGCTTGAAATGCGCTTCGGCATCCTCGAACTTATGTTCGATTGCCTTCAGCATCTCGGCCTTCTTCTTCTCAGCCTCTGTTTTCCCAATCTCTTTAGGCTTTCCGCCGCAGCCGCTGAACAACAATATGCAAACCAAAAAAACCAGACCAACAGCTTCGCGTTTGCCCGCCTGTTCTCGCCTCCATTTCATAACTTGCACCCCGTTCTATCTTAAATATATATCTTTAGATACGGCTCGACCAAGCTCGCCGAAGTCTATGTCTTGTCATTTTGACAAGCTGAAAAATCTTTGCAAGCAAAATTTTTGATTTTTTTACAATAAAACCTCGTTATGAACCCCTCTTTGCATCTTGATAGGCCGCTTCAATGGAATTCAGCTCTTTTTCCAGTGACTGTATATCTAACTCCAAATCAGGATACTTCTTAGCCAGCTTTATCAGGGTTTGAAACTCGCTCTTTGCACTGCGCAGGATTTCGAGCACCTTGGGTCTGGAGTGCCGGTATTTAGACTGCTCGATTTTTAAATCAATGGACTTTCTTATTCTGTCCACTTGTCCTCTGGCCCTTTTTAATTCCGTTCTGGCCTTTTGGATTTCATTGTTTATCACAATCTCGGCGTTGGCCGCATCTAATTCACTAAGAAGCTCCTGGCGCGAATTGATAACCTTGTCGGCAATCATACATTCGACCGCCTCCGCAGCAGTCAGCGTTAAGAGTGAGCCTTTTTTGTTCCAGGTATGCACGATGTGCTGCTGAGGTTTTTTGTTGACAGGGTCGATAAATAATCTTTTGTCGGCCTCGGCCACCTCAACAACTTCGATATTCCTGTCAACCATCGCCCTTGCCAGCAGTCCCGGCCGGTGGTTTCGCTCGGCCAGAGATGCAAAATACGCTCGCCATGCCGAAGCGAATTTCTCGCCCACCTCTTCTCCAAAGGCTTCCTTGAGGCTTTCCGGCCGGCCGGTTTCAGAAATGGCTATCGCTGTGGCGGCGCCTATTACGGTATTGTTAGCCATATAAATCTTATCACACGCGAATGCAACAGCGGCGCCGGCTGAGAGGGCCCCTCCGTACTTGCCGCCCTTGACAAAAGCAACTGTGGGACAGCTCTTGATTTGTGTGAGTGCTGCGCAAATCCGCTGGGCTAAATCACCTCGGCCGCCCGGCGTGTCTATCTCAAACAAAATAAATAAGGGCCCTTCCTTCGAGAGTTTGGCCACCTCCTGCTCAAAAGCTTGGGTTTCAATCTCAAGCCCAATCTCATCATCGATTGTTAAAATGATTACTTTGTTATTTCTGCCCGCTCGGTCGGTAACAATCTGCCATTGCGCTAAATTGAGCCTGACTTGGCCTTTCTCTTTTGTAACAACAATTGTTTCGCCATCTTCGCTCTGGCCGGCTATGTACCCATGTAGAGCTTCTCCGGTCTGGCGATGTGTAAATGTGTCTGCAAAGCAAGCCGAGCTAAAAGCCAACAGCACCAGAGCGGCTGTCAAAATCTTCGCCTGTGATTTTTTCATCCTGCTAACTTTCCTCCGCCACAAAGTAAAACCGCCGTCGGAGGCTGCCTAAATGTCGAGATTCTGAACTTCGAGTGCGTGGTCGCGGATGAAATTTCGGCGCTCCTCAACATCCTCGCCCATCAGGATGCTAAACAGCCGGTCTGCCTCGCCGGCATCATCTAATTTGACGCTCAACAACGTCCGGGTGGCGGGGTTCATCGTCGTATCCCACAATTGCTCGGCGTTCATCTCGCCTAAGCCCTTGAAGCGTTTCATTTCAGTTCCCTTTCCACCAATCTGCCTTATCGCGGCGCAGATATCGCCCAGTGAAGCGACGTCGTATGTGTCTGTGCTGTTGATAAGCTGAAACTTTGTCGGCAGCGCCTCACCGGAGACAGTCTTGGCGGACTTTAAAAGAAAATCCTTTAAGTCCAGATTCCAGCCGTCCTTGAGTTTTTCATTTATCTCATTGATTCGGCCCACCTCATGAAGCTCCTCAGCAACGATTGATTCTTCACCCTCGCCCTCCGCGATTGCATCTGTGCTTCGCTTCAGCCCATCGAGCCGCTTTTCGTATTTGGCCCTGACATAATAAATCTCCTCTTGGCCGCCAATACAGATATGGAACTGCGGAAGCTCCTTGCCGTCATAATACGCCTGCACGAAATCCGCGAAGTTAATCCCGCGTCTGACCAGGACAGCTATGCTGCGTTCGGCATCGGCGAGGATTTTTACAAGGCCGGCTAACTGCTTGTCCGAAACTTTCTGCGTTTTTTTGCCCTTTTCGCCTTTCTTGCCGTCCCTGATAATAAGCTCTGTGCCTTCCAGGCCGCGAGCAATCATCTGCTTATGCATCTGGCCTTCGCTCAGAACATATTCGGATTTCTTTTTACCCTTAACCTTGATTTCATACAGTGGGGGCTGAGCGATGTAAATCATATCGTTGAGAAATAATTGCGACATCTGCCTGAAGAAAAAGGTCAGCAGCAGCGTTCGTATATGAGCGCCGTCAACATCAGCATCGGTCATCAGGATTATCTTGCCGTATCTACACTTGCTTAAATCGAACTCGTCGGCGCCGATGCCGGTCCCCAGGGCGCTTATAATTGTTTGGATTTCCTCGTGTGCAAGCATTTTTTCGAGGCGCGCCTTTTCAACATTGAGAATTTTTCCTTTCAGCGGCAGGATTGCCTGGATATTTCTGTCTCTGCCGGCTTTTGCCGAGCCGCCTGCCGAGTCGCCTTCAACGATAAACACCTCGGTGCCCGCCTTTTCCTTGCTCGTGCAGTCCCACAATTTGCCCGGCAGGCTGGCGCTGCTTAACGCACCCTTGCGTCTGGTCAATTCGCGCGCCTTTCTGGCGGCCTCTCTGGCGGCGGCGGCCTGAATCGCCTTGTTCAAAATCCGTTTTGCCTCAGCAGGATGCTCCTCAAGAAAATGCCCGAGCTGCTCGTTAACAACACTCTCGACGAAACCGCTGACCTCAGGGTTGGTCAGCCGCACTTTTGTCTGGGCCTCAAAATGGGGATTGGCAAGCCGCACTGCTACAACCGCAGTCAGGCCCTCACGAAGGTCTTCGCCCGTTGTAACCTGGTCGCTCTTCAACAGGTTGTTGTTCTTGGCATAATAATTCATTGTCCGCGTCAGTGCTGTTTTAAAGCCCGAAAGGTGTGTGCCGCCGTCAATGTTGCGGATGTTATTAGCAAAGACCAGCACATTTTCGGTATAACCGTCGTTATACTGCATTCCTACTTCACAGCTCATCTTCGCTTCGGTGTCTTCCTTGGCAAAATAGATGACATCCTTATGCAGCATCTCTTTGCCCTCATTCAAGTGTTTTATAAAGGCCTTAATCCCGTCATTAAACTTGAAAAACGCTTTCTTGTTTTTTCTATCGTCTCGGAACGTAATTTGCAATCCCGCGTTCAGATAGGCCATCTCTCGAATCCTTTTTGCCAGCGTGTCATAATCAAACTCGGCATCTGTGAAAATTTCTTCGTCCGGCATAAATGATATCTTGGTGCCTTGTTTGTCGCTGCGTCCGATTTCCTTGACAGTCCCCTTTGCCTTGCCCCTTACACACTCAAAGTGGTAGTGCTTTCCATCTCTATATACATCCGCTTGGAGCCACTCGCTGAGAGCGTTTACGACGCTGACTCCTACGCCGTGCAGACCACCTGCCACCTTGTAACTATCGCCGTCAAACTTGCCGCCTGCGTGCAGAGTAGTAAGCACAACATCCAAGGCGCTTTTTTTGGCCTCCTTATGCTCTTCAACGGGAATGCCTCTGCCATTATCCTCGACGGTGCAGCTGCCGTCGGCCTGAATGTGGACGACTATATTGTCGCAGAAACCAGCCAAAGCTTCATCGATAGAGTTGTCGAGAACCTCATAGACTAAATGGTGGAGTCCTCCGCTGCCGCGGTCGCCGATATACATATCCGGCCGCTTGCGAACCGCCTCTACGCCTCCGAGTATCTTTATCTTGCTTGCATCGTACTTGTGGTCTTTCATAACAACCCTCTGTCTGCTGCACAGGATGCTCCTCCGATGGCGAATTTAATTTCTTTTATCCGCGCCTGCGGGCACCCGTGGGCTAATTCTTTAAGAAGTTCGCTGCTTAATAATTGCAATTCGTACATATATGATGGCGAGTCAGCAAGCACATTGAGCCTCCCGCCGGAAATGCCGACAATTCTGCAGTGCTGACAAAGTTCGGCCGGCAACAATTGGCCCCAGGCATCAGCTATTAATCTAAACCTGGCTTGTTGTGGTGAAATCTGATTCTCTATAAGCCCACTTAAGACATCGCCCAGGACGACCGTGTTGTCCGCCCGATGTGCATTTCCCCTTATGGCTGGCTTGCGCACTTGTTCACCTTCGCCTATCCTTTTTTAACCAAGGTTAATCGGCATCAGGACGTAAAGGAAATTTGCCCCGCTTTTTATCAAGCCCGGCCTATCCGCCTGGCCTAACTCCAATTCGAATTCCGCTGTCTGAATAACCCGCAAGGCGTCTATCAAAAACTGCGGATTAAACCCAATCTCAATTGGTTCAGCCTTGTAATCGATAGGCATATTAATCTGCGCATCACCGGCCTCCGGTGCCCTGCTGGAAAACACCAGATTATTTTTTCCAATCGAAAGCTTAATCCCCCTGGACTCCTCGCTTGTCAGTAGTGCCGACCGGCGTACCGCACTTAATACTGCTTCGGTTGACAGCGTCAACTTCTTGTCGTAATCCTGTGGTATTATATCCTCATACTTTGGGAAATTCCCTTCGACAAGATTTGAGCTTATAACTACATTTGCACAGCTGAACAGTATCTGATTATTGACAAGCTTGACCGCAACGATATCTTTGTCGCCGCCTCCGATTTTATCCAACAAGGTCATTGTCTTGGCTGGAACTATTATCTTTGTTTTGGCAACCTCCTCAGACGGCGCTGAAGCTAAACTAACTCTGCAGCGAGCCAATCTCCTGCCATCGGTAGCGACCAACGACAGCTTCTTGCCTTTAATCTCCCACAGCACACCATTAAGCGCGTAACGAGTGCTCTCTTTGGCTGTGGCAAACAAACACTGCTTGATGCCTGCCTGTAGATTGCTCAAAGCAATCTCCATATCTGCCTGCCCTTCGAAGCTTGGAACCACAGGATACTGGCCCGGCTCTTGGCCGTAAATCGTGAAGTGGCTGTCGGCCCCCTCTATCTTACAAGCGCCTTCCTCGGCTCGTAATAGCAGAACGTCGTCTGCGCTCTCGCGCACAACGGCAGTTAGCCGGTCCGCCGGGACAATAACTTCGCCGGCTTCTTCTACTTGAACTTCAGAAACTAATTGGTTAATGCCGACCTCTAAGTCTGTCGCGCAGATGCGAACGTTCTTTTCGTCAGCGGAAATCTGAACACAATGGAGTATCGGCTTTGGTGTTCGGCTCGGTACCACGGAAGTTAATATGCCTAATGCCTCTGCTAGGGCAGTTCTATTAAAGTTTAGTTTCATAAATAAATCCCCATCTTTATCAAAATGGTTAAAAAAAGCTAAAATTCCAAACCTTTAAGCTCCTAAAATAATAAGGTAGTTTACTCCCCCAAATACATACTTGCAACCTTTTTTTGGGGGATAGGGTTAATATTATATTGTTATATGAAATAATAGTATTAGTAATCATAAGGCCTGTGAAATTGTTGTGTTTTGGATGGGGTCGAGTTGTAACATTTTATACAACAAATTGTTAGGGACAAAAGGAGCGAGCGCCTTCTTGTGGGTAACCTGTTAAATTGTCAGAGAGTTTGTCTGGCAGAGCAAATAGGGTAAAGCCGCCGGGAGATATCAACAAGCGAGCCGTCGCAGGATTTAACAGACATACTAACGATTTACTTAAAGGGATAAAATAAGGAGAGGAAATTTTTATTTTAAAAGCTTGGCTTTTTAGTTGTACTGTGTATAGTTTATATATAAACAATATACTTATAAAACGGGAGCACCCCCAAATGCCTCTTGAGCGCGAGTTGGGTTTGATAAAGCCTATAACACTACAGCCGCACAAGGCCCTGCTTAATATCTACTATACCGCCTCACGCCTGAGGAGGCGGGCGGGTGAGTTCCTTCGGCGTTTTGGGCTGACGGATGTTCAATTTAACCTTATGATGCTTCTACACCACCAGAGCGGCACAAAAGGAGGCCTGAGCCAAGCTCGCCTGAGCGATATGATGCTTGTCAACCGTGCCAATATTACCTCGCTTATAGACCGGATGGAAAAGTCAGACCTTGTTGTCCGCACCACCACGCCGGAGGATAGAAGATATAATGTTGTGAAGCTGACTGCCCACGGCAAGAAGCTGCTTGCTCAGGTCGAGCTGCTTTATGCAAGGGAAGTCAAAAGGATAATGGCTGCTCTTGAGGAAGCAGAGCAGAAAAGACTGATAACGATGCTCGAAAAAATCCGCGGCAGCATCGAGGAATGATTACCCGTAAAGCGAGTAAAAAACCGGCTACACTTTAATCTTCGAGGTATAGTTCGTATATTAGCAATATACATATAAATGATTTGCGGGCGGATAAATTAAAAAGCCTTGAGGATAAACCTTGGACGAATCATCGGACGCACAAGCGAAGGTATTTTGGAAGGGGACTTGTAGATTCGGCTCAAGCAGCTATAATAAGCGGGCAATGGAATTACCAAGGAGGTAAATATGGATGACGGGATACGGTCAGATGTAACCACATCAGGCCAGGCAAAGCGGTATCAGCCGGTGCCGCTGCATGACAAGCAAGGGCTTTATATAGGCATTGATGTCGGCTCGACCAGCAGTGATGTAGTTGTGCTTGATAGTGCCGGCAGGAGCATCTTTTGTGATTACCAGCGCACCAAGGGCAGGCCCGTAGAAACAGTGCGATTGCAATTAGAGGAAGTATTCAGACAAATAAATCCTTCAGATGTTGCCCTCGCCGTTGCGACCGGTGCAACTGGGCGTTTTTTAGCTAAACTGTTGGATATCCCTTTTATAAACGAGGTTCCGGCACAGGCAGCGGCTATATGTCATCTGTACCCGCAGCTCCAGCAGGCGACGATAATCGAGATGGGCGGGCAGGACAGCAAACTAATTTTCTTATCTACCGAACGAGGTCGGGGCAGGGTGCGAGATTTTACACTTAACACTGTTTGTGCAGCCGGGACAGGTTCGTTCCTTGACCAGCAGGCACAACGGCTGGGCGTAAATATCGAGGGGGAGTTTGGCCGAATGGCCCTGCAGAGCAAAACTGTGCCGCGAATGGCAGGGCGATGCTCAGTCTTTGCAAAAACCGATATGATTCACCTGCAGCAGCAGGCAACGCCGAACTGTGACATCATAGCGGGATTATGTCTGGCTCTGGCCAGAAACCTGAAAGGCGACCTGGGCTGCGGCAGAGAGTTTGTTAAGCCGATTATATTTACCGGTGGAGTGGCGGCTAATATCGGCGTAGTCAGGGCGTTGGAGAAGGTGTTTGAATTGGCGCAAGGTGAGCTTGTGGTTCCTGATGAGCACTTTTTTACCGGCGCCATTGGTGCGGTGCTTATAGCGAAGGAAAAAGCTGGCCGAGGGGGGACAAACGAGCAGATTCGTCTTCCTGTCCGGCGTAGCTTTAGCGAAGTCGGAGAAAAAATCGATAATTATCTGGCACAACGGGGTTCCGCATTAAAAGACGCTCCCCGCCGAACGCACTTAGGCAGACCAACGTTACCGTATCCCAAGAGTCCGGTTTATGAACATTTACTTTCAAACCAGACCGAGCCGATAGAGGCGTATCTTGGTGTTGATGTCGGCTCTATCAGCACCAAGGCTGCTGTTATTGATAACCAAAACCGCCTGCTCGCAAAGTATTATTTGATGACCGCTGGAAATCCTTTGGAGGCCGTTCGGCAGACCCTTGATATTATCGGCAAAAAAGTCAATGGAAAGGTGAACATTCGCGGTGCTGCCACTACCGGCTCCGGGCGTTACCTCACAGGCGACTTCATCGGTGCCGATGTAGTCATAAATGAAATCACCGCTCAGGCAAAAGGGGCCGCCATAGTTGACCCGATGGTCGATACCATTTTTGAGATTGGCGGGCAGGACAGCAAATACATCTCTCTCGAAAACGGTGTCGTAGTTGACTTCACTATGAACCACGCCTGCGCTGCAGGCACCGGCTCCTTTTTAGAAGAGCAGGCCCAGCGGCTCGATATTTCCATCGACCGGCAATTTGCAGAACAGGCCTTTAGCTGCAAAGAACCGATAAAGCTCGGCGAACGTTGCACCGTTTTTATGGAATCCGACCTGCTAAACTATCAACAGCAGGGAGCTAAAACTAACGAGCTTGTGGCTGGCCTGAGCTATTCAATCGTGGAAAATTATCTCAATCGCGTCGTCGGCAGGAGGAAAGTCGGTAGCCATATTTGCTTCCAGGGCGGGACTGCATTTAACAAGGCCGTCTGGGCGGCCTTTGAAAAGGTTGTCGCAAAGCCGGTTATGGTCCCAGACCATCACGAGGTAACAGGGGCCATTGGTGCCGCTGCCATCGCTGCCGACCATATTAAAAAGGGCGGCGATGCTGTTAAAAGCAGCTTCAGAGGATTTGAGAATGTTTGCTCTATTCAGTACCAGGTCGAATCCTTCTCTTGCGAGCACTGTCCAAACCACTGTGAAATTAAAAAGGTCCAGTTGCCTGATGCCGAACCGTTATACTACGGCTCGAGATGCGACAGGTACAATCTGAAGAAAAAAACGGCGAAGGCAAAAGGTTTTGATGCTTTTGAGTATCGAAAGCAGATGTTGTTTGAATATGCGGGCTTGAATGACAAACCCTCCAAAAAGCAAAACGCAAAGGCCACAATAGGCATTCCTATAGCTCTGACTAATTGGCAGCTCTTGCCGTTGTTCACACAGTTCTTTAAGGCGATGGGTTTTGATTGTATAGCCTCTGGCCGGACCGACAAGCGAATAATCCGTATGGGCGTCGAATCTGTCAATGCTCAGCCGTGTTTTCCTGTAAAGGCGGCGTATGGTCATATTGCCGAGCTGATGGAGAAGAAAGTGGACTACATCTTTTTGCCCAGTATTGTTTCGATGACGGCCAGCTTCCCTCAGAACAAGTCTAACCAGTTATGTCCCTATGTCCAGTCGCTGGTCTATCAGGCGCAAGCAGCGTTTAATAACAAGCTCGCAGATACAAAGATACTTACTGCCCCCATTCGCTTGGGAGAGGGGCAGAGACTTTTGCAGAAGAGTTTTATCGCACTTGGTAAGAAGCTGGGAGTTTCCGCCTCTGTGGTTCGCCGCGCCGTCAAAGAGGGGTTTTCTGCCCAGCGGCGATTCGAGAGGGCGCTGTTAAACAAGGGCAAAGAGATTCTTGACCAAATCGGGCCTGACCAAAGACTATTTGTGCTCGTTTCACGGCCATATAACGGCTGCGACGAGGGACTGAACTTGCAGTTATCTAAAAAACTCGACGAGCTTGGCGTCAAGACGATACCTATGGATATGTTGGCCCTTGACCAGGCAAATCTGAGCGATGAGTCGCTGCACAGGGGGGTTTACTGGTCGTATGGCCAGAAGATTCTCAGGGCTGCTGAGATAATCAAAAGAGACCCCCGGCTTTTTGCGATATACCTGTCGAACTTTAGCTGTGGGCCGGATTCGTTCCTCCTGACATTTTTCAAAGACATAATGGCTCAAAAGCCCTGCCTGCTGTTGGAGCTTGATGAGCATTCCGCCGATGCTGGCGTAATTACTCGCCTTGAAGCGTTTCTCGACAGTTTGAGGCATTATCGCTGCCAGCCACGGGATAAAAAGCCCTCGGCCAAAAAGTCCGTGAGGACAGCAGGTGTCAGCCGCGAACGCACGTTGTTCATCCCGTATATGGGCGATTGCGCTTACGGCGTCGCCGCCTGCTTTAGGGCCTATGGTCAGCCGGCCGAGGTTATGCCGTTAGCAGATGAAGCCACCCTTTTGCAGGGCAGGGCCTTTACTTCCGGAAAGGAGTGTCTGCCTTGTGCTATTACCAGCGGCGATATGTTAAAAGTAATTAGGTCCAAAGGGTTTGACCCCGCTAAAGCGGCCTTTTTTATGCCCGCCGCCTCCGGCCCCTGCAGGTTTGGAATGTATAGCTGTCTGCATCGGCTTATTCTAAGATATGCCGGGGCGGAGGACGTCCCGGTCATCGCGCCAAACCAGGACAGCGGTTTCTACAAAGAGTTCACCAAGGGCGTTGATGGCTCCGCTGCAGGAAAGTTTATGAAGGATGCCTGGGTAGCCGTTGCGGGTATAGATTTATTGCAGAAAGCTGTTTTGCACCTTCGGCCTTTCGCCGCATCTCCTATTCAGGCCCAGCAGGTGTACGAACAGTCCGTCAAGCAATGGACCAAAGCTGTTGAAAGTCGCGCAGATTTCTCTGTGATGCGACGGCTTATGAAATCTATTGCACAGGATTTTGCAGGCATCAAGCTGGATGGCAATGCCCAAAAGCCAATGATTGGAATAGTTGGAGAAATTTATGTCCGCAGTCACCCCTTCGCAAATAGCAATATAATCGCCCGGCTTGAAGAACTCGGAGCCGTCTGCGATTTGGCCTCGCTGGCAGAGTGGATTTATTATACGAATTTTACCAGAGGCAGGGCAGCCAGACGCAGTGGCCAATTTCGAGACTGGTTTACCAATGTCTTTCTGGACTATGTGCAGCACAGGATTGAGAAAACGCTGGCTGTTCCTTTAGAGAAGAAATTCGGCAAATTGGCGGAAGGGCCGATAGAGCATGTAATCGAGCTGGCGCAGCCCTATCTGCATCATTCGTTTGAGGGTGAAGCGATACTGAGCATAGGCAAAACGGTGGAGTATTATCACCAGGGCTTCGGCGGGGTAGTCAATGTGATGCCTTTTAGCTGTATGCCCTCGACGGTCGTCAGCACCCAGACAATGCGTGTAAGCGCTGATTGTGCCGATATGCCCATTTTGAATTTGAGCTTCGATGGCCAGGAAGATTCGACTTTGACTACTCGCCTGGAGGCTTTTGTCGAGCAGGTCCGCCAGCGCCAGCCTGCCGCCCAATTGGTTCACGCCTGATTGCCTACCCTTTAAAATAGGTTCGACCCTTCGGCCTCGCTCAGGGCAAGGTTTTCTATTGACTATTGATTATTTTTTGGGGTTGCCGCGAGGCCTGCGTAGACGCATTAAACCTACGCCGATTGTTAAAAGTATTGCGGTGGCGGGTTCGGGAGTGGTAATCATAAGCTCAAAATGATTAAAAGTGCCGGTGTCCCAATAAAATGCATCGTAAATCTGCAGGCGCCAAGAGCCATAAGTGTCTTGGCCATCAAATTTAGAAAGTTTGTAGGGTTCAATGGGTCTGAATCGGCCGGTAAAGGGCGCACTACCTTCCTTGATAGAAAATAGCGATTCATCGTCAAATATGGTGTCCGTATAATTTGGATATACAGAGAACTCCTTTTTAAAATCAAACATATTCAAGCAAATTCTGGTGCCGGCAGGGCTTTGCAGAAAGAGCTGCAAATCGAATACGTTGGTGTGTGTCAAACTGATACCGGTATCAAGGTCGGAGATAACAAGATGGTCAGGGATTTCTATGACTGCATCGGTCATCCAGCCCTTAGTGTCGTCTGGATTGGCAGGGATTGGCAGATTAAAGTCGCCGGTGTAAATATGAGTTGGGTCGGAAAAACCAACGGAAGGGAAAATCATCGCAAGGAAAAGGGCCGCAACTATCCTTATCGCAGAGCTTCGAGTATCCATACTCACACTTTGAAAGGTAATATTGGAAACCGAATCTCTCGCCTCTTCCGGAGAAAAGTATATCTGCTCGAATGCCTATGTCAAGTAGAAAATAAGTTTTTGGGCAGGTATTTTTAGCGTTGAGTGCGCTTTAGTGATGGGCCGGCTGGAATGATATTTATTTTATTTCGACGACCGAGTTAAATCCGCCGAAGGGATTCGATTCCGTTGTTTCGTTGTAGGGGTCCTGCTGCCATTGTCCGTCCACGACCAATCGGTAGCGATATTTTCCGGCAGGCAGTTTTATCTTTGTCTGCCATACGCCGCTATTGCCCACTTTTTGCAGAGGGGTCTTTGCCGGCTGCCAGTTGTTAAAATCGCCGGCAATCTGCACGCTATTTGCTCGCGGATAAAGCGTTACAAATACTACGGCGTCGTTTATCTGGTTGACGCCGTAATAGTCGGAAAGCTTGGCGTTGGTATCCGGCGGCCCGTCAAGGCTCGGCCTTGCCGACCCGGCTTTGCTTCGCTCCGCTGAGGCGAGGACTGGCTGTGGTTTTTCGTTCCGCGGGGCCTGCAGGGTTCTTATGGTCGGCTTTGCAGACCGCAGCAGCTCATTGGCGGTGGTGCTGATTGTCTCAAGCCGGCCAGCTAATGAGTTAACAATCTCGGAGCGCTGCTGCCTTGCCTGCGAGGCGATAATTTCCTCAGCCAGCGTGCGAAAATCCCTCTGTCCCTTGCTGGCAGAGTCGTATTCACATATAGGCTGGCCAAAACTGGAGGCCTCCTTAATCTTGGTATTGAAATTAACGACTGTTTTGAACATTTTGTCGGCGAAGTGGGAGCGCAGTTCAGCGAGGATTTCTCTGGCCATTTTTGTCCTTATGTCATACATACTGGCCAAGACCTTGACATCTACATTCTGGCTGCATCGTTTGCAGAGTATGCTGAGGGTCTCAAGCTGCTTGCTGAGGCCGTGCAGCGCAAAATATCCGGTCTCGACAGGGACAATAGCGTCTGTGGCTGCCCGCAGCGCATTGAAGGTCAGTAGCCCCACCGCCGGCGGACAATCGACTATTACGTAGTCATATTCGTCCTTCATCTCGCGCAGGACATTTTTCAGGCAGGATTCGCGCTCGGCGATACCGGCCATTTGCTGCTCGAATGCCGACAGGTCTATGCTGGCCGGCGCCAGCTCCAGCTTGTCGCTAATCTGCCAGAGTATCTCAGCCAGCCGTATAGGTTCGCTTCTGCTCGTGCTTATCAGGACATCGTAAATGCTTTGCTCAATCTGCTCCTCCGGCACAGCAAGTCCGACAGCGCAATGCGACTGTGGGTCCATATCGACCAGCAGTGTTCTATGGCCAAGCTCGGCAAGAGCGCTTGCGAGGTTTATCGATACCGTTGTCTTGCCACAACCACCTTTTTGATTAACAACCGCTATAGTCCTCATAGATTATCTCCACCTGCCTAAAAGCCCGTTTCACTGCGGCGAAGGACTTTTTTCAGACACAGCCCGAAACCTTCGGTTTCAGCACTGAAAAGCGGCTAGACGCCCATTTATGTTATTCGGCAAAGAAATGTGAAAAACTTTACCTTTTTTATTGGACCTGCCGATAAAAATGCCGAAATAACAGTATAAATAAAGGGTATTTTCCCCGTCCGTCATAGTGTGGCGGATAAAAAAAGTGTGTTACCCAGTTAGTGATAACCAGGCAACACACTTGCATGTCTCACACCTTTTTATCCAGGCCTATTGCCCCTTAACGTTTACTTTCACCGCTTTTGCCTTTTCGGATTTCGGCAGAGTTATAGTCAGCACGCCGTTTTTGCACGAGGCCTCGGCCTTGCTTGAGTCAACATCGTTGGGCAAACCAAGCTCTCGTCTGAAGCTGCCGTAGGACCGTTCAAGATGATAGTAACCTTTCTCCTTTTTCTCTTCTTCGGCTTTCTTTTCACCGTTGATAGTCAGGGTGTTGCCGTGAACAGAAATGTTGATGTCCTCAGCTTTGCAGCCCGGCACCTCGGCCTTTACGATGATTTCATTCTCGCCGTCGGCGATGTCGATAGCAGGCCAGACCGTGCGTTGTGAAAGAACGGGCCAGTCTCCAAAAAACGAGCCAAACAAATCGTCCATATCGCGGTGAAGTCTTGCCAAATCGCCTCTGTCTCCTTTTTGTATGTGTACCAGTGCCATAGTTACACCTCCTTTACTTGATATTTAATCATCACAACTATTAATTTTTTCAACCTTTTAATTCTCACTTTTCTAAAGTGCAAAATCCGTGCCAAACTGAAAGATGATTTTTAAGTGCCGAAAATTGGCGTGAACCCCCTGCTTTGAGACTAATATTGACTGTGGAGGGCTGTCAATTTGGCATTTTTTCCGTCAAAATTGTTTTTTAGGACGGGGAGGGAAAATCTAAGCATCTTCTTTTTGGAGCAGTTCTATAATCTCGGCCTTCGAGGGCAGTGCTTCAATCGAGCCGAATTTTGTGCAGGTCAGGGCTCCTGCTGCTGAGGCAAATTTAACCGCCTTTCTTAAATCGTCGCCTACGGCGCAACAGGCGGCCAGCGCCCCCGCAAAGGCATCGCCTCTGCCGGTCTGGTCAACAAGCTCGACTTCAAAAGCCGGGATGTGGTCGGCGCCATTTCTGTCAATAACCATACAGCCACGCCTGCCCATTGTTATGACGACAGAACCGGCGCCACGAGCGACCAAATCAGAGCCGATGAGCTTGGCGGTGTGAATGTTGGCGGCGGATTGGTCGGTGATATCGGCAGCTTCGTAAAGGTTCGGCACCAGGATATCGGCTGAAAAATAGTCGATAGGCAAAGCGTTGCTCCGCTGGTCGGGCTGCTCCATCGGCCTTGCAGGGTTGAGAATGATCTTAATACCGTGCATCTTGGCGCATCGAATGGCTGCTACGACAGTATCCTGCGGCAATTGGCCGTGAATCAAACAGACGTCGGCCTCTGAGATAATCTGCTCGGCGTCGTTGATATCCTGCGGCTGGAGGGCGCTATTGGCACCGGTGTATGTAAGAGCGGCATTTTCACCTTCGGCGTTAACCAGCGTTACAATGACGCCTGTATTCTTGGCTTCGGCGGTGTGAATAAAGTCGGTATTAATATTGAACTCGGCGAGACTTGCCTTGACCATCTGGGCGAATGGGTCACCGCCAACCTTACTTATAAGATGCACCTGGCAACCGCACAGGGCAACTTCGGCTGCCTGATTTGGTCCTGGGCCGGTGGCGGCATAAGATAACCTCGAGCCGACAAGAGACTGTCCGGCAGAGGGAACCTGGTCGCACCTTATCGCTATGTCCACATAGGTGCCAGCCACCACAACTACCTTAGGAATCCTTCCTGGCATTTTATCCCCGCAGGTTCTTTTGATGGTTTAGTATAGCCAGCCAAAGGTTAAATGCAAAACTTTTTTTAGGACGATATCAGAGCCGATTTTAACTGCGGCACAAAGCCAGCACGAACTTTACCAGTCCTGCGTCACTCATTTGTTGCTGATAGTTATTCTTATCAAGCCTTTAGCCCAAGTTAATCTTAAATGGATTTTTATGCCCTAAAAGTGGGGTTAAAAGGCAGAATGTTTAATAAATGGTAAACTTTGTAGAAAATTTGCAAAAAATACTACAAAACACTTGATTTTTGTTGTGTGTTATGTTAAAATACCCCTATTGTTAAGTGAATATTTAAAAAATATACATCTAAAGGACAAAAAGACGGGACGAAATTTGACCGGGGTGGAAAATTAACCCGAAAAGTCAATCCAAATTAGTCCAAGATGAGGGTGATTAAACAAGGAAGGGGCTTGTTATGAAGAAAATCCACGAAAATATTCCACAGAGCAGTGTAAAGACCAAGGCTGAATATCGTGACAGGATTGACCTTTTGCGCAGCAGGGTCGGTCTTCTTAAGGGCAAGGACAAGGTTCTGATGACTATGTATATGGAGAACGGCAATAGCTTTCGGCAGATGGCGCGCCTATCCGGCGTCAACGAGGCGAGTATAGCGCGAAGAATACATAAGGTTACAGAGCGGCTTATGAACGGCGAATATATAACATGCCTGCGAAACCGCGACAGGTTCGACAGGGGTGAACTGGATATCGCAAAGGATTATTTTCTGGCAGGACTATCGATGAAAAAGATTGCAACAAAACGCGACTCCACCTACTACAGCGTCCGCAAGACATTAAGGAAAATCCAAGGGATAATAAAAATAGCGGACAGCGTTTAGCATACAGGGTATAGAAGACCATGCCGACCTACAACATTTCAAAAACTTTTGGCCAACAAGGACACATAAGCGAAAAAAGCGCAGTGGTGATGAGGATGTTCGGGCTGACGGCGGACAGACTTGCTAAAACCATTTTTGCTGTCAACTGCCAGTTAGAAATCAACGAGGGCAATGTTGTATATATTACAGGCCCATCAGGGGCAGGCAAAAGCGTGCTGCTGAGAGAACTGGAAAAAGCTGTTCCGGCCTCGGATAAGGTGAACCTTAACGAGGTGAAACTGGCCTGCGACAAATCGGTGATTGATTGCGTCGATGGTGATTTTCTGCAAGGATTGAAACTACTGAGCATCGCAGGACTAAATGACGCCTTCTGTGTTCTTAACCAACCAGCCAATTTAAGTGACGGCCAAAAGTATCGGTTTCGCTTAGCTGTTGCGCTTGGGTCAGGCGCGAAATTTATCTTTGCGGATGAGTTCTGCTGCGAATTAGACCGCATTACCGCAGCAGTGATTTCACACAACATACACAAGTATGCAAAACGCACCGGCGTGACATTTATCCTGGCGTCGAGCCACGAAGACATACTGCTTGATTTGGCGCCTGACGTGCTGGTGGTCAAGGAATTGTCCGGAGCGACGCAGGTTATTTATAAGTAGCGTATTCCGTCGTATTTATGGTTTGATTTGACAAAAGTTACAGTTTTGGTTATTGTAGGTGATAGGATATGAAAGACAACGAAATGGTTGAGTCAAAAAGCAACATTTTGTATACGATAGGCCATTCAAATCACAAGATAGAAGATTTCATAAGCCTACTCAAACGATATGAAGTTACCTGCATTGCGGACGTTCGTTCGGCCCCTCACAGCCGATATTGTCCGCAGTTCAATAAGGACACTCTTGCGGCGGCGCTTGAAGCGGCGGGGGTTGCGTATATTTTTATGGGAAAGGAATTAGGTGGTCGCCCGGCTGACCATAGCTGTTATGAAGATGGTTGTGTGAATTTTCAACGTGCCGCCGAGAGAGAAGAATTCAAGCGAGGGATTGAATGTTTACTTGAAAATGCTTCGGAGCATTGCATCGCATTGATGTGCGCGGAGAAAGACCCGCTGCAGTGCCACAGGACTATTCTCGTATCGAGGCATCTGAAAAAGCACAACATCCCAATAAAGCATATCCTTGCAGATGGTAATATCGAGGAACATACCGAAGCAGAACGCAGGTTAGTCGGGATGCTTAAAACAGAACCAGCTCTTTTCGAACCAACAAAAGAAGAAATAGAAGCAATCGAGCAGGCATACGACCAGCAAGCCGAGAAGATTTGTCACCGAGCAAAGAAGCTACAGAATAATATTTAGGCAGCACAATGGGGGCGAAGCTGCGGTCGTCAATTTTCGATTTTTATTCAGGTATAAAGATGCGGAACTGCAGTGTAATTAAAAAATTACAAATTGTTTGCGGCGATTTTGAAGATTATAAGAAGCTTGCGCGGTTTCACTATCGAGACAGCCGGCCGGGGGCATATACGGCGATATTTGTCATTAAGCCGGATAAGGGTATAAGTAAAGAACCTGTGGGGGTAATAGTTTATACAATGCCGAGTGTGGGGGCGGAGCTTCGCAACATCGCCACGGGTAATTTATTCGCCGGGTTTGATAACCGGATGCGATTAGCTCTTATCAATAAGAATATCCGGTGTATCAGCAGAGTCATTATTGAGCCGAGGTTTCGCGGGCTGGGCTTGGCGAGCCGATTAGTGCGTGAGACGATGCCGGAGATGGGTGTACCCGTAATTGAAGCGATGGCGGTAATGGGATTGGTCAATCCATTCTTTGAAAAAGCAGGGATGAAGGCCTATGCAGCGAAGATGCCGGTCAGATGTATCCAGCTTGTCGAAGCGTTCAGTGTGGTGGGGATTGAAGAAGATGAACTCATCGATGCTGAAGGGGTGCAAAGGAAGGTCGAACGGTTAGGATGGCAGGAGGGTGAATTTATCGAGTCCGAAATCAGACACTTCCTGCAAAGCTACGGCGAAAAGCAATATGACAGGGCTGGCGTGGAACGGACAAGATTTGTACTGAGCAAGCTAACATTTCGGCCGGTCTATTACATATGGTTTAACGAGAAGATGGGGCTTAAGGTATGACAAATTCAGTTCAGTCGATAGCGTTGGATAAACTTGTTGCACATCCGGACAATCCGAACCAACAGAGTCGCGCAACTTTCGGCAAGCTGGTGCGCAACATAGAGCGGACGGGCAGGTATGAGCCGATAGTAGTGAGGCCACATCCGCAAAGGGGAAACTATTTTCAGATAATCAACGGGCATCATCGCTGTCTCGCTTTAGCGAAGCTGGATTACAAAGCAGCAGATTGCGTAGTATGGGACATGGACGACGAGGAGGCAGACATTCTGCTGGCGACCCTCAACCGACTGTGCGGGTCAGACGAACTGGGCAAGAAGCTGGAGCTGCTGAAGCGGCTGAGTAAAAGTATGGAATCGAGGGAGCTTGCGAAGTTGATGCCGCAGACAGCGAAACAGATTGAGCGGCTAACAAATTTGAAGATGCCGAGCAGGCCTGCGGAAGCAAAGGGCTTTTCGAGCCCGATGATATTTTTTGTAAATGATGCACAGCAGGGGACGATAGAGAAGGCACTATCGTCAGCTGAAAGAACACAGAACGAAAAAACAAGAGCTGCAAGGAGGGCGGCGGCACTGGCCCAGATAGCGGGAGAGTTTCTCAAACATTTAAAATTTGATTCGGGGACGTGAGAGATTATGGCAAAACGAAAATACCTGACGCAGAGACAATTAACAGTATTGGACGATTTGTTCAACAGCGACCTTGATGAGCAGGGGGTTTTAGATAAGCATAAGGTCCGCCGGAGCATATACGAGAGATGGCTGGCGGACGAGGTTTTCGCGGAACGGTTCAATAGATATGTTAACAGCATAAGGCGGCGAAGTGAGCTTTTAATGGCCAAATACAGTTGTCTTGCGGCGGCGAAATTAGTCGAGCTGACCACGTCCGACAAGGCGGAGACGGCCCGGCGGGCGTGCTTAGATATTATCTGTCAGCAGAAAATTGCGGCTGAGAAGAACGATGGACGAGGGATGAAGGACGAAGGACGAGAGGACGGCGTTGAGAATCAGCAGTCAAATATCGCTTTTTCCCCTGAGACGGCCAGCAGGTTATTAGCGGCGATGGCGGAGGAGAAAATTTTGAAGTGACATGCAAATAAAAATCTAAAGGAGTCTGCGCAAAAAGGGAGACGCAGGCCTCTTTTCTATATATAGTTTGTCTGGTCTGTCTCCCTTGTACTAAACGGCTCTTTTATATTTAACATCTAAACCAACCTCGCGAAGTCAGATTCATTTTTCATAGCTCTCTATTTAGAATATACTCCATATATTACGAGAGGCAAAAAAATCTGCGAAGAATTTTGATATTTTTTTGCACCCCGTTCAGGTGGTCGTAAGTCGTTTAAGGAGCAAGGTTAATGGCAAAATCTACGTTGGTTAAATCAATAAATTTCAAAACAATAGAAAAGGCGGCAGAAGTCTATTCGAGTCTGCGGCGGAGAGCGCCAGCGACAACAGGGGACATCAAAAACTACGTTAAGGTCTATCTAGGCATCGATATTCCCGACAAAAGGATTTGCCCGGGACATAACAGCCCGATGGAATATCTATGGCACAGCTATTTTTCCGATTTTGCGGCAGAAAGAACTACAAACGCCGATGCAATAGTCTGGGCCAACCGCACCGGCGGCAAAACAGAACTGGCTGCAATCGCTACGCTGTTAGACTGTATTTTCAAGCCGAGCTGCCAGGTGCGAATCCTCAGCGGCTCAGGCGAGCAGGCGGGTAGAATGTATGAATATTTAACCAGTTTTCTGCGTAATGGTTTTGAAGAATTTTTAGCAGGGCCTGTCCGCAAGGGTAAATGCCGGTTTGTCAATGGCTCGGCTGTCGAGGTGCTGACGCAATCGCCGATGAGCGTGCGGGGACAGCATATTCAGAAACTTCGCTGCGACGAGGTCGAGCTTTTCGATGAAGATGTTTTTGCGGCGGCGAAGTTCACTACGCAAAGCACAGCAGGTCTGCTGGCAGCGATGGAGATGATAAGCACGATGCATCGGCCTTACGGCTTGATGCAAAAGATAGTTTCTTCTGCTGGTGAGGTTGGCACGCCGGTCTTTAAATGGTGTTTGTGGGAGGTGATAGAAAAATGCACCGACAGAAACTGCTCGCAGTGCCCGCTATGGGTTGACTGCGAGGGCAAAGCCAAGAGGGGCAGTGGTTATTTGAAGATTGACGATTGTATAACTGCGATGCGTCGCGCCAGCAGGGCCGGGTGGGATGCGGAAATGCTCTGCAAAAGACCCAGCAGAGAGAATGTGGTCTTCGATGAGTTCGAGCCGGCCGGACACGTTCAGCAGCTCGATTACGACCCCAATCTGCCATTATACAGGACACTTGACTTTGGCTTTGTAAATCCTTTTGTGTGCTTATGGATTCAGGTCGACGAAAACAGCGTTGTGCGGGTGATAGATGAGTATGTTCGCAGCAGGGCGACGATAGATGTGCACGCTGAGGAGATAAAAAGCCGGACGCCTGTCGGAGAAGGAAGCGTAGCTGCGACCTTCTGCGACCCAGCCGGTAAAAGCACAAACGATGTTACCGGCACAAGCGTAGTTCGGGAGCTGCGAATGCTGGGGATAGCTACAAGATTCAGGCAAAGCGGAATCCTCGAGGGTATTGAGCTTATCCGCCGCAGCTTGAGGGCCGGTGACGGCAAAAGCAGACTGCTGATTTCGCCGAGGTGTCAGCGGCTGATAGAGGCGTTACAGTGTTATCATTACCCGGAAGGCGGCAGAGCCGGTGAGCTTCCGCTCAAGGACGGCTTGTACGACCACCCGATAGATGCTCTGCGGTACTTTTTTGTCAACTATAAACGCACCAGCAAGACCACAAGCAGGCGGTATTAGAAGCAAAGTCCTGTCAGGTCTTTTTTAATCAAGCGGAACTGCTTAAAAAACATCAAAGTTCTGCGGGGTAATGCCGATAACAGCAGTAAGCTGTGCGCATAAAAACAGGGCTGAGTGCGGAGGGAGAGGAAAAAGCGATATATTCTCAGCCCTGTTAAATGCTATAATAAAACGTTACACCAAAAATTTCTATAAAGCTATATCATTCCTGCCAAAAAATGTTCGTATCCGGCAAAATAATATCCGCTGAGAGAAACTACTGAAACTGATTATATTTTATACATTCCGCTATTAAAAGTAAAGCTGTTTTTGGCCGTATTCGGCGCACGATTTTGCTAACCTATTTATACAAAGACAGTTGCATCACAGCAATAGATGTAAAAAATAATATTAGCATATATTTGCTGGCAACATTTTTGAGCATATCAATAAAGTGCTTTTCGGAGGGCGAATTGAGTTATAAAAAAATGGGCTGAGGTCGGAGGGAGGAAAAGAGGAGTTAAAACCCCAGCCCATTGTACTTATACTAAAATTATTACGCCTTCGGCAAGTAAAAAGTTCGGTCTCAGAAAAAATTGGAATAATTAAAAAGTGGAATTGTCCGGAATTACGGAAAAATTGGGGGCAAATTTTGGGGGCAGTGTTAGTTTTTGGAGTTAAAAACAGGGTTGGGTAGGTTAATTTGGAGGGTTTGCGCAAAATAGGCAAGAAAGAAACGTTTGAAAATATTTGAAAAATTCGAACGATTGCGCAGCAAGGTTCTGAGACGGTTCAAGAGGAAGCGGTAAGAAGTAGTTTCTCATTATTAGTAACGCGGAGCACTTTCGGAAGCGTGAAAAAGAAAGTGGAGCCCTGACCGAGTTCGGAGGTCAGCCAAATTTGTCCATTATATAATTCAACGATTTTCCTGGCAAAGGTCAGACCTGTCCCGCTACCTTCACTATGGTTAGGGCCGTTAAGCATCTGGAAAAGCCGGAAGATTCTCTCAAAATGCTGCGGTGCAATGCCTGGGCCGTTGTCAGAAACACTAAACTCCCAGAGGTCGCCTTTATCGGTGTAGTCGATTGCGATGCGTCCCTCGGGCTTATCCATAAAGTTGACGGCGTTGGTGAGGAGATGATAGAAAACCTGTTGAAGGTGCATTTCTTCGCAAGTCACAACGGGCAGGTTTTTGTTGATGGTTACTTTTATGTTCGGAGGCGGCCTGATTTCGACGAGGATTGCCCCAACCAGCGTGTTAAGGTCGATGGGATGTTCTTTGTGCTCATCTCTGGTAATTGTGGAGTATTGCAGAATTGCATTTATCATCTTATTTATCCGCCCTACTCTTTCTACCAACAGGTCAACTTGTTGGTGGCCTTCATCGTCAAATTTCTCCCGGTAATCATCGACCAACCATTGTGCGAGGGTGCCGATGCCCACCAGAGGCGTTTTGAGGTCGTGAGCAGCCAAATGAGCAAACTCGCGAAGCTGCCTGTTGGACTGTGTTAGCTGAGTAACGGTTGACTTCAGGTCTTTGTTGAGATTTTCGATAGATTCCCCTGCCTTTTTGCGTTCAGTGATGTCACGCGAGACAGCCAACAAGCGGTTAATGCTGCCATCAGCGTCTTTGATGGGCGTAATGATAACTTCCCACCATTTAGGAGTGCCTTTAGCAGTTGCGAAAAATCCATAAAAGATGCCTGTATCGCCTTGCTTAGCCTTTGCGATAGCTTCCAGGCAACCCTCTCTTTCCTTACCTTTCCAAAAATCAATAAATGAACTATTCAAATAAGGCGCTATATCATCAATCTCCAGCAGTTTCTGCCCACCTCCACTCATCGACAATAAATGCCCCTGCAAATCCAAGACTTTGATACAGTCGCTACTGCTCTCGAGTACACGCCTGGTAAATTCCTCGTTTTTCCGCAGCGCATCCTCCGTCTTCTTGCGCTCGGTGATATCGCGGACAATTGCCTGAAGCAGCGGTCGCCCGCCAATCTTGATAAGGCCGAGCGAAACCTCTGCATCGAACGGCGTACCATCGAGTCGCGTATGTGTCCACTCGAAGAATTGGGGCTTACCTGCATATGCTGCATGGATTTTCTCCATCGCTTTCTCCGCTGAGCGCCGGCCGTCGGCTTGGAATTCCGGCGAGAAGCGAGTAGGCGGTTGGTTAATAATCTGCTCTCTCGTCACGCCGAACATTTCGAGCGTGCGTTTATTGCAGTCGACAAAGTATTCATTCTCCATCAAAAAGATGGCGTCGTTCGCTTGCTCGAAGAGAGCATGATATAGCTCGCTGCTTTCCCGAATCGTCTCCTCCGCTTGAGATGCGTGGAGCACCTGGGATGTCAAATGCGCGATTCCCTCCAGGAGGGCGTCCTCCTCCGGTGAGATAGGATGCTTGCTGAAGAGCGCCAGCACGCCCAGAGGCGTGCCATCTGTGTGCGTCAGGCGATAGCCGGCAAAGGACACCAAATCCAGCTCCTTTGCCCAAGCGGGATTGTGAACGCGCGGGTCAGTCGCCGCTTCGTTGGTGAGGAACTTGTCCTGTTCTCCCGCGGCAATCAGCCCAATTTTGTAACAGCCAAACGGCACCCTGCAATGGTCCTTTCCATCGAGGTGGGTGTAGCGGCCGGAGCTGGCCATCAGGTGCAGGCATTTGTCTCTGAACCGGCAGACGTGCGGCCCCTCTTTAGCCTCGGCGTGTGTACAACCGGCTTCGCAGCGGTCTCCGGGCTTGATGACCCAGATTCTGGCAAAGTCAGCGTCGAGGATGCGCACTACCGCGTCAGTAACAAACTTGAGCTTTTGCTCGATTGGAAGCGGAGGCAGGAGAAGCCCCTGTAGCGTATTGACAGCCAGGAGCCGTTCCTCCACTTCCTTGCGTGCGGTGATGTCTCTGCATGCTCCCCGATACCCACAGAAATTTCCTTTATCGTCTACAATCGGTGTGCTGTTTGCCTCCAAAATGACAATATAGCCATTCTTATGCACCTTAGGATTAACGAAGTTTTTAATGCTCTCTCGCTGAGCAAAAGCATCAAAGGTTGTTTTCTTTAATTTTTCTTTTACGTCCGGGGCAAAAAGGTCATAAAAGTATTTTTTTTCAACAATCTCGCCGGGCTTATAGCCAAGCACTTTTTCCACAACAGGGCTTGAATAAGTGTATAATCCTTCGGCATTAACCTCCCAAATCCAGTCACCGGCATTTTCAGCTACCTGCTTGAATCGCTCCTCGCTATTTCGCAGATCCTCTTGTGCTTGCTTGAAATCTTGGAAAAATCCGCCTGTTCTGTAGAGCGTCGCATTGTCGGGTATTTCCGGATGGCTGCGCAAATACGCCTGAAGGTACTGCGATATCCTGGAGGGATGTGCCATAATAAACCGGCAGGCACTATCACCCCTGGCTTTACACATTATCTCAGAGGCAACCAGTGGAATTCCAAAACTCTCCTCGCACCAGCCGGATGAATATCCGGCATTCATAGTGCAGACACAGGAGATGTTCTTCTTGCCGCTCTTTTCCCACGCATCAGCCTCAAACGAAAATGGGTGGTCGTATATAAGATAGTAGTTCTCGTCCGTTGTCGGTTTTGACTCAGCAAATATGTCAACAAAAGCCCAGCCTGTATGAGAAAAATGAATTGGCCCTGCGGAAAGCTTCTCTATTGGGTCCTGCAGACCCATTCGTTGATGGAAGTTTCTGGCATCCATCTTTCCGATGGTGTGTGCAACGTCAAAAAGAAGGCTCCTTGCCATTTCTGACGCCTTTTCCTCTCCCCAATCTTTGAACATCCCCTTTATGGTATCGAAGAAATCCACCGACATTGAGGCCGCCCTGACAAGAATATACCGTTGGCCGAATACCTCTATCGTGCCCCTCGATGCATCTTCCTTCTTTTGACTGAAGTACGTGCTCACATACTCTTGAGCCTTCTGGAATATCGGTTCAAACTGTTCTGGAACGGCTACGGTGTCCAACATATCGCCTTTGCTCCATTATACCGAAGAGCACATGATTATCAGATAATGTGCCCTCATCGCATTTACACTCTCGTCCTCAACTAACGATACTGGCTGCGAGTTTCGCATCTTTAACCCCTATTTCCTGCTTTGGCAATGTAAAGAAGAATGAGCTTGGCTGCCCTGGCTCTGATTCCACCCATATTTTGCCATTCTGACTTTTATCCAGCCTTGAGGAAAGAACCGCTTGACCTCTTGTATTCGTGATTCCTGTCTGAGAACCGTGTTGTCACCAAACACAAGAACTGATTGAACTTGCTCGCTGACTCCATTCGTAGACAGCGTCTGCCACCCTACTCCTTCAGTCCGGTGCTTTTGTGTGATTTTCATAGTTGTGCTCCCAATTACACTTCGGATACCCATTCATTATCGGCGTTGCCCCCCATGGACTGTTTGTTGGGTCAAGGAAATATCGAATATCACCTCCGTTGCTCCTACTGAGGAGGAAAACACCCAAACTACTGCAGGTATTATGGTCCTCTGGGGCTACACAACCTTAATATAAGGGCAACATCTTCCGACCCGTTACAAATATCGGACCTAAATTCAACGCTCGTCTCGAAGAAATTTGCCCCCAACTTATGGGCGCGAAAATACAGAGTGCAGAGCTTCTCACAATGAAGAAGATGAGTTCCGGCGCTCGTTCTCTTACACCCTGAACTTTTAGAGGCGGCCTTAATATTATCCAACACAACAGAGCCGCGCCCCCGGCTTCAGAAGCCAAATCTTAAGAGCGGTTATTGACGAGACCCCACTGCGATGGTTAGACTATCCCAATCGTTCTGTTATCAGGGTATAAGTTTAGCGTTTCCGCCTTCGTCCCTAAGGGACTACGGCGGACAAGTTTTAGAAAGATATTATTATGCTCAAGAGGACGCATAACTGCGGGCAGCTTCGGCTTGAAAACGCCGGCAAAAAGGTAACATTGGCCGGCTGGGTGCATTCCTACCGCGACCACGGCGGGTTAGTATTCATTGACCTTCGGGACAAAGAAGGGCTGACGCAATTAGTTTTCAACCCCGAAAGCCAGCCGGAGATTCACAAGCAAGCAAGGGCGGTCCGCTGCGAATGGGTAATAGCGGCCAAAGGCGTAGTTCAGCCGCGAGGTGAAGGACTGGAAAACCCGAAGCTGCCTACCGGCCAAATCGAGGTGGCTGTGCAGCAGGTTGAAATCCTCAACGCTTCGAAGACGCCGCCTTTTGAAATCGAGGACGGGATAAAGACCGGCGAAGAGATTCGTTTGGCCCGGCGGTATATCGACCTGCGTCGGCCGGAGATGCAAAAGATGCTGCGGATACGCCATCGGGTAACCAAAATTACACGTGATTATTTCGACCGGCTGGGTTTTTTAGAGATTGAGACGCCGATATTAGCCAAGAGCACGCCTGAAGGAGCAAGGGATTTCTTAGTGCCCAGCAGACTGCAGCCAAACTGCTTCTATGCGCTGCCGCAGTCGCCGCAGTTATTTAAGCAGATTCTAATGGTGGGCGGCGTCGATAAATACTTCCAGATAGTTCGGTGCTTCCGCGATGAAGACCCGCGGGCCGACCGGCAGGCGGAATTTACGCAAATCGATGTCGAGATGAGCTTCGTCGATAGCAACGACATCATCGGCGTTCACGAAAACTTAGTAGCGAAAATATGGAAGCAGGTTCTGGGCGCAGATGTCAAGGCGCCGATGCGGCGAATGTCCTACAAAGAAGCGATGGGCAATTACGGCACCGACAGGCCTGATTTGCGATTCGATATAAAATTATGCGATATTACCGATATTGCAAAGACAAGCACATTCAAGGTGTTCACCTCGACCATTGAAAAAGGCGGGATTGTAAAAGGGCTTTGCGTTCCGGACGGCGGCGAAAAATACTCCAGAAGCGATATCGAAAAGACGCTGACCGAGTTTGCCGCAGACTACGGAGCAAAGGGACTGGCGTGGCTCAAGGCCAAAAAAGAAAACGGCAAGACGACACTGGCCAGCCAGATAGCCAAGTTCTTCAGTGCCGAGCAGCTCCAGCAGATAATCGAGCGATTCGGCGCTAAGGACGGCGACCTGGTTTTGTTAATTGCCGACAATGAGAAAGGCGCCAATAAGGCGCTGGCGCCGCTGCGGTGTAAAATAGCAAGGGACCTGAAGCTCTACGATGAAAAAGCGTTCGAGTTTGTGTGGGTAGTTGAGTTTCCGTTATTTGAATGGAACGAGGACGAGAAGCGATATGATTCCGTGCACCATCCATTCACGGCGGCTGTGCCGGAGGAATTGCATAAGCTCGACAGCGACCCCGGTAACATCCGCTCGCAGGCATACGATATTGTCGTCAACGGCTATGAGATTGGCGGCGGCAGTATCCGTATCCACAACCCAAAAGTTCAGCAAAAAGTCTTTGAACTACTCAAAATCTCGAAAGAACAGGCGCAGCAGCGGTTTGGTTTCTTTTTGCGGGCTTTAGAATACGGCGCTCCGCCGCACGGAGGAATAGCATTCGGTTTAGACAGGATGATTATGCTGCTTACCGGCACGGAAAATATAAGAGACGTAATCGCATTTCCGAAGACCCAGCGAGGCCAGTGCCTCTTAACTGATGCGCCGAGCGAGGTGGACCAGAAACAATTAGATGAGCTGAACCTGCGAACACAAAAACACTCGCACGCAATTGAGCAGAAAGAAGACTAATCCGTAAGTGATGGGGTAATCCGCCTTCGCCGAGGTTTCGGCGGACAAGAGGCCCCACCCTACACGGTGGCCGGGGAGCGGGCGGCGGATTTTGAGTTTATGTGGAAGTATATACGTCGAATTTATCATAAGATTCTGGAGATTTTGCATTTGTCGCCGTTTTCGCTGGCGGGAAAATGCAGAGTGGCATTCGGGGCGGCGGTGGTGCTGGTGCTTATACTGGCGCTGCTTCTGCCTTATATCTGGATGGGGCAATTGACAAAAAATGCCGCTCTCGATGCCGGGCGAGCAAAGACCGAGATGCTGCTGGCCCGACACTTCCAAGGGAAACAGACGGGCGAAACAGCTCTTCCGGCATTAGACAGCAGAGGGGGCGTGCTGGATGTGAACAATCCGGATATGCGCTGGATCCGGTTCACAAAAGAAGGAGAAAACCAATTAACAACATTGACCGACGAGCAGAAGGAGGTGATTAAATTTCTAAAAGCACAGGAGGAAAGGAATGATAATATTCTGCTGGCGAAATATGGCGGCGTCCTTCACAGCAATTATATAAAGGTCTTTCGTGCGACCGAAAGCTGTATAAGCTGCCATAATCCGCAGGGTTCAGCGAGACCGTTCAGCCAAAACGAGCTGATAGGCGCGGTGGTCATTCAAAGGCCGGCCTCTGAAATCAGCAGAGCAATCCTGTTAAACAGGGTATGGGTAATCGTTGCCGGGCTGATTGCCGGCACGGGTGCAATTGTTGCGTTTTATTTGATAACTCAGCGTGTAATCCTTCGGCCAATCCGGCAGCTTCGGGCGATTGCCAACAACGTTTCAGAAGGCAATCTCGATATCAGAAGCGCAATACAAACAGGCGATGAATACGAAAAGCTTGCCGAGGCGTTTAATCACATGCTGGACGGGCTGCAGGCCGCCCAGGAAAGACTTCGGCAGGCAAACAAGCAGTTAGACGCAAAAATTGCAGAGCTTTCCGAGCGGAATATCGAGCTGTTCAAGGCCAACAAAATAAAGAGCGAATTTCTGGCCAATATCTCGCACGAGTTTAGAACACCACTAAATGCAATACTTGGCTTTGCAGAGATACTGCGGGAAAAACCCGAAGTTCTAAAAAAAGACAAAGGGCGAAGATATGCCGAGAACATTATTGAGGGGGGGAAAAATCTTCTGAATATGATTAACGACCTGCTGAACCTTGCAAAAGCTGAGGCAGGCAAAATCGAGCTGCACATAGAAAAAACCTCAATACCGCAACTGTGCAAAACAGTGGTGGGCTCCTTCTCGGCACTTACAAAAAAGAAAAAAATCAAAGTCAAATTGGTGGTCGATGACAACATACCGGTTCTTTCAACGGACGCCGGCAAGGTCCAGCAGATTCTGTACAACTTTCTAAGTAACGCCGTAAAGTTCACAGATGAGAAGGGCAGGATTGAGATTCGAGCTAATATGCAGGGCGAACAGACGGTTCGGATCGCGGTTTCCGATACCGGCTGCGGCATTGCCGAGCCGGACAGGGAAAAGATATTCGAGAAGTTCCGCCAAGTTGACGGCTCGCTGACCCGCGAAACGACCGGCAGCGGGCTGGGTCTTGCCATCAGCAAGGAATTGGCCGCTATGCTTGCAGGGGCTATCGGGATGGAAAGCGAGGCAGGCCGCGGCTCGACCTTCTGGCTGGATATCCCTGTTACACTTACCAAAGAAAAGGGGCAAGCTGTATAGAAGCCGCGTCTTGTCATTTCGTTCGAAATGCTCTTGAGAGTTTCCATTTTGTGGCTTATTGCAAAATGGGGCCTGAATCACGAGACATGAACTATTTGACCTATCGGGCGATTAAGGTATAATAACTGCCCGAAAGAAAGGGTGCACTAATGGCTAAAAAATTTGTAAGAGCAATTTTCCCCGGGTCGTTTGACCCGATTACAAACGGGCATTTAGACGTTATCAATCGCGGCATAAAACTCTTTGACGAGCTTATCATAGCAGTCGGCCGAAGCCCAATTAAAAATCCGCTGTTCACCCCCGAAGAACGGGTGGAAATAATAGCCGAGCTGATAGCCGACATACCCGGCGTATCAGTAGAAAGCTTTGATGGGCTGACAGTTGAATATGCCGCCAAAAAAAAGGCAGATGTCATCCTGCGAGGTCTGCGAAGTCTTACCGACGTTCAGTACGAGTTTCAGCTTGCAATGACCAATCGTGCTGTGGCCGGCATTGAAACCGTATTCATTATGACCAGCGAGCAATACGGTTTCACAAGCTCAACATTAATACGGCAGATAGCTACGCTCGGCGGAGACCTGTCAAACCTCATCCCGGAAAATGTTCATGACCGATTGAAAAAACGACTTAAAAGAGTCGTTCGTGACCAGTGACTCGGGGCACAAATTATAAGAGACAAGTCGCCAGATATGTTCACAATCAGTGTTGAAACGCACTTTCGGGCGTCGCATCAGCTGGCCCTGCCGGACGGCTCAAAAGAGCCGCTGCACAACCATAACTGGGTGGTTACTGCTAACATCAGCAGCGATAAGCTTGATAATATGGGATTTGTTATGGACTTTTGCCGGCTCAAGGAAACGCTCGATAAAACGATAGCTGAGTTTGATAATGTGCCGCTTGACAGCATTGATTATTTCCAGCGGAACAATTCATCAGCGGAGAACGTAGCAAAATATATATTCGATAAACTCGGGCCGAAACTGCCGGGCGGCGTGGAACTGCGAAGCATCAGAGTTGTTGAGGAACCGGGCTGCTCGGCAAAATTCAGCAAGTAGACGATTCCGGCTACAGTGGTCTTTTAAATTTGACGATTATTTAATACAGAATTCTGGTATAATACAACCGCTATCCAGACGTAATTTTTGGTATAATATCTGAAATGGTTCGACAAGCTCACCATCCAGAGCGAAGTCGAGGGAAGGATTTATTGATATGCAGTGTCAGGTCTGCCAAAAAAAAGAAGCAACCATTCATTTAACTGAGATAACCGACGGGGTGCGCAGCGAGATGCATCTTTGTGAGCATTGCGCACAGGAAGAGGGCATAGCCGTCAAGAGCCAGCTTTCTATAAATGAATTACTCAGCGGTCTGCTTTCCACCCAGCCGTCAGACGACGAGCTGTTTGGCGACACCGAGCAGGAGCTCACCTGCCCGCATTGCGGCTTTACATTAGCGCAATTCACCAAGGAGGCGGTGCTGGGCTGTCCTTATGATTATGAGGTTTTTGAGAAACCGCTGCTGCCGCTTATTGAAAAGGCGCACAACGGCAAAACGGTCCACTGCGGCAAGGTCCCCTCGAAAATGCCGAAGGATGCAAAGAAGCAAATGAAGCTTACGGCACTGCGCCAGCAGCTGGAGGCAGCGGTGCAAAGCGAAGATTACGAGCTGGCCGCCAAATTGCGAGATGAAATAAACCAGCTGGAATAAAAATTTGGTAATTGGTAATTTACCGTTTAATCAGATAGATATGAAGCTGACCGATATAAGCGGCGACGTAAACGAATGGTTTAACGGCTCAGGGCCGCTGGCCGATATTGTCATATCCTCACGGATTCGTTTGGCCAGGAACTTAGCAGGACACAAATTCCTCAGCCGCTGCTCCGTTGCTGAAAAATCCGAGATACTCAAGAAGCTAAGAGATATCCTGATGTCGCTGGATCTCGGCGATAAAATCTTCTATCTTAGCGTGGACAAGACCCCTGTTTTGGACAGACATTTGCTGGTGGAAAGGCATCTCATCAGCCGACATCACGCCTTCGGCAAAGGGCCCCGCGGAGTAGTTATCGCCCAGCGGGAATTTTTTACCGCAATGATTAACGAAGAAGACCATCTGCGAATCCAAGTGCTAAAGGGCGGGCTGCAGCTAACCCAATGTGCTGGGCAGATAAACCGTATCGACGATATGATAGAGGAGAGAATAGGTTATGCCTTTAGTCCGCGGTATGGTTACCTGACGGCCTGTCCGACCAATCTGGGCACCGGTATAAGGGTTTCAGTAATGCTGCATCTGCCGGCGTTGAAGATGACCGGCCAAATAGAGAAGTTCTTAAACGCCACGAGGGATATGAATTTGGCTGTGCGAGGCCTGTTCGGCGAAGGCACCGAGGCGGCAGGTGATTTCTATCAGCTCTCAAATCAGGTATCGCTTGGTGTCTCAGAGGCCGATATCGTCGCACAATTTGAAAACACTATTATCCCCGAAATTGTCGAATACGAAAATGCAGCGAGGAATCAGCTGCTCTCGAAGGAGCCTGATGTCCTCGACGACAAAATTTCTCGTGCAATGGCGCTGCTACGAAACGCCCATTTGATAAGCTCGCAGGAGGCGTTATTTTTGCTAAGCCATTTGCGTATGGGCATAAATATGCGCGAACGTATGGGTGCTTCGACGCCGGCGATAGAGAAGCTTTGCAAGATTAGCGCCAGCAGCAACGCTGATAAGCCCGGAGGTCTATCCATCACAACTATAAACCGGCTGTTTATGCTCACTCAGCCGGCACATTTGCAATTAAACTGCGGAAAAACGCTGGACGCCACCCACAGAGATGTGCTCAGGGCCAAAATCATCCGCTCAGCACTCAATGGTTAGCGTATAACGCACAGCGTTTAGCGGATAATATATATCCTGCGTACAGTTTTTCCATATACACCAAACGCCATCGGCTACATCTTATTCATCTGCCAAAATGGCACGAAAAACCAGAAGACAGAGGTCGGAAGACAGAGGTCAGAGAACCTAACTTCTTGAAATGTAAGAGGTTAACTTACTCGGTCAGATAAAGCTTAACTGGTGGCACGGCTTTTGCATATTTTATTTACAGCGATGTGCTTACACGCTAATATAACGAGCATAGAAAAACGAAAGGAAGTGCGAAATGGCTACTAATAAAATAATTGGAATAGATTTGGGGACAACACTTTCGGTAGTTGCCGTGATGGAAGGTTCTTCGCCGAAGGTTTTGATTAACTCTTCCGGCTCGCGACTAACTCCATCTGTAGTAGGTTTCACCGATAAAGGCGAACGGCTTGTCGGCCAAATCGCCAAGCACCAGCAGGTAACCAATCCTGAGAACACTGTGTTTTCCATAAAGCGTTTTATGGGCCGGCGGCATAAAGAAGTCGCAGCAGAGGAAAAGATAGTCCCTTATAAAATCACCGGCGGGCCGGATGAGTTAGTCAAGGTTAGCGTCCGCGGCAAGGAATATACGCCGCCGGAGATTTCGGCGATGATTCTGCAGGATTTGAAGAAGACCGCAGAAGACTATCTCGGCGAAAAGGTTGAAAATGCCGTTATCACGGTTCCCGCATACTTTAACGACTCGCAGCGCCAGGCAACAAAAGACGCCGGCAAAATAGCAGGATTAAAGGTCGAGCGGATTATCAACGAGCCGACGGCTGCTGCGCTGGCTTACGGATTAGAGAAGAAAAGGAACGAAAAAGTCGCCATATTCGATTTCGGCGGCGGAACGTTCGACATATCAATCCTCGATATCGGCGACAACGTCTTTGAGGTCCTCAGCACAAACGGCGATACACACCTGGGCGGCGATGACCTCGATGCGGTGCTGATAAATTATCTGGCGGACGAGTTTAAAAAGACCGAGGGCATCGACCTTCGCAAAGACCCGATGGCCCATCAGCGGCTCAAGGAGGCCGCCGAGAAGGCAAAATGCGAGCTGAGCACACAATTAGAGGCCACCGTGAACCTTCCGTTCATCACAGCGGATTCTTCAGGCCCCAAACATCTACAGATTACCCTCACCCGCAGCAAGTTCGAAGCGCTCTGCGAGCCGGTGTTTGAGCGGCTGAAAAGCCCCTGTTACAAGGCGATGGAGGACGCCAAGCTCACTCCAAAAGATATTGCTGAGTTATTGTTTGTCGGTGGCTCTACGAGGATTCCGAGGGTTTATGAAATCGCTAAAGGTATCTTCAAGAAAGAGCCCAACAGGAGTCTTAACCCCGACGAGGTCGTTGCGCTCGGCGCCGCCGTTCAGGGAGCGGTTCTGGCAGGTGACGCAGGCGTGAAGGATATTCTGCTCTTGGACGTAACGCCGCTTTCGCTGGGAGTTGAGACATTAGGCGGAGTTATGACAAAATTGATTGAGCGCAACACGACAATACCCACCAGCAAGAAAGAGATTTTCTCGACAGCGGCTGACAGCCAGACGACCGTTGACATTCACGTCCTGCAGGGCGAGAGGGAATTTGCCAGGGACAACCGCACACTCGGCAGATTTCAACTGACAGATATTCCGCCTGCCCCGCGAGGCATTCCGCAGATTGAGGTCGCATTCGATATCGATGCCAACGGCATCTTAAACGTTTCTGCTAAAGACCTCGGCACAGGCAAACAGCAGTCGATTGAGATTAAATCCAGCTCAGGGCTAAGCGAACAAGAGATTAAAAAGATGACCAGAGAGGCTGAGGCCCACGCCGAGGAAGATAAGAAAAAGCGAGAGGTGGTTGACCTGAAGAACCAGGCCGACCAGTTGATTTACTCAACGGAAAAGACACTCAGAGAGCACGGCGACAAGGTCTCCGCCGAGACCCGCAGCGGAATCGAAAACGCAGTCAATAATTTGAAAGAAGCCATAAAAGGCGAAGACGCCAATGCGATAAAAAGAGCCATTGAAAACCTCGGCATTGCCAGCCAGGAGCTGGGCAAGACGCTTTATGAAGAGGCCGCCAAAAAACAGGCCTCTTCCGCAGGAGGCAAAGGCAGCACCAAAGGCGGACCGCCGCCGGAAGGCGAGGTCAAACGAAAAGGCGGCGATGACGTAATCGACGCCGAATTCGAGGCAAAAGACAAATAATACCAATCATAAAAACTTTTTGCGCTCGATGCAGGAGCAACGGCAAATGTTTTGGATAAGCTTTTCATCAAGACAAACGGCCTGCCAGCCATCACAGGCAGCTTCTCGCAACGCATCATAATTTTCATAACTTTGATTCGCCCAGTAATGGCTGCGAAGGTATTGCCCCCCGCCCAGCGCTGGGCGGGGTCAACAGGATTCAATTCCGGGCTATAAGCGGGAAGCTCTATTATGGTAATGTTGGCCGGCGCAACAAGCTCACCAGACTTGTAAAAGCCGGCCCGATCCCAGATTAAGACCGCATGGGTATCGTTGGGCAATTGTTTACTAAACTGCCGAAGAAAAATACTCATCAGCATGGCATCAATATAGGGTAATAATAAACCTGCTGTCCGGCCATTTGAGGGACATACTGCTGCCGATATATACAGCCATTCGTAACCAGTTTGCTTGACCGCTCGAGGACGAGTACCCCGACGAGTCCAAACACGAGCTAATGTTCCTTGTTGGCCGAAGCGAGCTTCATCCTCAAACCATACCTCTATTCGCTTATCGGGGTGCTCTTTGGCAATGTTTTCAAGCCTTTTGCCCATGTTTTTTAAATTCTTCCTGAATCAGCGGACACGCTTTGCCTATGGCATGGCCTAGCCATTTCGTGTCTTGGGCGAGGCTTTAGACAAGAATAACCCAGACGATGTAACAGCTTGTACACGCCATCTAAAGTATAAACTATACCAAAATTTTTCCTGATAATCTGCTGAATGTCCCTGCCGTATAATGTAGCTTTAGTACCAGATGGCCCGGCATCTACGCATTCACAAAATTGCTCTTGTTTATCAACAGGCAATTTGGCAGGCCGACCAGTGCAGACCAGGCAGAGAGAATTTCGATATTTTGGCTAAAGTGACAGATAAGGTATTGCTAAACGCCGAAAAAACACGATAATTAATAGAATGGTCAGACAATGGTAGAAACTGAACAAAAAACTATTAAGGAGAACAAGATGAAGAACTGTATAAAGAAATGTGTTGTGGTCTTGGCGGTATTGGTAATTATTATGGGGGTCGCGATGACAGTAACGGGCTGTAACGAGAAGAGTACGACTACCAAAACGACGACCGTCGAAAAAACTACCAAGAAGTAAGAGAATTATCGAACAAAAATATCCAGCGTCTTAAGTGCTACAGCCGGTGTCAGCAGAGGAGTAAGCATAGTTGAGGGTTTCGAACCACTGGTGACGGTGGATATTTTTTTTGTGTCAGGGACGGTGTGAAGGGAAAGAGCGGACAGGATGGGTAATTACGAAAGATTTATGAAGGCGATTAATTGGGATGGACCCGACAGGATATTAACATACGATTTCGCAAACAATAAGGAACTGCAGGCAAGATACGGGGGATTAGACGAGACGAAAAAATATTCCTTCGAACAGATAGTCGAAATAAACGCCAAAGCTTTCAAGGGAATCGGGCTGGATGTTACACACCGTATATATACCTTCGCAAAACCGTGGATGAGTTCAAAGATTGATAACTGGGGACGCTTTCTGGGAGTTAATCCGGACGGCTGGGAGGTAACACAAAAGGGAGGAACGGACTGGATTTCAAAACGGCCTTTCTCAAACTTAAAAGAGCTTGAGAAACATATACCCAGAATCCCAAAGTATGAAGAAGTTAAGAAATGGTATATACCCTTTATTAAACATATAAAAGAGGTTTTTGATTATTATGACCTTGTCTTTGTCGGAGCAGTTGAAGGCCCTGTGAGCGATTCTTACACATATACCGGTATGGAGCTTTTTATGACCGCAATCTATGATGCTCCGGAACTTGTTTCACAGATTATGGATTGTGCCGCCAGGTTTTCAGCTTATATTGCGCAGGTGTTTGCCGAAAATGCGTCGGCACCGATACTATTTATGGGGGAGGACATTGCCTGCGATACAGGACCGATATTCAGTCCAAAGTTTATAGCCGAGCAAGCACTTCCGCGATGGAGATGGATTAGTGAGCCAATCAGGGGAAAGAAGTTTAAGTTTTTGTTTCATACTGACGGGAGATACGGCGAGCTTTTACAAATAATATTCGGCGAATTCGGAGCTGATGGTCTTAATCCCATAGAGAGGAACGGGTGCAACGATATTTTCGAAATAAGAAAACAGTATCCCGACAAGCTGCTTTTTGGAAATGTATGCTGTGCAGTTACCCTGCCACAGGGGAACACCTACGACGTTGAAGATGAAACACTGGAACTGATAGAAAAAATCGGTCCGCAGGGGGGTATATTGATAGGGTCCTCCGGCGAAGTCGGAGATTGCGTTCCGCCGGAGAATGCTGTGACAATGTACGAAACAATCCATAAATATGGAACATACCCCATTGATGTAGAGAGGATTAGAAAACGACGCGACGAAATTAAGGACAAATTGAAAACAAGGCGGTCAATTATTACTCAGATAGACTTATAAGGGTCGCAACTTTTGTGCCTTTAAGCATAATGTTGACTTCGGTATCGGTTGTATCAGCCTCGAAGAAACAATTGTTTTGTTCAGAATAAAAGCAAAGGCATCAGAATCATCAATGATCGGTTTGGGTTTGAGTTACCGACTGTCCCATAAAAAGTGTCCCTTGCCCCTTAGGGGCGATAAACCTTTTGCCGGCAAGGCTATTTGCTGTCTCGGATGAAGCGGTGGTTTTTTGCTTCTGATGTTTTTTATAGTATACTTTAGGATACGGGGGTAATAAAGAAGCATCCATCCTTTATTTTGAGCTTCTTACCACGAAGACCTAAGTAAAAATAAAATGCTCGCTGATTGCGTATTCACAACTTATCGGGAAAAACTTATTTTTCGGAAAAAGAACTTAATTGAATGGCGATAGATTGAGGTGAGCAAATGAAATCTGCACAAGGTGTCTCCAGCACCCATACCCCTAAAATAAGACCCGACCTTCTATTTGGCGAACTGCTCGTGTCCAAAGGGCTTTTGAGCCATGAAGAACTAATCAAAGTGCTAAACGAACAGCGTGAGCATGGTGGCCGGCTCGGCGAGGTATTGCTCCGACTGAAGATGCTAAGCGAGGATGATGTTACTCTGGCCCTGGCCGAACATCTCTCAATGGAATACATCCGTCTCGATGATATTAGCAGGATAGATGTGAACATCGCTCGAATGCTGCCCGAGGCTATCGCCAAACGTTTTTGCCTTGTGGCCATTGGTGAGATAGATGACAAAGTTGTGGTGGCGATGGCTGACCCGCTTAACGTTGTAGCAATAGATACAATCACACTAAAAATAAAACGTCAGATTAAAGTAGTAATTAGTTCGCATCAGGAAATTCGCCAGGCGATAGAGGTGATTTATCATGGTTCCGATGTTGAGGAACAGCAGCTCCGCGACCTTGTAGAACTCGAAGTCGGCAAAGAGGATAAAAGGATAGAGTCGATTGCAAAAGAGACTTCAGAGGCACCTGTAGACAGCGAAGCTGCAACGAAAGCGCCTGTGATTCACTTTGTTGACTTGCTGCTAAGCCAGGCAGTCAAAAGCAGAGCAAGCGACGTCCACATCGAGCCACAGGAAAATTCGATGATGATTCGAATGCGAATTGATGGTTCGCTATGTAATATGGTCCCTCCGGCAAAGAACATGCAGGCCGCGGTAGTTACCAGGATTAAGATTCTATCAGACATGAATATTGCCGAGCGCAGATTGCCCCAGGATGGCCGATTAAAAATAAAATCCTCCGGCAGAGATATAGATGTGAGAGTCTCGTCAATTCCGACAATATACGGTGAAAAGATAGTGATGCGAATCCTCGACTCAACAGCGGCAAGCCGTGACCTGGAACAACTGGGATTTGACCCCAAACGTCTCGAAGAGCTTAAAACTGCATTGTCGCAGCCGCACGGCATCATAGTTGTAACCGGCCCGACCGGCAGCGGTAAAAGCACCACATTATACGCGGCGTTAAATTATCTGAGGGACCCGACGGAAAACATTACCACTGTTGAAGACCCCGTCGAATACCGTCTGGCTGGGATTAACCAGATTCAAATCAAGCCGGAAATCAATCTCGATTTTGCAGTATGTTTGCGGGCGATTTTGAGACAAGACCCGGACATAATTTTAATAGGTGAAATCAGGGACAAAGAAACGGTTGAGATAGCAATAAAAGCATCTTTGACCGGCCACCTTGTCCTGAGCACGTTCCACACCAACGATGCACCCAGCGCGATAAGCAGATTTCTCTATATGGGAATTGAACCATATCTGCTCGCTTCAACGCTTAACTTAATTGTCGCTCAGCGGCTGGTTCGAAGAATCTGTGAGAAATGCAAAGAGCCGGTGGAAATCAAGAGCGAGGTTCTCAAACGCCTGAAGATAGACCCCGAGCAGGCCAAGAAAACGGTCTTTTATCACGGCAAGGGTTGTAACGCTTGTGGAAACATGGGGTATAAGGGCAGATTGCCCATATTTGAGTTCCTCGTGATGGATTCCGATATTCGGGAAATGGTCATAAGCTGTGCAAATGAAAGGCAAATTAGAGCGGCGGCTCGTAAAAAGGGTTATGGCGGGTTACTTGAAAGCGGCATCAGTAATATGATGAAGGGAGTAACTACCGCTGAAGAAGTCCTCTCTACAACGTTTACCGAAGACATAGGGACGGAATAGCAAGGGACAGTTTTTGGGACGGTAATTGGTTAAATAGTTACCAATCACCCCAGCACAGGGCAGCAGCCGATTTTTTACTGAACTGGCGGTTTTAGGACGCCGATGGCATATAGTATCGAATATCGAGAGGCCGCTAAATGCCAAGCGGTATTGGTAGGGTTCGATAAATGAAAAACTATAAGTATATTGTTCGGGATTCATCAGGACAGCGAAAGGAAGGCCTCAAAGAGGCGGCTTGCTCAAATGATTTACTCGGCTGGCTCCGTGAACAGGGGTTTACTCCCGTCTCTGTCAACGAGGTAGCTGTGGGTGCCAAAAAAACCCGCCGAATGGCTCTCCGAAGGCGAATCAAATCAGCGGACGCAGCATCGCTTTGTTGGCAGTTGACCACAATGGTAGAAGGAGGAATTGCCATTCCCGCGGCTTTGGAGACCCTCACCGGAGACATAGAAAATTTGCATCTTCGAGAAGTATTACAACAAATTTTGGAAAAAATGCGCAGGGGTGAGACTTTTTCAGCCAGTGTTTCGGAATTTCCAGAGGTTTTTAACCGGCTCGCTTGCGCAATGATATTAGCCGGCGAGACCGGCGGTAATCTGCCGGAGGTGCTGCGCAGACTGGCGGAACATTTTGACAGTCGCGATAAATTGACAAAAAAAGTTAAAGGCGCAATGGTCTATCCTATTTTTGTGATAGGATTTATAGTGGCGATAGTCATATTCATAATGGCTTTTATTATTCCACGATTCCGCGTCATATTTGACCAGATAGGCGGCAAGCTGCCTGCTTTTACCCGGGGCTTTATGGGGTTTTACGATATCCTGCACCACAATCTTCTCTATATTATCGGCTCTGTTCTTTTGCTGATAGTTTCCATGGTTGTTACCTCCAAGACCAAAAAGGGCCATTATTTATTTAGCAAAATCGTCCTCGCCGCGCCTTTATTTGGCAAGCTAATCAAGCAGTCATTTGTTGCGACGTTCTGCAGAACGATGTCAAGCTTAGTTTCCACGGGCGTTTCAGTGCTTGATGTGTTCGATATTCTCTCCGGAATGACCGATAACGATATTATAAAGTCAGCCATAACACGAACCAGAGAATGTGTTGTCGGAGGATTAAAGATATCCTCGAGTATGGCTGCGGTCGGCTTTTTCCCTAATATGGTCATCAAAATGATACAGGTCGGCGAAGAAAGCGGCTCGCTGGCCACAGTGCTTGAAAGAACCAGCGACCATTACGAACGAAAGGTTGATTCTACAATAACCGTAATGACGAGTATGCTTGAGCCGATAATGATTGTAAGCGTTGGAGCGATTGTGCTGGTGGTAGTTCTTGCGCTGTATCTGCCGATTTTTACGATGTCGGATATGTCAAGGATGAAGTAGCCAGCTCCCTTTTCTGTCTTCCGACAGAAAGACGCGGGGGCAGTTAGAAAAGTCGAAAAACTAATACAGTCGCTAATGAATTTGACCGATAGATGGAACGAAAAGCGTAAAGTTAGGGACTAACATCATATTAAAACTTTTTTAAGGAGAAGTCAAAATGAAAAGTAGAAAAGGTTTTACGCTGATAGAGCTGATGGTGGTTATTCTCATCGTCGGCATCCTCGCAGCAGTGGCGATTCCGCTTATGCGAGGCCGTATCGATTCAGCCAAGTGGTCGGAAGGGAAGTCGATTATGGGCACCATAGGGACTGCGGTACGTGCTTATGCTGCCGAAAAAGGTAACACCGGGACCTATGGAGCGGACTTACCGTCGATGACTGATATGGGATTTGCGCTTTCGGACTTCACCGGCACATACTTCAACGCTGGTAACTTCTCGTGGACTACCGCTTATAGCGATGCTGGAGACCCGCCCTTGACGTTTACAGTTACGGCCACTGCAGGCGCTGGAATTCAGACTCCTTCTCAGATTACGCTGGACAACACCGGGGCGTGGGTAGAAACTCCGTAAGGTTGACTGTTCCCTACGTCATCTTGTGGTCTGAACAAGCGGAGGCCTGCAATATGGTCTCATTTGAGAACGGCTGAGGAGGCAGGGTAGGACTGCTAAACAGCCCGAATCCGCAGGGCGACAATTACCCGAACGAAGTAATGGTGGCTATGGCCAGGACGACCATAGCCATCCCGGGCTAAAGAGAAATCTCCACCGACAGGCGGATATGTGTAGAAATCAATCACGGGTTGTTTGAGCGTAGTTAACATTGTGTTGGGTTATCAGGGTATCAGGCTATCTTTTTCTTTTCCTGATATCCTGATTTCCTTTCTGTGTTTTGTTCCTTTATTAAACTGATATTTTTTTGCTTTGATGGGTCTCTGGTGTATACTTTAATTAAGTGAAACATATAAGAGGGGAAAAATTTTTAGTCCACATTCGGAGTTTTTTATATCAACTGAAACAGGGCAATCACCGCTTTACTGGGTGGTAGGAGAATGATTATGGCCGTTAAGCAACGCAAGCCGATGGCGGCATTTACTTTAATTGAAGTGATGGCGGCTATTCTAATTGTAACAATTGTAATAGTCGGATGCGCTTTTCTCTTTGCTATCGGCAAAGGCCAGATTAGTCTGCAGAAACATTATCGCGTAGCCACTCAATTAGCTGCTCAGAAATTAGAAGAGTTAAAAGCAGAACCTAATTATGCCAGCATAGGCGACTCAACGGATAATACTACTTTAGAGGACATACTTTATACTCGAAAAGCACACGTAGCAAATGCCGGCTCATATAAAGAGGTTACAGTTACTGTTAGTTGGGGGCATGCAAGTAATGAGCCTAATGTGAGTTTGGTTACTTGTATTGCTCCTAAATAAATAGGTTAATTCGATGAAAACGAAAACAAAATCCCCCAAAGGTCTCACTCTCGTAGAGCTTATGACCGCGATTGCGACAGGCCTTATTGTGCTTTTAGCAGCAGGTTCAGTTATGCTTATTGGTCAGACATCCTGGAATGATGCCTGGAAAAAGGTGAATCTTCAAAGGGACGCCTCTTATGCTATGCTTAGAATGAGCCAGTCTATTAAAGCGGCAACGTCCGCAGAAAAGTCTTCTAATGGTAGAGTTCTATACATACCCAAACAAAGTAACCCCAACATAACATTTTCCTACGTGGCGGACACTAACAACCTTCAATGCCAGATTGTTGGAGAACACCTTCAAACCATTATAAATGGTGAAGTGACAAATTTGCAATTTATTACGGACCCCAATAAACATACAGTAAAAATAGACCTCAGCTTGAAAAAAGACGATGCGCAGGCACATTTTGTCTCAACAGTAATGATGCGAAATTATGGGGGGTGATGTAAGATGAAAATCAGAAGAACCAGAATCTTAAAATCCCACTTGTCCGGCGTAGCTTTAGCGAAGTCGGGAAAGGGTATAGTGCTTGTTGTAGTGTTAGTCTTCACTCTTATCCTTACCATATTAGGTTTCTCCGTGCTTAGTGTGGCCAGCAGCGAGGCAATCTTGGCTCAGAAGGATGTTGACAAAACCAAGGCTTTTTATCTGGCTGAAGCAGGATTGGAAATATTCAGCGCAAAATTAGCCAGCGAAGAAATAAAAGGCAATCAATCCGGGAGCATTGAAGGGGACTTGGGAGAAGGAAGCTACAGGGTTGATTACTCCTCCGATGGAAACGCTATTGCAACCGGCATAGCGGGAGGGCAGGAGAAAAGAGTAAAGGTAGCAGTGACCTTTCTGGCTCCTCCTTATGAAAAGAGTATATATGCCGGCGGTTTTGACGGAACGGCTTGGACACTTATGTTAAGGGGGACGGGCTCTCCCGTAAATAAAGGCGGCAGCTACGTTGGCGGCAAAGACACAATTAACGGAAATGTATTTATTGACGGGGACGTTCGTTTGTACGAACAAAGCAGCGTTAAGCCCGCGCCGTTGCCTAACACTTATAATCTAGATGGAGATGTTGATGCTACCGGTCATGTTAACCACTACGACAGTTCCTCAATTTCCGGAGTAATTACCGAGGGCGCCGAGATGCAGGACGCTCCCGACTTAGTGAGTATGAACTATGCCGTAAATAATACATATAATGTGGCCCAAATCTTTACAGCAGCAGGTGTCAGCAGTGGGTACCTGCCGGCCGGTAATGAGCTGCGAGACGTCTTTGTGAAAAACCCTTCCGACAGGAAGGCTGAATGCGACACTACCTCCGGCAATGACTTTTTCTTCGAACCGTCCAAGGGCTTCGTAGTCGGAGGTCCATTTACCGGGGACACGCCCCTTCATGCAGGCGGCACTAAAGGCACTACCAACGTTTATTATGTTGACGGCGATGTGTGGGTCGACAGCAAACCAACATACGGCTTCAAAATGGACGGAAAAGTAACAATCGTCGCCACAGGCAATATCCACGTCTGCGACAACGTACAGTACAAAGACCCTAGCAAAGATATGCTCGGCCTGGTGGCTCTTGGCAAGTATGACGGTTCGGGCCAGTTGGTCAGCGGCGGCAACATCTATTTCGGCGACCCGGGTTATGGAAATATGGGCCGCTTCGATGCGATGATGTTTGCGGCCAATAATTTCCTTTACAATATTGACCCCATCGGAGGCACGTTAAAGGAACCCGACTCTGGGTTCACGATTACGGGTAACCTTTCCGCATTGAACGAAGTTTCGATTAACCGGGATTGGTACACCAAGGGCGGCACGGGCAGCAACTACAGACCGTGCCGTTATGACACCGCCACCGGCAAATGGGTTGACGCCAAAACAGGAACGGTCCTGACTGCAGGTGAGACAGGCACTGGCGGAAGCAAAATCAGGCATTATCAAATGATAATTAACTATGATGACAGGGTCCGCAACCGGAGTACACAGCCGCCCAGCCTGCCAAGAGGAGTGGGACTCATTTACAGTGGACTATCAAACTGGGAAGAATTGCCATAAAGCCAGTAAGTTATGAACGATGGGACACCTCCCATCTGGCACGATTATCAACCGGGCAACTGATAATTAGTAGATAAGTTATAGTGGATTGCGGATAGAAAACCATACCCTATTACCCCCCACGACCGATAACTTTTCAAAAGCCCTTCTTAAGTCTCCTATAGTTGCTGAATTTTGCACACTTTGATGTAATCAGGGTGTTCAAAGTTGTATTTCCAGTCTAAATCCGCAGTATTTATAGGGCCTCACGCATTCAAATCACGATGCTAACCTGCGAAACCATTATGCAGTAATTTCCAAGTGAAATACCCACTTTTTTGAGCCGATGAATACACCTGATTGGTAACTGGTAACTGGTAATTGGTGATTATTTAACCAATTACCATTTGACAAGACTCGTCTCGGCCCCGCCCAGCGCTGGGCGGGGAGCCGTAGCGGGATAGGACAATACAGGGAAATGGATTGGAAACGATTACTTAATCTTGAGGAACCGCAGGTCATAGGACTTGATATCGGCTCTTCTGCGGTCAGAATGGTCCAAATGCGCAAGGATGAAACCGGCTACGTCGTCACCGCAGCCGGTTTTACCGACATCGTCAATGAGAAAGATGCTAACCAAGAGCAGAAAGAAGAAAACACCGTCAGGGCAGTCAAAGAATGTCTTCAGTCAACCGGAATTCAGACGCGACTGGCTGTTTGCGGAGTATGCGGCCCTGAAACGGCAGTGCGCTATTTCAAATTTCCATCGCTGCCGCTGGAAGAGGTCCAGGGAGCAGTTTTACTCGAAGCCGCACAGGTTTGTCCGTTCAACATTGACGACAGTGCTGTTGATTACCAATTGATGCCTAATGGCGATGACAGCACCCGCGGCGTATTAGTAGCGGCAACGAATAATGTGATAGAAAGAAAGAGGCAGCTCGCGAAAGAGGCTTGTCTCGACTGTGTTTTAATGGATGTTGATGGATTGGCACTTTTGAATTGCTTCAGTGAATACGAAAAAACCGAAGCCGGCCGAACAACAGCTATTTTGAACGTCGGCAGCACTTACACAACTCTGGCGATTACGGCGGCCAATTCTTTGCCGTTTATTCGCGATATAGCGTGTGCCGGCGGGACAATCGTTAAAGAGATTGCAGCGGAAAAGGGTGTTTCAACGGAGGCCGTTAAGAAAACTCTGCTCGGCTGTGAAAATCCGGCAGGAACTATAGAGCTCGGCGACAGTCTGGAGAAGGCCTGTCAGAAATTGATTGTCGATGTAACTGATACATTGCGTTACTACATGGCTCAGGAAAAACAAGCCGTTGTTGAAAAGATATTTGTTTGTGGTTTTGCTGCGGCCAAGGGATTTGTTGAGTTATTGGACAACCATCTTCCCGCCGGAACGGTGCTGTGGAATCCGTTCGACAAAATACCCTGCGACGGAGACCAGAACTGTCGAGACGTTCTTCAAAAAAATGGTCATGCAATGGCGGTAGCAGCGGGTCTTGCGATGAGGTTGATATAATATGTTCACGATAGATTTACTAAAGGGGCAGGGTATTCCGATGAAGAACAGGCCTTGGGGCGTAGCTATTGCCGCCATGGTATTTGCAGTGCCCTTTCTTGCTGCAGCGGCAATGCTCGGTTTTTATCTAAGCAACAGAATTGTCATCAAAGTTGCGAAGCAGGAAATAGTTAATTACGAAAAACAAATTGAGACATTGTCGGACGCTGTAGAGCTGCAAAAATCATTCGAAGCGGAGAAAGACAATATAAATAACTGTTTATCAGAAGCTTTATCTTCTCTTGGCAAACATACTCAATGGTCACCTATTCTGGCGACCGTAGTAGAGAATATACCCGCTTCAATGGTCTTGACTAAGCTTGAGGTAAAGCAGCACCCTGTAGGCAAAAAGATTCCCAAAAAAGATGACCCCAAAAAGATGAGTGAGGTCAGTGTTCCGGCAAGCACATTGCAGATAAGTGTTATCGGAAGGCCGCAGGCCGACAATGACAAAGCGGTCAGGGATTTTAAGGATAGTCTTCGCTCTTCGGCTTTGCTCGCACCGAAGCTTGAAGATATCATAATTTCGCAGAAATCCGATACTTTTGATGGCCAGGATGTTGTCTCTTACCAGATAGATTGCATTTTCAAGCCGGAATTGTAACAGGTTTTTTTATGAAGTCGGTTTACGGAAAATATTTTACGAAAGTGGCTTTAATATGGTCGGGTTGCTTCGTGCTGTTTTTCTTTATTTATATGCTTACGTTGGCGCCGCAGAAAAACAGCAAAGAGCAGCTCGAAAAGCAGCTCGCAGAGAAAAAACGGATGCACAACTCCGCTCTAGAAGCGGCACAGGAGGAAACCAAAATTCAGTTGAATGAACAAATCGAGCATTTACGAGATGAATTGAAGAATTTTGTTATTGATTTCGAAGATTCGGTTAATTTAACGTTCGATATAAGTCAAATCGCCGGCGGGAAAGGAGTTACTTCGTTTAGCCTTGAAACTAAAAAGGACAGTGGTAGAGAGACGGAAAAGTCTGATAAATACATATCTGAGAGCCACATTGATATCAGCTTTTCCACGATGGATTTTAGTCAGTTTGCCGCCTTGTTAAATGCTCTGGAGAGGCATCGGCCGGTCATCTTTGTGGATAAGTTCGCAATAACTCGCTCAGACAAAGGCAGCTCAGAACATCAAGTGAATATGAATTTGGCGGTTTTTGTCAGAAAGATGCGGGGCAGTTAAAAGAGCCGGTAAATTCCCGGCGTGAGTTTGTGGTGTAGAGTAAAGATGAGAACAATAGCAATATCAAATCAGAAAGGTGGTTGCGGCAAGACAACTACGGCGGTGAACCTTGCTGCCGCCTTTGCCGAGAAAGGCAAGAGAACGCTGATAATTGACCTCGACCCGCAGGGCCACGCCACGCTGGGGCTTGGCCATAACCCTGAAACTTTTGACAAGACCATTTACCATGCCCTTACCAACGCGCAAATTCCAATTTCCAAAGTTATAGTGAGCAGCGGCATCGGTGGGCTTAATCTGGCGCCGAGCAATATCTTGCTCTCCGGCGCCGAGATTGAATTGGCCGACGTGCTCGAAAAAGAATTAGTCTTGAGCGAGCAGCTCAGAATAATAAGCAACGAATATGAGATGTGCGTTATTGACTGCCCGCCGTCGGTCGGCTTGTTGACTCTCAATGCACTTGTTGCCAGCACTGATGTTGTCGTGCCTGTTCAGGTCAACTACTATGCAATGGAAGGCCTGAAGCAATTGTTCGAGACCGCGAACATTATCAGAGTGCATTTCTACCCCTGCAGCGTAAAAATCCTGGGTCTGTTGCTGACTTTTATTGAAGACAGGATTATTTTCAGCAGGCAGATTCAACAGCAAATGCGGGAGTTTTTCGGCGATTTGGTATTTGATACGGTTATTCACAGAAACGTGAGGTTGGCTGAGGCCCCAAGTTCCGGCCAGTCCATTTTGGCCTATGCACCTGAAAGCAGAGGCGCTGTTGAATATATGGCTTTGGCTGATGAGATAATCAATGGCAGGGCTTTGGCCGAGGAGATAAGCACCGGCAGAGCTTTGGTTGAGGAGATAGGCAATGTCAGAATATAAGGCAGGGCTGCACAAAGAAGTCTCGGCGATTTTTAACGGCGTCTCGCTTCCAAAAGACAACGACGCACAGCAGCCCTCTGCTACCCCTGCGCCGGGGCATCAGGATTATAACGCTCCAAAACCACCTGCTCCGAGCCACATGACTCCAACTAAACCAAAACCCAAGCAGCCGCCTTTGCAGTCGCCGCCGAAAGCTGCTCCGGCTAAACAACCTAAAGCTGATACCGCCGTAAAAGCTGCGGGGCAAACCCCCTGGCAGCGGACATTGAGGCAGATTAAAAGCAAGCTCCTTGCGCCAAAACCAGGAGTTAATACCACAAAGCAGAAGGTGGTGATGATATTGGCTCCGGTTCTGTTTATTGTCTTGATTTTCGTATTTATTCGGGTCTTTAGCACACCTTCGCGGAAGATAACCGGACCTCGGACAGATAAGTCGGTAAAGGCCGTTGCTGCTGCTGGCAGTAAAAAAGTTGATTGGCAGGTTCCGCAGCCCTATCCGACAACGCTTCGTGACCCTATGCAATTCGGCCCATTCACGGCCCAGACGAGCCAGGGCGCCACCGCCGGACCAATCGTCAAAGGTATTGTCTATAGCAGGGATAATCCATGTGCAGCTATCGGCGACCAGATAGTGCATCAGGGTGATAAAATATTGGATGCAGTCATCGTAAAAATAAATGAAAGCAGCGTTGAATTTGAAGCAAACGGTAAAAAATGGACGCAAAAGGTTCAATGATAAAAATAGAAACAGAAGACAAAGAACAGAGACATCTGACTTCTGACTTTTGGAAAGGGAACTATTATGAGAAGCCCTACGATGAAATCTAAGGGATTGAATTTTTTAAAGGTTCTTGCATTCGTTATTGTGGCTTGTGCTATCGCTGTCGCTGAAAATGGTATCAAGGATTCAAATGAGGTCTCAACGACTGTTACCACGCCAGACATAAACAGCGCCGTAAATGAAGATTCAAATGAGGCCTCAGCGACTGTTACCACGCCGGACATAAACAGCACCGTAAATGAAGGCTCGAAGCAGGAGGATGTCTCAATACCTCTTGAGCAGCGAATGCTGAAAACAATAAGCGTCGATTTCAGGAACACACCTATCGAAGATGCGATAAGGATGATGGCCGAACAGGCGAACGTGGATATTATCAAAAGCCCTACCGTTACCGGCAGTGTGACTGCTACGCTTACAAATGTGCCGCTGAGAGAAGCGCTGAGTAATATCCTTGCTGTGCACGGCTATGGCTGCGTAATAGACAAGAATATGATAAGAATAGCGCCGGTTGATGAAATTATCAAAAAGGAAGAAATCCTTGACTGCAGGGTTTATCAAATTACTTATGCGGATGTTAAAGAAGTCGAAACCGCTTTGAAGAAATTCATTTCAAAGCGAGGTTCAATCTCTTCCAGCCCGGCCACCAGCAATATAATTGTTAAAGATAGCGAGAGCAATATCAAGGCAATGGATTCCTTCATCGAAAAAATTGACCGTATGACGCCCCAGGTATTGGTTGAGGTAAGAATCTACGACGTAACATCCACGGACGGCTTCGAACTCGAGGCAGTCTGGGATGCAGGCCGAAACAACCCTATAAGTGTATTTTCCACTAATACCGATGCTCATAATAGTGTTACTAATAATCTAACCGGATCCACGACCCCTGATACTACTACTATTAATACTACTAAAACGACGCAAACGGCTTGGCAGACAAATGGTGCCGGAGGTGTAACAGGCGCCGATAGCTATCTCTATAGAAAGAGTAAGCCCTTTGTAGGTAGCGGCTTTGACGTGGATACGAGTACGGGTACGCCTATAGGTGCTGGTACCATACGCGTTGGTTTTCTCGATGCGGTTAATATAGATCTGGCGTTGAACATTCTGCGCTCCCAGGTTGGCGCCAAGCTGCTTGCGGACCCTCGAATTCTGGTACTCGATAACGAAACCGCTGATTTCAAAATTGTAAGAGAAATTCCTTATACAGAGGCAAGCCAAAGCTCCACTGGTGGTGCTACTATGACGTCAACCAAATGGAAAGAAGTCGGCGTCGAACTTAAGGTTACCCCGCATGTTACAAGAGAAGGTATGGTAAGATTGCACATCATGCCGGAATTTGGTGTTCGTGTAGGTAGCACTTTGCCGCCGACTGTTGACACCCGTAAATTTGATACGAAAGCGCTGGTACTGGATGGTCAAACTGTCGTGCTGGGCGGGCTTCGCAAAAGGGATGTTTCGCAGGATACTTACAAAGTACCGCTGCTCGGCGATATACCGCTTCTGGGAAGTTTATTCATGCATACGAGCGAAGAAGTTAAAACCAATGAGTTGCTTATTTTCATAACGCCGAAAGTTGTTATCAAGCCGGTTCTTTCGCAGGGCGAACTCAATGGCCTTGAAGCGACCGAATTCGGCGGCCCAAGGATTCCTTATACCGGAGACGAAAAAACCGAGAGAGCCGAAAAATAACCGCCTTATTTTACTCTGTGCATTGCCTCTGATGATTTCGTAATTGATGCCCTTTCGTATCCTGTCATTTTCTGCGCAACTTCTGCTTTACGCGCAGCAAAAACTGTGCGACAATATCATTCTAAAAACCTGACATTAAAATTTAAGGGGCAGATAATATGAAAAGGCAAATAATATTTTCAGCGGTAGTTTGCATAGCGGTCTGTTCAGCCGGTTTTGCCGAGTCACAAAAAAGCGGCGAACAGGGGGTTGCCCTGACGATTTATGGAGACAACTTTGCTGTCGTCAGAGAGTCCCGGCTATTGTCTTTCGAGAAAGGCCTCAATACGGTAAGATTTACTGATGTCGCCTCGGCGATTGACCCGACCAGCGTAAATTTCCGGTGCCTCTCTGCGCCCGGGGCAGTATCTGTTCTCGAACAGAACTACGAATACGACCTCGTCAACACAGACAGCCTGCTCAAACGCTATATTGATAAAAACGTTACGGTTGCCTTAAAAGGCAGCGGCGCCGATACAGGCAAGAAATCGACCGGCCTGCTTCTGGCTGCACTGGGCGACAATTTAATATTGAAGGGCCAGACAAATGATATTGAGATTTTAGACAAAAACAGCATAGAAGAGATTTCACTGAAAGAAATGCCTGATGATTTGGTCACCAGGCCGACATTAGTTTGGCTTGCAAACGCAAAAGAAAAGGGCAGCCAGCTTTGTCAGGTAACCTATACCACGGGGCAAATCAACTGGAACGCTGATTATTCAGCGGTCTTAAACGCCGATGAAACAAAGATTGATTTTACCGGCTGGGTGACAATCGATAACAAAAGCGGCGCAACTTACAAGGATTCAACCATAAAACTGATTGCCGGCGATGTAAGAAGAGTAGCTGAGCCCGAGCGCCCGAGGGAAGCTATGGTTTACAAAATGGCAACGGAAGTTCCCGCGCCTGCTTTTGAAGAAAAAGCGTTTATGGAATACCACCTTTATACGCTGGGGCGAAAAAGCACCATAAACAACAATGAAGTTAAGCAGATTGAGTTTATCACCCCTGCTTTGGGCGTGCCAATAAAGAAACTCTATATCTATGAACGCGGCCGGCAGCAGATATATGGTCGCGGCCAGCAAAGCGATAAAGTCCAGATAAAACTCGAATTTGAGAATACCAAAGAAAATAACCTCGGAATTGCGCTGCCGAAAGGCAAAATCCGCGTTTTCAAGAAAGACCCTGCGGATGATACGCTCGAATTTGTCGGCGAAGACAGAATCGACCATACGCCAAACAAGGAAAAGCTGCTGCTTTATATTGGAAATGCGTTTGATGTGGTGGCGGAATATACGCTGGTTGATAGCCAACACGAAAGGCGGATGACGCGTGAGACCCATAAAATCGAGCTTAGGAATAGGAAAAAAGAGGATATTACGGTTTTTGTCGATGAAAAGTTCCCGCGGTGGGCGAACTGGACCATCGACAAAAACACGCATAAATACGAAAAACGGGATGCATACACCGCAAGGTTTGAAGTGCAACTCAAGGCCGATTCTGTAGCTACGGTCCAATATACCGCGACGCAAACGTGGTGAGCCGAAGGCGGGCGACAGAAGACAGACGACTGAGGACGGATGGGGAAATGGGGAAGATGGGTAATGGCGTAAGCCATCTCGGCGATTTGGGGAAGGTGTTTTTCGCACCAAACGCGCATGTTTGTGTTTTGAAACGGTTGAAAACGGTCAAAAGTTGTAGAAAAATTTGGAAAAATGTATGGAAAAGTGAGAAAAATGTATAGAAACGGTTGAAAATATTCGACAATTTTTTACCCCCCCTGCGCATTTGATTGAAATTTTACTCCGCTTGCCACAGGGGCTTTTTATCAGCCAAAAGTTGCCTAAATTAACACAAGTTTTTTGGTTTGACGACTTGGGGAGCCGCTGAGGGTAATACCTAAGATACTTAGGTATTCTTTTCTCAATTCGAAATAAAGTCAAAATGTAAAAAGTTAGAGCAAACAGCAAAACGAAATACAACACCCAAGATACTTAGGTATTGATAGTCAGCTTGTTCATACATTTTGAAAAGGCGAGCCATTCGGTTCGGTTCGCGATGAGTAACTGCCTGCCTTTGTCAGTAAGATGGTAGTATTTTCGTTTTCTGGCGATCCCCGCAGGTCTCCATCTGCTTTTAACCAGTCCGGCTTTTTCCATCTTGTGCAGAGTTGTATAGACGGCGGACTGGCGCCATTCAAAAAAGCCCTTGGTTTGACGATTAACGGC
>JBELAN010000014.1:0-72244 GCA_049508795.1 Sedimentisphaerales bacterium | reverse complement strand
TCAACCTCTATCGTCGTCTGGATTAAAAGCACGTCTGGCTGGTATCCTCGCAGGTGAAATGTTACCTCTTTGCCGCCGATAGCGAACTTTTCCTGCCCCACGATTACTTGTCGCGGCACGGCGGTTTTATAATACACAGGCGAGCTCGCGATAATCGCAGGATTAAACACTTCCCCTGTCAGTTCCCGCGAAACCTTCCCTAATACTAACGTAATAAGTTGTTGCTTAATTTCACCCATAGCTAAGATTATAACTATTTTTTTGTTTTAAGCCACCCGTGCCTTTGGAAAAATCGAACCGTATTGACTATAAAGGGTAAAAAGAGCTAATACGGAATTTTGATTTCTTCTTTTTCTTCAAGGTCGATTTTAAGTGATAAGAACTGTAATAAATCCTTCAAGGTTACGATTCCGGCAAGTTTATCACCGTCCAGAACCATCAGTCTGCTGTTTCCTGTGCTGCTCATCAGGCTCAGGGCTTTGATGGCGTCCTCCTGCAGTGAAACAGTGTTTTCTCTTGAGCACGGTTTTAGTATATCTGCGACTCTGTAATTGCTCCATTGGTCATGAGGAATTTGTTTTACCTCTCGGGTGCTTACGCATCCTTTAACTCGGCCCTCTTCCAGAACAGGAAACATCTTGTAATGATATTTATAAAAATAGTCTTGAACAAGCTGTGATATGGTAACTGATGGAGAAACGGTTATAGGCTCAGACTTCATAAACCGCTCGACGTGCTCGCCGGCCAGTGCTTTTCTGATTATAAGCTGTTTGTAGGACATCTGGGAAGCTGCACGGACAAACATCCCGATAAGGAAATACCACATCCCGCCGATGAAGTTGCCTCCGATAAAGTTGATTATCCCCAGGACGATTAGAAATATCCCGAAGGCCGAACCCAGATATGAAGCTATGTGTGTGGCCCATCGCAGGTTGTGCTTCACTGCCCAGAGAATCGAACGCAGTATTCGGCCGCCGTCCAGCGGAAAGGCGGGTACAAGGTTGAAACCGGCCAGGATAAGATTAAGCCACGCAAGGTAACCCAGCACGCCGTTTGTCGGTTTTGGCCAGCCCGCATTCTTTCCTGCTATCTCGAGCGCGTAGAAAACGCCGGATAAAACTACACTGGAGACCGGCCCCGCAAGGGCCATTAGAAATTCAACCTTGGGGCTTTGCGGCTCTTCTTCCATTTCTGCTACACCGCCGAAGATGAATAGCGTAATGCCCTTTATTGGCAGTCCGTAATATCTGGCAGCGATTGAGTGACAAAATTCATGAAAAACAATAGATACAAAAAGGCCCAGCGCTCCGGCTATTCCCATCCACCAGTAGGTCGTTATTTCAAGGCCGGGAAAGTATTCTGGAAAGACGCCTTGCGCTAAAGACCACGCTATAAGAATTGCCAGAATAAACCACGTGATGTCTAATTTGACCTTGAACCCGAATAGATTGAATAGTGAAATCTGTCTCCCAAACATTTTTCAGTCCCCGTCAATACCAAGAAATCTGTGTTTATCCGTGCTCATCTGTGGCCAAACTTTCCGCGTAATCAGCGTCTAAAAAAAATCGGATATTTTCGAATATTTTCAAATGTTTCTATACCGTTTTTGAATGTTTTCATACAGTTTTCGGATATTTCTATATGGTTTTCGAACATTTTCAAACATTTTTCGCTCGTTTTTGCCTTGCCTGGTTTGCCCAGTCATTACATTTTAACACCCCACCCCCATTTTTACCTCAAAAATCCGCCTAAAAACCTTCAATCAAACACCGGAACTAAGCGAATCGTCAGTTTTTTCTGCTCAATCGTTATTTTCTCCACCCGCACTTTTTTATCCTCAATCTTAAAAACCGGCTCAAACGGCTTACCATTCACCAATGAAGCCGCTGTTCGTGCCCAAAAATCTTCTGTAGCAGCGCCGGCTGAGCCGAATTGCTGCTGGTATATTCTTCCGGCTAACACCCCGGCAAGAGGCGTAATATCCACAGCCCCGATTTTCACGCTCACCACCTGCAGATTCAAAAGCCCTTTGGCATCAAGGTTCGGCCTGGCTATAACGGTAACTACAAATTCGGCCCCTTCCAGGGACACCATCCCCATCAACACTATGCTATCCGGCGCAAAAAACACCATCGGCGCCGAGAACCTGATGCCGCCGAACTCTTTCGGCCAATCAAAACGAGCGACAATATCGTTTATCCCACTTTGGGTAACGACCAGATTGAACGGCTCCTGGAGCTGTGCACCATTATAAAGCTCAGGCAATAACTCGTTCGTAAGATACAAGCTGACCTCTTTGCTGTGGGCCAAATCAAGCGGCTTATAAAAGGAGGGCCTGTGCAGAAGCAGAGCAAAAACAACAACTACTACAGCCGATACCACGGCCAAAACAGTCAAAAGCAAATATAGCTTTTTGTGAATTTTCAAATCTGCACCTGCCCGTTGTGTTTTTAGATTATTAATAATATCCCACGATAATACTTTTTCGCTTTTGTAAAATCAATTGCCAAAAACGAAATGAGCGGTTATAGTGGTTGAAACATTTGCTTAAGAAGTATTGTAATACGAAAGAAAGGCATTAACTAATGGCAAATCATTTTGCTGACCGTCTCTGCAAGGCCGTAAAAAGCAAAAGAACATCTCTGGTCGTAGGGCTTGACCCTGTCTATAGCCGGCTTCCTGCCGCCATAAAAAACCATCGCAGTATGAATGATGAGTTTGATGCGGCTGCTGCGGTGGATGCGATTCTCGACTTTTGCACACAAACGATGCGAATTATCGCCCCGATAACACCGGCAGTGAAAATAAATATTGCTTTTTTCGAAAAGTATCTCTGGGAGGGTATAGAAAGTTATTACTCGTTGATTTCCGAAGCTGATGATTTAGGCCTGGAAATAATCGGGGACGTCAAGCGCGGCGACATCGGCCACACCGCAGAATTTTACGCTGCCGCTCATCTGGAGAATCCGGAACTTGTCGGGCTGGAGGATACGCTTACGCCCGATGCCATTACCATAAATGGTTTCACAGGCGCCGAGGGCATAGAACCCTTTGTGGATATGGCTGACAAACAGGGTAAAGGCGTTTTCGTCTGGGTGCGGGCGAGCAACCCAAGCGCTGCGGCAATTCAGGACTTCGCCGATGCCAACGGCCAAATGATGTATGAAAAAATTGCTGAAATCGTCAACGAAATCGCAATCAAACCCGAACGAATCGGCAGCAGCGGCTACAGCAATGTAGGAATGATAGTCGGTGGAACGGCGCCTGATGTTACAACCGCTTTGCGACAAAAATACAATAAGGTATGGTTTCTTGTGCCGGGCTACGGCTCGCAGGGAGCTTCTGCCGCCGACTGCGTAAGATTCTGCAAACCCGACGGCACGGGAGCATTAATCACCGCATCACGTTCGATAATCTACGCTTATGAAAAGCCGCAATATAAGGAGCAGTTCGGCGACGACTGGAAAAGATGCATCGAGCAGGCGGTTATCGATGCGAAGATGGACCTGGCGAACGCTATGCAAACCAAACTTTGAAAGATACATTTGGTATCCGGTAAATTGCATCCCAAATAACAAAACACAAGCTGCAAACAATGGACAAGCAATTTTTCGCAGATAAAAACGTCCTCGTGATGGGTTTGGGGCGGTTCGGCGGCGGAGTTGATGTCGCCAGATTTGCCGCAGGTGTCAGCGCAAAAGTAGTAATAACAGATTTGGCAACAGAGCAGCAACTAAGTGAGCCCATAGAAAAGCTCGAAGAATTTCCTGACATAGAATATCATCTCGGCTCGCACGACCCTGCCGATTTTAAACAAGCCGATATTATCGTAGTCAATCCCGCAGTGCCACCCCACAATGAGTTTCTCAAACTCGCTCAAGAACACAATAAATTTATCACATCCCAGATAAACATCTTTTTTGAATTGTGCCCCGCTACGATAATCGGCATAACAGGGGCCAACGGCAAAAGCACAACCACTGCTCTGACAGCTCATCTACTTCGAGGGACGAGGGACGAAAACGTATGGCTCAGCGGCAATATCGGCAATGAGCCGTTATTGACCATAGCGGACCAAATCAGGCCCGATGATTTAGTTGTGCTGGAGCTGTCGAGTTTTCAAATCGAGCAATTGGCACAAATCCCAAAAGGGCCGCACATTGCACTATTAACAAATCTCACGCCAAACCATCTTGACCGTTACGGCACATTCGCCGACTACTGCGATGCCAAGGAGAATGTCTTCAAATTCCAAAAATTAGATAGAAACTCGCCGGCGGTTTCCATATTCAACGCCGAAGACAAAATCGCGGCCGAATGGTTTGAAAAATACAAACGAGATACCGGCAGGATTTGTATTAAATTTTCGGCTGATGACGTGAGTGAAGAAATTCGGGATAGTTTTCCACTACCCGGCCGAGCCAACCTTTCCAACCTTGCTGCCGCCTTGTGCTTAGCCAGACATTTCGGCGCTGAAGACGACAGAATAATAAAAGTATTGCCGACGTTTAAGCCATTGCCTCATCGGCTTGAATTTGTCGCAGAGATAAACGGCGTTAAGTGGTATAACGATTCGAAAGCCACTACGCCGCAAAGTGCGATTACCGCAATAGAGGCATTTGACCAGCCGATAATCATCATTGCCGGCGGATACGATAAGAACATACCTTTTGATGAATTCAGCCAAAAAATAGTCAAAAAAACAAAAGCAGCCATTTTACTCGGCCAAACGGCTAAGAAAATTGCAAAAGAAATAAAAGAGCATAAGAGCATAAGAGCACAAGAGCACAAGGTAGCTCAAGTAGAGATTACTGATTCACTGGCCGAAGCGGTCAATTCAGCCAGACAACTCGCAGAGTCCGGCGATGTTGTCTTGTTAAGCCCGGCCTGTGCAAGCTACGATATGTTCGACAACTTCGAGCAACGCGGCGAAGAATTCTGCAGACTTGTTCGAGAAAACAGCGGTTAGTTATAGGAACATAGCCGCAAAAAACCAAGGTGCCGTAAAAAAGTTCAATCCTGTCATCGCTTTATTCCAAGCCAAAATCAGCCATCCGCTTCATAAAGCCCTCCCCAGCAAGGGTTTCCCCGGCAATCGTTCATAAAGTCGCCGGTTAAATCTGCCGATTTGCAAGCAGTAAAAATGGGCTATTTTCGAGGAGGATTTATAATGGATACTAATAACGAGCGAAGAAAAGAGCAGAGGCTTCGCTATCATTGGCCAGTCTGGTTCGCCGAGGACTTTAATGAAGCGCTTTCACAAGGCCAAATGGTTGACATATCCAGCACCGCTGCTGCGTTCACCTGCCACACAGACGTGCACTGGCCATACGTTGGCCAACATTTAACCGCTCGCTTTAGTGTTCCCCGTTTCCGGACGGGAGAGGCCTTTGATATGGCAAATTTCACCCGTTCAGGTCGTATCTGCCGGGTTGACGGCATAAATCAGTTCTCCCGGCGTATTGTAGTGCAATTTGCTTCACCGCTGCCTTTCAAACCCGGCGAACAGGCCGACAGTGAATCTGCTGCTCAGGAAAGGCTTGCAACCGCCGTAGTATAATCCCGGCGCAGCAAGACATATCCTGACCATATCTGGGGAATTAGGTTACAATCCACATATTCCAGTTTTTAATTTTTACTTTTCAACTTTTTCCTTTTAATATACTGCTATGCTGGAAAAAGGGCTTGTTCAGATATATACCGGCGACGGCAAAGGCAAAACGACCGCAGCGTTCGGCCTGGCACTGCGCGCCGCCGGCCAGGGAAACAAAGTCCTGATTTATCAGTTCCTAAAGCGTCTTGATACTGGTGAAAGGTTGGCTTTGCAATCAATGAAAGGATTTGTTATCGAATCGCTGGATATATCGTGGGATATGGCTGAATCTTTCAATAATGAAAAGACGGTCGCGAATGCAAAAATACAAATCAGCAGGGCTCTTAAAAAAATCGCTGAATATGCTGAGGAAAAAACTTATGATTTGTTAATACTCGATGAAATTGTGTTTTGCCTTTCAAAAGGCCTTGCCCGACTGGAAGATATTAGAAACGTTATTGATAAAAGAGACCCTGTCGTAGAGATTGTCTTGACCGGCCGAGGAGCAACTAAAGAACTGATAGCGATGGCGGATTTGGTAACAGAAATGAAAAATATCAAGCACCCGTTCGATAAAGGAATAAAAGCCAGGAGGGGGATAGAATATTAACCACGGATTTCGCAGGTTACACGGATTGTCAAAAATGAAACAGGATTTTTATGAGTAAAAATGTGGCGGTGATAATTTGTGCTGCGGGGGCGAGCAGGCGGTTCGGCGAAAAGAGAAAAAAACCGTTCGTCGATGTGGATGGCAGGGCGGTCTTTCTGCGAAGCGTTGAAATTTTCTCCGGCAGGGACGACGTAAAACAAATATTATTAGCCATTTCGCCCGAAGATGAGGAGCTGGTAAATGTTAAATGGGGGCCAAACCTGAAGTTTTACAATGTAAAAATCTGTTTTGGCGGCGTTGAGCGTTTCGATACCGTCCAAAAGGGTCTGGAACTTATCAAAAACGATATCGACCTTATCGCTGTCCACGATGCCGTCCGCTGTTGTGTAAAAGAAAAGTGGATTGACGAAGTCATTGCCGAAGCTGCCAAAACCGGGGCGGCTATACTGGCCTGTCCTGTTGCAGCCACCCTTAAAGAGGTCAAAGACAATGTGATAATCCAAACTATTGATAGGGCCGGTCTCTATGAAGCCCAAACCCCTCAGGTATTCAAGGCGGAACTGCTCAGAAAAGCTTATGAAAACCTGAAGAATTTAGATAAAAGCAAAATCAACGATGATTCGCAGTTAGTTGAAGCAATCGGAGGGAAAGTATCAATCGTAGAGACAGACTCTTCAAACATAAAAATTACCCACAAAGCTGATTTGGCAATTGCCGAAGCGATTCTCAAATCCCGCCCGAAGCCGATACCGAAAGGCCCCATCGGCCCATACATCGAGGCCCAGTGGTGACGTAACTGCTTTTCGGACATTGACTTACGTAAATAACCAGGATTACTTAGAAAGAATTCGTAAGAAATTCTCAAAAACATTCTTTTTTCGTTGACAATTGCACGATTAACGTGTATATTTACACGATGTTAGGTTAAAAAAATAATATCGAAAGGAGGTATTCTTATGGTCCAGTTCATTAAAAAACACCGTCGGCTATTGCAGGCTTACTGCCTTATAGCCCGTATCCTCGGCTGGTTATTGATTTTGGGAGGTATTTTCTGGGTTATTGCGATTGTTAAAGGTTTTCAGTCGAATGTGGAGAATATACAAATAGAGACTGATTTCCTGCTCATTGGCATTCTCAGCTTTGGCGCCTACCTTGTTTCCAGCTTCGTCTACGCATTTGGTATTCCCGGCATTCTGGCCTTTGCCATCGCTGGCCTGTTGGATTATTTGCTCCACCCTAAAACCAAACCGCCTCTTATTCTGGGAATGATGGACAAATTGTGTTACCTCTATGCCATCATTCTGATTCTAAAGGCATGGGTCGGTTACCACTGGCTTGTTAGTTTTCTTATAACCCCGGAAATGTCGGAGTCAGCCCGGGTTCTATTGATGCAGCCGTTGTTTGGACCGACTGTGGCAAAAGTTCTGCTTCTCATCGGGGTTGGTATGATACTGCACCGTTTACTGCCCGTTATCGAAGAGTCGAAGACGCTGGTTTAAAGGAGAGAAAGAGATGATTAACATTCGATTAGATTACGTGCTTTTGGATCGGCGGATGAAACTAAATGACTTGGCTGAGGCAACGGGGCTGGCGGTCAATAATCTTTCGATTCTAAAGACCAACAAAGCGAGGGCTATTCGGTTTTCCACTTTGAACAGCTTGTGCAAGGTATTGAGCTGCACGCCTGGGGATTTGCTTGAGTATATCCCCGATGAGGCAGAAAAATAGATCAGGCCTGTCCTGCTTTTCCGCCTTCGCAGGGCTTCGGCGGATTCGCCATAGCTTTAACGAAGGCGAATTTTCTTTTTTTAGGCTGGCTGATGTGATACATTGCTTGCGTCTTTGCTATAGGAAAATCAGTGCAGAAAGGATGCTATGAAACAGCAGGATATAGAAAATCGCCGGGAAAAGGTCAAAGCGGTTCGCAGATATGAGGTCGTTGGGAGCAGAAAAAAGGTGAGTGTAGCAGGAAAAAGATTTCACTTTATCGGTGCAGGCGGTATCGGGATGAGCGGGCTGGCACAGCTTTTGATAAAACACAAAGCAATTGTGGCCGGCTCAGACCAGACAGCAAGCGAGGTGACAGAAAAGCTTTGCCAGATGGGTGCTGATATAAAAATCGGCCACAAGGAGCATAACCTTGACACGACGACTGACGCAGTTGTTATATCTGCTGCGATAAGGGAAGATAACCCAGAACTGAAATTGGCTCGCCGAGAGAACATCAAGGTTTATAAATATGCTCAGATGCTGGGTGAATTAATGAATCTCTATGACGGCATAGCCATAAGCGGCACTCACGGCAAAAGCACAACAAGCGGCTGGTTAGTCTATTTGCTCAAGCAAGCCGGGGCCGACCCAAATTTTATCATCGGAGCCAAAATCAGCCAATTAGACAGCTCATCCGGCATAGCGGACGGCAAATACTTCGTGGCTGAGGCCTGCGAATATGACAGGAGCTTTCTTAATCTAAAGCCCAAAATCGCCTGCATACTAAATATCGAGCCAGACCATCTCGATTACTACAAGGACGAAGCTGAAATAGTCGAGGCCTTCGAGCAGTTTTCGAGGGGGATAAAACAGGGCGGCGTGCTGATTGCAAACGGTCAGGACAAGAATGTGGCAAAGGTCATTCGACAATTACCAAGTGACCGGTGTTGTGAAACCTTCGGACTTGATGAAAACTGTAACTTCTACGCCCAAAATCTTCAGTTAAATAATGGACTCTATACTTTTGAAATTTATCACAATGGTAAATTATTAGGGACGACTAAAATCGCCCTGCCTGGCAAACACAACGTCTTAAATGCCCTGGCAACGACAGCTATCGCGGTCAACGCTGGATTGCCCGCTCAGCAAACACTCCAATTACTGCCGGGGTTTACCGGCGTCGAGCGGCGATTGATGTTAAAAGGTCAGGCAGGCCAAATTACCATCCTTGACGATTATGCCCATCACCCGACTGAAATCAGGGCATCCCTTGCGGCCATACGCCAGAGGTATCAGCCCAAACGCATCTGGTGCATTTTCCAGCCGCATCAGTACAGCAGAACAAGATTTTTGCTTGATGATTTTGCGGAAAGCTTTAAGCTTGCCGATATAACTATTGTGCCGGAGATTTATTTCGTCAGAGACTCGCAGGCAGAGAAAAAGGAGATTAACGCACAGATACTTGTCGAACGAATGCGGGCCAATGGAACAGAGGCGATGTTTATCGACGGCTTCGAGAAAATTTGCGATTATCTGAAGAAAAAAGTAGGTCCAGGCGATTTGGTAGTTACTATGGGTGCAGGTGATATTTGGAAGGTGGCAGATGAATATATTCAGTGGCTTAGAGAAAATAGTTGAAACCAATTATCCGCTGGCCAAGGACACATGGTATGGTTTAGGCGGGCCGGCTGACTATTTGATAAGGCCGGAAACGGTCGAACAGCTCAAGAAGGTAGCCCGGCGGTGCAATGAAAATAATATTCCAGTCTATGTGCTGGGCTTTGGTTCCAATCTGCTCATCAACGATGACGGCCTGCGGGCAGCGGTGATAAAGCTTGAGGCAGAAAAGCTCGCACAGACGCAATTCGACGGCGAACAGCTCACTGCATGGGCAGGCGCAAAACTGAGCGAGCTGGTTTTAACGTGCGTGAAAAAAGGGCTCTCAGGCATTGAAGCTCTAACAGGCATACCCGGCTCGATTGGCGGAGCGGTAAAAATGAATGCAGGCGGCAACTTCGGAGATATTGGCGCAGTCATAGAAACCGTCACGCTGATGGACAGCCAGGGCAATATCTTTGAAAAGAGTAAGCCGGAACTGATGTTCGACTACCGCAGCACAAATATCACCGCCCGATTCATCCTGAATGCAACGTTAAAGCTGGCCAGCGCCGACCCTGAGCAAATTATGCGGACGGTAAAGGAAATCTGGATTTATAAAAAGAACAGCCAGCCGTTAAATACGCGAAATTGCGGCTGTGTATTCAAAAACCCAAGAGGCGTCTCCGCCGGAGCACTAATTGACAGAGCCGGGCTAAAGGGGCTGCAAATCGGCGGGGCCGTCGTCAGCGAGAAACACGCAAATTTCATAATCGCGGAGGACGGGTGCAAAAGCCGCGACGTTGTGAGACTGATAGATGCCATAAAAGAAAGAGTTAAAGAACAGTTCGGCATTGAGCTGGAACTTGAAGTCGAAATCTGGGATTAATAATGACCGCTAAACCTTCAGCAGCCATTCAATCATCCTTAATCGAAAGCCGAGTAAAAGTGGCCGTCCTTATGGGCGGTATCGGCGAGGAGCGTGACATCAGCATCCAAAGCGGCAGCTGCGTCGCCCAGGCATTAAAAGAGGCCGGCCTGGATGTGGTAACCTCCGATGTCGGGCCTGACAATCTGGACATACTCGAAGATAGCAGCATAGATGTATTCTTTCTTGCGCTACACGGCAGATTCGGCGAAGACGGCCAACTGCAACAAATACTTGAAGACAAATCCCTTCGATATACAGGCAGCAGGCCGAGAGCGTGCAGACTGGCGCTTGATAAAATGGCAAGCAAAAAGGCCTTCAGCAAGGCCGGCATACTTACACCCGTTGCAATCGAATTCAATTCCAATGCCGACCCCGCCAAACTTGAAAAACAACTCGAACAGTTTGCAGATAGATTCGTGGTGAAACCTGTAACACAGGGAAGCAGTATCGGTATGAGCGTCGCAAACAACAGTCGCGAAGCTATCGCTGCGGCATCCGATTGTTTCAGCGAATTCGGCGATTGTATGATTGAAGAGCTCATACCAGGGCGGGATATAACGGTTGGCATTCTCTGCGACCAGGCGCTGCCAATCATTGAGCTTCGGACGCAAAGCGGCTTTTACGACTACCATTCAAAGTATTTTGATGAGCAAACAGAGTTTCTGTTTGACACAATTGACAACCCGGCTCTGACAGCAAAAATCAAAACCGCAGCGTTAGATTGTTTCAACGCGCTCGGCTGTCGCCATTTTGCAAGGGTCGATTTCAGATTAAACAACGACGACGATGCCTACGCGTTGGAACTTAACGCTATTCCCGGCTTCACGAGCCGTTCCGATTTACCCAAGGCTGCAGCCAAGACAGGGTTGTCAATGAATGATTTGTGTATAAAAATAATTGAAGCAGCGCTCCGTCGCCATAGCTTTGGAGCGTCGGCGACTTTGGAAAACAGAAAAACTAAACATCCTTCAAAGGACCCCGCAAAGCGGGAACCCAAATAAGGACCAACGACTAAAATCAATGGCCAGAAGGGAAAAAACAAAATCCAGGACGAAAAGAATATCGTTTAAGCTTAGCACATCTAAAAGAAAAAGCCGACGGAAGACATACAAGTCGAGTTTAACAGGCATTTTGAAAGTATTAGCGATTGTCTGCGCTTTCGCCGGGGGAGGGGTATTTCTTTACTTTGCAGAAGGATATGTAAAATCAGCGAAGCCCGCCGAGACCGGCCCTTTGGAGCTGGTGAATGTGCCTGAATGGGTAAGTGGTGAGCTAAAAACAAAAATCCGCGATGCCGCCGGCGGCAAAACTCTCAGGCTCGATGAAGAGGCCGCTGAGATGGTGGCGGAAAATTTGGCGTCCGTTGCCTGGCTGGACAATATAAAAATACGAACTACGCATAAGCAAGTGCTCATCGAAGCCAGGTGGCGAAAGCCCCTGGCGATGGTCAAATCAGGTTCACGAAATTTTTATGTGGATGATGAGCTGGTCGTGCTCGATTTCGTGCCAATACCTAATTTACCCATCGTAAGGATAGAAGGGCTGTCGGAAAGAGCACCTTCGCCGGGCGAAATTTGGCAAAGCGATGACCTCGATGCAGCGGTAACTATATTAGCCAAGCTCGACCAGATGGACAAATTTATCACGCCTGACAAGCCGCTGCTTTACGAAATTGACCGTATCGACATAAGCAATTTTGCCGGCCGCAAAAACAGCCGACTTCCACATATTGTTCTTTACACAAAGGATGATACTGAAATCATCTGGGGTGCTGAGTTCGGCACGTGGCAGCGATATCTGGAAACAACGGACGAGGAGAAATTAGCCAAGCTTTACGCATATTATAAAGAATACGGCTCACTATCAGGTGGGGTAAAATACATCAATCTGCAAGACCCGCAGGATAATATCCCCCAGCCGATTGACAAATATTAGGCAATGGTGAAATCATTCAACGCAGTTGCCAAATCAGTATAGCGGTAGGGAATTTGAAGTTGTTCACAGATTGCTTTGAATTTCTCAACGGCTGATTCACTTAGTCTGCTTTGAAAATCTGTATCACCTTTGCAAAAGAAAATTCTACAGCCGGAAAAACGATGTTCGTAGATGCTGCATTTGCCACCTGCATTATAGGGACACTGTCCGGCCTTCATCGGCTTTAGATTTTCACTGTGTAGATTCGCCGTCAGGTATATCAGTTCAAGCGGGGTAACAAAAAGTTTATGGTCGAAACTCTCAAAATCGCAGCATTTGCCGCAGGCGCAACATGCTCCCGCCAAGTTACTGTTGTTACTTATCTGCAAATCCAGCCATTTGTAAACTTCAGCCACCTTTTTTATCAGATGACTGTTTGTTTTCACATTCTGCCACCATTTTTTGCTCTTTTTAATCTTTTCTATTTCATTGAAGCTATAATATTTTCCGCGATTGATGCCGCTGCACTTTTGAACTGCTCTGTTCCAGTCATCGGCATTAGCCAAATTGTCCGGCCAAAAGGGCCATTCTCTGCACTGGCTCGGCCGAACAGGGTAAATCATACATCTTTTCTGGTCGTTATTTTTTTGCAGAAATATACAATCTTTAGTGTTCGGCTGTTCAATAACCGTTGTCCGCAGACCCACACGCCGCAGATACCTTTGCCGTAACTGCTCAGGTGCAACCTTTAAGAAATCTGCGATGAGTTTGATTTCCGGTCGCGTAACCCAGATATAACCCTGGTTTGGCCCGGAGCAGCACCTGCCGCACTGCCGACACTCAAAATGCAAACCGCCAGCATACCATAACATTTTTTTAACCACCGATTTCACAGATTAACGATAATTGTCATTCCCGCACAAGCGGGAATCCATTCTGCCTTTGCGCGCCTGTTCCACCTTTTTTGCAAACTCTTTTAGCTTTTTAACATTTCTATCACACAGAAATGGCCGGTTTTCGCAGGTACTTTCAGGAGGGTTATACTCCATTATGCAACCATCAAGCTTGCAGCAGAGCTTCTTCTGGGTAGGGTTATCCTCTTTGTAGCAATCATCTGCCCCCAATATGTGTAGTGCCTCGTGCCAGACAATAACTTTGCTGTTGGGTTTGTATACTGCCGAAAAGAAACCGTGGTTCGCACCATATTTAGTAGTGGAAGGTTTTTCTCTGCGCGCGGCCTTAGCAATGTAGCTATCTGGATGACAGTAGGTCAGGATCTTCCCTTCGGGCAAAAAGTCACTTGGCAAAATGTCTATTACCTTAGCTGCACAATACGTGAACGGAGAGGACTGCTCTCTTATTTGATTTGACATGGCATATACTTCTTTTGCCAAGTCGTTTCCAAGTGCCTTGATATTTACCGGCAATTTAATCGGGTCATCCTTCAGCTGTTGAGCCAACTCGTTTAGTGCACCAGCTACGAAGGTTTTGTCAGCTTTTGTCATCCCAAGACAGTGCCAATATATGGTAATCATCTCTGTTAATTCCTCTTTATATCACAACTCGCTTATACTCCTCATTTTCTAAACAAAGCCAACCACACAAACCAAGCAGCAAAAGCATTATTAGCTCCTTTTATTCCTAGAAAGGCTCGTTCCGGGGGGAAACCCCCTTTGCCATGGAATTGCTTGCTTCCACCAATCGTTGCCTCTGGCATAAGATAAGAAGATGTTAGCCGTAGTCTCTACCGATATGTTGCATTGAGGGGAATAATAATGATAACCCAGAGAACCTTCTTGATGTTCTAAGCTAGTACCATCTGTCTGCAGGTAAGTTTCCTCAGATCTGGACAGAATAATAAAGGAATCATCTTTCCCCACAATCATAAGCAAAGCCTTCACAATATCACCCTCATCAGGACAAGAAATCATTTTTTCTTTACCCTCAACCACAACATTCAAAGTTAAATCCATTTTAGACCTCCACTTTAAGCTCGTTATGCTTGTGAACATCGAGTAATCACTTTTTGTTCAACGTCGCTCGACTAAGCAACTACAGCAGGACAATCATTTCCTTGCGTATAACGTAGCACTATACTTTTTGAACTGGCTTATTCCTCTCGCCATCATCACCACTTCAAAATAGCACCGGTATCAGCACTGGTGGCCATTGAGGCGTATTTTGCGAGGCAGCCTTTTGTAATCCGTGGTTTCGGCGGCTTCCAGCTCTTTTTGCGTTCAGCGAGCTGCTTGTCAGATAGTTTTACATTTATTTTGTTGTTTGGGATGTCGATCTCAATAATGTCGCCGTTTTTTAGCAAACCAATCGGACCACCGACGGCCGCTTCGGGACTGATATGGCCGACGCAGGCGCCTTTTGTTCCGCCGCTGAACCTGCCATCAGTAATCAAAGCAACGGATTCGCCGAGACCTGCACCTATGACATAGCTTGTGGGACTTAACATTTCCTGCATACCGGGTCCGCCCTTGGGCCCTTCGTTGCGAATTACGAGACAATCGCCGGGTTTTACTTTGCCGGCCAGAATTCCATCGCAGGCCTCTTCCTGATTCTCGAAAATAACCGCGGGGCCGGTATGTGTCAGCATCGCCGGTGCGACACCTGCGGTTTTTACCACGCCGCCATTGGGGGCGAGGTTGCCTTTGAGGATAGTAAGTCCGCCGGTTTTGGAATACGCTTTGGCCAACGAACGTATGACATCGGCATTTTTGATTTCCGCCCCGGCGATATTTTCACCGAGCGTCCTGCCGGTAACTGTGAGGCAATCGGTATTCAGCAAATCCGGAATTTTGCTGATTTCCTTCAGTATCGCGCTTATACCGCCGGCGGCATCAACGTCCTCCATATGAAACTTGCTTGAGGGAGACACCTTACAGATATTGGGACATTTAGCCGAAATCGCATTTATCCGCTCAAGGTCGTATTTGATACCGGCCTCGTTAGCAACCGCCAGACCGTGCAGGACGGTATTTGTCGAGCCGCCCATCGCCATATCCAAAGCAAAAGCGTTATCAATTGATTTCCGGCTGATTATATCGAGCGGCTTGATGTCCTTTTCGATGAGCGTCAGAATCTGTTTGCCTGCCTGTTTATAAAGCTCCTGTCGTTTGGGGTTGGTTGCCAGGATTGTCCCATTGCCCGGCAGTGCCATTCCGACAGCCTCGCAAAGACAGTTCATCGAATTGGCGGTGAACATCCCTGAACAGCTTCCCTCGGCCGGGCAGGCAGCACATTCAAGCTCTTTCAGTTGTTCTTCGGTAATCTTGCCGGCCTTAAATTCTGCGACTCCTTCAAATATGCTGATAAGGTCAACGGCTTTACCATCCTTTGTTTTCCCTGCTGCCATAGGTCCGCCGGATACAAAAATCGTCGGGATATTCAGCCGAACCGCCGCCATCAGCATACCCGGTATGATTTTGTCGCAGTTGGGAATGCAAACTAGGCCGTCAAAACAGTGGGCCTGCCCCATAGTCTCGACCGAATCGGCAATGATTTCACGAGAAGCCAGCGAATACTTCATACCCGTATGGGCCATAGCGATTCCATCACAGACCGCTATGGTATTAAACTCGAAAGCAGCGCCGCCTGCCTGACGAACGGCCTGCTTGACAACCTGAGCGCCTGACGAACGGCCTGCTTGACAACCTGAGCCACTTTATTTAGGTGAACGTGCCCCGGCACTATTTCACAAAAGCTGTTGGCAATACCGATGAAGGGCTTATTTATATCGGCATCAGTCAATCCACAGGCGTGAAGTAAGCCCCTGTGCGGCGCCCGCTGAAAACCCTTTTTAATAGTATCGCTTCTCATAATCCGGCTTCTCCAAAACAATGCATCTCGTCAGGGCGTAGGCCCCGCCGAAGTCCGAAAATTACCCAAAAGCCCAAAAACGCGATTTTAACCGCTAATTAAAGACATATAAAGAAAAATCAGTTGTTTTTGACAGAACGAAACATATAATTGCAATTCAAATGGGTCTCCGTTTTGTGAGGCCCCTGTTTGTCATAAAATCAGAAATTTTCAAGGAGACCGATGATGAGACAAGTCAAAATTTCCAGATGGCTGGCAGGTGCGGTAGTTTGCTCGCTTTTTTTGGCAGCAGGTTGTGCCCCTCCAGCCAAAGAAGTCGCTAAACCACAGGTCGAACTTGAAAAGCAAATACCAGCTCGTCAGGGCGAAGGCCCTGCCGTAGTCCCGAAGGCCGCAGCAGAAAAGGCTACCACCGTGGCACTGAAGTTCAGCCCCGGGGATTCAACAACTTATAGGGTAATAACTGAGTCAGGACGGCGCATTAAATGGGAAGGGCCCCTGCCGGAGGAGCCCACCTTCAAGGGCGGCAGCAACAATGACAGATTCGAAATGACCTTCGCCCAGGAAATACAAAGCGTCGACGCTAATGGCAATGCTGTCGCAAAAATTACAATCAAAGAGCTGAAATATTCCTCCATAGTTAAAGACAATCCCGTTTTTGAGTTTGACAGCTCCAAGCCAAAAGACCCAAACCACCCGCTGGCGAAGCTAATCGGGCAAAGTTATACCATAAAAATCGCACCCACAGGTGAAGTTATAGAAGTTGTTGACACAAAAGAAGCGGAAATGGCGGCCCGTAGGGGTTCTGTGCCGCCGGTGGCAGCTTTGAGACTGCTTAACTCAGAGGCAATCAAAGAACGACACGGAACTTTGGTTTTACCGGACGCCAACAAAAACCAATTACACATAGGCGACAATTGGAGCGGCACAAAGACTTTTTCTTTCGGGATGATGGGGTCGGAATCATACGAAAAAATCTATACGCTAAACAAAATCAAAGACCAGAACAATCGGCAGGTTGCCGTCATAGAAATGAATGCTATTCCTGCGTCAGAAACGGCAAAAGAACAAGCGGCAGGGCTTTTAAAAAGTTTCGATAATACCAAAGCATATACCGGCGAGTTAGAGCTGGATTTAACTGCCGGCAAAGTCAAGAAATACCTTGAAAAACTACAGCCGGTATGGATTACCGCCTTCCCATTGGCTAAACAAGAACCGAACCAGGAACCTGCTGTCTTGACAATGAGTGCCACTCGTTTCTACAGTCTCGAAAAAATTGATTAGAACCCAATCAAAAGGAGCGAAGTTGAAAAGTGCACTAATCCTTTTCATGGTCGTTTTCCTGACTGTTCTCGCAGGATGTGCGCCGAGAATCGAGGGGGAAAAACCGTTAACTGGAGAGAAAAAACTGATAACTGTAGATTTCCAGGAAGACCGGACTCTGCAGTATAGGTTCGTCTCCAACAGAGATATTGAGGTCAATTGGGGCCGGATGAAAAGCGATTCTAAACGAGGTAAGAGCGATGTCGATAAATCCTCCGAGTCAATGGATATGGTCGTTGCCTATACGCCCGTAGAAGTAGACCCCTACGGCCTTACAACCATCAAGGCAACCTGCAAATCGGTAAAAGTGGAGCGAACTGGCCGGCAGAGCGCAAGCAAAGATGCCGTAGAAAATCTTCCAGGGGTAAGTTTCACGTTCACTGTCGATGCTGCCGGCAAAATTGAGGATTATTCGCAATTAGAGAAATTAATCAAAGAGATTGGCGAAAAAGCCTTCCGACCAAAAGGCAAAGAAGGAATGATTAAAGAACCCGATATGATAGGTGATTTTATCGCCACACAATGGTTCCTGTGGGACTCGGTTTCCAGCATAGAAAAAGCTGTGGAAGGGGTCCGCGTGGGTCAAAGATGGAAGTCTAAACTATCCGTACCAACTCCGATGGTAACACAAAAAGCAAGAGACGTTACCTACACGCTCGATGAAATCCGCCAAACTGAAAAAGGGCAACTCGCCGTGATACGAAGCTCCTATTCACTTGCCAACTCAGTTCCCAGCAGTTGGCCAATACCTTACTCAGGCAGTTTCCAAATGAGCGGCAGGTTCGGTTTCCTAACGAACTATAAGTTCCTGGATTTACAAGGTCAGGGCGAGGAGCTGTTCAATATCGATGCAGGCCGAACAAAGCAATACAATCAACAGTATCAAGCACAACTGGAGGCCTCTTTCCCAATGGGTATCGGTGGGAAGTTACAGATAACTATCAAGCAAAATTTAACAATGGAGCTTCTCGAATGATTGGTAATTGGTAAATAAATTCACCATTTACCAGTTACCATTTAACCAAATTACCATTAGTGGAGGTAATCGCAGGTTGGAACGCAAAAATCTATGGGCGCCATGGCGAGTCGAATACATCCAGGGCTTGGGTAAAAGCAGTGATTGTTTTATCTGTCAGGATTTGGAAAAGCCGCAGGACAACGATAAAAACCTGGTGTTATGGCGCTCGGACAGAAGCATCGTAGTGCTGAATCGCTTTCCCTATAACAACGGCCATTTACTAATAGCGCCGGCCCGACATATCCCCGACCTTGAGCAGGCAAGCGACGAAGAGCTGCTGGAATTGACCAAGTTAGTCAGGGAATCGAAAAAAGCCCTTTCCCTGGCGATAAAACCCCATGGTTTCAATGTCGGGATGAATTTCGGTCGATGCAGCGGAGCAGGATTGCCCGGCCACCTTCACATCCATATCGTTCCACGATGGGAGGGAGATACAAATTTTATGAACGTATGCACTGATACCAACGTTGTCAGCCAAAGTTTGACCGAGCTTCTGGAGCAATTAAAGCAGATAAGCAAAGAGCATAACCTTCCCGCTTTATAAATATGTCGGAAGAGCTAACCTGTTACGCCGTCGCTGAAACCCGCAGTCGTGGCCGGAGATTCGCAGAAAAGCCGCATCCGTATCGTAGCGATTTTGACCGCGACCGCGACCGTATAATCCACTGCTCGGCATTTCGCCGGCTGGAAGGCAAAACGCAGGTGTTCACGCCGGGCCTTGATGACTATTATCGCACACGCCTTACCCACAGCATCGAAGTAGCACAAATAGGAAGAACCATAGCAAAAGAACTTCAGCTAAATATTAATTTAACCGAGGCAATATGCCTGGCGCACGATTTAGGGCACTCGCCCTTCGGACACGCCGGCGAAAAAGTCCTCGACCGTCTAATGGCTGAGTTCGGCGGATTCGAGCACAACCGTCAGGCATTACGCATCGTTGATTTGCTCGAACATCCATATCCGGATTTTGCCGGCCTGAATCTGATGTATGAAACCCGGCTGGGATTAGCAAAACACCGAAGCCCCTATGATAACCCGCAGGATGATACCTTTGCCGAGTTAAACTGCTCGCTCGAAGGGCAGGTTGCAGACATCGCCGACCGCATCGCAGTGAACTCTCACGACCTTGAAGATGGTATGCGAGCCGGTCTGATTCGCAGCGAGCAACTAAAAAACGTCGAAATATTCACAGAAGCGCAAAGCCGAATAAACGCCAAAGCAATTAAAGACCCAACGGTCCAAAAGACAAGAACCGCAAAAACGATTATCGACATTCTTGTCAGCGACTGCATCGATGCGAGTAAAAAAAATATCGCCGGCGTGAACCTGAAAACTGTTGACGAGGTATATCGCCACAGCGAAAATTTAATTGCGATTTCAACTGAAAATAACACTAAGCTCGCTGCGCTGGAAAAGTTTTTAATGCAGAACTTTTATCAGCATAAGTTAGTAACGCAAACAGCAAAGCAAATTGAGAGCTGGCTTGAGCAGCTTTTTGAGAAGTTTTGTCGCAGAGGGGAGCTGATGCCGGGTTACTTCCAACAATTGATAAACCAGGAAGGTTTGCAGCGGACAGTATGCGATTATATTGCGGGTATGACCGACAGATTCTGCCTTAAATGGCTGAAAAATCCGGCTGAAACTGTCAATAATCTTTGACTTAATTTAATCACTCAGTTAATTTTTAACAATTATGAAAAGACTGCTTGTATCGTGTTTTGGTCTTGGCTGGCTGCCGGTTGCTCCGGGGACATGGGGCTCGCTGCCGCCGGCGATGCTTTTTGCCTTGATGTGTTACTTCGGCTCAACAGCCGCAGCAATATCAATTACAATGGTAGTTTTGGTTTTGCTCGGCTCTATTGTTTGCATAAAGTTTGCTCCCTATGTAATCGCAGCGACGGGTAAAAGTGACCCGCGAGAAGTGGTTGCCGATGAATTTGCGGGCCAGGCAGTTACGTTTTTATTCATAGCGGCTGCCCCAATCAGCAATATATGGGTTACGGCGCTGCTCGGCTTTTTGCTTTTCAGGTTTTTCGACATTCTTAAACCCTGGCCAATCCGCAAGCTTGAGAAGCTGCCCAAAGGCTGGGGCATTCTTTTAGACGACTTATTAGCGGGGGTGTATGCAGGAATTGCCTCGCTGGTTTGTCTGGTTTTGTGGAATAACTGGCACTTACCCGGAGAACACTGATGACAGTAGAATATTCTGTCGAACTTTGCAGGGAGCTGGAGAAGAAATGTCGTCTCGCAGGTTTACATCGTCCAATTCAGGTTGCTCGTTACGATAGCGGCGCCGAATTGGTTTATGATGTTACAGGGATTACAAAACCAAACTCGGCGAAAGTGCGTCTGGTCGTTGAAGAATTTATAGGCGGAGGATTCGCCGGCCAGGTTTATAAGGTAAAGATACTGGAGATTGAGGGCGGGCTGATAGGAGGCCTTGAGGTCGCCGGCATTTACGCGATGAAGATACTCATCCCACCTTCGGGATTTGCGCGTCTGTTTCGTAATGCGCTTTACTGGATTGGTTTCCAAGGACCGTTTCAGCTTCAGGTAAATCCTGCCGCAGCCCGGGCCGGTGCCCTCTGGCAAAAGTTCATTCGCCGTGTCGCGAAGATTCGATTCGGCGACGAAACCAAGGTTGTGGATGTCTACGCAACATTCGTTGACAATATACTCGGCAGTTGCGGTGAACTTAGCGAATGGGTAGAGGGCCGCACTTGGCGGCTCGAAGTTGATGAGCACATCGACCTGCTCAAAAAATGGCGAAAGAGCAAGACAGTCGATTCACAGAAACTCGGCTCGCCGGAATACAAGGCGAAATATTATTTCATGCACGATTTTGTAAAGCTGCTGCACGAGATGGGCGCTTATGAATTTGCAAGGCAATATGAGTGGTCAACCTGTAAAAGTCAGCCGAACTGTCTAAAACGCATAAAAACCGAAGATAATCCGTCCGCCGGATTAGTGGCGGTAGATTTCAGAGCGGGACTTGCTCTTTTGCCTTTTCTGCCAATGAGCCCGGGTGATTTTAAACTCATTTGGAACGGATTAAAGCGCGGCTCGCTCGTGCAATTCGACAGAGGCGATTTGAATAAACTGAAAAGTTTTATCAACAACCACAAAGAGCATTTTGAAGATATGCACGGTCTGTTTGATGAGCTCACGCAGGTTGAAGATGTTTATCGAAATTCGGTTCCTGATATTACGCACAATCATATTCGACTTTTATACAGCAAAAAGCTCTGGACAGTTATATTTGATAGCGCCATTACGGGCTGGAAGATAAGAAATATCATCGACGAAAAAGGATTTGAAAGACTGCGCAGCAGCAAACTTAAGACCTTTATTTTCTTCTTGATAGGTCTTTTGCCGTTTTTAGGCGGCGTATTTCGCAAGTTCTGGTACCACGAGAACTGGCGCAGGCACTACATTGGTGTTCTTACCAGTCTTGAATATTTCAAGAAAGCATTTAAAGGCAAAATTATCGGGTTGCTTATATCGTGGCACAGGGCCGGCAGGATTTCACATACGAGAACGAAGCTGCTCTTGCAGCAGCCGTGGCGGATTTTATTTCATCTGCCATTTCTGCTTTTGGTATTTCCTTCTCTGCACAGACTTCTCACTGATTGGCAGTTTGCCAGGGAAAAACTGTATTTCTTCACCATAAGGCCGGTCAAGCTGTATTTTAATACTGAACTTCGCCGGCAATGGCTGTTCGATATGGTAAAACAAGGCCAGAAAAAACATATTCTCACCGACGAGGACGCACGGACAATTCTCTCGCAGATTGACGAACCTTACATCGACCAGTACCTCAAAAGTCTGGCCGTTCATATTTGCTGCCTGCCGGTAACGCAGATTGTTTCTATGATTGTTGCTGCTGTATATATTATGAAACATCCAGGCCTGTCCTGGAAAGAGTGCATTGCCGCCGCAGGGGCCATTATGATTATTTTTCATGTTATTCCTGTTTCACCAGGTTCTATTGTTCGAGGCGTATATGTTGTTTATCTGGTCATCAGGGACAAAAGTTTTAAAGATTACAACATTGCTGCAGTTTTAGCTTTTTTCAAAATTATCGGCTACCTTGCCTTTCCGATACAGATGACTTATCGTTACCCTGCCCTGGCCAGATTTATGGCTGCGCACTGGGCCACTGATGCCGTTCACTCGGTGCCTGTCTTCGGCGAAAGGGGAGCACTGCTGGAGCATTGGATATTTTGCCTGTTTTACAATTGGCCTTTGACTATACGACATCGGATGCGTAGGCGGGCCCAGATTCGGGCGTCGATGAAGCCGCGATATTGGCACGCGGGTTGGTATGCTCTTGCTGCGGCATTGATATTTGGGATTGCCGATTTAACTTACCTAAGGAGTACAGGAGAATTGCCGGGCTTGAAAAATATCTGGTGGCTTGTTGTAACTGTGCCATTGCTTTGTGGGATGGGGATAACCCTCGGTTGCCGGGGGGCAGCATTTTGGAAGCGAATTGTCGCCGCAGTTGTTTGCGGCGTCGTGGCTGGCGCACTTTACACGATGTTTTCTGCGATATTGAGCCGTAGCAGCGGAATTGTGGCTGACAACCCTATAGTAATTTGTATGTGGCGGGTGTTTGTTTTTGCGGTTTTGTCAACTATTGGAGCAGTGGTTACAGAGCTTAAACTGCCTGAGCCGAATTCAAAATAATTTTGGCCTGTTTTGTGTTTTTTTCTCTTGAGATAAGCTCGAATTTGTGCAACAATTACCGTTCAACCAGAGGTTTTTGAATATGTTTTCTTGTTAAGGATTTTGGCAGAACAGGGAAGTCAAAAATGGAAACGGAAGCCATATCTCCAAGACTAATCAGGATGGTGAACTATAAGCTCACCCGAAAACTGCTGGCAAAGAAAATCGACGGTTACATCTATAAAAGTATTGTCAGCGATGATTCAGAAGATTTACAACAAGTACGACTAAAAAGATACCAGTACCTCTCGGCGATGCTACATTGTGTTGTTAGAAACGTAGATAAAGGCTATATTTCAAAGGAATTTATAAAAAAAATCATCAACGTGCTGGTTCAGAATAATCTTATTGGCGAAGACCAAAGTGCCAATCAGGCCGTTGAGAAATTCAAAGAAAAATATGGCGAACCGCCGCCAAGTTTCATCGTCTTCTCTCCTACTCAAATATGTAACTTAAAATGCATTGGCTGTTATGCATCTTCAGCAGCAAACACTCCGGCCGCGATACCTTATTCTTATGTAGACAGGATAGTAAGTGAGGTCCGCGACTCCTGGGGCAGCAGGTTTATAACTATCAGCGGCGGCGAGCCATTTATGTATAAGAGCGAAGGTAAAACCCTCCTCGATATTTATCAAAAGTACAATGATATGTTCTTCCTTGCATATACCAACGGCACGGTTATCAACGAAGAAGTTGCTCAAAGACTTGCAGAATTGGCAAATATCACGCCGGCAATTTCGGTTGAGGGTTTTGAAGAGGAAACAGACAGCAGAAGAGGCGCCGGCACACACAAAAAGATTCTCAACGCATTTGAATGTCTCAGACAAGCAGGCGTGCCTTTCGGCATTTCAGTCACAGCAACAAGCAAAAATGTAGATACGCTACTGAGCGATGAGTTTTATGATTTTTACTTTCAGGAACAAGGCGCCTGTTATATGTGGCAGTTCCAACTGATGCCGATTGGGCGGGGCAAAGACGAGCTCGATTTAATGGTTAAGCCCGAACAAAGAATTCAGCTTTACAGAAAATGGGAAAAACTGCTCAGCGAAAATAGATATTGTATGGCTGATTTCTGGAACAGCGGCGTACTTACAAGAGGATGCGTTGCTTACGGTCGCAACGGCGGATACCTCTATATCGACTGGCATGGCAATGTAACACCCTGTACCTTTATTCCCTACTATGTTGATAACATCTATGATTTATATAACAATGGAAAGACCCTCTCTGATGCATTGTTCTCCGATTTTATGAAAAACGGCCGAAAATGGCAGAAAGAATATGGTCTCGACAATTGGAAAAAACCAAAGAACTGGCTAATGCCCTGCTCTATAAGAGACCATTACGAAATTTTCAGAAATTCAGTTTTACCAAAAGATGCAAAACCCGAAGACGAAAAAGCCAAAGAAGCTCTGGAATCCGATGAGTATTTCGAGGCGCTAAAAAAATTTGACGAAAAGCTGGAAGCTTTAACCGAAAAAATCTGGGAAACAGAATATTTAAATGTATAATGAACGCACAATTAGCAGTGCGATTTTTGAAGTTTAAAATTTTCTCAGTAAGGCCTGTTTTGGAGGACTTTTCTCAATTATGTCAAACAGTTATGGTTCCCTCTGCGATGATTTTTATCTCGATATGTACATCAACACTAAGTTAGGCCTGCCGAGGCAGCGCGACACTATTTTGGCCTTTTTCGAGCGGATACAAAAGCAATTCCCCTCTATGGGCTGCTTCTCTCGAGACGAAAATAACAAGTACTATTTAGAAGAAGACCGCAACGCCGGCCAATGTCGCTGGATTACTCTCGAGATAGACCGTATCGGCTCCGGAGTAGTCAATCCCTCAAGCTTTGAAGATGCCTACAACCAGGACAAATTGGTAATTGAGCTGGTGCCCTATATGCTCAGCGTAAATCATCTTGATATCGATTCACTGGATGTTACTTTCGCTATGGATTTTGATTATGCCGGCAGCCACGATGAGGTTATTGCTGAGGCGCTATTCGGCTCAACCGCTTTTAACTGCCTTCTGGAATTACCGGCAGCCAGGCCTATCGCGTTTTCCCCTACCGTGGTGGTAGCCCTTTCCGACGACTGCCTTACCCAGGGGAAAATAAGCGTAGAGTCAAAAACAAGCGTTTATGAGCCGGGGGAAAAAAGACAAACTGTAGATGAGGCGATAAGTTTGTCTTTTACAATCCGTCAATACCCGTCAGGCACAGAAAAATTTGATGCGCTAAAGTCCTTTGAAAATCAGTGTCGGCTGGCTGAAGAACTAATGGCTGAAAAAATAGTCCCGAACTTTGTCCAGCCGTTAACTAACGTAATAGCGCAAAAACGATTAACGTAGAGTAGAGGGAGGATGTCAAAATGGCTATTGAAGCACCGATAAGTAAGTCCAAAAAAGCTAATTTTAAAATCTATGCCGCTGCCTGCATTGTTTTTGCAATTGTTTTTGCCTATGATGGCTATTTGAGCAAGTACCAATGGTCCCATCGCAGCAGCTTCTATGAAAAACACGTAAAGGATGGTCAACTTGACGATACAATGAAATTCAACCAAATAGCTCCAATCTTTCTCGTTGTTCTCGCTGCTGCCCTGACAGGGAGGCTCTGGGCGTTCAAAGACAAAAAGCTGCTGGCCGAAGAAAATGAACTTGTCATTAGCGATAAAGAAAAAATTCCTTACGATTCTATACAAAAAATAGATAAAACCCTCTTTGACTCAAAGGGCTTTTTCCTGATTACATATAAGAATAAAAACGGCAGCGAAGTTAGTCGCAAACTAAGTGATAAAACTTATGATAACTTAGCGGCCATTCTGGATAAACTCGTAGCAAAAATTAAGGGATATGAATGAATTCTTGTGTTGTCGGATTGCAATGGGGCGACGAAGGCAAAGGAAAGGTTATCGATATCCTTGCCGAGCATAGCGACATAGTCGTCAGATATAATGGGGGCGCCAATGCCGGCCACACCGTTGTCATAGACGACAACAAGTTTGCTTTACACCTCTTGCCCAGCGGTTCAGTTAGGCCGAACATTGTCTGCGCAATCACAAATGCCGTAGTGGTTGACCCTGACACGCTTTTGAAGGAAATTGAGACACTGGCCCAAAAAAGTATTACGTTAACAGGTCGCCTTCTTATAAGTGAAAATGCCCACCTCGTCCTGGATTATCATAAAAAAGAGGACCAGCTACGCGAAGAATCCCTCGGCAAAAACAAACTTGGCACAACAATTCGGGGTATCGGTCCTTGTTACGCAGATAAGGCCGGCAGAAGCTACGCCGTCCGTATGTCCGACCTCAGAAATCTCAAAAAGCTCAAAGACAAGCTGCAAACCATCGTCGAATACAAAAACAAAATCTTCGCGGCTCTTTATAACGCTGAGCCGATAAGCGTTGGTGAAATCTTCGAAAAATGTAAATCTTATGCCGATAGACTCCTGCCGTTCATAACCGATACAACCGAATTTCTGCACAAATCAATTGTCGATGGTAAATCCGTCCTTTTTGAAGGAGCGCAAGGGTCGCTATTAGACGTGGACCACGGCACTTTTCCGTATGTAACCAGCTCAAACTCAAGCGCACTTGGCATGTCGGTCGGCAGCGGTGTATCAGCCAGGATGGTCGATAAATTCATCGGCGTAGCCAAGTCCTACACAACGAGGGTCGGCGCCGGTCCTTTTCCTACAGAGCAGGATAACGAGGTTGGTCAATATATTCGTGACAAGGGACACGAATACGGCACTACCACAGGCCGGCCCCGCCGATGCGGCTGGTTCGATGCCGTAGCGGTATCCTACGCCGTAACAATCGGCGCTATTGATTCCATAGCTTTGATGCATCTTGACACCCTCACCGGCCTAAAAGAAATAAATATTTGCAGGGCATATAAAATCAACGGAAAGGAAACCACCTTCTTCCCCGCAAATACAGACAGACTTTCACAGGCAAGCCCAATCTATGAAACTGTCCCCGGCTGGGATGTTGCTCTTACCGAAGCAAAGGATTTTAATGACTTGCCTGCCAATGCCAAAAACTTTATTTGCCTTATTGAAGAAATGGTCAAAACACCCATCACAATTATCGGGGTCGGACCAAAACGAACCCAGACTATATTTAGATAATTTTAGCGGATAGCGGAGATGCTGAACGCTATACACTATGAAAAATATCGAAGAAAAACTTAAGAAAACTGCTAAACGTCTCGGCCTAACGACCAGGCAGATGCCGCGTCATATCGCCATAATTATGGACGGCAACGGCCGATGGGCACAGAGAAAAAATCTGCCGCGAGCCGAAGGGCACCGCCAAGGCGCAAAAACAGTCGAAAAAGTGGCCCAGCACTGTGTCGACTTCGGTATCGAATCTCTGACCTTATATTCCTTCAGTATAGAAAACTGGAAAAGACCCAGAACAGAAGTCAATTCCCTGATGCACCTCTACACCCAATACCTCGCCGAGATTCGTCCTACGCTTATGAAAAACAATGTCAAGCTGATTCACCTCGGCAGATTGGCTCAACTACCGCCGGCGGTAAAAAAAGAGCTCACAAAAACTATAGAATTGACCGCCACTAACACAGGTATGACACTTGCCCTGGCGCTAAACTACGGCGGCAGAACCGAGATAATAGATGCAGCCAAAAAAATTGCTCAAAAATACAAAAAGGGACAGCTCGGCCTCAAAGATATTGATGAACAGTGCATAAGCCAGCATCTATACACCGCCGGCCTGGCCGAACCGGACCTTTTGATACGCACCGCAAATGAAATGAGAATAAGCAACTTCCTGCTCTGGCAAATTTCATACAGTGAATTCTATGTTGCAAAAACTCTTTGGCCCGATTTCAAAAAGTCAGATTTGGAAGAGGCAATACTCGCTTACGCAAAGCGAAACCGACGTTTCGGCGATATCAAACTGCAACCAAAAAAGCATTTGACAGCAACCAAGCAGGTCTAACCAACCGCATAACGACTATGCTCAAATATAGATTGATTTTTGGTACATTGATGACGGTGCTTTTTGCTGCCATAGTCATTTTCGACGGCTGGCTGGATGGCACCCTGACAGCTTCAGCAGCCGATGGCAAACCGGTGCAGGGAACAATCCTTTGCATCCTCATCGCTCTGTTAGTAATCCCCGCCCAGCTGGAACTGTCAAAACTTGCCGCAGCAAAAAATCTAAAGATTTTCAGCCCCATTGCAATCATCGCATCGATTTTATTCGCAACCAGCTGGTACTGGTTGCAATTTCCCCAAATTGAATCCCGGCTTTATCTATATTTCATCCCTGCGTTTGTGTTGATGGCGTTGCTTCTATATCAATACATAGGCTACGGGACTTCAGCAGTGTTAGCTAATTGTGGAGCAAACTGTTTTTCTATTATTTATCTTGGGCTTTTAGGCGCCTTTGCACTTGGCGTGCGGATTGACTTCGGCCCTTGGGCATTGCTAATGTTTGTTTTTGTTGTAAAATCTGCTGACATAGGAGCTTATTTGTTTGGAAGTCTTTTTGGCAAACACAAATTTTCGCCTCAAATCAGCCCAGGTAAGAGCTGGGAAGGTATGGCCGGTGCTGTTGCAGCCGCAATCGTAGTTGCTATTCTCTTTGCTGTAAGTTGTGATATAATGGTTTGGTGGTTAGCGATAATCTTTGGCTTTTGTTTTGCTTTTATCGGCCAAATGGGCGATTTGGCTGAGTCTATGATAAAGCGAGACGCAAAGCAAAAAGATTCAGCAAACAGGGTGCCGGGCTTTGGTGGAATACTGGACATTCTTGACTCACCGCTGCTGGCGGCGCCGTTTGCATATTTGTTCTTTATGTTCAGCTCTCAATAGAGGAATACTTTGGAAGTTACCATACAATTAGATTCAACTGGTAAGCAGCTTGAGTTGTTCGGCCCTGCCGACAGTCACCTTCGCCTTTTACGCCAAGCTCTCAGCGTCCAGATTACTGCCCGCCAGTCCAATTTAATAATCACGGGCAAAACCGAAAATGTGAACAGAGCCGCCGAAATTATAGACAAAATGGAAAAGCGATTAATCAAACACGGCTCACTTACCACTGCAGATGTGAACGCCTTACTTGTTCAGGACGATTCGGCCGTGACTGCCGAGACCGGCGAGGCCATTACCGTGTATTCCCACAAAAAGGTTATCGAGCCGTCCACCAGGGGGCAGCTAAAATATGTCGAAACAATGCTGGCCAACGACCTTACATTTTGTATAGGGCCGGCCGGAACCGGCAAAACATACCTGGCAGTCGCGATTGCGGTCTCGATGCTTAGAAAAAAGCAAATCAGGAAAATCGTCCTTGCCCGGCCGGCTGTGGAAGCCGGTGAGAAACTCGGCTTCCTGCCCGGCGATTTGCAGGCAAAGGTAAATCCGTATCTTCGCCCGCTTTTTGACGCTCTCGAAGATATGATGGATTTCGACCAGATGAAGAAATTTATGGAGCTGGATATCATCGAAATCATTCCACTTGCCTTTATGCGCGGCAGAACTCTAAACGAAGCCGTCATCATCTGCGATGAAGCACAAAACACCTCGGCTCTGCAAATGCTAATGGTATTGACCAGATTGGGGCACGGCTCCAAAATGATAGTAACAGGCGACATTACTCAAATCGACCTGAATACCGGCCAAAAAAGCGGAATGGTGGAAGCCATCGAAACGCTGCGGCGAATCAAAGGTATAGGTTTTGCAGAGTTGACCCAAATAGATATTGTAAGACACCGACTGGTTCAAAATATCGTGCGGGCCTACAAAAAAAGGGCGAAAGCTAAAAAGTAAAATAAATGTGGTTTTTGAAAAAAACAAGTCCACGCCGAAGCCAGGTGCGCAAGAAGAAAACTATCGAGCAACTTTCGCAAATAAGTCAGTTCGCCAGCACTGATTATTTGCTCTCGGCTTCATTAGTGCTCATTTTTATCATTCTTTTCACTTTTATTCTTTCACTCGAGCTAATCCAGCAAGCTCGCTACCTTGACCTGATACCCAGAGCCGTAATAGTATCGCTGATTTCCCTTGGCGCAGCTTTCTATATCCATCACTACCAAAAACGAATAATAAAAAACTACGCCAGGGCCATAGCGCTGGCAGGTCTGTTTATCTTTTTGTTAGCCACAACCAAACTTGGCCTGTTTCTGTCAAACCAGACCTCGTGGGCCACCGGCACCGCCGTCACGGCAGCCATAATTTTGACAATCGCTTATGACCAGCGCTTTGCAACAGGTATGAGTATGTTCTATTGTCTCTTTGCCTATTTCGCCGCAAGACCTGCGTCGAATATCAATCTGTTTTTGATAATGGCTGCCGGTGCCTTCACCTGCTGTTTTTTCCTGGGAGAAATCCGCACGAGAATGAAACTGCTTGAGGTCAGCACCCTGGCGGCGGCAATAGTGTTCATAACGTCGGCTTCTCTGGACTTTTTTGTCGAAAACCCTCATCTGGGTCATATTTTTAGCAACGCAGGCCGTCACGCAGGTGTTACGCTTGTGGTTGGCGTGCTCATTCAAGGGTTGCTGCCGCTCATCGAAAAAATCTTTCGCATAGCGACAAGCATGACGCTGCTGGACTACAGCGATGCGAATCAGCCGCTGCTGAAACGGCTCGCTATGGAAGCGCCCGGCACATTCAGCCATAGTTTGTTAGTCGGCTCTGTCGCTGAAGCTGCTGCCGAGGCAATCGGCCGCAACGGCCTTTTGTGCAGGGTCGGTGCCTACTACCACGATATCGGAAAAATCAACAAGCCCGGCTACTTCAGCGAAAACGAAACGGGTTTTATGAGCCGTCATAAAGAACTCTCGCCTGCAATGAGCCAGTTGATTATCGTAGGCCACGTAAAAGACGGAATAGAAATGGCCAGGGAATATAGTCTGCCTGCGGTGCTGCGGCAATTTATCGAAACACACCACGGCACGACACTGATTGAATATTTCTACAACGAGGCCAAAAAGAAATATGGTGAAAGAGAACCTGAGGGGTCTCCTGGGCTTTCTGAAAGTGAATTTAGATATGCCGGCCCCAGGCCGCGAACAAAAGAAGCCGCCATTGTAATGTTGGCCGATGCCGTAGAAAGTGCCGTTAGATCCCTGACCGAAGCAATCCCAACAAGGATAGAAGCAGCCGTGCACAATATGGCTATGAAACGTCTGCAGGACGGCCAATTCGATGAATGCGACCTGTCCCTGCGCGAGCTAAGCCTGATAGAAGCGAGTATGGCTAAAACTCTTGCAGCACACTATCACGGCAGAGTCGCATATCCAAAGTCGGCCGCCGAACAGAAACAACCGCTTCCGCAAGGAAATCGTTCCACAAGAGAACCACAAAACGGGAAGCCGCTAAATCGCCAAGATGGCTTACGCCAGAATCACAAAAGGGAAAGCCCGGAAGAAATACCAGAAGAAACACAGTCTGAATCGTCAAGATGGCTTACGCCACCTGATGAGCAAACACCTGAGCAAACCGAGCAGGAAACCAGCTAAAAATTATGGCCTCTGCCAAACAAAAGCCGGATTTCGTCGTTCAAATCGCCAAAAATTTCAAAAATATAGACGCACCTTTGCCCAAGCTCAAAAAATTAGTCAAAGTTATCTGCAGCCGCTTTAAGCTTTCAAAAGCAACGATTAGCATAGCAATAGTTGACGATGCCCAAATTCGCAAAGTGAACAAACAGTTTTTAAATAAAGACAATCCTACCGATTGTTTAAGTTTCAACTTATCCGATAACGACACGAACCCTGTGAAATCATTCGAGCTTGTTGTCAACGGTGAAATGGCTGTCAGGCAGGCAAAGCTGCGGGGCCATTCAGACGAAGCGGAATTGGCGCTTTACATAACCCATGGCTTGCTGCACAACCTCGGATTCGACGATTCCACACAAAGCCAGGCTGAAAAAATGCACACTATCGAGGATGAAATCCTGCAGCAGCTCGGTTACGGCCCCGTATATAACAGGGCATAAAACTCTATAAAATGTTGACCAAAGATACAGCTATTTGCATACGCACTACAGATTTCTCCGAAACATCTCAGATTCTAACTCTTTTTACCAGAGCAACCGGCAAAATCAGCGCAATTGCCAAAGGCTCAAAACGGCCTAAATCAGCGTTCGATGGGCCGCTCGAAGTTTTCTCCTATGGCCAGATTGTCTTTTCCGATTCAAGCAGGGAGAAACTCGCTACCCTGACGGAATTTCAGCAGCAGCCCGGCTTCGCCGATTTAGCCAATAATCTTTTCGCATTGAATTGCTGCCTCTTCGGCGCCGAACTGGTGAACGGGCTGACACACGAATACGACCCGCATCCGGAACTTTTCGATAGTTTTCTTCAGTTTTTACAAAATGCTAACGAGCGACGCTTGTCCGCCATAGCTTCAGCGACGGCGGAAGCGACAAGCGACGAGCGACGAAATGTGCTGTCATTACTCATACTCTTTCAATTAACTCTGCTTAGGGAGATCGGCCTGATGCCGGTATTTAATGCCTGCGTAAACTGCAAAACGAGCCACGGGTCACGAGTCACAAGTCACGAGTTTTACTTCAGCAGCTCCGCCAACGGTTTTATTTGCAGAGATTGCGAGGCGAGCTTCCCCGATAAGATTAAACTAACTAAAGACGCCGCTGGTTGTCTGGCTAATGCGAAATTAATCGCGGAAGCGAAAGAAAAAACGCTCGACGAAATACAACTGGTTTTAGTTAAACACTTCACGGAGATTCTCCACCGCCCGCCCAAAATGGCCAAATATGTACTGAAAAACTGAGTTCGAGAAAGTCGTTGTTTCGATAGATCCCTCGACTTCGCTCGGGACAAGATTGGGTTTGATTGGGTTTGTTTTGACCAAGTGTCCAATTTGCATTTTTCGCTGTAATTCCTTGTTGAAACTGCTGTTATGAATATTTGACTTTTTTGAAAATTGGGTTCGTTTCGCATAATTTGTTATTTTTGATTGATTTTTCCGCTCAGCGCAGAAAATCTCCATAGTCGCAGTTTCAGCCACAGAGAACACAGAGGAGTAAATTATAAACAGTTATAATTTGGTTATTGGTAACCGCTCATTGGTTATTCCCCTAATTGGTTTCCGTTTCGAGAACAGACTATCGCTGCCTCTATAATTGGATGAATCTGCGCGTTTGATGCGAAAAATCTGGGGTTCTTGGAAGTGCGATTTAGGTTAAATCCCTGCGGCTAAAGGAATAAAAAAAAATTACAAAATTTCAGGATTTGTCAAAAGGTACCATCGTTTTTGATTGAAATCGATTTTTAACTCTTTGTCGGGCAGGCAATTACAAAATTTTCCCGGAAGTACGTATTTAACGCACAAATATATGATTTGAGTGTTTAATGGGAAAAGCGATTTTTCTTTTAATAACATATCCGGTATTGAATCCGATTATTACAGTTCCTTCGGCGGACTTTTGGTTGGGTTGTATTTCTAATTTGCCTTCAGGAATCCATTTATCGCTTGGATTATCTGGGTTAAGCGCATGCCATTTATGGTCTAATCCGCTCATCTTGATTCTTTCGGTATGGCCGACTTGTATAGTTGTAGGCAAAGATGTTGATGACGATGCTCCCCACGCAAGGTCTGCATTGAGGCCATCTGGCCACTCTAAGTTTACCGAAATTACAGAACAATCTTTTGAACCTGCATTATTAACTAATAATTCAAAGTGTATCTCTTTGCCCTCACCAGCATCGGGTATAGAAACAAAACAGTTTTCGACATTCAACAATTGGGGTTTGCCCCAAATAAAATCCTTTAATAGTGTATATGCTCCTAAAATTATTGTTATTGCGCTTGCAATACTTACTACAACAGTCAAGAACCTTTTCCAGAACTTACAATTAAGCATTGTTAAAAACCCTTAAGAAAAAGCTCTCCTTTGAATATATATTACGAATGGGCGTTCTTTATTTTGGCCGCTTGGACGATTATAAGAGGCATAATTGACTTAATCAAGTACGGAAGTACGTATTTAACGCACAGAACAAAACTTGATACCTATCCGCGAAAAGATAGAATAAGGGTATGTTTAGGCAGTTTATTACAGACTTGCTATGCGGTGTATTTTTCTCCCTTAAGAGTATTTTTACGTGGGCTGGCATTGGGTCGAGGATATTTTTCTATCTGCCAGAAAAATGGGAGGGTAGAATGAAAGATACAATAAAAAGAATAAGACCCTATTCCTCCCGTATATTATGGGTGTGTATCTTTATTAGCGTAATAGCTACTTCTTATTCGTTCTATAAACAAATCCCCAATACAGATACAAAGAAAGAGATAAGAAACCATCTTAAAACCATCAATCCGAAAATTTTACAAAAGATTGACGAGGGGGAAAAAGAAGTTCATATAATTATTAGACTACCGAACCTAAATAAGCTAAAGGCTTTACAAACTTATCCGAGCTTCAATGATTTTTTGTTTTTTCAATGGGTTGGCGATGCGCCACTTGACTCAATCGAGGATTTGGACCAAAACGAGCAACACGAAAGACAGTATTATTACCTATACCCAAGACCTGCACTCAAAGAGTTTGTGCATTAAGTATATACTTCGCAATTTTCCGACCTCGGCTCGACGCCGAGTAGAGACGGGCAGGATTTCTCAACCAGTATACCTAGTTTAATTAAAATAGTTCATTCTAATAAACTTGGACCTTTGTGCGCCCCGCTGAAAATAAAACAGCCCAATATGAAAAATAAAAATACAGCAATACTTATTAGTATTGCTACCGCGCAAAGCCAAACACCACGATACTTATCAGGATGTCTTCGGATAGTCATTATTGAGACGAAACTTATTACTATGCTCAAAATGGGCATGAAGGATGTTATGCTAAGATTAATAACTCTCCAGAGTTCGATAATCTGCTTTGGAATATTTTCAAAAAACATAGATATGACGGTTAATATTGACGCCAAAATTGGTATTAACGAAAATATGAATGCCCATATAGACATACGGTAATACGTTCTTTTTGCAATTTTATTTTCCATGTGAATTTACGACTCATTTTTCTCAAAAAGGTCTGGCAGGTCGGGGGAATCTTTTTTTTCGTGGTATTTCAAGCCCAGGTGTTTGCAGGCCTTTGCGGTGATTTCACGGCCGCGTTTTGTTCGGCGGAGAAAGCCGATTTGCAAAAGATACGGCTCAACCACGTCTTCGAGGGTGTCCCTTTCCTCGCCGAGAGTGGCAGCAAGGGCGTCAATGCCGGCCGGGCCGCCGTCGTATGTAACGGCCAGCGCACGCATAAAGGCCCTATCCAGTTCATCGAGGCCGAGCGGGTCAATCTGCTCCATCTTGAGAGCGCTTTCGACGATTTTAGCGGTGAGGGCGCCTTCGCCTTTTACCTGGGCGTAATCGCGGACGCGCTTTAAGAGGCGATTGGCTGTTCGAGGTGCGCCGCGGGAGCGGGCAGCAATCAGTTTCAAGGTTTGGTCCTCACAATGCAGACTCAATAACTTTGCGGACCTTTCCAAGATAGCAGTCAGCTCCTCGGCATTGTAAAATTCCAAATGATACAACATACCGAATCGGCCACGAAGAGGTGCACTGAGCAGGCCGGCACGGGTCGTTGCGCCGATGAGCGTGAAACGCTTGAGCGGGAAATTGATGGTCTTTGCGTGCAGGCCGCTATCGACGGTGAAATCGACCCTGAACTCCTCCATAGCGGGGTAAATAAATTCTTCGACCGGCGTGCTAAGCCGGTGAATTTCATCAATAAAGAGGACATCGCCTGTATTTATATTGCTCAAAAGGCCCATCACGTCGCCTTGCTTTGTCAGAGCAGGGCCTGACGAGCAGCGGATTCTGGCTCCCATTTCGTTTGCGACGACGTTGGCCAGCGTTGTCTTGCCGAGGCCGGGCGGGCCGTAGAAGAGGATATGCTCCAGAGGCTCAGACCTTTGCTTGGCCGCAGCTATGGCAATGGCGAGCTTTTCTTTGACATTGCTTTGGCCGACACATTCATTCAGACGCTTCGGGCGAAGAGAGATGTTAAACTTCTCCTCTGCCTCGTTTAGCGATTGAGCACTTATAACCCTATTTATGGCCATTTATCATTTACTATTTAATATTGACTATTTTTCGTTTTTAGACTTCAATCCCTTGTTTGAGTCTGTATACTAGCGGCACAAGCTCTTCTGCGGATTTTATGTCGGGATGCTTTTTACAGGCCAATTCGATAAGGTCGATGGCCTCGTTTCTTTTTTCACCCCAGGCGATAAGGATTTCCAGGGCTTCGGCCTGGAAGGGCTTGAATCTTGCCTGAGCCGGTCCGGCCAATTCGGCCCCGGTGACAAAGTGCTGGAGCTTTCCGCGTAATTCAGCGATAATCTGCTGAGCCATTCTTTTTCCGATGCCGTCGAGTGACATCAACATTTTGTCGTCGCCGTCTTCGATTGCCGAGGCGATGGCAGCTATGGGGACGCTGAGCGAGCGCAAGGCCTTTTTCATACCTATACCCTTGACACTGGTAAACTTTGTGAAAAAGTCTCTTTCGCCGTCGTTTAAAAAGCCGACTATTCTGGGTATTAGGTTTCCGCCGCCGGGAGTGCCTTCGTAATATTCCATAGTGCAAAGAGCGATATCGGAGCCGATTTTGTCGGCGAGGGCATTTACGCAGTAGCCCGGCAGCATTATTTCATAACCGACTGAGCCGACCTGCACGAGGGCGACGCTGCTATCGAGCTTAACGAGTTTTCCTTCAATTCGAGCTATCATTGGTTCGACTCTGCTCACCATCATTCCGCGAGCATCTCTTCCAGAATTTCGGCAGAATCTTTGACTAATTGCGAACAAATGCTTCTGAAAAGCCCTTGGTTTGTGGCTTTATCCATCCCTTGTTTGGTCCGTATGTCACAGCCAATCAGGGCCTGGCAATTTGTCGATTTATTCTTTTGACGAAAAGTTTCGGCGAATTTAGTAATTTTATCATAGGGCTTATCTTTTCCCTTTGCGAATTTCAATCCGAGGACCATAAATGCGCCTGTAACGGCGCCACAGGTGCCGTCGATGCGCATTCCTCCGCCGAAACCGGAGGCGATTTTAAGGGCCTGCTCGGATGGAACGCCGAAATCGCCGCTGTACGTGGAAAATATGGCTTGTGAACAGTTGTAGCCGTCTTCGAAACATTTCACCGCTTTTTTTACTTTACTCATTTGAAATTTCCTACTAACTGCTTGGTATTTGCACAACACAGGGCCGCAGCAATTGCATCAGCGACATCGGGCGGCTCTGGAAGCCGGGGCAGGCGTAGAATCGTTTGAATCGTTCGCTGCACCTGTTCCTTCGATGCCCGGCCATTGCCGGTAAGCGATTTTTTTATGCGCGTCGCACTAAAACTTTTGACTTCGATGCCTGCTGCGGCGCAGCTTTGCAGTATAACACCTCTTGCGTGTCCCATCAATATCGCCGTTTTAGGATGTGCGTAGTGCGAATATAATTCTTCTACCGCAACAACTTCCGGGGTAAATTTTTTCAGCAGAGATTCGATATCTTCTGCTATCTGGTTTAATTTTACTTCAATCGCCGCTTTTGCATTTGTCCGCACAGCGCCGGCTTCAAGCAAACTATCCCCATCAACTACCGCATAGCCGCACACCTGCAAGCCGGGGTCAATGCCGAGAATTTTCATTTGAATCTCCAGACGGTTTCGCCGGGTTTATCCTCCAGCGCGATGCCGATGTCACTTAACTTATTGCGGATGACGTCTGATGCGGCAAAATCCTTTCGCCTGCGGGCATCGTTCCTTTGCTCAATCAAAACTTTGACAAGCTCGTTTAGCATCCCTACATCCATCGAAACCTTGCCATAATCTTTCTTAACTATTCCCAGACAATCGCCGCCAAGACGGCGGAACATTTCATCTATGGCATCGAGCGTCTCTGCTGTAGTATTTTTGCTTTCAAGGGCATTGTTTGCCAATCTGACGCCATCGAAAAGCACCGAAAGGGCCACGGCGGTGTTCAAGTCGTCATTCATCGCCTCTTCAAATTTTTCAGTCATCTGGTCCAGCTCTTTTTGAACCTGTTCGTCCACCTTGCCTTTTGGCGCGGTATTGCACCTTTGCCTTAAATTTATCACCGCCTCGGTTATTTTTTCGTAACCGCTCTGGGCGGCGAAGAGCGCGGCATCGGAAAAATCGAGGGGGCTTCGGTAGTGACTATTCAAAATCAGTTGTCTGATTGCCAAGGGGTCATAGGCCCTTGTCAATCTTTCGTGAGCGCCGGAGAAGGCCTGTTTCAGCGTGATGAAATTGTTCAAACTTTTGCCCATTTTCTGGCCATCGACAGTAATCATATTGTTGTGCACCCAGTATTTGACGAACTGCTTTCCGGTCGCGGCTTCGGCCTGGGCGATTTCACATTCGTGGTGCGGGAACTGGTTTTCCAGTCCGCCGCCGTGGATGTCGAACGGCTGGCCCAGATACTTTGTGCTCATCACGGAGCATTCGAGATGCCAGCCGGGGAAACCCATACCCCAGGGACTTGGCCATTGCATAATATGGTTAGGCTCGGCTTTTTTCCAAAGTGCAAAATCGGCAGGGTGTTTTTTGTCGGGCGAGACCTCTACACGAGCGCCTGCCTGCATTTCTTCGATATTTCTGCCGGACAGTTTCCCATAATCCTTAAACTTTGAAACGTCAAAATATACAGAGCCATTGACCTCATAAGCGTAACCTTTTCCCAAAAGTGTCTTTACCAGCTCTATCTGCTCAACGATATGGCCGCTGGCTCGCGGGCTAATATCGGGCCTGACACAATTCAAGGCGTCCATATCCTCAAAGTAGCTGCGGGTATAGAATTCAGCCAGTGCCATCGGATGTTTTTTCTCTTTTTTTGCTGCTTTAGCGATTTTATCTTCGCCCTGGTCGGCGTCGTCGGTCAGGTGACCCACATCGGTTATATTCTGAACATAAGTAACGCTGTATTCGAGGTAACGCAGGTATCGCACGAGACAATCGAAGCTGACGTAGCTTTTTGCATGTCCGAGATGAGCGTGGCCATAGACAGTCGGGCCGCAGACGTAGATTCCGACTTTGCCTTTTTTCAGAGGTTTGAACTCCTCCTTTTTTCTGGTCAGACTATTATATAGCTTTAGTCCCATCTGCAAACCTCTGTCATTTACAATGTTCTTCTGAATTTCTTTTTCAAAAGGACTATTGCGGTTGCCGCTATAGCGTCGCCTGCGCCGACATCGCCGAATCCATTGTCTGTTTTTGCCTTGATGTTAACGGTGGTAAAATCAATTCCCAAAAGCTCGGCGATGCATCTTTTCATTTGTCCCTTGAACGGCTCCAGCCGAGGCTGCTCGGCGTGTATTATCAAGTCAACATTGGCTATCTCCCAGTCTTTTTCTTCGAGCTGCTCCTTCACGATAACCAAAAGTTTTTTACTGTCGGCGTCTTTCCACTTCGGGTCCGTATCGGGAAACAATGTCCCTATATCGCCCATCGCGGCTGCGCCCAAGAGGGCATCAATAACGGCGTGCAACCCCACATCGCCGTCACTGTAACCTGCCAATCCGGAGGGGTGAGGGACGTGAACACCGCAGAGCATAAGCTTTCTGCCGGTAACCAACTCGTGGATATCGGCGCCGATTCCACTTCGATATTCAGGCTTGGGTCGCTCAATCACAATGTCCCCTTTGTGCTTGGCACATCCGTGCCGACGATTTTGACCGCTTCGGCAAGGGCCTGACCTAATCCCTTGAAAATTGCTTCGGCTATGTGATGGCTGTTTGTGCCATAAGGCACGTTTATATGCAGATTAAATTTGCCGTTATTTGAAAAGCTCCGCAACATTTCTTCGAGACACTCGACGTCGAAGTCGCCGATTTTATCTGTTCGGTATTCCACGTTATATATGCAACTGCTCCTGCCGGACAAATCTATGGAGACATTGGCCATCGCCTCCTCCATCGGGACGGAGCTATGGCCGTATCGAGCAATACCTTTTTTGTCGCCAAGGGCCTCGACCAGACATTCGCCAAGGCATATCGCTATGTCCTCAATTGTATGGTGCGCATCGACATCCAAATCGCCCTTGGCCTTTAACGTCAGGTCGATTTTGCCGTGCTTGGCCAGGTGACTGAGCATATGGTCCAGAAAGCCGATGCCGGTATCAATCCGGTATTTACCGAGGCCGTCCAGATTAAGCGATAAGCTCACGTCCGTCTCTTTGGTCTTCCTGTGTATTTTCGCCGTTCGTTTTTTCATAAAGGTATCCTTTCCGGGGCGTATTTTAACCACAGATTACACAGATTACCACAGATTACCACAGATTAAAACTGCATTTTTAAGCCACTCCCATTAGGGATGCCTCAAGGCAAGAGGACACAGGCCGCCCGCGCAGCTCGCCGGGATACCTTACGTCTGAGGAGTTTATTCGGCAGGAAACGGGAGAATTTTCCGCAGGCATGCCTGTGGAGGCAGAGTTAATTAACGCTGAATACTCTAATTCATAGTGGTTCAATAAAGGGGGAAGGACAATTAGCACACTTTTCATTTTATGGATTTGTATGTGAAGTTCTTAAATTTAACTTTCCCGTCACCCATAGAACAAAGACCAAGTCGTAAACTCAAAAAGCCACCGAGAACATTATGATGATAAGAAGAAACTTCAAGAGAATTTTCTATTTTCTTCCATTTTTCCCCATCAATACTGTAAAACATATCAACTGTATTATTAATACATTTGAGACGAAGGAATACGTGATTTTTAATTACTTTTTTTTCGGTTGGAAACTGCCAGCCCCGAAGATTAGCTAAAATATTTTGTTTGTCAGCTAATATACCCGAATGCGCATGATTGTTATAGAAAAGTATTAATCCTCCAGTTGCTTCTCCCTCAATAAATAGCTCCACCTGCGCTATATAGGAATGGTCTGATGGGATGCAAAGTAAGGGTGAACAATCGCCAACAGAATGACCTTTGGCCTTAATATCTAAACTATTATCAACCAATTGGAATCTGCTGGTATCGTATTCACCAAAGAATTTCCATTGTGGTTTTAACGTGTTGCCTTCAAAGTTATCATTTAAGGTGAATACGGCATCTGAAGCTGTTCCTGCGGGTCTTTTAATTGGTTCATCTGTTTTAATACCATCTGGTGTTTTATACCAGCCGTCATTTGTCCATTCTATGGGTTGAAGTAAGGTTTGACGGCCCATATTATAATGTCCGTTTTCATATCCGTGAAAAACCATCCACCAATTTCCTGTTGTGTCTTCGAAAATAGTACTATGCCCTTTAGACCACCATTTTTCAGAGCTTTCTTTCGTTCTAACGATAGGATTATACGGTGAATTCTCCCAGGGGCCAAAAGGCGACTTTGAACGTGCCGAAATTACCATGTGACTTGTAGCAGGACCGGCTGTTCCGCCTTCAGCAACTGTCAGATAATAATAATCGCCTCGTTTAACAAGCTTCGGGCCTTCCATACAAAAACATTCAATGGTCCATTCGCGAGGTATTGGCCAGCCGCTGTAAGAATATTTGAATTTGCCGGTTACAGATAGTCCATCGTCAGACAAAGGAACATACCCTCCGCTGCTAAAATACAAATATCGTTTGCCTTCAGCGTCTGTAATATGTCCAGGATCAATATTGCCAATTTTCAAATCTACGGGATTACTCCAGGGCCCGTTAATTGAATCGGCAGTGACCACATAATTGGTATTATTAGCAGGAAAATAGATGTAATATTTGTTCTTATATTTAACCAGGTCGGGAGCCCAAACCGAACCTACATATTTGTGCAATGCATTTGTAACTGGTGTCCAGTTAATCAAATCTTTTGAATGCCAAATTAATAACCCCGGATAATACTCGAAAGATGAATGAACTATATAGTAATCGCTACCATCGCGCAATATACTTGGGTCAGGGTAATCTCCTGCAAAAATTGGGTTTACATAATAACCATCACCCTTTTGATTGGCTGGAGCTGCGTCTTTTGATATCGGCATCGCCTGCGTTGTTGACGACGCGAGGCAAAGCAGCATGGCCAGCAGCCCGAATACACGGGGTCTCGCGTTGAATCGCATTGTATGTGTTTGTTGAGTTGTGATAATCATTCCGAAAAGCGGGTAATAACGCCTGACATAGTTTAAGCGGCAAACCTGCCCATTATCAAGTATATTGAAACTACCCGGAAACGCATTTTTAATCCGGGATTTCCCATTTGACTCCATAATCGGTACTCCTACAGGCGATACGTCCTCTGTGGCTAATAAATACGAGACCTCTGTGGCTACAAATCCGTGGTTGCAATTTCTTTTAACGCTGACAAAAGCGTATCATTCTGTTCTTTTGTCCCCACGCTTATTCTCAGCTTATTTTCGATGCCGGGCAAATCCCAGTATCTAACGTAGATATTTCTCTCAACGAGTTTGTCGAAGATGATTTTTGCTTTACGTTTTGAATGTTCGGCGAAAACAAAATTAGACGAGCTTTCAGGCAGCGTAAATCCAATCGCCCTTAATTGCTCGCTTAGCCGTTTGCGTTCAGCTTTTACCTTTTCGACCGTCTTTCGGAAATAATCCTGGTCGCGTATAGCAGCAGTGGCGACGGCGACAGCGACTGCATCAACATTGTAGGAATCCTTGACCTTGATAAGACCTGTTATCAAATCCGGCTGGGCAATTGCGTATCCAAATCGAATTCCCGCAAGCGAATATCCCTTACTCATCGACCGAAGTATAATCACATTATCGAAATCCTTGACTAAAGCTGTGCAATTTTTTTCAGCAAAATCCACGTAGGCCTCATCAATCAATAATACGCCGCTGACTTCATCAGCCAACGAAGCCAGCTCATCAACATTTATAAAGCTGCCGTTCGGTGCATTCGGGTTGCAGACAATCGTTAAGTTTGCGCCGCTTTCGGCTAATTTGGCCGGCAGATTAAATTCACTGTCAAATGGGATTTCAACGGCCTTGCAATTTTGTAATTTGGCCAATACCGGATAAAGCGAATAAGTCGGAACGGGATAGGCGACAGGCCGATTCTCGTCACAAAATGCCTGAAAGGCCATCTTCAGCAGTTCATCTCCGCCGTTGCAGCACATAATATAATCCGGGGCAACGCCATTAACTTCCGCAGCCGCTTGCCGAAAGGCGTTTCCCATCGGGTCGGGGTAGCGGCGAAGTTGTTCAGGGCTTATTTCAGACAAGACCTTCATTACTTTCGGTGAGGGCGGATAGGGATTCTCATTGGTATTGAGCTTTACAACGTCGCTGTCTTTCGGCTGAAAGCCCGGCTCATACCCTTTGGCCTTTTCAATGTTTTCTCTGAAATAGCCCATTATCGGCTCCGGAATAAAACTTCCATACAGGATTATACGGATATTTGGTCAGAAGCAAAGACAGATTTTGGGATTATTGGTAAACAGTCGGATACCGGAGGTGCGAAAACACTTATTTTTTGCAGTAGTCGATGAGTCGAGCGATTTCGCTGCGCAGGTTTTTTCGGTGGACAATCATATCGACAAAGCCGTGCTCTAACATAAATTCGGCTGTCTGAAAGCCCTCCGGCAGCTCCACTTTTATTGTTTCGGCAATGGTTCGAGGCCCGGCAAAGCCGATAAGCGCTCCGGGTTCAGCTATTATACAATTACCCAACATAGCAAAGCTTGCTGTTACTCCGCCGGTAGTCGGGTCGGTCAGAACCGAAATGAAAAGTCCGCCGGCTTCATCGAATTTAGCCAGTGCGGCGGAGGTTTTGGCCATCTGGCCGAGCGAAACGACGCCTTCGTGCATTCTTGCTCCGCCGGAGCAGCTAACCACCACCAGAGGCAAATTCTCCTCCATCGCCTTATCAACGGCTGCGCAGAGTTTCTCACCGACCACAAAACCCATAGAGCCCATCAGGAAATTCGGCTCCATCACGCCGAGGATAACGCCTCTTCCCTTGATAAAGGCCTTGCCGATTTGCATAGCTTCTTTGGCACCGCTCTTTTTCTCGTCGGCTTTGAGGCGCTGCTTATAAGTGGTTCCTCTGAACCTAAACCCCAGCGGGTCATCGGTTGCCAAATCGCTCAAAACTTCCTGAAAAGAACCCTCATCAGCGAGATACTTAATTCGGGTTGCAGCCTCGATGCGAAAATGATGATTACATTCCGGGCAGATGTTAAGATTCTGCTCGACAGCGCTTTTATAGAGCATATGCTCGCAGCTTGGACATCGCATCCAAAGCCCTTCGGGCATCTCTCTACGCGGCTTCAATGAAAAGCCGTTCCACTGGCTTTTAGCTTTTTTGGCCATAGCTAAAAAAGAAATCAAATATCAAAATGCAAACATCAAAATTACATAGTAAAATGCAAAGTTTTTCCCACCTTCCTGCTTTTTGCATTTTGAATTTTAATTTTTTATTTCGTAATCTTACCAAAAATCCGCAAGAATTGCTATAGAATTTGTTTTACAGCTTCTCGAAGGGCATTTATTGCGGCAATACGGTCGGGTTTTGAAAATATGGCGTTGCCGGCTACAATAGTATCAACACCATAGGAAACTACGAGCGGTGTGGTTTGAGGGTCTATCCCGCCATCGACTTCCACGCGTATATCAGGGCCGACGATTTCTCTGACTTTAATAATTTTCTTTGCCGCCTCTGGTATAAACTTCTGCGCTCCGAAACCCGGATGAACCGTCATTACCAGAACCATATCGCAAAGCGGCGCAACCGCCTTTACCGCCTCCACCGGCGTATCGGGATTCAGGCATATCCCTGCGGTACAGCCCAACCGGTGTATCTTATCAACAAGCTTCTCCGGCTCATCAGAAGCCTCGATGTGAAATGTTATATGATTAACGCCGGCCTCGACGAATCGCTCGGCATATTTAGCCGGCTCGCTTATCATCAAATGACTGTCGAAGACCAGCTTGCTGTACTTGCGAAGTTTAGCAATCACCGGCGGCCCGATTGTAATATTCGGCACAAAGTGGCCGTCCATAACATCCAGATGCACTATACTTACCCCAGCCGACTCAATTGCAGCTATCTCGTCAGCTAATCTGGCAAAATCAGCACTCAGTATTGACGGCGCAATCTCGATTGTCCCTGCTTTGGGTAGGCGCATTTCCATTGGTTATTTACTATTGGCTATTTCCGGACTTCATTTTTCGTCAAGTATTTCGAGACAGACGAATTTTTTGCCTTCGAGAAATTCGAGCGAAGCACCTCCGCCGGTAGAGACGTGGCTTACGCGTTTAGAAAGGCCGAGCTTCTTTATTGCGCTTGCGCTGTCTCCGCCGCCGATAACGCTTGTTGCTCCGTTATCGGTTGCCTTTGCTACTGCCTGGGCAACAGCCTTTGTGCCTGCGTCGAAGGGCGGCATTTCAAACACGCCCATAGGGCCGTTCCATACGACGGTTTTTGTGCCGGTGAGTTTCCCGACGAACAGTTTTATCGTTTCCGGGCCGATATCGACTCCCTGCCAGCCGTCGGGTATATTGCCCGCAACGACCTTATTCGGAGCGTTGGCCTCAAGTTTTTGTGCGATTACTGTATCAGTCGGCAGCACCAATTCGCATTTGCCTTTCTTGGTGTTTTCCATAAGTTCTTTTGCCTTATCGACGAAATCATTTTCGCAGAGACTATTTCCGACTGTCAGTCCCCTGGCCTTAAAGAAGGTGTATGCCATAGCACCGCCGATGAGGATGCGGTCAACCTTTTTCATAAGATTTTCGATGACTTTTAGCTTATCGGACACCTTTGCTCCGCCGAGGATGGCAACGAACGGCTTTTTGGGTTTATTGAGGGCCTCGTCCAAGAATTTAAGCTCTTTCTCAACCAAGAATCCGGTAACGCGGTCTTTGCCTTTCATCATAACCGGCACAGTGTACATTGAAGCGTTATCGCGGTGGGCTGTTCCGAATGCGTCATCGACATAGACATCGCCTAATTCTGCAATTTGTTTTGCGAAGCTGTCTTTAGCTTTTCGCAAAGCCGGATTTTCTTTCGCGTCCTTATCCTTTATTTCTTCTTCTTTATGGAATCTGACATTTTCGAGCAGCAAACAATCGCCGGGTTTAAGCGATGCCGCTTTTTTCTTTACTTCCGGCCCGATGCAGTCATTTGCGAAAGAAACGTCCTTTTTCAGCAGCTCACCTAATTTTTTAGCGACGGGAGCGAGTGAGTATTTAGCTACTTTTTCGCCGTCAGGTCTGCCCAGGTGGCTCATCAGAATAACAGAGCCGCCTTTATCGAGAATTGTTTTGATTGTCGGCAGCGCCGCGACGATTCGGGTATCACTGGTGATATTACAGTTGTCATCCAGCGGCACGTTAAAATCACATCGCATTAAGACCTTTTTACCTTGCACATCGATATCAGCAACAGTTTTTTTAGCCATGGCAGTAATTCCTTTCGGCCCTTTTACATCTTTGCCAGTCTTTCGATGAGGTCTGCGCTTCTGCAGGAGTATCCCCACTCATTGTCATACCACATTGTAACTTTGACCATATCGCCATCAAGAACCATAGTATTGGTGGCATCGAAGATGGAGCTGGCAGGATTGCCGATAATATCAGAACTGACAATTGGCTCAGTGTTATACTCAATAATGCCCTTCATCGAACCTTCGGCGGCAGCTTTAATTGCTCCATTGATTTCTTCGACCGTGGTCTTGCGAGCAGCAAGGAACGTCAAATCTGTAATCGAGCCGTCAGGAACTGGTATCCGCAGAGCGTAACCGTGCAGTTTGCCTTTCAATGCAGGTATCACCTCGCCCAACGCCTTGGCGGCGCCTGTGGTCGAGGGGACAGTATTCAGGGCCGCTGCACGACCGCGCCTCTTATCCTTATAGGGCATATCCAGAATTGCCTGGTCGTTGGTGTAAGCATGAATCGTAGTCATAAGACCCTTAACTATACCAATCTTCTCCTGCAATACCTTGCAGACAGGAGCCAAGGAATTGGTGGTGCAGGATGCATTAGACACACACTTCATACTTGCCTTGAGCTGGTCATCATTGACGCCCAGTACAATAGTTGCATCTGGTTTGTCTTTGGCAGGGGCCGACAGCAACACTTTTTTGGCGCCCGCCTGAAGGTGAGTATCGTAACCGGCCTTGCCTTCGGTGGCCCGGGTCGTGAACTTGCCTGTCGATTCGAGCACTACATCCACACCCATTTTGCCCCATGGCAGCTTAGCTGGGTCTTTTTCATTAAGAATGGGTATTTCTCTGCCATCAACCATAATGGTGCTGCCTTTGACCTCTACTTTGCCGGTGTATTTGCCCTGAGTAGAGTCGTACTTGAACATATAGGCGAGCATATCTGCGTCAAACAAGTCGTTGATAGCCATGACCTGAAACCGTTTTGGCTGCTGTGCCATAACGCGCAGGGTCAATCTGCCGATTCGTCCGAACCCGTTAATTCCAACCTTTGTTGCCATTCGTAAATCTCCTTTTTTCAATACTGTAAATATGGTTTTTTGCTTGTTCACATTGTTTTACAACAAACGAGAGAGCTACTTTATTTATAACCTCCCCCGTTGTCAAGAATTTATTGCCAACAATTCCTAATCCGCCGGTTTGGTATCAGCCATTTGCAGTTGAAGAATTTTTCGGGTCTCGCTTGTAACTTTGGCCTGCTCACTTATTCTAACCGGCCAAACCCAGATTATCTTCTCGGCATCAGCAACAATAAGTGCCTTCTGCCGAACTTCCCACGGCACTTTCTCATCGGTCAAAAATTTGCCAATTTTTTTCTCTGATGTCAGGCCTAATGGAACGAATCTGTCCCCATCCTCACGAAAACGAACAACTAACGGTAGCTTTACCTTATCCAAATCAAACCGCTCAATAAAATTCGGTTTCTCCTGTTTGAATTTCTCGAATTGTTTCTTATCAGTTTCCAAAATAGCCGCCTCTATTAAGAAACTACCGAATTGTGTCTGCCCTGGAACTTGTAAATCGACCGCTTTGCCGGTATGTTTCTTGACAGCAAGGCTTTTTTTACAGCGAGCAAAAATTAGATTCCCGTATTCACGCCAAACCACAAGACCATCCGGCAATTCGATTTTCCTGCCGCCAATGTTTTGCTGTGCTAATTGCAATATTCTTTCATAGTGCCGATATGCCAAATCTCTCTCACCACCGCCTAAATGAGTTACACTTCGCCGGACTATTTCAACTTTTACAGCCGGGGGCTGGGATAAAAATATCCTCAAATCCAGTGTAACGTTATCAGCAGAGCAATCAGCCAGCTCCGGCCAGATTCTCTCTACGCCGCTGCAAACCAAGCTATAAAACTTTTGGGCCGATTGGGCCAGTTTGGCTAATTGCTCCACAATAGAACCGCTGCACTGCCGTTGTAATGCCGGAAGTAATCGATGACGAATATAGTTTCGTCTGTAACTACAATCATCATTTGTCCGGTCCACCCGCCATTTTAAGTTCCGTTTCTTTAGATACTCTACAATCTCATCTCGCCTGACGCAAAGCAATGGCCTTACAAAGCCGATAGCATTAAAGCTGCGCAGCGGCCAAATACCCCCAAGGCCGCGAAAACCCGTCCCGCGAGCCAGCCGCTGTATAATTGTTTCGGCATTGTCATCTTTTTGATGGGCGGTTGCTATCCGTTTGCAATTATTAGTTTTTGCAATATCGAGCAAACCCTCAATTCGTAATTTGCGAGCGGCAGTTTCAATCGACAGTTTATTTTTACGGGCAAATCCGCGCACATCCAATCGTCTCGTTGTTATGGCCAGATTCAGTTTACCTGCCTGAGCAATAACAAAAGCTTCATCATCGTCGCTTTCCGGGCCTCTTAACTGATGATTTATATGAGCACAGAGAATATCACCGCTTAACTTGCCCGCCAGAGACGAGGCGGGAACGTTTTCGGCCTTTATCGCGCACATAGCATACATAAGGGCGGTCGAATCGGCCCCGCCGGACACGGCCAACAAAACTTTATCCGCCGAGCCAAAAAGGTTGTTTGCTTTGATAAAGCCGGCCACTTTTTTCTCAAATTCCAGCAGCATTTTTATACACAAAAAAAACGGGCCTGATATCCAGTCAGGCCCGAGATTTTATCATAAAAAGTCTTAATACAGCTTTCTACAAACGTCATTTACCCTCTTGAAGAGTTTCACCGCTCTTGGTCAACTCTTCTATCCGTTTTTGCACAAATTCCTGATCATCCTTACTGAGCTTTTCATTTCCGAGGGCATACTGATAAAGCGGCAGCGCTTCTGCTCTGCGGTGCAGGTATTGGTCCAAAATATACGCTGCCTTAAACCTCGCAGGGTTAGTCGTAGCGGAGTCCCACTGATAAGCCCTTTGGTAATACAAAAGAGCTATCGTGTAGTCCTTGAAATGCTCATAAATTCCGCCGGCCCTGTATGCTGCTTCATCAATCTTGTCAGATGTGGGATATTGCTTTATCACCTGATTGTATTTATCCAAAGCCACCCGCAATAAATTTTCATCTACAATAACAATCAGCCTCTTGGCCGCCTTTTCAAGTCGGTAGGCTTCGTCATACAAATAGTTAGCTGCATTAATCGAATCTTTCGCTTTCAAATTGGGCCCGGCCACGCTCGCCTCAATAATGTAGCTATATTGCGGCATGTCGTTCAGCCTGTCTAACTCATCTTCAGCCCACCTCAATTTCATATTATCGCCCGTTTTCTTGTAGTAGGCTATCAGTGATTCAAGATATTGCCGATATGCCAGGCGGCTGGTTGCCATATGCTCGATAATATCAGCCTCGCCCGCCTCAACCACCGAAACAGTCTTCATTGGGGTTGGCAGAAACTGGCTCCTGCCGCTGTCCGGTCCGTAACAACCCACCAATACGTTCAATAAGACTATTAGCAATACAGTCAGAATCGTCTTTGCCATAATGGCCTCCTTTCAACCTTGCCCCCTTCTTGCTTTCGCAAGAAAGCAGGGGGGCTATAATTTCATCCTGAAACTAACATCCACCCCGCCGAAAAAAAGGTTTTTCTAACGGGGTTTACAACGAAACTGAGTAAAACCGATTTTTAGCTATCCGTCAAGAACAAACATTGAAAAAAGTCAAAAGGCAAAAAGGTCCTGCTCTGCGGTTCGCTAGCCACGAATAGGCTAACTATCGCTCACTAACAAATCCACGAGACTACAAACAACAAATCCAAACACCCCTGCAAAGACCATATATACTTGCCAATCGTAACGGACAGGGCTTCGACTGAGCCCTTCTGTAGTGGCGTAAGCCATCCTAACGATTTGGGCGACCTTATCAATAGAGGTCCCCACCAACTCTTTACAACTTACAGCAATATTCGGAAAAATCGCTGCTGCAACAATTGCCGTAATACCCAAAGCAATACAGCCTGCCAGCGTAAGTCTTTCCTCCATAACCACGCGTGCCAAAATCTCTTGCTCTTCGGCTTCTCTAATTTGCCTTAACAGTCTGTCAGTAAAATCAGCCGGCACCGGCTCCGAGTGCCTCTTTAATGCTCGGTATAACATTTTATCAAACTTCTCTTCTTTATCTGCTGACATCAATATCTTCTCCAACAACGCCGGCTAAAAGCTCTTTCAACCTTTTTCGGCCTCTGAACAAATACGTTTTAACCGTATTTTGCCTTACTCGCATTATTTTTGCAATCTCTTTTACTTCTCTTTCTTCACGGTAGAACAAAACCGCAGCCATCGCCCACAGCCTTGGCAGCCGCTCAACCGCCTCCCAGACAAGCTCAGCCTGTTCTCTACTTTCCAGCCCTGCTGACACCTGTATATTCCCGTTGCCGGCAGATTGTATATCTTCTTCAGCTGAAAGTTGATTTTCTCTTCGGTTCTTCCGCAGGTAATTTACTCCCTGACGGTATGTAATTGCCCACAACCAAGTGCCCAATTCCGCCCGGCCTCTATATCGTCTTATCCCTTTGTAAGTTGCCATAAATGTCTCGCTCGCCACATCTTCAATCTCGTTTTCTCTTAGCCCTAACGTCCGGCAGCATAAAAATACCGTCTCCTTATATTTATCTACAAACTCAGCAAACGCTTCGTGGTCCCCAGCCAACAATTTGCCCAACCAGCTTTCATCTTGCTTCTTTCTCGCCTCGTCTGCCAAGAATATTCCTTTCCTTCTTTTAGTCGCCATCCAGACTCAACAAGTTTCAAAATTGTTGAAACCTATTGTATAAAAACAGCGACTAATCTATAAAAAACAATAATAACACCAAAAACAAGGAAAAAATCACATATTCTTTGAAACCTACGGTTTGAAACAAGCGACTAATAGACAAAAAGGAAACAAAACCTTAAAGCAAATAGAACCGAGTAATCGAAAGAGGCTAAAAATGAATGGGAACTGCTATCTTAAACCAGCCTGGACGCATAACGGCTCCATAAGAACTGATTTACCCCTGACAGTGCTCAGAAAGGCAAGCAAGAAAAAACTTATGGAAATCATAAGTCCGGGTCAACTTCTCTGCGTTGGTAAAGTATACCTGAAAACCCACGACAGTTTAGTACGGATAAAATAACCCCCAAAAAAAGGAAAAACACATAGTCAAAGGAGAAAGAAAAATGAAGAGAAGTGATTTCCCAAAGGCGTCCGTGGGTTTTTTATTGTATTTGCTGATTGCTGCTACGGACTGTTTCTGCGCAGGAGGTTGTATTCCAAGGGCAAAATATGAAAGGATAGTCCATCTCTCAGCCCCACTGCCGGCAGGCAGCCTTTTCGAAGCTCAAACCCACAACGGCTATATCACCATCACCGGCACTGATGTTGCCGACTGCAATCTCATAGCCACGATTACCGCCCGGGCAGACACTGAAGAAAACGCTCAAAAGCTCGCTGAAGAGGTAAAAGTAGAACTTATCTCCTCCGGCAACAAGCTCACTGCAAAAATCGAAAAGCCTGAATTGACTTGGGGTGAAAGCATCGGCGTCAGTCTTGATATAACTGTCCCGAACCAAACCAGTGCCGACCTTACCACACACAATGGGACTCTGAAAATTAAAAATTTAACCGGCCAACTCAACGGCACAACGCACAATGGTGAGGTTGTTGCAGAGAAAATCTCTGGAACAGCCAAGCTTAAAACACATAACGGCTCCCTCATTTGCGAAGAAGCTTCAGACGATATAAACCTTCGAACTCACAATGGCAACGCAAAAACATTTTACTCCAGAACTGCCTCGCCGGTTTGCAATGTATCAATAGTTACTCACAATGGCAACATCGACCTAACTGCTCCGCCAAATTTCTCGGCCAAAGTTGAGGCCTCGACGCACAACGGCTTAATAGATATTGATTTGCCAATAACCGTAACAGGAAACGTAACCAAAAATAAACTTTCAGGAACAATCGGCACAGGCCAGGGTGAACTCTACCTCGAAACCCACAACGGCTCAATAAAAATAAAATAGCAAAAGTAACTCTCTAATATTAACTTAAAATCGAAAGGAGAAAAAAATGGGAGATGCATTGATTGTATTCATAGTATTCGGGAGTATGACAGCCGTCGTAATTGTTATCGGCCTGGCTATCTACTTTGCGAAACGACTTGAACACAAGCAGATTATGGCAGCCATTGAAAAGGGCACACCGCTATCAGAATTAAGGCGTCCCAAGCCCATGTCAACCGGCCCAGAGTGGATAAGGCACCTCACCGGCGGAATTATAGTGCTTGCCGTCGCATTTGCCTTTGGCTTTTCAGAACTGGTAGGGAAGTTGCTGGGGAAGGCATCTTTTGTTGCTATTATTCTCTGCGGGGTTGGCATTTCCTTAATAGTTCGTGCTCTGCTGCACCGGAAATATTACCTGAAAGGCCAGGCTGCAAACAACGATAACAAAGAAAATAAAAGCCAGTGAAGTCAGGCCGTTCGAGACCACTTAGAACAAGTTTTTCAATAGTTGCTCTGCGATTTGGGAAGCGGCTTGCATATTCGAAACTGCCTTGCAGTTCTCTGCCAGTTTCTTTCGCTTTTCTTCATTTTTCATCAACTCTTCCAACGCTACCCACAGCCGTTGAGCGGTATCTTTGTGCTGCGGCAAATCATCCACTATAACGGCGGCACCGGCCTTAACAAGTTCGCCTGCGTTTAAGTACTGATGCCTGTCTTTATGATACGGGTAAGGTATACAGATACTCGGCACATTAGCTGCGGCGTATTCAGCCACACTGACCGCTCCGCTTCTGCCGACCACCAAATCCGTAGCCGACAATAAGTTCGGCATATCATCAAAATAGTCTAAAACTTTATAGCCGATTTTCACGCCGACATATCTCTTCCTTACATTTTCAAAATTCGCTCGTCCTGTCAGATGAACTATCTGCCAATCATCTGCAAAACCATCTAATTTCTCTAAAAGCAAACATATCGCTTCATTAATATTCTCCGACCCGCTTGATGCGCCGGTTATAAGCAAAGTTTTTTTCTGTCTTTCAAGACCAAGCTGCTCTATTGCCTTTTCGGGCTGGGGATTGTCAAAGTCAATTCGCAGCGGGCAACCGACAACATTCACCTTCGCTCCCTTTTTGCCGAAATATCGCCTGGTATCTTCGAACTGCACGAAAATCTCATCTGCCCAGCGGGCTATTATCTTGTTTGCCCGCCCCGGCATAATGTCAACATTCAAAAGCACGAGAGGGACTTTGAGTTTATGTGCAGCAAAACAGACAGGCGCCGACACAAAGCCGCCGACACCAATCACCACAGCATCCTTACTTTCAATAATTGCCCGCTTGGCAATTCTGAAACTATCTAAAAACGAGGTGCAAAAGCTGATTAGTTTGTCAGGCCTGACGGAAAAGCCGCATATCGGCAAGCTTGTGTATTCAAAGCCAGCTTGAGAAAGGATTCGCAAATCAATAGCACGAGCGCTGCAGAAAAAACGTACTTTAGCGTTATGTTCAAGTTTGATTATTCTTTCCGCTATTGCAATAGCGGGGTAGATATGTCCGCCTGTCCCGCCGCCGGCAAAGAAAAAACATTTTGCGCCCATTATTCTTCATCTCCGAGGGGTGTTTTAGCGGATTGTTTGGCTATATTGAGCAACACGCCAACCGCAACAGCCGAGAGCAACATACTGGTTCCGCCGGCACTTACAAACGGCAAAGGTATGCCCTTTGTCGGCAGCACAACCGTTACCACGCCGATGTTCAGCGCCGCCTGAATACCTATTGCCAAAACGATTCCAGCGGCCAATAGCTGGCCGAAACGGTCCCGGCATCGCACAACCACCAGAATTCCCAGCCAAACAAAAATAATGAATAATCCAATTACTACCGCGGTTCCAACAAAGCCGAGCTCTTCGCCTATAATAGCAAATATAAAATCTGTTGTATCTTCCGGCAAATGACCATATTTACAGATTCCTCTGCCCAGTCCTTTGCCCCACAGCCCACCGGAGCCGAGGGCAATTAGCGACTGAGTTGACTGATAATTAGCCGAATCAGCCAATCCCTGTGGGTTCAGAAAAGCGGTGATGCGCAGCAGCCGGGCAGGAGAATGAATTAGAACGAAGCAAAAGGCGGCTATGCCGAATGGTAAGGGGGTCAGAATATGCCACCAGCGTGCACCGGCGATTATCAATATCAGAAAACTCAAAAGTGCTATAAATACCGCTGTGCCTAAATCTTCGGGGATTATCAATCCAACTACTACGGCTATGACTATGCAAAGCGGGACAAAGCTTTTCCAGTATAACTTTATGCTATCGCCGAACTTATCGCAAAATGCAGCAAGGAAAAAGATAAGAGTCCATTTTGCCAGCTCGGAGGGCTGAAAACTTATCGTTATTGGCCCAGCGGGAATTCTGAACCAGCGGCGGGCCTGATTAATTTCGGCACCGAACTGCGGGAACAAAACGAGTATAAGTAACGCTATACTAATGACTAACAGGTATGGAAGGGGGGAGTAAAAAAAGCCGGCGGTGAAGGCAAGTTTGCGATAATTGAAATAAGAGGCGGCGTAAAGAAGCACACAGGCCAGGGGGAAAAACAGGAGCTGACGCAAGGTGGGGAAATCATAAAATCTTTGTAAGTCGATGTCCTGACCGATGTTAACGCCGGCGGAGAAGACAAAAACCGTGCCGACGGCCATTAAAAGAACAACGACCATTGCGATATAAGAGGGGAGCGAATTGTTTTCTGTTGTTGTAAGCACTTGTCTGTCCAATAGTTAAGCAAAACCGGTTATACAAACTAAAAGGGGTTTCCCAGAGTTTATTTTCGGCTTGAGAGGGCTGATTGCAATAGAAATTGTGTTAAAAGAGGAAGTTTGGGTAAGATGTGATAGCACCAAACGCGCAAGTTCGTGTTTGAAACGGTTGAAAAAGTGAGAAAAATTGCGAAAGATTTGGAAAAATGTATAGAAACGTTTGAAAATATTGGAAAATATTCGACAATTTTTTACCCCCCCTGCGCATTTGATTGATTTTTAATTAGCCACAGAGAACACAGAGTTCGCAGAGAATTTTTAGTTCGTAATTCATAGAAAAATCAGCCAAAGTTTGCCTAAATTAACACGCTTTTTTGGTTTGACGGATTGGGAGATTTGAGGGTAGAATTGATTGAGCAACAGCGATAGATTTTAGTTTTTAGTTTTGGGTTCTTAGTTTTGAGTTAGAGGAATTTTCGGACAAAAATTAATGCAAATTTTAAGCATCGCGGGGTTAGTGGTTAGTTTCCGTGGGGTGAGGTCAAAGAAGGTGTAAGATGGCTAAAAGAACAAAAAGGCAGCATTTTTTACCACAGTCATATTTGAAAAGATTTTCAAATGAAGAGCAGGTTTATGTGCATAATTTCCAATTAGGTAAATCTTACGTCAATAATATTAAAGATGCTGCATGCATTGATGATTTTTATACTGTTCAAACAATTGATAACAAGCTTGATGATTCTATTGAACATAAATTTCTAGCTCTTTTCGAAGGAAAAGCAAATCCTATAATTGAAAAAATTGTTGATAAAAGGTGTATCCCAGAGAATGAAGAAAAAAGGATATTATGTAGTTATCTTGCCCTTATGTACACTAGGGGATTGTGGTTTAGACAAATATATCTGGAAGTATGTGAACATCTTTTTATAGAGCAGTTTGATAAACTAATGACAGATGAAGACCTCTATAATAAGACAATGGAAAAGGTCAAAAAAGAATATGGTGAGAAGAGTGACATGTCCTTTGAAAAGGCGAAGGAGATGCGTCATAATTTTAAGGTAACTGCTAATATTGCCAGGACTTACTATGTTAAAGAAATGATGCTAACTGCTGCAATGTTTGAAGATGTATTTTTTGAGTTAAATTTCAATCTCCTTTATATACCTGTTTATTCCTCAGCAAAGTATATTACATCCGATAAGCCTTTTGTGGTAATGACGAATAGTAAAGAAAGAAAAAAGTGGATAGAAGATTCTGAAGCGGAAATATACTTCCCTCTGAGTTCTTCAAAATGTCTTATGTTAGATTTTAAAGAGTCTCCTGTAATCAGAGAAGCCCAAAGGCATGAAGTCGCATTTTTTAATTTCCATGTGGCAAACGAAAGTGTATGTATAGCGGTCTCACAAGATAAGGATTTTATTTGGAGGAATGATGACAAACTAATAAGGTACTCATCAGAGAAACTCGTTAAATTGCTTTCAGAAGATAAAAAAATAAAACATAGAGCATCTGAATCTATGGGACAGGAAATGAAATCTAAACCAAGAACTGATATAAATTTATTAAAGGGTGAAGATGAGGGAAATTAGGGACAACCGCATATATTTGCCCATGTGGATTATGAAATAAGAATTGGCGGGGAAAAAATCAATCAATCATTTCAAGACAAAAGATATACTCTCTCGAACTAAGCTTTCCAAGTTAGCACCACGAAAGCGTTCTGGCGAGGCACTTGCGATTGACAATTGAGACTTTTGTCAATTGCCTCGGAGTTTTCGAGGTTAGGAAAAACTGAAAAAAGGGCGAAGGCCGAAGGGAGATTAGTCAACGGTCGGTTGGTAAAATCAGTTGAGTTTGAAGAGAAAAAGCGATAGAATTTTAGCAAACATCGAAAGCAACAATGAAAATAGTGAAAAGAAATACTATCAGTTAAATACCTTTATAATCAAAACAGATATTCAGAGCTAAATTATGACAATTGGACAATTCTTAAATTATCTTAACCAAAATCAAGGTGCGTTATTAACATTATTAACTTCTGTTTATGTATTATCGAGTATTATAACGGTTATTTTTATTGCTCGTTCTAATAAACTTGCACGAGTGGCGATAGGGCAGTCTGTGATTTTTGAAAAAGAAAGAAATCGGCCTTATGTTATTTTTGATCTTATAATTACAAATGATAGTTGCATTCATGCAGTAGTAAAAAATATAGGAAAACTTCCGGCATTAAATATAGTAATTAAATCGGAACCAGAGTTATTTAAGACACTTGGGAAAGAAAATGAAATAACATCTTTTCTTCAAAATAAAATACCCTTCCTTCCCCCTGACAGGGAACTTAAAGATTTTATTGGTCTTTCATGGGAATTCCTGAAAAAATATTCTGAAACTAATTTTCAAATAAAGATTTCCTATGAAAATCCTCTAAACGAAAAGTATAATGAAATTTCTGTTCTTTCGTTGGGGTTCTTGAAAGGGACAGGATCTGCAAGGCCTGAGGATCCAATTAAAAAAATCGAGAGTCATCTAGGTGAAATAGAAAAGCAGCTTCATGATATAAGCGCATCTCAAAGAGAGATAGTATGGATTCAAAACTCACTTTTTGAAAAAGCAGCATCAGAAGAATATTCAGATGTCTCGCTGAGTAATATAGATCTTTCCCACGAAGAAGCTAAATATTTTTCTGAAATTATGAGCGATCCTTATGAAAAGAAGGTATATATGAATTTTTTAACATCCCACCAGACTAAAGAGAATGAGAGATACTATGAAATGTTAAAGAAATTCGTAAATTTAGGTTTACTTCGAAGGGAGAGAAACTATTGGTGCCCAACAATTAAAGGTTTTGATTTTTATGAGTCAAAACGGATTGAGCCAAAATCAGATATGGGTTGAAACCGCTGAATAAGATATAATTTTGAGTTCTTAATTCTTAATTAATCGAGTAAACTTTGAAAAATGCCCGATAGGGACGTCAAAACAATCCAAGATTTAATTTACTATCAGTACGCCAAGATAATTGTACGAAGGGCGTTTGGGGCGGCAGATGGGAAAGAGGCAAAGGCGCAATCATACGGATTAATCAAAAACAAGTTTCGCGAACTAAAGAGCGGTGCAATATCATGGTCGGAGATAACGCGAGAAGACAAGCAATTTGTTGAAGCAGAGAAGCGGTGCATATATTGCGGGGCGGAAAGTAATTTACACTGGGAACACATCGTGCCGAGGTCGCTGAGAGTTAAACAAGAGTGCGAGACGTGCGAAACCATACAGGGGATACATAACCAGATATGGGCGTGCGGGAGGTGCAACTCGATGAAGTCGGCAAAAGGACTGTATCAATTCTTCAAAGGCAAATTTCCAGCGGAACGGAAATTCTATGACCTGATACCGCCATTGTTAGAGAAGAAATATCTTAAGACGATTTACAACTGCCATTTGTGTGCGGGGACGCTGGACGGCGGGGATATAGACGGCGATGGGAAACTAACGGTATTAGATATCGACCATATTATCGCATAGAGATTTGAACCCCCGAACGCCGTCAATCTTATCCTGTGAAGCAAATAACTCTCTCGAAGTAAAGTAAGGAAGAAGCAATCCTTGCCCCGATGGGATAGCAAACAGCGCCCCGAAGAGATAATTTCATATCTCATAGGGCAAGCATCCCACGGGGTAAACTTATGCACCCCAGGATGAAACCGTGGGCTAAATACAAACGCCCGGCCTTCGGGCGTCGCAATGACGGGCAGTAAAGTTTACGGTGTTACCGTCCACTTGCCGGTATGGTCCAGCGTAATTTGAGAAGGGGTAAAAATTCCCGTGCCTACATTGTCAGTTGTAATCGTAAAAGTCAAAGGTGGGTCTGCAGTATTGCTAAAGGAGGTAACCCAGGAGAAATTGCTTGTAGTGAAATATGTTCCGGTGAATTCGGAACCGGTAAATCCCAATTCAGCTATACTCGGCCGGTCTGTTCCGTAGTTGCCTGATTCTCCTTTTTCAGCGGCATAGGTACGTATGGCCACTGCCAGGGTGCCCATAATTCCCTTTCCTTCCGACCATCGGGCCAAATCGATCTCGCCTCGCATAATCGGAATCGCCACAGCGGCGAGGATGCTGACGATGAGAATAGTCAGCATCAGCTCAATTATCGTAAAACCTTTTCCAGTTTTTATTTTGACATTCCCTTAAAAACGTCGTTAGTGCCTAATTTTTAGCTTTTCATTTTATTTAATCGGTCAAATTCATTGGCGATTGTATTAATTTTCCGGGCTTTTTACTGTTTTATCCGGCGGCACAATTGCTTTAGCCGTTACAGTCGTTACCGGCTTGCGTGGGGGGACAATACCGCGAAGTGCAAGACTTCGGACTTGATTTCTGGTTTTCACTTGGATAAACTCCCGCTAATAAATGTCGAAAGTTGAGCAAAATTCCGTTGATATCGAAAAATGGCTCAAATTAATCAGGGCTGATAACGTCGGCCCGGTTACTTTTGCCAAGCTTATAAAACATTTCGGCTCGCCGGACCGCGCTTTGGGCGCCTCGGTCAGCGAACTGGCTGAGGTAGATGGAATAGGTTTTAAGACCGCTGAGCAAATTGCCGCAACACGTAACAAATTCGATATCGCAGCCGAGCTGGAGCTGGCCGACAAGCTCGGCGTATGGATAATCAATCTTGACGATGAGCGATATCCCTCTTTGTTGAAGCAGATTTACGACCCGCCGCCGATTCTTTACATAAAAGGGAGTTTAACTGCCGCGGACAATTTAGCCATTTCGATAGTTGGCTGCCGGCGATGCAGTTTGTATGGCCAGGAGCAATCTTCTCAATTTGCTCATTTTTTAAGCTCAGCGGGCTTTACTATTTGTTCCGGAATGGCTCGCGGCATAGATACCGCAGCACACCAGGGTGCGCTGTCAGCCGGCGGACGCACAATCGCTGTGCAGGGCTGCGGGCTGGCAAATATCTTTCCGCCGGAAAACAAAAAGCTGTTTGAGCTTATATCTGACTGCGGCGCCTGTATCAGCGAATTGCCATTGCGGTATGAGCCGCTGGCTGAAAACTTTCCGCCTCGCAATAGAATCATAGCAGGCCTGTCGCTTGGGACAATTGTTATCGAGGCCGCCCCGAAATCCGGCGCACTAATTACCGCCGCAGCGGCGCTTGAAAATAATCGGGAAGTAATGGCGGTGCCGGGGAAGATTGATTCGCCGTTGAGTAAAGGCACTCATCAATTGATAAAACAGGGGGCCAAGTTAGTCGAATCCGTGGAGGATGTGATGGAGGCGCTCGGCTATATCGGCGAGCGGCTGCAAAGCCACGTAACTGCCGCAGCGGCAAAAGCGTCTGAAATGCTTGAAAAACCCTTGTTTGATGTCAGCCAGTTGAATTTGAGTATAGATGAAAAGACGATTTATGATTGCCTTACAAAAGAGCCGTTGCATATAGAGCAGATAATCGCGGGGACGAATTTGACGCCGGGCGGTATTAACGCCGGGTTGATATCGCTGCGGCTAAAGGGGCTGATAAGACAATTGCCGGGCAGTTTGTTCCTGCGACATTAGTTTTTTCCGTGACAGTTCACTTTTTTCTTACGGCGGTGGTGTAGATGGGGCGGTTTTCTTTTAGGTATTTTCTTTCGAAGTTCGAGCCGACCCATTCGCTCTGGCCGGCACCGGCGGTGGGGAAGAATTCGATTTTTTCCAGACGGCCACTGAAAGCAGTCAGGACTTTCTGGATTTGTTCGAAATACTCAGCGTGGTCGGTAGCGATTCTGATAGTTCCAGCGGGGACAAGGCAGCGGAGGAGATGTTCGAGGTTTGCGGGGACAATGAAGCGTCTTTTGTGGTGGCGTTTCTTCGGCCAGGGGTCGGGGAAGTAGATATGGAAACATTCCACGGAGCTATCCGGAACGAAATTGATTAAAAAATGCACGGCGTCGGTGCGAATTATTCGGACATTTTTCAGCGCCCATCGCCCGATGCGGTCAACGGCGTAACGGTAGTATTTGCGGGCCCACTCGATGCCGAGGAAATTGACGTCCGGCTGGGCCTTGGCCTGGTTAAGCAGGAAGGCGGCTTTGCCGGAGCCGATTTCGATGTGGACAGGGTTTTTGCGTCCGAAAATCTGTGCAAAATCGATTTTATCCTGCAAATCTTCGGGTTTAAGGGCGACCGAAGGATAGTCATTTAAGATTTTGGCCATCGGCAAAGTTATCCTACGAAATACAGCAATAACGAGCTTAGGTGTCGGTATTATACAGGAAAACGGGGCTTGGGGTGAAGGTATAACTTGTTTTTTGAGCGTTGTTTGCGATTCCGACTTCGCTTCCGTCTTCGCTAAAGCTACGCCGGACACGTAAAGTCGATGCGGAGAGTATTCGATAAGAGGATATGAACTCAATTATCTGCCGGTGCGTATTTATTTTTAGGACTTAATCTTAATTAGGTTAAACTTTAAGAGGGGGGAAGGTTTAAAAAATGATTCGGCAACTGCTTAAAAGACGGCGCAGGTGGATTTTGGTAGATATCAATACGCAAAAAGATTTCTTTTTTGCCTGGGGTAAGGTGTGTATAAAGAACCACAGGAGGGTTTTGGCCAATGTTCGCAGGGTGATGGCCTGGGCCAAACGCAACAATGTTCGGGTAATCTCGACCTGCGAAGTTTACCCCAGCCGTAACGGCGTCAAGGAGGTCAGCTACTGCATTGATGGGACGGAAGGGCAAAAAAAGATACGGTACACATTGCTGAGCAATCGGGCCAGCTTTCCGGCAGACGGCAGCACTGATTTGCCGGCAGATATACTGCAGCGATACAGGCAGATTGTTCTGCATAAGCGCTGCGTTGACGCGTTCAACGAGCCGCGAATAGAGAGACTGCTCAGTGAGGTGCGGGCTGATAATTTTGTTCTCATCGGCGCCAGCGCCGAAGGCGCTGTTAAGGCGACGGCGCTGGGACTGCTGCAGCGAGGCAAAAAGGTCAGTGTTGTAGTTGATGCGGTGGGTTTGCTTAACAATCGCGAGGCAAAACTGGCGTTTCGCAAAATGAGGGCAAAAGGGGCGAGGTTAATCGAGACAAAAAAGCTTGCCGGAGTTTCTCATTTGAGAGGGGTAGGTATCTGCGATTGTGAAAGCTGCCGGAAAAGGGCGGGAGAAGCGGCAGTTAAAATCGCAGCGCAATATTAATCCGCCTAATGCGGATAAAAAGGCATATATTTTCAGCAACCTGCGACATTCAAGTATCTTTCCCATAGGGTAGTCGGTCTTTACAGGCGAATGAACCATCGGTAAAAGCGGAGCTAACGGTGCGGCTCAAATAAGTCGATATTTATATTGGTTGGCCGCAGACATAATTATTGATAACAGGTTGGATACAAGGTATAATTTTGAAGGTTATAAAGTAAAAATCGGTATCATATTTTATTTTTGGGAGGTTTATAGCTATGTTACTTTGGATTTTCAGAGCCATCTTTATCATTATTGTTGCCGCGGTTTTACTTGCCAATCTGAGCTCCAAGGAGGTTTCCGGGGAGGTGGGCAGAGCAAATTTTTATGCGATTCTTTGGAGCAGTATGGGGCTGGCATTAGTCGCCTTTTTTGTTGATGTTCTTACGCCGAAGAAGTCTTTAGCTGCGCTGGCGGGAATGTTTTTCGGGCTTTTGGTGGGGATATTTGTCAGCTGGGCGCTGGCACCGGTGCTGGATATGGTCAACAGTATTTATCATTTGGGCTTAAGTGAGACAGCGGAACAGGCAGTCAAGTGGATAATGGGGATTTGTATATGTTATCTTACAATCAGTATTGTGATGCGGACCAAGGACGATGTGCGATTTGTAGTTCCGTATGTTGAGTTTGCCAAACAGACTAAGGGGACGCGGCCGCTGGTTCTGGATACGTCGGCAATCATTGACGGGCGGATAGCAGATTTGTATCAGAGTAAGTTGTTTGATGCTCCGTTGATTGTTCCGCGTTTTGTTCTCGGTGAGCTGCAATTGATAGCGGATTCCGCCGACAAGCTCAAGCGTAACCGCGGCAGACGGGGACTCGATATACTTAAGAGGATGCAGACAGATTCTGCTATTGATGTGGAGATTGATGACAGCGTCAATCCGGAGGTCGAGGAGGTCAAAGGCGTGGACCAGAAATTGATGGTTTTTACCAAGAACTGCAATGGGCGATTGGTAACGACCGATTATAACCTCACCAAGGTTGCACAGGTGCGTGAGGTTGATGTAATGAATATAAACGATTTGGCCAGCTCGCTAAAGACGATTGCTTTGCCTGGTGAGACTATGGAAGTCAGGATTCTAAAGCCAGGCGAAGAGGCAGAGCAGGGTATCGGTTATTTAGACGACGGGACAATGGTTGTTGTTGAAGGCGCTCGCAACAAGATTGGGCGAGATCTGGTCATTAGCATAACCAGCTCGCTGCAGACCTCGGCCGGTAAGATGATTTTCGGCAAGTTCGAAGGTTTTGCGCAGAAGGGGAACGGCAGAGAGCGGACACCGTATAAAAGGCCGACGGTAACCAGCGCATCAGAGAACAATAAGACTTAAAATCGCAAAAGTGGGTGCGAGCCGGTGATATCGGATTCTCGGAGACTATTTAGACTTCAGAAAGCATTTTGCGAACAGCGCAATAGCGGATAAGTGGCCTGCGGCGAATAACGGCCAATGGAAATGGGATTTGAAATCGGGTTCGGCGGCGTGCAGGCCGGCAATGCAGAAAGATGCAACCACAACGAGAGCAGCGACGATAAAAACGAGCCAGTCAATGGGGGTTGGTTTGAGACCTCTGGCACCACAGGAGCGGTAAAGTATTATTACGGAAAAAGCAAGCAGTGTAAGCGAGATGAGGATTGGAGCCAGGACGGGACCGGCCCATGCGGTTGGTATTAGAAATAGTATGTCCCAATCCATAATTGAGGCGGGCCAGTCGATGAGGACTTTCAGCCAGATGTAGTAGAAGATGTCCCAGACGGCGAAAATGGTCAGGAAAAATGCGAACCGCTGCCGGAGGTTTCGGCCAAACAGGCAGGAGGCGGTAAAGATTAAAACCAGCGTGGCGGCCTCTCTGCCGGTTTCAGTTAGTAAAAGTTGTTTCCACAGCGGGCTGATACCAAATTCGGTCAGGGGGAAGGTGAAGCCGGCAGGGTGAAAGATTGTTCGCAGATAGACAACCACAGCGGCTTCAATATATGCAAGGGCGATGCCGAAGACGACAACGACACAAAATCGTTTGAGCGTTGCTTTCAATGGTTGCTGGAGTGTGTCTGATAGTTGCTCGTGCATTTGCATTATAGATTTTGCAATTCCTTTAGCAGAGCCGGGATGATTTTGTTTTCCGGCACAACTGCTATTTTTTTGCCGGATTTGTAGATGTAGCCCTTATTTTTTGCGGCGCAGACAGCCAAGTCGGCGTCGGCGGCTTCGCCGGGGCCATTGACGATGCAACCCATCACGGCGATACGCAGGGGTTTATCAATGCCGGCCAGGATTTTCTTTACCTGGCGGGCCAGCTTGGCCACGTCAATTTCAGCACGGGCGCACGTCGGGCAGACTATCAGCTCCGGTGTAAAGCGTTTGTAAAAGCCGAGTGCTATTAGAATCTCTTTTGCGATTTTTGTTTCCACAATTGGATTGCCGGCAGCGCTTACTCTAACCGTGTCGCCGATACCTTCAGTGAGCAGTGTCCCCAGTGCAATGGCAGAAGGTATTTGGGCATCTTCGGGCAGACCTGCGTGGGTCAGGCCGAGGTGGATTGGATAGTCGAAGGTTTTTGCGATGAGGCGGTTGATTTCGATGGTTCGCAGACAATCGCTGCTTTTTGCACTGAGGACCAATTGTGTGAAGCTGCGATTTTCGAACAGCCGAACGTAACTTTTCATTTCCTTCAACATCAAAGTGGTGCGTTTTTGAGGCGGGACAGCCGCAGTTTTCAGGTCTCTGATGCTCGCTTCGTTAACGCCGATGCGGATGGCGGTCTTGTGCATTTTGGCGGCGTCTATTATTCGATGGATACTTTCGCGGTCCTTTATATTGCCGGGGTTCAGCCGTATTTTGGCAGCTCCTGCTTCTATTGCCTCAATGGCACGTTCCGCGCTGAAGTGGATGTCGGCGATTAGGGGGACAGATACTTTTTGGACAATCTTTGCAAAAGCGGCGGTGTCGGCACGTGTTGGGACGGCGATTCTGACTAACCGGCAGCCGGTGCGGACGAGCTGATTTATCTGCATAACAGCGCGGGCGATATCGACGGTGGGCACCTTTGTCATCGATTGAATGACAATCGGAGCAGAAGAGCCGATTAAAACCTGCCCGACTTTGGTAGTTTTCGTTTTTCTTCTTTTAATCATATTAAAATTGTAGCTTGTTTTAGATTGATGAGCAAATTAAAATACGGCCAAACCATACTGTTGATTATTGATTATTGTTATGGGATCGATGCTGATATCCGTTGCTGTAGTGTTGTTTATTGCCTATTGGAGTTTGGGGCTGGTGCTCTATTTTATGCAGCCGGTGTTTTTATACAGTCCTGTGCAGGAAGTTCCTTATACGCCGGAAGAGTTAGGGCTGGACTTTGAGAAAGTGATTTTCAAAAGTTACGACGGCCTGCTGTTAAGCGGCTGGTATATCCCTGTTAAGAACTCGGAGCTGACGGTTCTGTTCTGCCACGGCAACGGGGGCAATATGACGCACTGTCTGGACACTATAAATATCCTTTATAATATGGGATTGAATTGCTTTATTTTTGACTATCGCGGCTACGGCAACAGCGAGGGCAAACCCAGCGAAGATGGAACGTATCTGGATGCCAGGGCTGCATACAAATGGCTGACCGAAGAAAAAGAGATATCGCCGGATGATATTATTGTCTTTGGCAGGTCCTTAGGCGGAAGTATCGCGGCGAAATTAGCAAGTAAAGTCAAGGTTGGGGCTTTGATTATTGAAAGCACTTTTACATCATACGTTGACATCGGCAGGAAATTTTACCCTTATATGCCCGTGCGGTGGTTTGCGAGATTTAGCTACAGAACAATCGATTATATTAAAGGTGTTCATTGCCCGGTGATGATAATTCACAGCCGAGACGATGAGACTATACCGTTCGAATTTGGTTTGGAGCTATATGAGGCTGCGAATGAGCCGAAAGAATTTGTCGAGATTTTCGGCAGTCATAACGATGGTTTTTTGGTTTCCAGCGAGATTTACAAAAATGCCTGGACGAAATGGCTGAAATCCTTAAAAAAGCATAAAAGCCACGTCAGCCATACACGCGTTTCTTAACAATAATTTGATGGACGGGGACAGGTTTTCTGACTGTCATTGAAAAACTTCAGCACGTCTTGTGGATTTTCTATGAGGGTTTTTGCGCCGTTTGCGAGCAGTTCTTCGGCAGTGCGAAAACCCCAGAGGGCACCTGCCGCATACATACCGGCAGAGTTGGCGGTTTGCATATCGATGTTTGAGTCGCCAAGATATAAAAATCGGCAGGGGGGCATCTGAAGCTCCCTGGCGATATCAAGTGCGGCAGTGGGGTCTGGTTTTTTAGGCGTTGACGGCTTAGCTCCACGGATGATATGAAATGACCAATCAGGCAGTAATTTTTCAACCATAATTCGCGTAAATTCATCCGGTTTGTTGGACAGGACAGCTTTGGGAATTTTCCGTTCCTGCAATGCGGAGAGCAATTCAGGGATGCCTGCGTAGGGTTTTGTATTGTCGGCCCAGTGTTTGTTATATTCGTCCTGCACGGCAGCGAGGGATTTATTTACAGTTTCATCATCGAGATGGTCCTTCGGCAAGACGTTCCTGACGAGAGAATCCGCGCCCTCGCCTATGAAGTAGCGATAGGAGTCGGTCGGATGGGTCGGGAAACCGAACCGGGTCAGAACGGCATTCATCGAGTTCGCAAGGTCGGCAAGCGTGTCGAGCAACGTGCCATCAAGGTCAAATAGAATTGCCTGGAACTTTATTTTGTGTCACCTTCCATCAGATTATTGATTTTGTTACTTGTCTTAGCCGCAGAGGTAAACTTAACAACATAGATTATAATAGAGCGATGTTGGATTATCAATAAACAGCACCGCGTTTATTTTATTCTCCTGGCGTGCGGCCGCCTGCGGCAGGCAATAACGCTTTAATCTACAATGACTTATGGAGATTCAGTTATGGGCGACTCAATGGATCTTTTTGTGTTTCTACTTAGCAAAAATTCCATAACTTTTTTGTTGCTTAACGGGGAGAAGTTCATTAACCTAATGAAATATGAAGTCTTAGCAGTGTTGATTATTGGGGTATATGGGAAATCCCGGTTAATATTTGAACATATGAAAAATACGAAAGACACTGTTTTATTGACCGGAATAACCGGTAACCTTGGAAGCTGGCTTGCCGTAGAATTGTTGCGGCATGGGAAAAAAATCTTAGCGCTGATGCGAGACCAGAACAGCAAAGATGCAGCCAGGCGGCTCAATCGGATACTCGATATTGCAGGAGGCAGAGAGCTTAAAGATAATATCGAGATAATCCATGGTGACATATGCAAGAAGGAGCTTGGGCTTGAGTCGGACACGAAGAGTCTCAAACGGATTTCCAAAATCGTTCACTGTGCGGCTTGCACAAAATTTTTAGGTGACGATGGTAAATCTCATCAAATGATGAACGTCCAGGGTACACTTAATGTCCTGGAACTGGCTGGCCAACTATCTCTTCCATTAGTTCACGTCAGCAGCGCTTATATCGCCGGTAAACGAACTGGCATAGTAAAGGAAGATGAAATCGATGTCGGCCAATCCTTTAATAACATTTACGAGGACACAAAATGCAGGTCAGAAATGCTCGTTCACAATTGGGCGCAAATGAATTCTCTGCCGACGGTTATTCTGCGGCCAAGTATCGTTATGGGAGACTCTCAGTATGGAAGGACTGTGCATTTTGCCTCATTGTATGATTATCTGCGCGTTCTGACTCTCATTGTGCCACGCTTGGGGAAAAATTGTATCCGTGTCGCAACCAAACCTGACGTAACGAAAAATATTATACCGGTAGATTACTTTGCGAAAGTTTCTTCTTATATCATTAGTTGCGGCATTTGCGGTACTTATCATATTACCAACCCGGTGCCGTTAACTATGAAAGATTTCGGCGAGATATTTTCCCGTCTCTTTGGGGTAAATCGCTATAAACTGGTAAAAGCTGACAGCTTTCTCAGTCACAAGCCCAATAGCATCGAAAGGCTAATCCAAAAATCAACTTCAGTTTACAACCCTTATATGTTATCAGAACCTGTTTTTGATAGGACTAATACTGACACTATCCTCGCCAGCAGCGAAATAGAATTGCCATTAATGAATTTATCATACTTTAAGAAATTGCTCGACTATGCCCTCTCAGTTAAATGGCGGTGAAATCTCAGTTAATATAAACAGAGCAAAGTATGAAGCAAATGAACTTATAGTCAAACCAGGGCCGGCGTGTGGGGCGACAGATGTGCCGCATATTTAATGCAATGTCTGCAAGAGCATCATTTTTAGAAGGTAGTAAAATAGGGCCAATTAACCAATTCACCAATAGCTAAAGGTGGTAAGTGCAGTCGAACCATTCACAATGGTGTTAAACAAAAACGATCATCTGTGGTGTACTATGCGACAAGGTCCTCAAGAAGGCGGTCAAGAACAGCATTCAATCGCTTATCAATGTCGTATGTGCCTTCGACAAGCTGCTCCCGAACCTCAAGAATTTTCTTTTTACAAACTCGCGGCAGTGAGCGAATGTTTTGCAACGCCGGAGCAGTCATTCCCTCTCGGGCCTTGTTGCCGGCGTTCCAATTCAAAGAGATATCTGTGCTCTCGGCTATTACAATCGACTCAGTATTTTGTTGACTTAAAACCGACATTTTCGACTCCTTTATACCTACAACCTATCCCAAAACCTCGATTTTCGAGCTAACGTGAGCCGATATATGGTTTATGGAACTTACAAACGAACAATGGCAACGGATTGCAAGGTTCATTCCGAAGCCCAAAGCACAGCCGGGGAAATCCGGCAGGCCGCCGCAAAATACAAGGGATGTCCTCAACGGCATCCTCTGGATTCTGCGAACCGGCGCCCAATGGGCGGATTTGCCAGAGCGGTATCCGCCGAAAAGCACCTGCCATCGATATTTCCAGCAGTGGAACAAATCGGGGGTCTTTGTCAGGATACTGACGGCACTGGCCCAGGACCTGAAGAAACGTGGCGGCATAGACCTCAGCGAAGGCTTTATCGATGGCAGTTTCGCTCCGGCAAAAAAAGGGGCGATGGTGTGGGCAAAACCAAAAGGGGCGAAGGAACCAAAATTATGGGCCTTACGGACGCTTTCGGTCTTCCTATCGCCGTTGACGCAACCAGTGCCAGCCCGTGTGAAATAAAGCTTGTTGACGATACTCTTGATGCCTGTTTTCTTGAGAACGTGCCACAAAAAGTTATTGGCGACAAGACATATGACAGCGACCCGCTGGATAAACGTTTGGCCGAAGAACGAGGCGTTGAGTTGATAGCTCCGCATAAAAACAACCGTATCAAATCGATCACCCAGGATGGCCGAGTATTGCGGAGATATAGAAAGCGGTGGAAGGTCGAGCGGTTGTTTGCCTGGCTTCAAAACTTTCGTCGCCTTGTTGTTCGTTATGAATATCATCTTAAAAACTTTCTTGCTATGATTCAACTTGGCTGCATCGTCATTCTGCTCCGGAGGGTTTTGGGATGACTTGTAAATAAATTCGCAAAAACTGATTTTAGGCGACTATTTTCTTCTTCGCCGATGAAATGTTCAGCTTCTCAATCAGCCGATTCAGTGTTCGCCTTTCGATACCAAGAATCTTGGCCGCCGCCATTTTGCGGCCACTGGTGAATTCGAGGGTTTGGGTAATAATCCTGCGTTTCACTTCATCGAAAGTTGGCAGCTCGTGTTTCGGATAAGACGGCGGGTCAGCCACTGTAATTTCAAAAGGCAGCACCACAGGCTGAATTTCCACCTCTGTCGTCAAAACATAAGCACGCTCGATGGCATTTGCAAGCTCCCGAACGTTGCCGGGCCAGGAATAATTCAAAAACAGTTTCTTAACAGCAGAGCTTAAAACTTTCGGCGGTTCCCCATAAAACAGCGACTGATTCGCCAAAAAATATTCCGCAAGAGGCAGAATGTCCTCTTTGCGCCGGCGAAGAGGCGGTATCTCAAGATTAACCACGTTTAACCGATAATATAAATCAGCACGAAATGTACTTTCCTTGACCATCACCGACAGATTACGACTGGTGGCGCACAAAATCCTCACATCCACAGGGCACGGTTTTGTTGAACCGAGCGGCGTTACCATTCCCTCCTGAAGTACGCGCAGCAACTTGGCCTGAAGTTCAAACGGCATTTCACTTATCTCGTCAAGAAAAATTGTACCGCCGTTCGCCGCTCTGAAAAACCCGAGCGTATTATCAACAGCACCTGTAAACGCCCCTTTCGTATGACCGAACAACTGACTTTCAAATAACTGCCCTGTCAGTGTAGTACAATCAACAGGAACAAATACTTTGTCGACACGGTCGCTGGCCTCGTGAATCTGCCTAGCGACCATTTCCTTGCCGACACCGGTTTCACCAGTTATTATTACAGAACATCTTCGGGCAGCAATGGCTTTTATCAATTCGATAATAGAACTGAATGCGGCAGACCCTCCTATAAAATCAGCATCATCAAATCGTTGGAAACGACAGCTGTGCGCAGAACTTCTACTTGACTTGTCTCCAGCATCAAATTCAGGCAATACCGTTCTCTTCTCTTCTTTATTAGTTAAGATTTGCATTTCTATCCTCCTCGGAAAATTGTTAACCTGACTTTCCTACTTCCACCTTCCTTCGAAGCCTTTCGGTCTATTCCAAGGCATCCATGCCTACTAATGCAAAGCCTTGTTTTCGGCCTTATTAACATTGGTCTGATAATAACATAAGTCAAATTCCTGTAAATCAGGGGCGCATCTGTTTTTGCTGTCGGTGAAAATACCTACCTTTGTGTAAGTTAAACCTTGCACAGCAGCAGTCTGAACAACCAAAAAATCTGTTCCAGAAGTGTTCTGTTAAGTGTGGTTATCTGAAGAACCACGAATTAGGGGAAAATCACTTTCCGTTCTGACTCTTTGCCCATTTTATGGAATACCGGAGAAGTTCAGCAGCATCGGCTAAATTTAGCTTTTCCTTAATGCGAGCACGATAAGTCTCGATTGTTTTTATACTCAGGTGGAGTTGCTTGGCTATCTGGGAAGGCTTATAACCTTCGCCAATCAGACGGAAAATTTCTAATTCACGGTCGCTGAGACCCTCTATTAGTGTTTTGGTTGTACCAGCCTTATCACCTGCAATTTTGTGGAGAAACTTCTTTGAAATTTTTTCACTAATGAATATCTCGCCGTTTAAAACTGTGCGAATCGCCTTCACAATATTTTCAGAGACCACGTCCTTCATCATATAAGCATGTGCGCCTGCTCGAAGAGCACGTTCGGCATATATGGATTCGTCATGAACGGAAAAAACAATGACAGGCAATCTTGGGTATCTTGCCTTGATACTCTTTGTCAGTTCAATGCCATCCGAACTCTTTAAGGATATGTCCGCAATAACGACATCAGGTTTCAATTCAGTAACGGCTTTTAGGGCTTGATGAGCATCGTCAGCCTGGCCGCATACATTCATGTCTCGTTCGTGATTGATAATAGTGGCCAGGCCATCCCTTATTACAGGATGGTCATCAACTATAAGAACCTGCGTTTTGTTTTCATTAGTTTTGTTTTGTTTTTTCTTCAATGCCATACTTTTTTCTTAAGACTTGATATCTTTTGT
>JBELAN010000013.1:0-60349 GCA_049508795.1 Sedimentisphaerales bacterium | reverse complement strand
TGATGAGGAGGCGATTGGATTAGTCTTCGTGCTGAAAGACGAGAACGGACCGGTTGAGCGCGTTGGAATCACGTCGGATTCGAAATGGATCGAGTCGCTTCCCAAGAGCTTCCGCGGTTGCGACGTTATGGTCGCCCACATGGGAACTATCGAGGTCGGCGAAGAAAAGGCGGCGGAAACAGGCAAGGACGTAGATACAGGAGGATTTCTGAAGACAGATTTGAAGAACCACCTCGGGACGAAGGGCTGCTTTCGCCTGCTCCAACGCGTGAAACCAAAGGTATTCATTATCGGCGAGGTTGGTGAGGAACTGGCCGAAACTCGGTTCAAGATCGTTCAGGTCTTCCACCGGCTCAAGCCAGACGAGACCCGATTGGTACTCGGTGGGGATTCTAATCTAACGATCGGACTCGGAAAGGAACTCTCGGTCTGTTGCAGCCATCCAGAATGCGCGAAGTCATGGACTCGTATCCCGTTAGAGCAAGTTCGTCCGATTCTCGGCGGGGATTTACTCTTCCAGTACGTCTGCTCGCGGCATATGATTGTAGAGAAGCCCTCTGACTGAAATGTGAGCATGCCTTGCCTTTAGGTGGAATTAGAGGATTGTGAATTAGCGAATTTAGATTGCATCACAACGACAGGGAGCTTATCCGGAGACAATTTCGATGTTTTCCGGGTGGAGTCTTTGTAAGCCGGCCAACTGGTTTTGGCCGAGTTTGGCGTCAATCAGGACAGAACCATCGCAATATTGCTCTTTTAAGACCTGCCCGTATGCCCGCAGAAAACTCTGGACTTTGCCGTTTGACTGGCTGCTGCAGACCCGCAGCAGAATTTCTCCGCCTCTATATTTTGCCGAGACGGCTGCGCTTAAGTGTTCCAGACCAAAACCTGTCTTGGCTGATATGCAAACCGCATCAGGAAAGAGCGTCTGCAGCATTTCAAGGTCGCCGATTTTTCTGACGATGTCAACTTTATTGAGGACCTTCAAAACCGGCGCCTCCCCGCAGCCGATTTCGCCTAAAACCTTGTTCACAGATTCCATCTGCTTTAAGACCTCAGGATTTGATGAGTCAATGATATGCAAAAGCAGGTCTGCATTGACAGCCTCTTCGAGCGTCGCCTTAAATGAGGCGACTAATTGATGAGGCAAATTTTGCACAAAACCGACCGTGTCGCTTATAAGAACTTCTACGCCTTTGGCGGGCGTCCATTTTCTCGTTCGCGTATCGATGGTCGCAAAGAGCCGGTCCTCGACAAGAACGCCGGCATTGGTAAGTGCGTTTAAGAGCGTGCTTTTGCCGGCGTTGGTATAGCCAACGATGCAGATTTTGAACATTCCCTTTCGAGCGTCAATCTCACGAATCCTGCGCTTATCGATATTTGCAAGTTCGCGTTTTAGCTCTACGATTCGCTTGCTGACCAATCTACGGTCGATTTCCAACTGCTGCTCACCCGTTCCTCTGGTTCCTATGGCGCCGACAGTGCCTGCTGCGGTCGCTCCGCCGGCACCGGCTACGCTGTCCAAGTGCGACCACATTCCGGTCAACCTCGGATAGGTATATTCAAGCTGGGCCAGCTCGACCTGAAGCTGGGCCTGTTTGGTTTGGGCCCTGGTGGCAAATATATCCAGAATCAGCTCGCTGCGGTCGAGGACGTTAACGTGGATGATCTCTTCAAGCTCACGAATCTGGTGTGGCGACAGGTCATTATCAAATATAACAACATCAGCTTTGAAGCGCCTGACCCGCTCGGCAAGCTGGTCAGCTTTGCCTTTACCTATGTATGTAGTCGGATTGATTGTCCGGATTTTCTGTTGAAATCTATCTACGACGACCGCCCCGGCGCTTTCCGCAAGGGCTGTAAGTTCAATTAAATCATCCCCATCGCTACGAGTGTGCAGGACAGCGGCCACCAAAATGGCTCGTTCTTTCCTGACTTTTAGCGTCTGGCGCAATTTTTCCAATTAAAAAATGCCTCCAAAACCACTTTATTTTACTATTTTAGCATATTTGCCCATATTGCTCAACAAAATCACGATACCAGGCAAATTTACGGGTTTTTTAAGTTGATAATTGCCTTTTTCAGCTTAAAAAGCCTGTTTTTGCATAAAAAAACTGCCGACAAAGTTTTTTGACTTGATAAAATATAAAATCTAAATTACAGTGACGGGCCTTACTATTTTTGACGAATTAAAAATACAATGCTGTTTTTTCAGTGTTGGTAATTTTTGAAGGATTGAAAGGGTCCTTTTTATATGCTAAAAGTCAAATCGCGGACAGGCGAATCGGTCCAGCAAATGATGAGGCGCTTTAAGAAGCTGTGTGAAAAAGAGGGTTTAATCAGGGATATGAAGCGTAATGCCTACTACGAGAAACCCTCGGAGAAGAATCGCCGGCGTATGCGCAGGGCCCAGCGAGTTGCAAGTTTCAATTACTAACACAAATCCCTTTCACGAATTTCCATCGCAATAATCAACTCCAGCTTACTTGGTTTTATTTTGACACCGGCCAGAAAACCGCATCACCTTCATCGGTTCAGAGCTGAACCTAAGGCAACTTCATCTTAATTTGCTTGCAAAACAGCCTTTAATTTACAATAATCAAATATCTATAACCGATAATCAAATTTCGGAGCAGTGGCCGAGAGGCTGAAGGCGACGGTCTTGAAAACCGTTTTACCCTTTGGGTAACGGGGGTTCGAATCCCTCCTGCTCCGTTCAACTTGTGAAAATCCATTTCTTGATTATTTTTTACCTCTGTCTCGCTTTTTGTGGAACTAAACCGCATATTTATGTATCAATGGTATATATAGGACGCTGATTGTAAAAACTATTTATCCGGAGGTACACATTATGAAGTTCGATGTAAAATCCGCTGTTATCGGTTTATTGCTCGGCATCATCGTTATGCTCGCCGCCGGTGCTGGAGGCGGGGGTTCCGGCATTGGTTTTGCCGTCCCTTCCGGCGGAAAAGCAGTATTAAAGGCCTCTAACGGCGAGGCTTTTATAGTCGATGTGAGTTCAGCTATGGCCGACAGAATTCTGTTTAAAAAGCCGGAGCCAGGCGAGTCAAGATACCCAACCACTGCAAACGGCTTCGCGTTGACATTAGCTGACTAACCCCCGGCGAAAATTGCTTTGTCTTATTATTGAAAACGTGCAGATGCTGCTACTCGTACATATCCGGCACAGTTTCCGGATATAGCTGCCCGGTCGGACTTATCTTAAAAACATAAATAAGTCCCTTTCTCAATTTAGAGTACACGACGTTGCCATAGACAGCTTTGATACCGTATCCCTTTAGCTGATCCGGATTGTTCGCCAATTCCCATATGTTCGTCCAGAACAGATTCCTTTGATTTTCCGGCAACAGATTCAGCAGGTCTTTATATCTTTGAGGTTCCCTGCCCGGCTCTTCTATCGTCAGGCCGTTTTCCGGAGCGGTATTTTCACCGTACACCCTACGCCAGAGGTATAATGCCTTCTCCTTTCCATCCATTACCATCTTGTCGCCGAATTTCACGATTAATGCGTCAAAGTGAACTATATCACCTTCGACTATGTAATTTTTCTCAAGCACTTTTTTCAACTTATCGTCTCTGGCAGTTTCAACGAATCTTACATTTGTAAACAATTTTCCATCGCGATTTTCTTGGGAAATTACTTTAGCATAGCCGATTTGGTCTTCGAGTGTCAGGTTGGTTATCGCCTGCTTAAGCTGTTTGTTCTCAGTTAAAAGCTCGCGTATAGTAGCGGCCCAGTAAAACCAGCCGTGTCCTATATACGCTATTGCAGCAAGGCACGCCAAAGCCATTATATAGAAAACAACTCTTCTTATTTTGAGCTTTTCGACCATTTACAATGTTCCCTTCGGCACGGCTTTTTTATCAGGGGTTTATTTTTTAGATGCCTGCTTCAAAAACAGATAATACAGCTTTCCCTCCTGGTATGTCTGTCCTGCAAGCTTGCCAGCCGTATCTCCCACACCAATATAGACGTCACAACGCCCGGGGGCACGGATTGCGCCGCCTGTATCCTGGTCGAGCATAAATCCGCTATAAGGCTGCAGAACAACATTACCATCCATATTTTTGGGCAGAGTAGTGGATATGAAGGCCAAACAGCCGCGTGGAAAGATTGATTTGTCTGTGGCAATAGTTCTCATCGGCGTTACCGGCTCGTTCAAACTGCCGCGAGGGTCTCCTTCCTGCTTGCCGAAAAAGATGTATCTCGGATTTAGGCGCGTATAATACGAAATCTCCTCGGGATGCTTCTTGAAGTAATCTATAATTGCGGCCAAGCTCAATTGCGAACCAGATATTTTTCCGTCGTTCACCATAGCTTGCGACATACTTCTATATTCGTGGCCGTTATGCGCAACATAGCCCACCGTAATCACTTTACCATCCGGCAATCTTATTTTGGCTGAGCCTTGTATGTGCGCTACATACGCCTCGAAGGGGTCGCTAAGCCAGACCAACTCTTTACCCCTGAGCAGCATCGCATCTTCGATAACGGCTCGTGGCGGGTATGGTGTAATACTGCCATCAGCCATACGTCTGCCGAGCACTCCGCCGTTAGCATCTTTGACTAAATTGTCCGGCTGGTTATACAAAGGATACTTGAAACGGTCGCTCGGCTCGAATGAGCCCTCAAAAATAGGGGTGAAATAGCCGGTGAACAGCACTGTGCCGCTGTCATCGCAACCTACCGACATATAAACATCAAACCTGTCCCTGATGGTGGCGTTCAAATCTGAACCTTTCATACCCGAATCCAGCAGCTTTGAAAATTCCTTTAAGCTGTCCACTGCCGTTTGATGGCTTATATCGCTGACCGGGAAGAATCCTTTACTTGATGGCTTGCTGAGGTAATTAAGGCTTCTTTCTACAGCTGGTTTTAAACCCTCCACATCAAGACAAGCTGAAGTAAAATCGGGAATCTCCGATGGATTTGTTATTTTACGTAGCGCCGATTGGCCGGGCAGCAGAGGTTTATCATAAGGCGGCGCAGCGGCCTTTTTCAGTGGGGCTTTGCACCCGATTATGACGGTTGCCATTGACAATAGTAAATAAAGTAAAATGGACTTGGCCATCCCTGCCGGCACTTTGGTTTTCATAATTTAGACTCCTAATTGACCCGGTAAATGGTAATTTGTAATTGGTAATTACCAGTCTCCAGTTACCAATTACCAATATTCGACCATATTAACCAAATTTGAGCAAGTTTTTCAAATCTTTTCAAAATTCGTACTCTTTTCGCAAAGACTTAGAACGTGTTCTGCGTGTCTGCATATAGTTAATTCGACTAATTAAGTCGGTTCGGCACCGGTGTCGAAGAAAATCGGTTACTATCTTTTTATTTTTACTTTCGTAGTATTGTAACAATGCGGCCTGGAGAATCTTTTCCTTATGCCCACGAGGAACATAGATTTTTTTACCCTTTGTGTCGAGACCGGACACATACATCGCTGTTGAGGTAGTTAAGGGTATGGGACTAAAATCCTGAACCTGACGAGGACACCAGCAGCGCGAGATTAAGTACTCGGTTAGCTTCAATGCATCGTCAGCGGTGCATCCGGGATGCGAGCTTATAAAATACGGCACAAGGTACTGTTCCTTGCCGGCCTGGCGGGAAACCTCCTGGAAATATGCCTCGAATTCTTCAAAGAGCTCAAATGAAGGTTTGCCCATCAGCTCAAGCACTTTGGGACAATAATGTTCGGGAGCAACCTTAAGATGGCCGCCCACAAAATGCCGAGCCAGAAGATTGATATATTCCTTGTTTTGAAGTGCCAGGTCATGACGGATGCCTGAAGCAACATATATATTTGCTCTATCACGCCGATTCCCCCGCCATTTCAGAAAAGATTCCATCATTTTTATTAATTGCTCGGCATCGGATTTGAAATGTTTGCATACTGAAGGAACAAGACAGCTGACCCTGCGGCAATTATCGTAACGGTCACATTTCATTCCATACATATTGGCCGTCGGACCGCCTATATCACTGATAGTGCCACGGAATTGCTTATGTTTTGTCAGACAGTCAGCTTCTGATAATAAACTGTCGATGGAACGGGAACAGATTTGCTTACCCTGGTGGAAATAAAGGGCACAAAATGAACAGCCGCCGAAACAGCCTCGATGGGTTGTTATCGAGAAACGTATGGGTTCAAGGGCAGGCACGCCGCCAGCTTTGTCGTAGCGTGGATGCCAGCTTCTGGTAAAAGGTGCATCGTACAATTGGTCCATTTCGGATGCACTCAAAGGTTCCGCCGGCGGCATTACGACAATTGTGCCGGGATTCTGGTCCTGGATTACAGGAAGACCCTTCGGATGGGCGTGGGTCTGATATAATTTCTGGGAAGACATAACCAAACTATGGTCGGCCTCCTGCTGTGATAGTGAAGGCAGGCGAATTACATTCTCCGGCACAGTCGTTTCACGTTTAACCAAATATGCGGTGCCCGGAATGTTAGCTAAGTCATTGATAGACTGGCCCTTACCCAGCTGCTCCGCAATCTCCTTAATTGCACTTTCTCCCATCCCGTGAACCAGCAAATCGGCTTTGGAGTCAATTAAAATAGACCTCTTGAGTTTGTTTTCAATAAAGTCATAATGAACAAGTCGGCGAAGGCTGGCTTCAAGACCGCCTAAAACCAAAGGAATTTCTTTAAAGGCCTCGCGCACCCGGGCTGAATAAACAAGTAAGGGCCGTCTCGGGCGAAGGCCTAAAACCCCGCCCGGACTATACACATCTTTTTTTCGACGATGCCCCATAGAAGCGTAGTCATTAAACTGTGAATCTATAGCGCCGGAGGTAATGCCCCAGAACAGCCTCGGAGGTCCGAGGATTCGAAAGGCATCCGCGCTTCGCCAGTCAGGCTGGGCGAGTATAGCTACACTGTAACCCAGTTTTTCGAGCCACCTGCCTATCAGCGCAACACCGAAAGTGGGATGGTCAACATATGCATCAGCGGTAACAAGAATAATGTCAGCCTGTTTCCATCCGCGCTGATGCATCTCTTCGGGAGTGGTTGGAAGAAAAAGATTTGAATGATTAATTGCCATTTTCGGTACATAATAGCATTTTTTGACTATTTATTCAAGATTTGTAGTTCGACTTAGGGCCTCGACTGAACTCAGCCGAAGCTCGCAGTTATGAAATTACAACGGAGGTTTTATGTTGCTGGCGGGGTTATCTTTAAATAACTCGCCACGGCGAAGCACGCCGTAGCCGGGCTCGCCCCGGCGGAACGAGTCGAAGCCGGGTCGGTTCTACATATTCTTAAAAAGACTTCTGACATTGACCGAACGTCCTGCTCGGCGTTTATTGCTGATTGTTTTACGTCCTTTTTTGGTTCGCATCCGGGCCCTGAAACCGCTCTTCCGTAACTTTTTAATTCTGCTTTTACGACGGCTCTCCATAGATTATTTCCTCTGTTAGTAGTAGCTTATCTTCCTTCAAAAATTATCGCTGTGTATTATAACGTTATTTAACTTTGTTTCAAGCGGAAGGTGGGATTTTTGCCGCTAAATCAGAGATTCCTGAATACCCTTTTATCGGGATGCTGTTCCTTCGACAAAGCTCAGGATAAATTTGCTCAGGACAAGGTTACGATTTTCACAAAAGCGCCTCCGCTGAAGCTATGGCACTCTCGCAAAGGCGGATGGAAATCATCGGCTTAGGGAAATTCACTTGCAAATATCAGCTTTTGTGCTATTTTTAACTGTTCGTTTTTGACCGGAGATTGAGGTATGGGTCTTCCTAAGCGAGCAACTATTCAAAGCCATACGATAAGTATTGTGCCTCGGTATGCCGAAACGGACCAGGGCGGAGTAGTTCACCACAGTGTTTATCCTGTGTGGTTCGAGATGGGGCGAACGGAACTTTTGCGAGTTAACAACGTAGCATATAAAGAGTTAGAAAAAGCGGGGGTGTTTTTTGTTGTTGCGGAGCTGCGAATAAAATATCGTCGGCCTGCCGGGTACGATGAGAAACTGCAATTGGAAACGAGATGCTCGAAAGTCAGCGCCAGCAAGGTTGAGCACGTCTATAAGCTTACTCGCGATGGGGTGATTCTGGCTGAAGGTTCGAGTGTGCTTGCCTGTGTCGATGCCAGCGGCAAGGTTTGCCGAATACCAGAGTTTATGTATCCAGAGCCGGAAGAAACAACAATTGTTTGACTTGAAACGGCCTATTAGCTAAACTGTATTTTTTGAGAGGTTACCGCTTGTGTTCGAGAGCAAGGTCCATATTGACTCCATAGGAGAAAACTGCGGTCTTTTCGGTATTTTCGGGGACCCCGAGGCGGTCCAGAAGACCTATTTGGGCTTATACAGTCTTCAGCATCGCGGTCAGGAGTCGGCGGGAATCGCCTCCAGCAACGGGGAGGCTATCCAGTGTTACAAAGGAATGGGGACAGTGGGCAGGGTATTCCGCAGCGGCACGGACTTTTTAAAAGACCTTGCAAATCCGATAGCAATCGGCCATGTGCGGTATTCGACCACAGGTTCCAGCAAGTCAATCAATAGCCAGCCACTTTTGAGTGAGTACTCGCGTGGGCAAGTGGCGGTGGCGCATAACGGCAATCTCATAAACGCGGCGTTATTGCGGGACGAGTATGAAGCATACGGCAGTATCTTCAAGTCAACTTCCGATACAGAAATAATTATTCATTTGCTTGCTAAGCCCACCCACGTCAGCAAGCCAGACCCGCTGGCCCACGTGTTAAATCATCTGCAGGGAGCGTATAGTCTGCTGTTTTTGTATGCCGACCGGATTGAGGCGGCGAGAGACCCTTATGGCGTCAGGCCTTTGTGTCTTGGCCAGGCAGAAAAGAACGTTTACGTCGTCGCCAGCGAGAGCTGCGCTCTCGATGCGGTTGGGGCGAAGTTCCTTCGTGAGATTATGCCCGGCGAAATTGTTCGGATGGACAAAAAGGGATTATCCAGCAGGTTTTTCGTCAAGCCCGGCACCGTTACGCCTTCCCACTGTATCTTCGAGCATATTTATTTCGCCAAACAAAACAGCACAATCTTCGGCGAGAACGTTCACCTGTTTCGAAAAAAGCTCGGCAGACGACTGGCAATAGAACAGCCCGCCGAGGCGGATGTTGTAATACCTGTGCCTGACTCGGGGACATCAGCGGCAATCGGATATGCGGAGCAGAGCAAAATACCCTTCGATATGGGAATGGTCAGAAGCCATTATATAGGCAGGACATTTATCTCGCCGGACCAGAAGATGCGGGAGGCGGAGGTCAAGCTTAAGCTTGCGGTGGTAAAAGAGGTCGTGGAGGGCAGAAACATTGTATTGGTGGACGATTCGATAGTCCGCGGCACAACCACCAGAGGTAAGATTAGAGCGTTGCGCCAGGCGGGAGCCATGCAAATCCATATGCGAGTGAGCTGTCCTCCAATCAGGTATCCCTGTTTTTACGGCGTAGATTTTCCAACCAGAGAAGAACTGCTGGCAAACAATCGCAACCTTAAACAAATCAAAGAATTTCTTGAGGTGGACAGTATCGGTTATATGTCGCTGGAGGGATTGTTGTCTTGTGCGACTTTGCCGGCAGAAAACTATTGCACCGCTTGCTGGAGCGGCAAATACCCAATACCGGTAGATACTACGGTGAACAAGTTCACTTTGGAACGTTATCAAATGCAGATGTTTGATGATTGGTCCCGGACAAATGAGTAAATACATCAGCTACGAACAATCCGGCGTAAGCATCGATGCCAACGACGAGATGGTCGAGAAAATACATGGGTACGTCTCAAGCACTTTCGGACCACGGGTAATGGGTTCCAAATGGGCCTTTGCGGGGATGTTTCGGCTTGACTACGATGAAAGACTTTTCAAGAAAAATTACAAAAGTCCGGTACTGGTCGCTTGTACCGATGGGGTGGGCAGCAAGGTTCAATTAGCCAGCAAAATAAAAAAGTTTGATACCGTAGGGATTGATTTGGTGGCGATGAACGTTAATGATATGCTGGTGCACGGTGCCGAGCCGTTGTTTTTTCTGGACTATCTGGCTGTTCATAAGCTGGAGCCCAAAATAATAGCCGAAATGGTAAAAGGCATTGCGACCGGCTGCCGACTGGCCGACTGCGCATTAATAGGCGGGGAAACCGCCGAAATGCCCGATACCTACCGTGAAGATGATTTTGATATGGCCGGGTTCGCAGTCGGAGTAGTTGAGCGAAAAAAAATCATCACCGGAAAAAACGTAAGAAAGGGCGACTATATTCTCGGCCTGGCCTCAAGCGGGTTGCATAGTAATGGCTATGCCCTCGTTCGCAACATTTGTTTTAAGAGAGCCGGTTTGAAAATGACCGACACGCCTGACGAACTCGACGGCGCTGTGCTGGGCGATGTTTTGCTGGAGCCAACGCGAATTTATGTTCGGTCGATAGTGAAACTGCTGTCCCACTACAAGGTCAAAAAAGTCGTACATGCTATGGCTCATATCACCGGCGGCGGGCTGCCTGGAAATGTTTCGCGCGTGCTGCCTCAAACCTGTGATGCCGTCCTTAAAAAAGAAAGCTGGCCCAGGCAGAAGATATTCACATTTCTGCAGGCAAAAGGCCCCGTCGAAGAAGCTGAGATGTACAACGTCTTCAATATGGGGGTCGGGTTTGTACTGGTAGTTGCGGAGGATTTCGCCGACTCGATTGCTGAGAAACTGACTCGCTACGGCGAAAAGGTCTATAACATAGGCAGAATCACCACCGGCACCGGAAAAGTGGTTCTAAAATAAACTGTAAAACATAAATTCCCTCTTTCACGGGAATAACAGATGAGCAAAACCTTCAGCAGGCCGACCGCAGCAGCGGTTGTTTACATCGGTTTCGCTGTCTATTTGTATCAGCCGCATTTCAAGACCTTCAACAAACTGCAATACCTTATCCTTATAAACGTTTGTCTGGCTTCTTTGGGATGTTTTGCACTAAGCCGGCGGTGGGTATCGAGCTTGCTTGGTTCATTATTCGCAGGAGCTATTTACGGCTTCGGGCCTTTTGCACTCGGATTGGCTGGTTACCATCCGACAGCTGGTTTTTTAGCGGCGACTATGCCATGGTTATTTTTGCCGGCTGCGTTTGGGCCTAAGGGCAAGTGGCAGTGGCTGAGGGTACCGCTTTCGGCTCTGCCATTTTTGGCGATACTATTGTTTTTTCAGGTATTTTCTCGCTACCGACTATTTGCAGTTCCAATGCAAAATCGGCTGCATTTGGCTGACCTTATAGGCTTGGCGGCTCCGCTTGTTGCGGCCCAGCAGGACATAACCCTGGTGGGATTCTATCATGTCCCCATAGCTGCACTCGTTATGGGATTCTCAATGCTCTTCGCCGCCCGGCGGTTCAGCGTGCTAATAATCTTCTGTCTTGGAGCAATCCTGGCGACTTGTCGACCGCTGCTTGGCGTAAGCCCGATTATCTGGCTGAGCTTTTCTGTACTGTGCTGCTCGATAATTATCGGCGCGGGCCTGCAGGGGTTTTGCTCTGCTGGTCTTGCCGACAGAAGATGGATATTGCTGAGTATGGCCTTTATGGCCGGGCTTTCCATCGTAACACTGCTGAAGGCAACGAAATACTTTCAGGTGTTCGCCGGTTTCGGCGATAGATATGCAAATCTTTTCCTGGCGGATGCGAAAATGTACATAGCAGGCACAGTTGCGATTGCAATCATATTTTTTATAGCCCGCGCAAAGCTGCGCCTCACCTGGCTGCGGTGGGTCGTTCTTGGCTCGGCGACGGCGGCGGACATATTCTTTGGTGCAAGATTCGTTGTTGACTTGTCCGCCTTTGGCGGATAAAATTTTTTAGGTCTTGACGGAGGTAACAAGTTACGAACCGAAGGTTTCCCGTTCGATTGTGCCGAGGTAGAATCGGCCGTCCCTACGCATAAAGTCGAGGATACTATCAAACTGCTGATTTATAAAACGTGTGTCATTTGAAACCAGCGCAATTCCTACAACTGCAGAGGTTTTTTCGTCCTGATGGTCAACTTCGGAAATGGAGATATTGAATCTGCTTTTGAGCCGGCCGAGGAGACTTTTAACGATGCTTCGCTTTTCTTTCAGCGAATTTATCCCGTGCAAATGCAACTGTGCTGTCAACACGCCGACTATCATTTTCGATATTTCCTCTTTATCTCAACGCAGATTTTTATATTTAGCTTTGTAACCTCTCATAATGTCGTCCTATTTCTTGTCTTCACCGAAATCTTCATGAATTCTTTTTTTACCCACAGCCAAAACCACCGTGACCAAACGATAAAACCACAGCATATAAAGAGAAATATAACATCACTAACACTACGATGGCCCATAATTGCTATAACTATAATAATAGCAGGTACTCCTATGGTAAAAATGATAGAGTTAACCCAATTAGTCCAATAAATTGTCCAAGCGAGTAAAGCACAGCCTCCAAAAAGAAATATAACATCCCAAACATTACGATAGCCATCAATTGCTATAACAATAGCGGGCAATACTACTGCAAGAATGGCAGAGCAGACCCAATTGTGTATTCTAATAATTCTACTGGCTCTTTTAGTACTAATTTTCTGTTTACCGCTGTTCAACTTCTCGCCTTCCGCCCTGCATAATCCGGCTCAAAGCAGCCTTTACCACGACGCTGATTTTACCACCGGTTCCGCCGATTTACACTCTTTTTTCACCACTTTGCATGTTAGTTACGATTTCATCTCTGCGACGATTTGGCGGGTTTCCGGCGATTGGCCCTTTTGTGCCTCCTTAAAGGCCGCGGAGGATTCAAATTATTCTTGCGTTGCACTTGACTTTGTTAAAGTCTTCTTTATCGCTCAAATGCGATATTCGTAAGAAATGCTCCTGTCGTTTTATCAAAATACGAGTTGCTGTTATGAAACACGGATGACTTTTATACCTTTGCGATTGAGCATTTCGCCGGTCACTCCTTCTCTGTCGCAGGAAGGACTTCCTCCCTTTAAGTATGCTCGGCGAGCACCTACAATTTTTGCAATCTCCAATGTATACTTAGCGCCATTGACATGAAATCTGGTCACATCTTGTCCTGTTTCTGGTGCAATTATTCGCAGTTTGCCATCAAGAACCTCTGCTCCGCTACCTTTTAGCTTTTCGCCGGTCCTTGGCGTTGGCATACCGCCGAGTTGTTCCGGACAAATGGGAACAAGAACATATCTTTTCTTCAGACTCTCAATTAGTTTCTCACGTTTCTTAGGTTTGTATCCGTGCCAACGACAGGGAATCCCAAGCAAACAGGCACTGATAAGCGCAGGTTCCGTGTTGGTCTGACAATCAAACAGATAACCTTCACAACCTTTGCTCTTGCCTATCATATTGTTAATACTCCAGAATTATACGACGCCAAAACCTATGACGCCAACCCATACAAAATTTTAACTTAAGACATTTACCGCACTTAACGCAACCTTTGATTCGCAGAGACTTGGTAGCTCGGTCAAACTGCCGACACGGGAAACATTCTACCATACAAAATCCGCAATCCAAACAATTAATCATTCGTTTGATTAGTTTATCAGCAATTCCTTCGGGAATATCCCAAAATCGAATTTCATTTCCGACTATGGTCCATCTGCCGTCCACAGGCTTTAGGTGCTTCGTTGCTATCCAATCGTATTTTCGTATATGGTAAACTAACGTACCTAATGGCATCCGATATTTTATAGCGCCGATAACATCCTGTTCTTTCTGTCGGCGCCAATGAACAAAACCATGACGCTGTAGTTTTTCTTCCCGAGTTTTATATTCAGATGCGAGGTTACTTTTGTCTATTAAGCCACTGTCGAAAAGCAATTTCTCTATGTACGTGTAATACTGCTTACACAACTGAGGATAACGTTTCTCGCTGTATGCCTGTCTTTTTTGATCGGGTGTGTAGCAGCAAATACAGTAAGTACGATTCATGTGTTCGTAAATAGGGTTGAGAGGCAATCCATATCGCTCTTTAATTATTTCGGTTATTTCTTGCTTCGTAAAACTCAGCATCGGGTTAAAACAAGGAAGGTTGAGCCTTCTATAAAGTTCTACGCTGTTATGGAATTTATGACTATACTCGCTACCAGACATACCACGAAACATCACACCTTCCATCGGACTCTTGGCACCTTTGCATCTCAGCCAATCCAAAAGTGCCGTGCCAATGAGCATTGGCACACACCATGCGTCGAGAAGAGTTGGAAATCCGATTCCTCGTTCCATCAGTTCAAAGTATTCGAGAAATGGCTCCAGTACCTCGACTTCGAAACCTTGATCCTTAAGTTCCGCGGCATAATCGAGGTTCTCTGGAAACTCAAGACTATGGTGCACATAAAGACACGGAAGTTTATCAGGCTCAATTGCTTCGTATATCATCGCCGCCATAGCAAGACTGTCCTTGCCGGTTGAGAATGCGATGAATGGATACGCAGATTCAAGCCTTGGGTATATCTGCCGTATTGACGCAATCGCGTTTTTCACCTTTGTTGTCAATAGTTTTCTCACCGTTACAGTCCAATAACAGGCCAAGAACCTCTCCTGTTGCTTTCGCGAAGTCCTTCTTGTTTATCCCGTGTTCGTCAGCAAATTTCTTGATTGCCCTTTTGAACGATTCTTTCGTCTCTGCTGGAACTTTTACAGGTAAAAGTAGATACCTTGTAGCGAGTCTCGTTTTAAGTTGCTCTTCAAATGCTTTCCAGTCGAACCATTTTTGCTGCGTAAGCAACGCTTGAAGCTCGGTTTTGGAGTACCCCAGAGATGGCATATTAATTTTTTTATGTTTCAATTCACATAGTACTTTTCGCAACTTTGAATAATCCCAGTCCGCTAACCCTGCTGTTTTATTGTCTGCGACTGCAAATGCCTTGCGTTGGTCCTCTGTTATTTCCAAGACAATGACCGGTACAGATTTCATACCAATTTTCTTGGCTGCCTTCCATCGCGCGTGTCCCGCAATAATTACGAATTCTTGGTTACAAAGAATCGGCACGTTGAAACCAAAGGATTCGATGCTTTTGGCAATAAAATCTACAGCTTCATCATTGATTCGAGGATTGTCTTTCCATGGTTTTATCAAGGATAAATCTATATTTTGGACTTTCAGCATTCCAATTTGCCTCACCCATCAAGGCTTCAAACATTTCTCTGTGATGTTAGTGGAAACATGTTTTTCGATTGCTCAAATGCGCTATTCGTAAGAAATGCTCCTGGCTGAAAGTAATTCGAGCTTTTGCTCAAAGCCCTTCTGGTTCTGCAGCAGCGTACCCACATCGTGCTGCAGCAAATCAAGCGTTGGTATTGGTGCGGTTGCCGCTTTTACAATCCCACACTAACTTGCAGCAAACCTATCGCTATTGTTAAGGCTTGCTGTATCAGTGCCTTTTGAACCGCCACATTCGCTACGTTTTCTGCGTTTAATCTCGATAGTTCGTCATTGATTCGCTGCTGCTCAGCTATCAAATCCTCTGTAGTCATTTTGCTGGTGGCGTAACTATATGCCGCCAACCAATCACCTGAGAGCAACATATTTATCCAAGCAGTCAGCTCGGCTTGCCCTGATTGTAAAAACAAGGAAATATACCGGCTGGCAATAGGCTGTAGCCCCGGCGGCAGTTTGGCAATAAGGTCTTCAATTTTAGTCATTTACCGCTCCTTTTTATTGTGGTGTGTTGGGGTCCCGATTGTGCAAAGCATCGACAATCCGATTCAATGTTACTGATGACTCTTTGCAGCCTTCCTTGCAGGCTGGTATGTCATTAACCTCACAACGCCTTTGAAGTTCTGCCACATTATTCGCCGACATCTCGACAAGTTGCTGATATTGCGGCGACATCCAAATAGAACAGCCTGTTGTCAGCAGCAACACTATAGCTACGACCAAAATTATCTGCCTCATTTTTCTCACTCCTTTCCATAGTTATTTTTTGTTTTGACTTTTGCTTGTAGAAAGATTTTGCAAAATAGGTTTGAGGTCTTGCCCAAGTGTTTTTGCGCGAGTATAAATTTCCTTGAGTTCCACTGCGTCTATCTTATCATCTGTCAAGGCGGTATCCAAATATCCGAGTAAATCAGCCAAGTCTTTAACGCTTTTTTTAGAGGCATCCTCGCAGCAATTGCAGAGAGAATCGCCGTAACAATTATAGGCAGACCATAATGTAAAAAAATTGCCATCCATATGCTATTCACTTGAGTTCTCCTTTACCATTTATGAGTATATCCAGAATTTTATCGGATTTTTTATCCATCGTTCCAAGTTGTTTATTTACACCGTCCAGTTTGGCTTCAAAACAATTTCGCAATCCAGTCATTTCTGCATCGCAGGTTTTTGTAAAGACAATTTTATCGGTAGGCGGATGTTTGTTTTCATTGCCAATATGCTTAACCACCGCGGCAGCGGAGCCGACAATGCCGGCAGATATAACTGTTGCCACGATTAAAACGGTAGCCTGTGTAATTTCGATTGTCATATCATAACTCTTCTGTTTTACGCCTGTGGTGTTATGCTATTTTTTATCGCGTCCTGTGCCTTGATAACTGTATCACCATATCCTCCGACCAATTCCAGCAAACAGATAAACGTGAACTCTTCTGCAAAATTTACACCGGAAATGGTCGCAGTTATGTGAATCGTATAGGACTTGCGTACCTTAAAACCATTAGCAGCGGTGCAGGTGCCTGCAAAATTAGAGGAGCTGACAAACCGCCGTCGGGAGCTGATGCTGCAGATTCACCCAGCTACCCAAAATCAAAGCCGCCAGTAATACCAGCTGAATCAGCGTTGAAATATTTATCTGACGATTAAGCTGCCAAGATTTCAAATTCTTCTCATCCATTCTTACACCGGGGCATAGAAGACATTTTTGCCGCCCACTTTGGACATGACCGCAAAGGTTCCAGCCGGCAGTTGTCCGGTCTCAAGAAACGATTCAGCCAGGTTGACCACTTGCATCTGCTCACCAATCTCTACCGGTAGCGACCCTGGGTCACCTATCTCCACGGCTCGCACGTTATAGACATTGTAGGATGACAGACTTTTGACCTTAACAGCCCAGGCAGATGTTCTGGCACCGGGCGAAGAAACAACCGACACCTCACCTGCCTCCTGTGAACCAGCCCGGGCGAGCCGCTCCAGCAACTGCTGGGTATCTACAGTATTCATACTGTTACTCATAACTGCCCGCCCCTTTTGCGAACGATTTCAAGGTTAGTGCATTGATTTTTGAAATCAATCTGCACCCGTTTTATCCAACTTATGCTTCGGTTATCGCTTTTTATACCAAGCAGGTCCCTGCTCTCTGGGCTGGAAGCGACCTTATCACCAACCTGGTAATCAAAGGCCAGATACGGCGTCTGAATGTCGATGGTCTCAATGACCTCGGACTCGACCTGTGTTCTCTTACGCACGAATTCGTACAGAGCAGTAGTGTCATCAACTTCGTCTGGTATACCGAGCGTGTCATCATCAGTTTTCGCAAAGATACTCTGGCTGGAAACCTTGCGGTATTTGAACTGACGTGGGAGCGTAATAATATGCTCAACGACAGGTGCTGTAGAGTTTAACGGCCCGTCAGCAACCGCGCAAGTTAATCTCTCATCGCTGATTATCGATGCAGTTATTCTGAATTTCAATACTCCCTTCAAAGCTGCCACCCACGTATCAACGTCAAGTTGGTCGCTACTAAGCCACACTCCGCACTCATCGAGCAGATTGTTAAAAGCGTAAAGATACTGCCACCAATGCAAGCCGTTATCGAAGGAAGCCTGTAAAAAATAACCCAAAGACTTTCCCTGTTTATCGGTGGTTAAGGCCGGCCAGAAACGCCTGCGATGATGAACAAAATTGCTGCTCTGGAAAATTTTTGAAAAGTCAAACGCATCACCCTGACTATATGGCACGCCGCTGTAGTCACCTGCCTCATTAAGACACCATTTACGGTACACATCTTTTACCTGATAAAAATCAGCATTTGTCGAGGGCGAGAATTTATCATAATTAGTACCCTCGCCAGTAGGGTCCCACGCCTTGACCAAATCGAAGGTTGCCTCATAAACCTTGGTATCGCCCTGACCAATATAGTTGTGTGTTACCGGCCAGAAATTTTTCCTGCTGCGCAAGCGTGCAATATTTGTCTTCGAGATGCTAAATTGCTCTCCACGCTGCTGGCAATTTAACTCAACCGCTCTGCCTGTGTCGCTTTTATAGAATACAATCGCCTGGTCGGGGCCGGTCGGCGTGAGCCGAGGGACAAATTTGAACTTCAGGCCGATTCTCTCACAGCATCGCTGCAACGCCTCTATCAGATTTAGGCCGGTTACATTGAGGTCACGAACGGTTTGGTTTTCGGCCAGTGTCTGCAGTTGTTCTATGCTTGGTGTTTGCAACTGACCATTCGGTAAATATTCACAGAGCAGATAATTAATTACTTCTGCATAGCTCCAGAGCTTACCTTGTGACGGTTCGGCACAGAATACCGTTAAACTGTTGCCATTGTTCTCGATCGGCTCGGTCGAAGCATTGGCCTTTCCGCCTTCATTAAAAACAGTATCAGCACCAACCAAAAACAAACTTGAACCGTCTAAGTTGCCTACTCTCCGGCCGTAGACGGTAACACGTTTTAGATTTGCGTTAAAGTCCTTGGCTATGATTTCCGTTTTATCACCTTCCGGGCCAAGCTTTGTCTCGATACCTTCTATTTGGCCAGCGAATAGGGGAAAACTAAAAGCTGCTGCATCAGGTGCAGCACCGTTGTAAACCTGACGAATACAGATAGGTTTTCCCATCGCAAGTTCGGTCTCAATCTCTTCGGCGTTGGTTAAGCTCGCGTTGGGAGATGCAGCAGGATTATAAGCTAATCTGGCCCAACTAAATTCCGGCCAGTCGCTGCGCACAATTTCTATCAGCTCAAGACAAGGAGATAATGCGCCGTCAAGCAAAATTGAGGCAACACTTGCTGGCAGTGCCAGTTGTGTTTGAACTGGTTGGAAAAAGTCGATTTTGTTAGACATTAAAAAACTGTGGGTCTATTAGATGGTTTTGGCACTTAAAATGTCGATTGGGTCAGGGCTGCTGATTGTAATCTGGATCGCTAATTTAGCTAAAGAACCATCTTCTATCCCATTGGCCTCCTTAACCCTTATGGCAAACAAGTATCTGTTCCCCTCAAGTGAGTCACTTTGGTAGCTGTAAAACTTTCCGCCTGCGTAGCTGATTGTAGCGATTGGGTTCTCATAGTCGATTTGACCTGTGCCGTTATCATAATAGATATTAAAGCACTCAGGTTCTGAATTCTGGTCGAGAGGACAGTAATACCAAAGTAACCTTACCTTGCTACCAGCCAACTGCTCAGCTTTTGCCTCGAAAATACTATTCGGTCTTGGTTGTGCCAGATCACCGTCAGAATCTATTGAGACTCTGACAGCGGCAACTAAAGTATGTTCCAAGTCGCCGCAGTTATTGGCCCGGCGGATGACGTAAAAATATGTCGTACTGTTTGCGTGAGACAGATATCCGGGCGTTTGAATTTGCTCTGCGTCCAGCGCACCTACAGCCAGTATATTATCAAAATCAATCGTCTCCATACTATTCCCGCGATAGAGCGTCGAACATCCGGCAACTCGAGGCCAGAACCAGCCCAAAGAAAGCACTGTACCGAGTTTGAAAGCATTGGCTGTCATGCCGACAAATAAAGCGTCTTCTAACCATTTACTTTCCATCAGCTCGGGTACCTTGTGATAGTTGATTCGGCATCAGTAGGCGTATGAGTAAGAATAATCGTTTCTCCGTCGTCATCATAATAGTTGACTACGCCCGTGATTTTATTTTGGATGGCCTTATTGACCAGCATCTTGGCCGCTTTTTCGAAGATGCCGAGTTGGATTTCCTTTTTTCCAACCAAAATGCTATTGCTGACATTATCTCGGACAAGGACGCTGAGAAAATCCGCTCCCGTTGCAAATGCAGCATCCGGTACATCAATTCGGTAATACCCCTCGCCTATCTCATATCCGTAATTGTCTGTGTGTGCAGCCTCTAAATTTGCTAATGCCGTCAGTATCGTCCAATTGCTAATGGTTACATCATTATCGTCTTCAACCCTGATATAACGAATTTGCAAATTGGCAATAGTCAGGCTGGTTTTTGGCGAGCCATTCGTGGCATCATAAAGTCTTATTGCCAAACTGACATTTGTTGAACCTTTTTCGATTAAGTGCATTTTATTTCCACCTCAACAAAGATTTTCTCTGCCAGACACCCATGCTCGTATAACCACCGCCCAATGTTGGCTTACCGGTATTCAGGCAGGGCGAGGTTGGTTTGAGCCTGAAATCACCATTCGGTGCATTCATAAACTGTGGGTCTGCCACTATATCGCCGTTACGCAGCGTCCAATTCGATCCATTGTTGTAGAAGCAATTCCACCCGCCGAAACTAACCGTAGCCAAATCATTTATGCTTGTTGTGCACCCTACAATAATGTTGTTGAATATCATCGCATTTGCGGTCGTATATGGTATATTTATTCCATTAGTAATTGCTCCTCCGGTATTCTCACGAATCACATTATTAGTAATGAATCCGGTCAAACCAACCACAGCATAAGCCAAGCTGATAACAGAAGTTACAGTTCCGTTTATGTTAAATGTATTGTTATAAATCACCTGTGCTCCGTTATTGTTGCAGTATATCGACCCTATTGCATTGCTATGAGCGAATTGGCAACCTTCCACCACTGTTCCCCGGGTAATGTAAGTGCCAAAATAAACAACTTGGTCGCCATAAGTCCCCGTAAATTTGCAATCTTGAATTATCGGAACGTGTAAATAGTTGCACGTTATTGCTCTATAGCCGCCGGTAATCCAGCAATTTCGCACTACATATCCGTATTTGCCTGCTGTCGGGGTCAAATCTAAAGGATAATAAGATGAATTTACATTTATGGTCTTAATGTTACTGAAGACAAGTTTATCTTTGTCACCCGCACTAAAAACAGTAAACGCTCCATTATTTGCATCAATGACCGCCCAACCGTGGTCTGGGTCTTTGTAATATGTTCCGCCATAATCTTGGTCGCCAATGGTGCTATAGTAACCTTTGATTGTTACATTGTTATTAACATCTACATCGAATTGAGCAGCTTGCTGGTCGGTTCCGTTCATCACATAATTCTGGTCTGCTTTAATCCAGACTATATCACCAGAGGCAGCCGCATCCAGTGCAACTTGAATATTTCTGGCGGCTTTGGCCTCTGTGTCGTAAGGCGGTGTGGAAGAGCCTGTGTGGTTCACGTAAATATTAGCCATTTGGTTTGCTCTCCAGCCAAATTCTTATTTATGCTTCCTCGGTCCATGTTCCGTTCTTGGCTATCGTTGCCCAGTCACCGTTTGAATCGGCTACAACTGTTAGGCACTCACCAATAGCATCCGCCCATTTATACTTATCAGCAGCTTGCCCGCTGTTGTCTCTGATTGCCGTTGTACCAGGGTCGATGCGTAATTGTTGGGCCGCCTGGACTGCAAAGATAAATACCGTCCCTTCCGGCGCCGATGTGGGCAGTGTAAGCGTAACTGTTCCCGTCGCTCCGAGATTAGTGTGAATGCTACCAGATTCAGCCGTCGTTAGTGTGTCATTACTGGTATGCGCCTCTATCGTCTTTTTTATTCCACCGGCACCATACGGCACTACAATGTTATGGCCTGCCCGGTAATCGGTTATAGAGTTTATATCACCGCCTGACGTAGTAACAATCGCCAGCCGAATATGTGGTTTAGTCACCATATTGGGGAAGCTGTTGTATTCGTCGGTCACAAGAGTGCCGGAAGAATCCAGATACAGGTAAATATTTTGCTTATCGTCAGCCAACGTATTGCCTGACGAGCCGTTATAGCTTATCAGCTCTGTTCCAAGCCAGAACTTACCCTCTTTTACGCCGATATATAGGCCGCCCTCGTCGTAGACCCTCAAATCATTTGCCCGCTTTGTAGCAAGAATCAGTCGGTACAGCAGCCTCCTAAAGTGCAGATAATAGGGCGATGTTCCGGTTGGTATATACTCAACGCCGGTCTCGTTGTCAGACTGTATATTTAACAACGTGTTGTCGGATGGATACGCTTCAGCCATAATACTCTCCTTGTTACTCTGCTATGAGATACTTAAGACCAATTGATTTGTTTGTTTATCGAACGAGGAAATACTTACCCGCTCAGAGGGCCTCGCTGCTGGCGTCACTGTAACTTGGATGGTTTCGCTGATGCTGCTTTCATTGCCCGCCTCGTCGGTGATCTTGAGGGCGAATTTATACACACCTGCTTGCATAGGTGCGCTTACCCATTCGAATGTATCGGCATCAAGGCCGAACTGTCCGTTGCCGAAGCTGCCTTTCCCAAACCCAACTGCTGCTGCAGAGTCATAGCCGAAGTCGCTTACGCCGAATCTGCTCATTCCAAATCCAGCCTTATCCTGTCGGGCTGGCCAGACCCTTATCGATGAGTCGTTGAGTGGGTTATCGTAATCGATTTCGCCCGTGCCGTTGTCAAAGTAGATTTGAGCGGTTGCGCCTATCGGCAAATTCTGACTGCGTAGCAGACTAATTCTTGCTCGGCCACTCCGGCCAATCAACTGGTCAATCTCGTTGCTAAAATCGGTATTTGCCTCTTCAGCCTCGACGGCAAAAACTTCAATTCGAACCGGCGTCTCTAATGACATAGGCATTTGAACAATCATTTGTCGCTGCTGATTGTCAACCGTTGCCCCTGCATATTGGCCGTTGACATAAACTTGGTAAAACATATTAGGCCAGCAGGAGTGCCACTTTACCAAAGCTGTCCGCGGGAACCCCACATACCTGCCGTCCGCCCAAATGCCGGCGGGCACTTCAAACACCCTTACCTTTTCTATACCATTACTAGTAAGTGCCATAACCTATTAAACCACCAACTGCGTATAAACAATTTCATAATCGCAGCAAAGGCCGCTGCCACTTGTCTTTTCCTCCGTCACCCTAAAAGCATCCATTCGAACATTATTAAACTCTTCGCCGTTGCTGATTACCAACGTATGTGTATCGCCGTCTATATAAGCCTGTATTGCGCAGATTCTGTCATCCATTTGCGCTCTGCTTTTCGCCCGCAGCACGCCTTTTTGTTTTATTTTCCTGCCGCGTTCACCCATATCAATACTGAGTACGCCATCCAGTCCTGGCACCGTTAGCTCTATCGAATCCCGACCGACACTGCCCAGCTCAATCTTCAGGTCCTGCTCATCGAACAGATTTTGCCCATCCAAAGTAGCACTCATCTGTTTTCCCTTCGCAAATTAATCGCGTACCAACCTTTTGGATGCTCCTGCTTTCGTGATATCAGCCACCCCATCGCCATCAATATCTATGCTGAGCTGACACCGCTCTCTCGCCCTCTCAAAAAGCTTTTGATAGTGTAGGCTCTTCTTCCAGAAATTCTCATCCGTAGCTTTACTGGCTAACATCGCATAAACGCTTGATATGACCGCAAAGACAGATGCCCTCTTTAACGCATTGGTATCTATAACATTCTCTGCATCTACGTCACTTGCAGGATTACCGGGTCCAATGCCGAAATATTCCGTCAGTTGAAAACCAACTTCACTGGCTTGTGGCCCTAACGTGCTGATGCGGTAGGATACATCAGTAGCCGCCGGTGGTGCTATTGGTTCATCGTTTGAATCTGTCCTGATTACCGAGATTGTAAGCTCTATTGCCGAATCGACCGAAACTATCTCATACGCACCATCCAGCAAACCATCTGCAGATTGCAGATATATAACCTGGCCTGTTGTTACCAAAGCACTCACAAAATCTGCACCGCTTGCAGCAAATGTCGTCCCGCTGAGTGTCCCGCCATTCCCCGCCGCTAATACCTGCCACGGCAGATGCAATTCTCCAAACAGTACCGGTTCGTACTTCAGAATGTCCACATCGTTCGAAAAATTAACCATTCTCTGTAGCTCCCTTTTCGTTTTTGTCCGCCGTAGCTCCTGTCCTTCATAGCTTTAGCGAAGAAGGATTAGCGAAGGCGGATGACCAGCGGGGTTAGGTACCCAAAGGCCATGTAAAGTCTTTGGGTACCCCACCAAGACGTATATGCTGTGCCTTGGATAGTTCCCCTTACTATTAGCTGGCAGTCAAATCACGAATAAGCCCGTGTGCTGCCTCGTTCTTCATTTCCAGTGTATATTCGCCGATTAGTTCGCCGCATTCATAGTCACCACTGCTGGCCAATGGCTTGAAATAGAAACTCCGCCCCGCCAAAGGCAGCACGCTGATACGCGAAGAATCCAACAGCAGCACCGTATCCTGCGGTATCCACCTCGTTGTAATAATTCTGCAAACCCCGAAGTCGCTTTCATAGACGCTTACCATATTGGTGAAAGTGGTATCATTTGCTGCGTAGCTCCGACTGTCGGTGCAGAAAGCGTTTATCTTTCGCTTCTGGAACCCACCGACCACAATTAGGTCCACATTGCCGCTGCTGCCTTCCCAAATCTTGCGCAGCACGTAGTTAATCTTCGCTTCGTCAAGGTCGTTGCCTGTTGGGAAGCCGCTGTCGCCGGTGTGGAAAACGTTTGTCGCCAGATGCTTAATGATGCCTTTCATCGACCTCCGCACCGAGCCGCTGCCCTCTGGGTTACTCATTGGTTGGCCGCCGTTGATAACCGTATTCTCAAGGTCACGCAATAGCTCCCGCAGCCGTTCCTGCTTTTGATAGTCCATCTCGTCAGATAAGCCCAGTTGGCTGGCAGCTACATCCGTCCCGCTTACTTCTACCGCAGCGGTGAATATCTGAGTATAGTTGCCGCTCCTGATGCGAGTGGTGAATCTATCGCTGGGTTTGTCTCCGCCTTCGAGAGCCGCATTGCCCAGGATGTTAATCACCTTATTGTCGGCAAGCGCCTCTGCGGCAGTGCCTGCGTAGCCGCGAACTACTGTCAGCGTGTTGCTGTTGACAGCCGTCACCAGCATCAATTCCTCTGTCCCTTCAACCTGAATCTGGTCGCCCACGCGGAATCTGCTGCCGTGGTCAACCACAAAGTCGGTGTCGGAAGTCGGATTGGTGTAGGTGCTGTCGTTGATTGCGTCCTTATTGGGTAAAAGCTCGTCCTCGAGCCACTCATGATGTGTGCTTGTTGCCTCTCCTCTGGGGTCGCCCAGCGCATCCAACAGAGGCGTCTCATAAGGCGAAATTATCCCAATCAAATCCGATACATCCTCAGCTAATTCCGGCAGAGTCGTGCCCGCTGAATATGTTGCTTTTCCTGTAAAAGCCATCTGTTTTTCTCCTTTTATTTATGCCCGCCTATGGCGGGTCAGTTTTTCATTACAATCAAACAAAATTTCTTCGCAGTTTCAGATACTCTTGCAAATCTGTTCTATTACCCGTTGTTGCTGCTTTTTTAGCTGCTCTTTCGAGTATTGTCTGGTTGTTTTGCATTCGGTCTTTAGCTCCTGCGGTCTTTTTCGCTGTCGCAGCGGCGCCGGTTCCGGAGAACAAATATTGCTTTTCTTTTTTCAACTGCTCAATTACACCGTCCAAATCCGCTTCCGTCTCAGCTTCTATTTTGGCTTTGGCAATTAACACAGCCGTTTCTAAGTCAATAGCCCCAGCAGCAACTAATTTGTGTGTCAGCTTTTGTTCTACCCGGATACTGCTCAATTCCTTAACCGTTTCGGAGGCTTGTGACTTTGCCTGGGCTAATTGCTCAGCCAAAGTTTCGATTTTCTTCTCGGCACTCTGTGCCCTCTTTCGATAGCGGATTGACTCGGCTACCGGAACAAGTTTCAGGTTATTATTGATGTCATCATGTCCCGTTATGTCTTCTGACAAAATATTTTCGTCTGCGTCAATCTGACTCATTTGGATTTTGACTCCTACACTATGGTTTCATAACCTAACTCTCTGAGCACCTGCTCAATTGGTACACCTAATTCCTTTTTAATTTCCGCTTCCTTTAGCTTTTCCATCATATTTTCAGGCAAAGGGCTGGGGAAAATAATATCGATATCTCTATCAGCCCCGCCGCTCCTGTAGATATTGGCCTTATCAAGTATATCCAGAACCATCTTGCAAACTTTCTTCAGACCCTCACCATAAGTAAATCTCTTTCGCTCTGTTTTGGACAACATCCCCATAAGCGTCAGTTTAAGAGCCACCGCACTTGTGAGATTGCCGAGCTTGTTCTTCAGCACCCCGGCCACCACGGGTGTCACTCCGCTGGTTTTGTCCATTGCTTCTCTGATCTCGGCGATGTGCATGTCTTCGCTTGGCGTCGCTGCATCTCCGCCGAACTCTTCGATAGTCGCCTCTGCATTATCGGTGTACCACATCCTGCCCGGCGAGATGGGTCTATCCTCAAAGCCTTCTATTCCTTTGCCTAAATACATCTTAAATGACTGGAACGTAATCCTGCTCGCTCTGTCGCTTAACCTTGTATTAAGCTCATCTTGTAGTGGTATTAGCGGCTCAACATCGCTTAAGCCCTCATAGTAATAGGGCTGAGCAATATTCTGGATATGCACCACCGGCAGAAATCCCCAAGATAATTCGCCTTCTCCTGTGAGTTGTTTGTTCTCATACCTCTGCCACCCTGTTGCCGAAATAATTTCCGTCACTGCAATCGTCTCTCGACTATCACCGCTTCGTTTGCCTTGTAACAATAGCCTTGCGAGAAAAGAGCTTTTCCTGTTGACGGCGTTTTTCTTCTGATAGAAATGCTGAATGTAATATCTGATTTTTTTATAGTCGTTTTCTTCCAGAACAGGCAGTGCTCTCGGTGCCTCAATAAGTTCTAAGCCGATTGTTTGTGCCAATTGCAGCACATTTTTAGGCGAGAGAGTTTGGGAGGAGGAAGAAGTGAGTTGTTCAAAAATCTCACCGCCAGGCCTGACGATACAATCGACAAAACCATAGACACTTCCGAGCACCGCCATATCCTGAAAAAACCCGATAGCACCGTTAACCTCAAACACTGCCTTCAATATAGATTCTATTTCTGCACGTTTTTGGCTGTCCGGTGCTCTGCTAACAAAACTTATTGGTTTTCCAAACAAAAAATCCACCGCTGCGTTTATTCGCCACGCAATATCGTTTTCTATCACCACCTCTTTCCGCTGTACCTCTTTGATTGGCCTTGCGCCGAAAATTCCTGCATTTGCCAAGTGTGTGAACCCTGTTATCCTTGGAGGCAGCCCATATTCCTGTGCCTGAACGTAGCACCGTCCCGATTCGTTTACTTTTTTGTCGGAAGCACCAGAGTCGTTGTTCTCTATCATCCGGTTTGTGTAATATTCCCACAGCTTTGCAAAGTGCGCCTGAACATCTACCGATTGTTCATCAATGACCCACTCGACGTAATCGGCCTCAAGCTGTGGGTCCTTAAAAATATGAAGGTCAAATCCCATATCAAGCTCTCATCTTTTGGGCTTCCTATTTTGCGACTTTTTGCAAGGGCCCCTAAATGGAGTCTCATGCTAAAGCCGATTGTTCATCGCCTCTCGTACCAAAAGTCTCGAGTGACGATTTTCACTGCTGCCACAGTTGGAGAAACTTGCGCGTTTGATGCGAAAAAAAACTGATTTGATTCGTGCTTTTTGAGCTAAGTTATTACGGCAAAAACAATAAAAATCTTTTCAAATCTGCCGATTTTACTTCCCAGATACCTACACTTTTGATTGAAGGGACAGGTCAACGGTTATGACGCTTAGATTAAAAAGCGATTTTGAAGTCTTTGTACTGAGGGTTGGGAGGTGTTTCTTCGATTTTGATTTCTCTGATATATCCGCTAAAATCCTCTTCTATGTCCCGGATGCAATCATCGACTGTCCCAACAGGACCTTGGATAAACATTTCAACGGTTCCATCGAGCAAATTGCGGACAAAACCGGTCAGTTGGTAGCGATTGGCTATGTTAAAAGCGGTAAAGCGGAAGCCAACACCCTGGACTTGGCCGGTGAAAATTATATGCTTGGCTATCTGGCTCATTATGACTTTTACGTTAACTCAAAATGGCTTCTAACACAAGCGGACAATCATTAAAAATAGATTAAGGTTCACTGAAACAGGAATTTTGAGTATAATCCACCGGATTGAATCGCCTTGTGACAGGTTGCGTATTGCACAAAGTATTACAATTAGAATATCAGTGGTTGTTATGGCAGGAAAGCCAAAAGAACAAATCGATAGAGACGAGCAGATTTACCAGCTCACTACCCTTGTGGCAGGGGCTTTTTCGCTTCAAGAAGTTCTCGATAGACTTGCTGAAGCAACTGTTAAGATTATGGTCGGGGTCAAGGCGTGCTCCATTCGGCTGCTCGACGAAGAAGCCGGCGACCTGAAGATGCGAAGTACCTATGGCCTAAGTGAAGAGTACCGAAATAAAGGAGCGGTTTCGAAGGACGACCCGGTGATTGAGGCTGCTTTTGCGGGCGAGGCTGTAGTGTTGGACGATATGCGAGTCGATGGTCGTGTAAAATATAAAGAGGCAACGATGCAGGAAGGGCTTGTTAGCCAGCTTACAGTTGCTATGCAATTCAGGGGTAAAGCGATTGGTGTGCTTCGGCTGTATAGTCCAAAACCAAGACAATTTTATGAAGATGATATCCGTCTTGCCAGAGTCGTTGCTTCGCAATGCGCCGTGGCCATAACCAACGCCAAGCTTTATACAGAGGCGATTAACGGCCAAAAGATGAGAGAACAAATACGTTTAGCTGGGGTTATTCAGCGAAGAATGATTCCGGAAAAAGCGCCCTCGATACCGGGCCTGGATATAGCGGCTACCTATATACCCTGTTTTGATGTCGGCGGTGACTTTTATGATTTTCTTAAGATTAGCAACAATCGTGTCGCTGTGGCAATTGCTGATGTGATAGGCAAGGGGATTCCTGCTGCAATTATGATGAGTTTGTTTCGAGGCGCTGTGCGTGCCTACGCCGATACCGAACATGACAAAGGCACCATCGAAAAAATCATCCATAAACTCAATAAAATGGCCTGCAGCGAATGTAAAGACGGTGAGTTTGTCGCCCTCTTTTATGCTGTCCTTGACGTTAAAGAAGAGACTGTAACCTATTGCAACTGCGGACATGAGCCAGCTGTGCTCATAAGAGCTGGAAAAATTGTGGAATTGGACAAAGGCGGATTTGTGCTCGGAGTCGAGGCACAGGATGAATATGAGTTTGAAACCTTGATGCTTAGAGATGGAGATTGTCTGCTGTTCTATACCGACGGGCTGATTGATGCTGCTAACTTTGATGGCGAGTTCTGGGGCAGGGAAAGAATGCTCGAAACTGCAAAGCAGTTTGCCTCCTTAGGGGCGGAGCAAATGGTTAAAAACATCCTTGTGTACAGAAGACGCTTTGTGGGACTTGCCAGCCAAGTTGATGATACGAGTATTATTGTTATCAAGGTGTGTAAATAGTAATTGGTGATTGGTAATTTGCAATCGAATTTATCATTTAACCAGTTACCCGTTTCCGATTACCAGATTTCAGATGGCGAATTTGATTATTACAATCGATGGCCTCGCAGCAAGCGGCAAAAGCACCGTCGCTCGGCTGCTGGCTGAAAAGCTCGGGGCGAGCTTTCTTGACACCGGTGCGATGTATCGGGCCGCCACGTTAGCGGCAATGCAGGCCGGCATCAATATGAGCGATCAAGAGAAACTGCTCGATATTTTAGATAAGAAGAAATTTCAATTCGCTGCAAAAAAAAACAAAATGGCAGTCTCAATAGATGGCGCTGATGTTACAGAGCAGATACGCCGACCGGAAGTAACCACCAACACCAAGTACGTAGCCTGCGCCCCGAAAGTGCGAGAGAAGCTGGTAGAAATGCAAAGGCAATTTGTGGAAGGCTCGGATAAAATCGTTACTGAAGGAAGAGACCAGGGTACAGTGGCGTTTCCCAATGCTGATATAAAATTTTATCTTACTGCACAGACGATTGAGAGAGCAAAAAGAAGAGCGAAAGAAGAAGGACGAATGACGAAGAACGAAATCGAGAAAATACAAAGGGATATCGAAGAAAGGGACACCAGCGACCAAAGCAGAGCTGTCGGGCCATTGACCCCTGCCGCCGATGCCGTTGTTGTCGATACTACTGATTTAAGTGCAGAAGAGGTTGTGGAGAAACTTTATACAATCGTGACCGGTCGCTTGTGGCCCAGCACACGAGCGACGAGCAACGAGCGACGAGCGACGTACAGGTGGTTCCGTCTTGCCAGATGGTTTTGCAAAATCTTCTGCCTGACGTTTTTCAGATTACATCCTGCAGGCCGTGAAAATGTTCCCGACCAAGGAGCTTTAGTATTGATATGCAACCACCAGAGCTTCCTCGACCCGGTCCTTTGCGGAATATTCGTAAAAAGGCCTTTGTATTTTCTTGCCCGTGATACGCTCTTCCGCGGGTTCTTCGGCTGGCTGATTGCTTCGGTCAATACCATACCTGTTAAAAGAGGCTCAGCAGACTTGGCCGCTATGAAAACGATTATCAAAAAACTAAAAGAGGGTAATGGCGTCTGCCTCTTCCCCGAAGCTACCCGCTCCAGCGACGGAAAGATTACGCCTTTCAAACCCGGTTTCGGCCTCCTGTGCAGAAGGGGCAATGCCGCTGTTGTGCCGGTGGTTATTGATGGCGCCTTTGAATGTTGGCCCAAGCATAAGAAAATATTTTCGCCAGGCGGGCATGTTGCAATATGCTACGGCAAATGCATACCAGCCGGCGAGGTCGCGAAAATGGGCGATAGAAAACTGGCTGAGGTCTTGACCGATACCTTGCGCCGGATGCAAAATGACTGCCGATTAAATCAAGGTAAAAAACCGTATAACTATGGTGAATAATGGATAGTAGTGCCCTGTCGCTCGTGATTTGAGGGATTGTCATTCCGCACCCATTCGGCTGTGCTCAAGGCAGGCTGCGCTCGGGACAAGTTTCGCAGGAATGACAGTTACCAATTAAACTGCGACAGAGCACTGGCAATGCTCACGAATTACGCACTTATTTTCGGGGATTTTGAAAATGACTTTAAAAGATTTCTGGTCAAAAGCAAGCAGTTGGTTAGAGGCCCGCAAACCATCCAGACCCAGGGATTATCAGCCGGAGATAGACAAGGAAGGACTAATCATCCAAAGCACCGAATCGACAGAACCCGCCGTTGAGGATAAAATCGGTGAAAGCAATCAGGTTTTAGTCAAAATGGTTCCCCCGATGGATAAAACGCAATCGCTTGAAAAATTGCAGGCAGGTTTCGATAAACTCATTGAGCAGCTGGAGGGCATCAACAATCACCTGAACCATCAAGCCGCTCATAATGAAGATTTGATGAAGCGGCTTGAACAACTGCCTAAATTACTGGAAGGTTTTCCAACCGTTGTGGAAAGTCAAAAGCAGCTAACAGAGCAGCTACTGGAGCAGTTAAAGGCGGCCGCCACGATGGAGCAGGAATTTATAGGAACGATAGAAAAAATTCCGACCGAAACCGCCAAGCAGACTGATGCTCTGACCAATATCAACCATCAGTTAGCCGCTGCCGCAGATGTCGATGTGCAAATGACCGAGGGGCTTAACAAGTTTAACGAGACGCTGGGGAAACTAAATCAGAGCACTATCGGGCAGACCGAGGGCATTATGCAGATGAGTAAAACGTTTGCTGCCAGCGACAGGTATCTCAAATACATCATTTCCAAGCAACGTAGAAACTTTATGTGGGTCTTTACGATAGCATTGGGGGTGTGTTTGGTGGCTATTTTGATATTGGCTGGCGTTATTATTTATATAAGGCGCTAAAAAATTCTTTATTTTTTGCTTGAAGAGCACAAGATGGTTTGATACAAAACTGAGCAGAAAGCTCTTTGAAAAGGGTATAGTCTAACTGCAGGTCTTGAAGCTTTGCTGCTTCGGGATAATCAAATGGGAACGCGGTTAAAGTCCGCGGCGGTCGCGCCGCTGTAAGCGTCTGTTCCGATTACTAAATCGGAAATCCGATGGACATTTTACCACTATCCGCAATATGTGGATGGGAAGGAGTCCTTAGGTAAGGCGCAAGTCAGAAAACCTGCCTGTGGTTAGTTACGCATTTTCGGTGTTCTCGCGATTTGGAACACGGTGCGACTGTTTTTTTAATTTTAGAGTTTGAATGTTTGATTTCAGAACCGTCGTTCCTCTTGCGGGAACGGCGGTTTTTTTATTGTTCAAACGCCTTCGCGATAAGGGCCGGACAGAACGAAAGGAGGAAAAAACGGAGAACAACAGTAAGAGGTTTTGAAAAGAAATTTGCAACTTTTTTGAATTGAAGAAGGAGAAAAGATAATGGCTTCGAGGAGATTGATGAGTTTGATTTTAGCGTTTGCAGTTGCAACGGGCGTGCAGGCGGGACCGCAAGACTGGCCTGCCTATGCGCATACAATGAGTCGGCAGTCAATCGCTGTCGATGGGCCTGACACGATTGATAGTAACACTCTCGAATGGGTCGCTGATACCGACCCTCAGGACCCAAGCTATTATGTAAAATTTGAAGGCGCTACGGGGGCGGTTGTATATAACGGCAGAGTTTACGGATACGCTGAGTATTATGACGAATCGGGCGAATACACGAACAGCCAGATAATCGCTTACGATGCCAATTCAGGCGAGATGCTGTGGGCAACGGCTATCGACCAGGCCGAGTGGGATTCGTGGTCAACACCGTGCATTGATACGAAGCATAATACGGTTCTGATTGGCTCAGGAAATAAAGTATTTGCGCTGGATGCTCAGTCCGGCATGCAAAGATGGGCAACGCCGTTGGACCAAACCGTTGTGAACGCATCAGTTTGTGTAGCGGCTGACTTGCCTTATGCCCGTGCGTTTATCACGGGTTATGATGATATGTTCGGCGGTATGGGCAAATTTTACTGTATCAACCTTGATGCGAATGAGCCGAACAATCCGTATCAGCCGGGACAGGTTGTGTGGTCGCAGGTGATAGGCAATACGAGCGGAAACACAGCGGCTTACAGTAACGGAGTTGTTTACGTCGCAAGTATAGGCACCGACCTCCGGGGCTACATACATGCTTATGATGCAACAGCCACTAATGCCGTGGAATTGTGGGGGTTTACAAATTCTGATTATGAAGGTTTTTGGGGTGGGGTAGTCGTAACGAAGGAGGGCTTCTTATACGCTGCAACTTATGACTTCTGTGGCGAGGAGGACAACTCTACACTTTTCAAGATTGACTGTGCCGACGGCAATATTGTCTGGACTATAGAGACGGAACGCACGGATGCGATGCCCATAGTCATCGGCGATAAAATCTATATCTGCGGCGGCCTTGCAGGATATGGACGTCCTAAAGTTGAGGCTTATCACGACCTTGGAGCCACCGTCGCAAAACTATGGGAGACCCCTTCCGAGATGATTGTCGGCGGATGGACAAATCAGCCGGTGTATGCAAACGGCAAACTGTATGTAGGAGCTATACCGCTGGGGGGAGATTATTACGGGTCTTATACCGAGTTATACATTCTTGATGTTTCAACAGGACCAAATGATGCCAACTTCATAATCTCACATTACGCGGACAGCAATTGTGGGAACAGCCCGGCGGTGACTTATGACAGTATTTATACCATTGGCTCCAATGGTTTATTTAAGTTTCATCAACCGGCGCTTCTGGGCGATATCAGCAGGAATAACACGGTGGATATGGACGATCTGGCCGAGTTCGCGGAGAATTGGCTCTATGACTGGCCTGTTGGCGTCAGCCGCTCGGATTTAGACCTCGACGGGGATGTTGACTTTATGGATTTCTCCCTGCTGGCCAATGAATGGAGAAAAGAACTATCAGGCCAATAAAAGCTTTTACACTTGTTGAAATTATTGTGGTCATAAGCATCATCGGGCTGCTGATGTCTGTTCTGCTTCCGTCGCTTGGTCGGGCGAGAGGACAGGCAAATGCGGTTGCTTGCACGAACAACTTAAGAAATCTTGGCTTTGCTTTTGCGTGTTATGCCAACGATTACGATGATTATGCTATGCCCGCGAGGGAAAAGCCGTTGCTATACTGGTGGGGCAGGGTAGAGCCGAACGGCATTGACCACAAGGCGGGATTTGTTTGGCCGTACCTCCAAAGCGAGCTAAAGAAGAATAGTGTTTACGAGTGTCCAGCACAGCGATATGGCAGCTACGGACTTCAGGGCAAACCTCCAGGCGAACCGGATGACCCAAAGTGGATTACAAGCACTTATGGGTATAACGGCTACTATCTATGCCCTCCACAAAGCGGTTGGGACGATGATAAAAATATAAAGGACCGACCCTGGCAGAAAATCACAACGGTTAAATGTCCTGACAAGGTATTTGCTTTTGCAGATACTCTGATAGATTCGACCAGCGCCGGACCGCCGCTGAATACCTTTTTGCTTGACCCGCCTGATTTATATAAGGACGGCAGATGGGAAAAAAATCTATGGCCGACAACCTGCTTCAGGCATAGCCGGAGGACTAACGTTGAGTTTGTAGATGGTCATTGCGGGCCGATGGATTTAGAGGGGTCGGAATATACCTCTCCGAAGGCAAAAATTGGCTCGGCCGGTAAAAATAATGCGCCGCATTATGTTCCCGATTACCTGCAGTGGCCGCAAGAACCGCAGCAAAGACGAAAACGTTAAAGACTTCTCCTGCTTTGCTGCGATTGTTAAACGGTGTATAATTGCCAGCGTGGATAAGGTTAAGTTAAAACAAGGCGTTACCTTTGCGCTGCAGGGCCTGAGTCATTTACTCTGGCCAGCGGTCTGTATTAACTGTAAGCGGAGCATTTGCGAAACAGACAACGCTCTGTGCAAAAATTGCTGGGATGAGCTTCTTTTTTGCACAAGCGGTGATTACTGCCGGCGCTGCGGGCGAGATGCGGGTAGATTCGCTTTAGTTGACGGCGCTTGTCCTGATTGCCAGGGTAAGCAAATTCATTTCGACCAAATAGCTCGAAGCGGCGTTTACGGAGATGCCTTACAACAAATGATACTTTCCTTTAAGAAAGGAAGAACCGAACTGGATTCGGTACTCGGCTTTTTAGCAAATTCTGCTCTCCAGGGAAGTTTGTTCTATAACAATATAGAATTTTTCGTTCCTGTTCCGCTGCACTGGTCGCGGCGATTGGTTCGCGGCTATAACCAGTCTTTAGTTTTAGCTAAGAAATTAAAGCGCCCGACAGCCAAAATCAACACAGACCTGGTCCGAATCCGCCATACTAAATCACAGGTGGGGATGCCAACTCCGGCTGCTCGTACTAAAAATGTTGCTGGCGCTTTTGCTGTCCGTAAGGGACATAACTTCGCTGGGAGAAAGATTTGCCTTGTTGACGATATTAAAACAACCGGTGCAACGTTAAACGAATGCACAAAGACATTAAAAGAGGCCGGCGCCTCGAAAGTCTTCGCATTGGTTTTGGCTGTGGCCGGGCAAAATATCAGCTAAACGCATCGCGCAGGAGCGAACGTGAAACAATGCCTACAGCTTTTCGTATTTTATAATGGCGCGGTATAGGCCATCGATGCGTTTGCCGTTAACAATTATAGGCGGGTATTTTTCATTTCTCGGCTGGAGCCGCACCTTATCGTTCGGCTCGAAGAAGACTCGCTTGAAGGCCGTTTCGTGCGGCATCGCAAAACGAATGAAGCAATCGTCGCCATTATGCACCTCGGCTGCAGGCGAGAATACCACTATATCACCCTCGCGGAACTTCGGCTCCATCGAATCACCAACGACCCGGACAGCGAAGGCGTTGGGGTCGTGCAAATCCGGACAGCGAACATAATCATCGGCTACGCCGACTGGATAATCCAAATCATTGAAATCGCAGGGGTAACCGGCAGCAACTTTGTTTATCACTGGCACCAACCGCCCAGCCGCCAAAGATGCCTTTCCCTGCTCGATGTCCAATTCGCTTTCCGCCAAAAGTGTGTCAAGATTAGCCGCATCAGTTTTTTTATGAATAAGGTTTTTGATAAACTGCCGTAATTTCTGGTTTTCGGCCTCGGCGGATTCGTATCCCTGACGAATATCAGGCGGCAAGGATTCCATATGAGCAATATGCAGCAGCAGGCCCGGCTCAAACTCAAGTGCCTTTTCAAGCTTCGTCAGCAGCTCATCGCTGGGCGGATTATTTACCTTTCCGGTTTCAATTGTGGATAAATACGGCTTGGAAAACCCCACGCTGACACTGACCTCGTCCAGCGTCAGATGCAACTGCTCACGCTTTTTTCTTATTATCTGGCCTAACGACATAACGCCAATTGTAGCAACAATTTTACTAAATACAAGAAAAAATTAGATAAATATTTAACAAAATTTACTTATTATAGTCGTCAATCGAGCTCTACAAGCTCGTAATTGGCGCTTCCCAGGCCGATGTGCTCGGCGTGCTCTATCTGGTAATGCGGGTTAAGCTTGACGTTTCCAACCAATTGTGGCAGCTTTTTTCTGCCTTTAGCTTCCACCAAATCCAGTGCTGCTTTATCGACGGCGACAGGGTCGGTCGAGGCGACTATGCCGATATCATCGACCATTTTGGGCATGTCTTTGTTGCCGAAACAATCGCAGTCTTTAGTAACTGAGATGATGAAGTTGAAAAATGCGGCCTTGTTTTGTTTTCCCTTCAGCACACCAAGGGCATGTTCGGCCATACTTTTTTGCAGGGCCTCGCCCTGCTCGCCCCAGTCGCAGTCGATGGCAGTAAACCTGCACACAGCCAGACATTCTGCGCATCCGATGCACTTGTCCCGGTCGATATGGGCTTTTACTTTACCGAGACTAATGGCATCGGCAGGACAGTGTTTGTAACAAACGCCGCAGAGCACGCAGTTATCGGTAACCTTAAGCTTAAGAGAAGCGTGCTGCTTCATTTTTCCCTTTTTATTTGCGCAGCCCATACCCAGCGTCTTTATCGTGGCCCCGAAACAGGTGGCAAGGTGGCCGGTAAAATGCGCGATGGAAAGAAGCGACTGGCTTTTCACAATATCGGATGCGATAAAAACTTCTTTATTAAGTTCGCAGTTGACCTCCACCGCCGTACCGGAATTTCCGAACAATCCATCGGGTACGATGAATGGTATCCCAAGACCGGCGAAGTCAAAGCCGTGCTTGGCAGCAAGGGCGGTATGGTCGATAGCGTTGTGCCTTTTTCCTATGTATAAAGTAGCGGCATCGGTTACAAAAGGTTTTGCTTTCAATGCCAGCAGTTCTTTTACTAATCCTTTGATACAGTCGGCTCTTATATATGTATTATTGCCGTCTTCGCCGACGTGAACCTTGACGGCAGTAAAATCATTTTCCGAAAAGCGGTCTGCAAATCCGCCTGCCTTGAATAATTTGACGGCTTTGTTGGAAAGTGTCCGCTCGCCGTCACTAACAGATGCCTTGATGAAATATACTTTAGACGCCATAGAAAAATCACCCTTTACAATCAAAGATATTTACATTTTTCACTCAGCCATAATATATCTTTAGAAAACCAAATGTTCAAATAGGATTTTTTCGCCGAGACCAATAAGAACCAGTCCGCCGAGAGCCTCGATTTTATTTTCGAAAAAGTGCCCAAATTTTCTGCCAATTGAAACACCGGGGCTATCTTGATACCGGTCTGGCTGATTCTACTTTCCACCACTGCTTCAAGGTTTTTCCAGACCAGGCCATCTTTGTTTGGTTTGGCGTCTGGGGGAAGGATAACAACATACAACTGCTCTATCCCCACCAGAGCGGGGTTAGGCTGGCCAAGCAATGTGCCTGGCAAGGGTAACTCGACCTCGCCGAGGACAGGCACACACAAAATGCCGGCAAAAACCGCCAAAAATGAGGCAATACTTTTCAGGTTTCATATTCTCTTTTCCTTTATAGATTCTTGCCTGACCACATAAGTAAGATTCTATGCTATAAGAGCAAAAGCATCGGAGACATCCATACCTTCGGTGATACCGAGGGCCTTGGCCTTTGCATTTACCTTTGTAATCTTACGGTTTGGGAAACGCTCAAGCGTTCCGATGGGGTTATCCGGAGTGCTTTCCACCAATGCCGCAGCAACGCCGTAGTGCTGGCAGGCATTAACATCAATCGCGGGACAAGCTAAAAACCCTTTAGGGCCAGATACGAGCAGAATGTTAAACCCCGCCCATTTGGTCTGCACTCCTTCAACAGGGCCGTTTGGTGTCTGATACGTTTTCGTGTACATCTCCATCATTGTCGCCTTGAGTTTTATACCGGCTTGCCGAGCTGGGCTTTGAGCTCGGAAAGCTTTTCTTCAAGCAGCTCCCTGCTCTTTGCCTCGACGGTAAGTCTCAGCAGCGGCTCGGTATTACTCGGCCGGCAGTTAAGCCACCAGTTTTTATACTGAATGGTTACGCCGTCCAGATTATCGATTTGGCCGTCATTATATCTTTTCACAAGCTCATCCATCTTCGTCTGTTTGTTCTCGACTTCGAAATTTACCTCGCCGCTGTTGTAGTATCTCCGCAGAGGCCTGATAAGCTCGCTTACCGGCGTTTTGGTGCTGCCGACAATGTTTAGGACGTGCACAAAGGTAATCATAGCCGAGTCAGCATAGTAATTGTCGCGATAGTAAAAGTGGCCGGAGACCTCTCCGCCGAATACAGCGTGCGAGTCCCGCAGGGCTTTCTTCATAAAAGCGTGCCCCACTCGTTCTCTGCGGGGAGTGCCGCCGTTTTTTATAATTTCTTCGACAACGACCCAGCTGCTTCGCAAATCATAGACAATCGCTGAGCCAGGATTATTTTTCAAAAAATATGGCGTCATCAAAGCCGTCAGCAAATCGCACCTGATATTTTTGCCCGTCTGGTCGATCATCGCCAATCTGTCGGCGTCGCCATCGAAGCAAATTCCGAAATCACACCTATCTTTCCTTACCGCAGCTTTCAATTCCGCCAGATTTTCCTCAATCAGCGGATTGGGCTCGTGTTTGAATTCTCCGGTATGTTCGAAGTTAAGAGGAATGATTTCTATCGGCAAATCGCCAAAGATGGCCGGGACCATTTTCCCCGCCATTCCATTTGAAGCATCGATGGCAATTTTTAGCGGTTTTATATTGGGATAAAGGAATTTGAGGACATGATTTTTGTATTCGGTGGTCAAATCAGATTCTTCTACTGTGCCCGTAGCTTTGCCCTTGGTATGAATCAAAGCCATTGCGATATGCTCTATATCTTTTAAGCCGGTATCGACACCAACCGGCTTTGCCTGCAGGCCGGATATCTTAAAGCCGTTATACTTGGCCGGGTTATGTGAAGCCGTTACCTGCACGCCTCCACAGGTGCCGAAATGATTGACTGCAAAATACATCTGCGGCGTATCAATCATTCCTATATCAATTACATTTGCCCCACAGGTCCTCATTCCTTCTATAAGGGCGCCGGCTAAAGCTTTACTGTGTGTTCTCATATCGCGGCCGACGCACACCGATTGAGAATTGGCCTGTCCTCGTTCGTAACCGCTGAGCATAGACCGCAAAAACTGTGCCGAGGCATAGCCAATTTTCCACGCATCCTCTTCATTGAGCTGGTCTGGATAAACGCCTCTTATATCGTATGCTTTGAAAATGGTAGGGTCCATCTCGCCGAATTCCTTAATTGTGCAACGATAATTTTTCGCAGTTCTTCGCCCACCCACACAAATACCAAACTGCGGTTCGCCGAATACTATACACCCTCACAATTCGAAGTGTCAACAACGAATGTATCACACTGAGTCGGCAAATTTTTGATTTTCTGTCGTTAATAGTCTATATAATTAGTGCCGGCTTGGTTACGACTGTAGCGGTTCATATATATAATAGCAAGATTTTACGTAGGATAAAAGAAATAAGGCCGTTTCGTAAGCAAGAGTCAAAATACATCATATAGGATTACAAAAAAAGGCCAGCGACAATTTCAGAAATACTGGGAGAACTTGAAAGCTCTGGCATCCGATAAAAGGTGACATCATCGCAGTTGAGCAGGTATTTGTGAGCCGGCAGAGGAGTTAATATTTTTTTCTGAATCTCGCAGCGGGGATTTTGAGTAATTTGCGGTACTTTGCAACTGTTCGTCTGGCCAGATTGTTAATACCGGCCTCCGCTAATTTGTTTCGTATCTGGTCATCGCTTAAAGGTTTGCTTTTGTCTTCAGCGTCTATAATCTGCTGGAGTTTGGCCCTTATGGCTTCCCAGCTATGCTCCTGGCCTTCGGCGTCTTCGGTGCCTCCGCTAAAGAATTTTCGCAGCGGCAATATCCCCCAGGAGCACTGAATGTATTTACCGGCGGCGGCGCGGGAGACGGTAGCCAGATGCACGCCAATATCATCGGCAATTTTCGACATCGGCAGCGGCTTAAGATATAGCTGGCCCTTTTCGAAAAACTCACGCTGGAATTTGACCACCGCCCTTGCAACTTTGAGCAATGTGTTCTTTCGCTGCTCGATTGCATCTATAACCCATTGAGCAGAGTGGATATTATTCTGCAAAAACTTCCTTGTTTTTTCGTTAACCTTGGCGTCCTTTGCCATTTTTGCATAGTAGCTGTTTACTCTCAAGGCCGGCAAACTGGAATCAGCCAGCCGCACAGAATAGTCGTCCGAATCATCCGTAGATTGCACTATTACGTCAGCGGTAATAGGATTATTGCGGTCTATTCCGATTTGCAGACCGGGCGAGGTATCGAGCTTGCTCATACGCCCGATGGCCCTATTGATTTCTTCAACGCTGCAATTCATTTTCCTGGCGATAGCAGGCAGGTGATTTTCAAGCAGCTCGTCCATACATTCAGCAACCAGACGCTGCTCAAAGCTCATATCTTCGCTGCTTTGTGCCATCTGGATAAGCAGGCATTCCCGCAGGTCGCGTGCGCCGACACCTAGGGGTTCTAACTTTTGCACAAGCTGCAAAGCCTGTTTCAAATCGTCGAGGGTGAAATCGGCTCTGTCTTTGTTGTATAGCTGCTCTAATCTTACGGTCAGATACCCTCTTTCATCGATATAATCTATGATGGCGCTGCCGGCTTTTTTTACTCCTTCTTCTGCCTCGACCATCTGCCATTGTTCGGCCAGGTGTTCGTGCAGCGATTGGGGCGGAGCAGCGGTATTATTTATCGCCTCGAGTTTTCTGTCGTGTTCATCAAGACTGGTTCGGCGGCGAAAAACCTCGCCCCGGCTCATATAGTCGTCGTAATCATCGTCAAGACCATCAAGGCGTTCGAAGTCCTTGACTTTATTGTTGTCAGTATCAACAACTAAATCTTTTTCGCCAATATCATCCTGCGGCTGCTGGTCAACAGCGCCGGCGCCCTCCGGATTTGACGGCTCCTCCATTTCCAAAACAGGATTGCTGTTAAGCTCCTGTTCTATTCTCTCCTGAAGGGCAAGAATTGGGAGCTGGAGAATCTCCATTGATTGAATCATACGGGGAGCAAGCTTCATTTTTTGCTCCATCCGCATCTGTGCTTCCATTTCAAACTTCATAAGCTCACCCAAAACTCCTTTTCCAGCATCCGGTATATTACGAGATGCCAAGCTTGCCCATATATAAAGTATACACAATTGTGGCCTTAACAGCTTGGCTGCTTAGAAAGTCTTCAGCTATATTTATTATATCATAAATTTGCCCAAAGATTCAGGCAATATTTGGGGAGCAATTCAAAACTTTTAGGAGATGGAAATTACTATAATTGCTGTCTGCCGATTATAGCGTCGGTAAGCATTTTACCGCTTGCATATTCAATAGTGCTGCCGGTTGGTAGCCCCCTTGCCAAGCGGGTGATTTTCACGCCGGCATCTTTTAACAGAGAGCTTATATAAAGCGATGTGCCGTCACCGGCCATATTGGGATTGGTCGCCATTATTATTTCTTTGACATCGCTTCCGTGCACCCTCTTGACGAGCTGGTCGATTGTCAAATCGCTTGGCTCGACCCATTCAAGCGGTGCGATGTGGCCGCCGAGAACATGATAGACCCATTTGCAGGTGCCTGTTTTTTCTAAAGCTGTTACATCCTTTGGCTGTTCGACAACGCAGATGATGCTACTATCACGCCGTTGGTCCGAGCAGATTTCACAAATTTTTCCCTCTGAATAATTATAGCAGATTTCGCAGCGTTTAATCTTGGTTTTGACATCTTTTATCGCATCGGCAAGTGCCATAGCTTCAGTCGGTTCAGCTTTTAGTATATAAAAAGCAAGCCGTTCCGCCGTTTTAGGCCCAACCCCCGGCAGCTTGCCAAATTCCTCTATCAGTCTATTCAGGGCTTCGGTATAAACAGTGCTCATAATACGGCTACTATACTGTTTGCCGGACTAAAATGTCAACCCTAACCCTTGAAAGGAAAGTAACTGGCCATTACAATACTTCGTCCTATGAGTATCAGATTGAAACTTACTCGTCAGGGCGTAGGCCCTGCCGTAGTCCCGACACTGATATTGTCGGCAATGCTTTTCGCGGTCGGGTGTCGCGAAGATGTTGACCCGAATGAGCCGGTTGGCTTTATACAGGTCAAAGGGTCAGATACCGTTGTTAACGCCGCACAAAAAATCGCCGAAGAATTTATGAAGGACTATCCTCACGTCTTTGTTGCGGTAACCGGCGGCGGCAGCGGCGTCGGAATTGCGTCGCTGATAAATAAGACCTGTAATGTGGCTACCGCCTCTCGCGAAATGAAACCCAAGGAAATAGAATTAGCAGAAAAACGAGGCGTCTTTCCCAAGGAATTTACAGTTGCACACGATGGTGTTGCGGTAATCGTGAGCAAGGACAATCCTGTCGATAAACTGACGATTGAGGATTTGCACAGGATATTTACCGGCAAGGCCGCCAATTGGAAAGAATTCGGCGGCAAAGACCTTCATATAGTAACGCTATCGCGCGAGGTCAGCTCCGGCACGCATATGTACTTCAAGGAAGAGGTGGTTCAGCTCGGCAAAAAAGACAGCCCTGAAGAATTCTCTCCGCAGACGCTTCTTTTGACTTCCTCGCAGGCAATTGTCGAAGAGGTCGCGGCCAATGAAGCCGCCATCGGCTATTTGGGTATGGGATATGTTTCCGATAGAACAAAACCGTTACTTTTGGCTAATGGCGGCGAGTTTTATCCTCCGGACGTCAACAATGTAATCAAGAAGGCATATCCGCTTTCGAGGGGGCTTTATTTTTATACCAATGGCGAGCCGAACGGGGTCATCAAGCTATTTATTGATTTCACTTTAAGCCCCAAGGGTCAGCAGCAATTCATAGAGACCGGCTTTGTGCCGGTGGGAGCAACAATTGGCCAGAAAGATTAGCGAATACGTTATAGAATCGTTCATCAGGCTAAGCGGCTTTTTGGTCATTATTTTCGTATTTTTGATATTTTTGTTTCTGCTGCGAGATTCTTTATCTTTGTTCAGTGCCTATAAAGTAGGGAAATTTTTGTTTGGCAGTAACTGGTTGCCCATTTCCGAACCGCCCAAGTTTGGTATTGTGCCGCTCCTGCTCGGTTCGATATACGTTACGGCCTGGGCCATCGTTATCTGTGTGCCTGTGGGCGTTGCAGCAGCTATGTTTATTGCCGAGGTCGCCCCTCCGTCTCTAAAGCATATCTTAAAGTCGCTGGTCGAGATTTTAGCTTCGATTCCGAGCGTTGTTTTAGGATTCATCGGCATTGTGTGGCTAAGCCCGTTTCTGAAGCACACCTTTGCCTTGCCGACCGGTATGTGCGGACTGACCGGAAGTCTGCTGCTGGCTTTTATGGCGATGCCAACGATTATCAGCATTTCCGAGGACGCCCTGGTCGGCGTGCCAAGAGCTTATAAGGAGGCGGCCTTTGGCCTCGGCGCTACGAGATGGCAGGCACTGTGGCGGATTGTCCTGCCCGCGGCTTCGCCAGGCATTATTGCCGGGGTGATGCTGGGAATCGGCAGGGTCATCGGAGAAACAATGGTCGTAATGATGGTTACCGGCAACTCACCTGTTATACCGACATCTATCCTGCAGCCGTTGAGGACACTTACGGCTACAATCGCCGGTGAAATGGGCGAAACCGTCAGCGGCTCGGAGCATTATTTCGCCCTTTTTGCCGTGGGCGTGGTCCTGTTTATAATAACCTTCATAATAAATTTCATAGCCGACAGTTGTCTGCGGAGGGCAAGAAAATGAACGCTGCGAAGATGCGCGAAAAAATTGCCTTCTCTATTCTCGGATTAGCTACGCTGTTTGTCGTCATTCCGATTCTGATGATAATTTTATACATAGTCAAAAACAGCATCGGCGCTATAAACTGGGAATTCATCACACAAGCACCCCGCAATGGAATGAAAGAAGGCGGCATCTTTCCAGCAATAGTCGGCACCATTGTGCTGGTGGTCGGCACAATGCTGTTTTCTTTGCCTTTGAGCGTATTGTCTGCGATTTACCTTGTCGAATATGCCAAAGATAATTTCTTCACACGTTTGGTTAAGCTGTCTGTCGTAAATCTTTCTGGGATTCCATCGATTGTATACGGTCTTTTCGGATTTACGCTGTTTGTGCTGTTTTTGAAGTTAGGCACGTCGATACTGGCCGGCTCGTTGACGCTTGCCATAATGAGTTTGCCTGTCATTATTACCGCCACCAAAGAGGCCCTCGAATCGGTACCCCTTAGCTTCCGGGAAATCAGTCTATCCCTGGGAGCCACCCGGTGGCAGACGGTGCGGTATTGCGTCCTGCCTTATGCGATACCCGGCATCCTCACCGGCACTGTTCTAAGTTTGAGCAGGGCGGCAGGAGAAACGGCCCCAATCCTGTTTACGGTCGCTGCATTTTATCTGCCCCGCCTGCCGCGTTCGGTTTTCGACCAGGTTATGGCGCTGCCATACCATCTTTATGTAATCGCTACGCAGGTGCCAAATATACCGGTGGCACTCAGTTTCGCTACCTGCTTTGTCCTTATAGCATTGGTGTTCCTTATGAATTTGGTAAGCATAATCCTTCGCTCACACTTTAGAAAAAAGAAACTATGGTAAAAGAGGCGGTAATAAAAACTGTGAACTTAAATTGCCGCTATGGCGCGCTGCCGGTTTTGAAAGACCTGAACCTGGAAATCTACCGAAACGAGATTTTCGGGATTATTGGGCCTGCCAACAGCGGTAAAACAACTTTTTTACGGGCATTGAACCGGCTTAATTATCTTAATGCGTCATACTCGCAAAGCGGCGAAATTTTCTTCGCAAGTCAGAATCTCAAAGGCATAAGCGATAGTATCCTGCGAAAAAAAATCGGCATTATTTTTGCCCTGCCTCAGGTGCTGCCTGTAAGCATTTATAACAATATTGCTTATGGCCCCAAAGTTCACGGCATTACCGAAAAAGACACAATCAATCAAATTGTCGAAGACGCTTTGAAAAAAGCATATCTCTGGGACGAGGTGAAGGACCGCCTCGGCACGCCGGCTGTGAAACTTTCCGGCGGCCAGCAGCAGCGGCTCTGCATAGCAAGGACTCTCGCAGTCGAACCGGAAGTGATTCTCTATGACGAGCACTGCTCAGGGCTTGACCCTGTCTCAACGGCAAAAATTGAAGATGCTATGCAGCAGTTGAAGAAAAACTATACGCAGATATTAGTGACGAACAACACCAAGCAGGCGGCACGGGTAAGCGAGCGATGTGCTTTCTTCTTGATGGGCGAGCTGATTGAAATCGATGAGACAGCCACGCTTTTCACTGAGCCGAAAGATAAACGCACAGACGATTATATAACCGGCAGATTTGGTTAATTATGGAATTTGCACCAAAAATCGAAACAGTCGGCCTGAATCTCCACTACGGCGATTTTCCGGCATTGCAGGATGTGAATATAAAGATTCCGGCTCAGAATATTACCGCCATAATCGGCCCTTCCGGCTGTGGCAAATCCACGCTGCTGCGTTGCTTTAACAGAATGAACGACCTTGTCGAGCATACCAGGGTCGAAGGCGGCATAATCATTGATGAACAGGACATTCTCAGGACGGAGGCAGACCTGATTTCCTTACGCAGAAAGGTGGGAATGGTCTTTCAAAGACCTAATGTCTTTGACCTGTCAATCTACAATAATCTCAGGTTTGGCCTGCGGATCCATCGAATGCTGAATAGAAAGGACGAAGTGATGGATGCTATTCGGCAGGGCCTTGAGCATGTCGGGCTTTGGCAGGAGCTTAAAGACAAACTCAGAAAGAACGCCCGCACTCTTACACTCGAGCAGCAGCAGCGACTGTGTATCGCCAGGGTGCTGATTTTGAAGCCAGAGATAATCCTGCTCGATGAGCCCTGCTCGGCGCTGGACCCTGTCTCGACGCTTAAAATCGAGGATTTACTGCGGGTATTGAAACAGGAATATACGCTGGTAATCGTAACTCATAATATGCAGCAGGCTGCCAGGGTCTCGGATTACACGGGGTTTATGTATTTAGGGCAGCTTATAGAATTTGGAGATACAAGCCAGGTTTTTACTAATCCGAAAGAAAAACTTACCGAAAACTATATAAGCGGCCATTTCGGCTGATTTACGGAGACAATCAAAATGAGAGAAAGTTTCGAAAAACACATTAAAGGGCTTAACGAAAGCGTCGTCGCAATGAGCGAGATGGTTGCTACTGCAACCAGCCGGTCCGTCAAGGCGCTGGAAGACCGCGATGTCAAAGAAGCCAAACGAATTATTAAAGACGATTTGCTTATCAACAGTAAGCGATGGCAGATTGAGGAAGAGTGCATCGACCTTATCGCCCTGCAGCAGCCGGTCGCTAGTGACCTGCGAGAAATCATAGCAGTCCTGAGTGTTATCACCGACCTGGAACGAATGGGTGATTACGCCGAGGGGATTGCCAAGATCGTGATTATGCTTAGCAGTGAGCCGCTCATAAAGTCGCTTGTTTTCACTCCTAAAATGGCTGAAAAGACCGTCGATATGCTCCGGCGAAGTATGCAGGCCTTTGTCAAAAGAGACGCCAAAACTGCAAATGCCATCTGCAACGAAGATGATGAGGTGGACAAACTCTACGATCAGGCCTATCACGACCTGCTGATGCGGATGATTAAAGACCCGGGTGTGATATCAAAGGCAACGCCTCTTATCTGGGCCGCACATAATCTCGAACGAAGCGCCGACCGGGTCACTAATATCTGCGAGCGAATCGTTTTCCTGGCTACGGGGACAATGCCTCAGGCGAACGTCTCGCGGTATTGAGAGATTTGCTTAGTGGTCGTCCTCAATGCCGGTGATAGTTGCGTCAAGGCCCATCAGGATGGTTCTAACCGCCGGGTCGTTAACCAGCTCGTTTCTTCTTTGGCCGATGGTTTTGTTTTGTTTCTCGATACTTGATGTTTGTTTCTCGATGCTTGTTGGCTGTTGCTTGTTGATTGGTTCGGTTTGCTTATCCGTATCTGTTGTTGTGTTTGGATTAGCTATTTGCTTTTTTTTTATGGGGCCGGCCTTCAACTGTGAGAGAAGCTCATCGACGTTCAGAAAATGCTCGCTTAAGGCAAATCGCAGCAATGAAGCATCTAAAAGCGCCCTTGGTGTGTCGCTGTTTTTGAGTGTCCATCGCAATCTTTCAAGTGTGGTTATGTTGTAAATAAGGGCAGCGACATCGAATTTTTCCGCCAACCGGCCTGCCTGCTGCCGTTGCTCAGCGGTCAAAACCAAAAGTTCGCTTTCGGTCCCTGCGGATTTTATCACCATTAAGTCCCGCATATAATCGATAAGCGAATCGACGAGCTGCACCTCGCCTAACCCTGCGTTGATTAAATCCTCCGCAGCAGTAAGTGTTCCTGCTGCGTCGCCGTCGCCGATTTTGGCAATGAGATTATAGATTTTTTCACTGTTCGGACAGCCGAGAAACTCCTCAAGCAGCCCAGTGGTCAGGGGTTCGACACCGGTGCTTATCAATCTATCCAGCAAACTCAAGCCGTCTCTCATCGAGCCGTTTGCCATTTTCGCCAAGGGTAAAATTAAATCCTCTTCATATTTTATCTTTTCCTGTTCGAGTATGGACTTGAGCTGGCCGGCGATGAGATTGGGATTTATATTGTTAAAATCGAACCTTTGACAGCGGGACTGAATTGTAGGGATGACTTTGTTCGGCTCGGTAGTTGCGAAAATGAACTTAACGTGACTGGGCGGCTCTTCCAGTATCTTCAGCAGCGCATTAAATGCTGACGTGCTGAGCATATGAACTTCGTCGATAATATAGATTTTGAATCTCGCCCGTGCAGGCCGGTAAATTGCGTTCTCGCGCAGTCTGCGGACTTCCTCGACACCGTTGTTTGATGCACCGTCGATTTCGAGGACATCGATATCTTCGCCAAGATTGACTGCTATGCAGCTTTCGCACTTACAGCACGGCTCTATGGTAGGAGCTTCGACGGCAAGGCAGTTGAGGGATTTCGCCAGGATCCTCGCCATAGTCGTTTTGCCGATGCCGCGAGTGCCGGCAAACAGATAAGCGTGTGCGACTTTGCCGGTCTTTATAGCGTTTTTGAGCGTCTGGGCGATAGGGTTCTGGCCGACAACGTCATCGAACCTTTGCGAACGATATTTGCGTGCAAGAACAGTATAAGCCATTTTCAAAAGGTGGCCGGGTTTGCCACGGCACAGCCAAACACACGCTTATGGCTGCTCGGTTCCCCGCCTGACCAGATTCACGGGCTCGGCCTGCATGGGACCCGGCCAAAAAATTTATTATTGACTATTTTCTATTGGCTATTTTTAATGTTTTTTAATGATAAATAATCTATAATAAATAATCAATAGTAAACAGTCGATTTCCAAGGGGATTTATAATGAAAGTCACAATCGAAGATACCTGCACTTCCTGCGGATTATGCGTGGACACCTGTCCGGAGGTCTTTGAGATGGGGCCGGATATGGCACAGGTCATTGTCGATGAGGTTCCGCCGGAATTCGAGGGAGCCGTTCAGCAGGCCGCTGACGAGTGCCCCGTCGAAGCAATTATCATCGAGTAGGTCAACCAGACAATTCCCGGCTTCTGTCGCGGGCTTTTTTGACAGCCGCCTCAACCAGCGGGCCAAATTTGCCTTTTGCCAAAACTTTTAGTGCCGCCTCGGTTGTGCCGCCGGGCGAGGTAACCTTTTGGCGAAGCTGTGCGGGACTTTCGCTTCTGCTGTCGGCTTCAACCGCAAGTAAAGCGGCGCCTTTGGCGGTCTGCAGAACCAAATCCTTCACCACATCGTCAGGCAAACCCAATTTGCCGCCGGCTTTTATCATTTCCTCCATTAAAAGAAAATAATAGGCGGGACCGCTGCCGCTCACAGCCGTTACAGCATCGATAAGGTCTTCGTTATCAACGACAACTACCTGCCCAACTGCTGAGAATACAGCTTTTGCCTTTTTGAGCATCGGTTTTGCTTTGGTGTTAGCAAATAGAGCGCTTGCCCCTTCGCCAATTAGAGCGGGCGTATTCGGCATTGCACGAATTATCGCCACAACACCCAGAACGTTGGCGATTCGGCTGGTTTTCACGCCTGCTGCGATTGATATAACCAGCTTCCTGCTGCTGATTGCACCTTTTATGCTCTTCAGCGCCTCAGTCATATTTTGCGGCTTGACGCTCAAAACGATAATATCTGCCTTGCCTGCAAGCTCACGGTTGTCCTTTGCCGGCTTGACTTTATATTTCCGGGCGAGCTGTTTTAGGCGTTCCGGACGGACATCGCTTATAAAGATATTTGCAGGTTTGTATAATCCTGCGGTGATTATGCCCTTTATCAAAGCTTCAGCCATATTTCCGCTGCCGAGGAAACCGATTGTCTCCGCTCCCGTAAGGGATGGCCTATCCATTCTTTCTCCTTGCCAAAAACGGCCTCGAATTTATAATCTTAATCGTCAAGATGACTTACACCACAGCAATTTCTTTTTGTAAATATAAAACCAAATGGAGGCAATGGCAATGCAAAAACAAGTCGAATACGAAAAGGCGCTAAAAACCAAATATCCCGAACAGGTGGTAATCGCCATCGCCAAAGACAAAAACGGCCGTGCAAATCCTGTAACGCTGGGCTGGACAATGATAGTTTCGGGCGAACCGCCGATGATGGCGATAGCTGTCTATAAGGGGCACTATTCAATCAAAACTGTCAGGCACTCAAAATGTTTTACAATTTGCTACCCGTCAGCAAAGATGGCCGATGCTGCTCTATTTTTCGGCTCACGCTCGGGCAGAAATACAGATAAATTCGCTGAGTTTACCTGTAAGACCTCCCCTGCCAGAAAGATTGATTCGCTTTTGCTTACCGACGCCGTCGCCAATTTTGAATGTCGGCTCGTTTCTGAAACAAAAGCAGGCGACCATATAATTTTTGTTGGCCAAGTCGTCTGCTCGCACGTCAACACCAAATGCAAAAAACGCCTTTACTCCCTCGGCTCAGGACATAATTTAGGACCGGTTTCATAAAAAAACCAACTTTTACGGTTAGCCCCCAAGTTTATCTTGGGGGTTTTCTTTAACTGTCTTTAGCCAGCGTTAACGTACCAGTTCAAATTTAATGGTAAACTTACCGTCCACGAACGTCTCATCTAATACTCGAAAATGGGCCGGCTCAGATGTTTCTCCCTCTTGAATAACAATGTTCTTTGAAGCACAGATTTCTTCTATTTGTCTCAGCATCCAGGATCTCGCTTCTGGTCCTTTGCCTTTTACAGATATATAACCCGTTTTTGTTTCTGCGTCGTATTTAAACTCGATTGGCTCAGATGCCTTTGATGGCTCCTCTCCGGTAGCAGGCAAGCTCGGATGGTTAGCAATGGTCTTCCTTGTTCTTTCTATGAATTGCTCCGCCTCTTCATCGCTCATACCGAAAGTATAGATAAAAGTATTTCCACTTTGGTCTTTTCCGCTGCCCCATCCCGAAGAACGAGACAAACGGGTAAATTCAGCGTTTACTACGCGTCCATCATCGAACGTTAGTAACGCTTCTCCTTTTCGGCCCTCAGAACGCAAAGTCGGAGGGATATGAGTTAACCAGGACCTTCCCTTGCCTTTGATTTTACTGTTAACACCTTCTATGTTGATTCTGGAAGAGCCTGTAAACCAAGTTACAGCCGTTCCTCTGAAAAGCTCATTATGGTCGTCAAAAGAACCTACAACAGGATAGGTAACACAACCCTGAGAAAAAAGTAACAACATAGGCGCTAAAAACAAAATCGCTTTTGTCCACATTTGTCCGCCCTTTCAGAAATTATCCTGATAAAAAATATTATCGGTTTTTCGTCAGCCAAACGTAAGCCAAAAAGTCGCTATTTCGACCAATCCGCGTTAATACAGAACGTTATGGTTAAAATCGGAACGGCTTTTGCGGTTAGCCCCCAAGTTTATCTTGGGGGTTAGCAATCTCAAAAATGTTTAGCCCCGAAGCCTGCTTCGGGGTTCATTTGGGTTCGTTTTTCCATCGGCGTAAATTATAGATTTTTGCTGTAATTCTTTGTTTTGCAGTTGGTTATATTCATCCTTAGCATTTCGAAAATGGGGTCGTTTCGCAGTTTGTATGTTTGATGATGTTGAAAATTATAAAATTCTTGACATTCTGGATGGTAGAAGTAGAGTTAAGTTATTAGTAGAGCTATTATCTGTGTAAGTGTGTAGGTCTTCTGTATAGACTTACAAAGGAAGAGGAGTGGTGAGAGAGCTTTTTCTTGTTTCCTGCCAAGCTTTCCCCCCACAAATACCAAAAAAGATGGTTTTTGGAAGAGGAAGAGAATGAAAACAAACCATCAACAAATCAGTATGGTGTTGCTCACCGTGACCATGCTGGTCTTGTTGGCCAGTGCCACCGCACACGCAGATAACATTTACGTATCATGTTCTGTTGGCGGGATAATTGAGAAATTCGATTCGAGCGGAAACAGATCTACCTTCGCCTCGGGCTTGTACGAACCTATGGGGCTTGCCTTTGACAGCAGCGGCAATCTCTATGGGACCAATTATGATTATGGCGGCGGGACAATTGTGAAATTCGACTCAAGCGGAAACGGGACCACCTTCGCCTCGAGTTCGGTCTTGCATCCTCATGGTCTTGCGTTCGATAGCAGCGACAACCTCTATGTGGCCAATTATGACTACGGGACGATTGTGAAATTCGATTCGAGCGGAAACAGGTCTACCTTCGCCTCGGGCTTGAACTGCCCTATTGGTCTTGCCTTTGACAGCAACGGCAATCTCTACGTGGCCAACAATGGCAACAGGACGATTGAGAAATTCGATTCGAGTGGAAACAGGTCTACCTTCGCCTGGTGTTTGGGTTATCCTTATGGTATTGCGTTTGACAGCAGCGGTTGTCTCTACGTGGCTGATTTGTATGGGACGATTGAGAAATTCGATTCGAGCGGAAACAGGGCACTCTTTGCCTCGGGTTTATCCAGCCCGTCGTTTATTGCGACGCAGGTTCCCGAGCCCGCGACGCTCTTGCTGCTTGGTTTAGGTGGTTTGGCTTTGCTGCGGAAACAGAGAAAGTGAAGACTATTATTTGCTAAATCAAAGGGCTGTAGGCACATTACTCGCGACCCTTATTTTATTCTTGGAACTTTCAACACTTCGCGTTCTTCGCGCCTTCCGCGGTTAAAAATTTCAATCAAAACCGTTGGTACTTAGATGCCTAAAAATCCTTTTTCCTAAATTTTTTTATCTTTTTAGCTGCAAGCACTTAGCCAAAATCTCCCCCTCAAAAAACCCCATTATTTTCGCATCAAACGCGCATGTTCGCCCTAATTATAGAGGGGACGCATTCTGCCACTTATGTGATTTAGTATTTAGAGTTTAGGATTTGTTTATGACTTAGATTTAGAATTCTCTGTAGTCTGGTGTCTGGCGTCTGTTGTCTGCCTTAGGCGGCTGCGGAGATTTTCTGCGCAGAGCGGAAAAATCAATCAAAATGAACAAAATATGTCAAACAAAGCCAATTTTTCAAAAAGTCAAATGTTTATAACCTCAATAAAAATAATGAATTACAGCGAAAATTTGAAAATGGACACTTGGTCAAAACAAACCCAAACAAAGCCAATTTTATCAGCCGGTAAGGAGTTCGAATTCTTCGATGCTCAGGGAGTTTCGCAACTTCTGCAAAGCACTCAGCTCGAGCTGGCGGACGCGTTCCTTAGTCAGGCCGAGGTCCTGGCCGATTTGCTGCAGGGTCTTTTTGTTCTTTCTGATAAGTGAGCCAACCAGGCCGAAATGATTTAAGATTATATACTGCTCGCGCTGGTCAAGCTCATCCTTGATGACCTGCACCAGACTGTGGCGCGCCCGTTCGATTACTGCAGAGTCCGCTTTTGCCATCTTCAAAAACGGCAGGATATTTGCCAATGAGCCCGCTTTTTCCCGAGTAAGCTCCGTGCTTTTGCCGGATACCTTCGCATACTCTTTGGCTATGCTCAATGAAGCAGTCTTGCTGAATCGAACGGCTTTTGTATAGTCGAATTCTTCGACTGCTTTAATCAGTGCAAAATTACCTTTGCTCACCAGCTCCAGGAAATTAGCCCCACCGGCAGCATGTTTGCCTGCGATGCTGACAACGAGCCGCAGGTTTGCCTCGATTATCGTCTTTTTGATTGCTTCCGCCTCGGCCAAACAGTTTTCTATTTTCTCCAGCCGGTCGCTGTGAACCTGCGCAGGCTTCATACCGGCTCTGGTTACACAAGCTGAATATTTCAGGTAGTTATATCTGCGGAACAGCTCGACCTCACGTTCTCGATTCAGCACAGGGGTATCTCTTAATGCCTGCAGATACTGGGGCAGAAGAGACTCGCTGGCTAACTCCAATGGCTCAATACTTTTCGGGGGAAGAGGTTTTTCCACGCCGATGGGTTTTGCGAGGATTTTCTGCCTTGCGTTTTCTCTGAGGAACTCGTCGCTGGCGACAAATTCAATTTTTTTAGCCAGAAGCGCTCTTGCCCTTTGCTGATTTATAAGCCGGTATATCGAGCTTTTACTGCGACTGAAGCGATTCATCAATTCTTTGACGTCGCAGCCTTGTTTGAACATTTTATAAAGTTCGGCGGCTTCAGCCGGGCTGGTTACACTCGACGGCTCGTGGAAAATAGGTTTATCAGGATTGGCCTTTTCGTAGTTTAGGAGCGTGTACCTGATGGTTTCGTGTGCCTTGCCGAGCTTGGCTGCTATTCGGTCTATGATTTGGTAACGGCTGAGTGTGGTCGCCCCTGCAAGCGCCTTCGCTTGTTTTATAACCAGCTGTTTTTCTTTCTTCGTCAGCCGCTTAAAAGTTTTTGCTTTGGCAACAAGGTTTGGATTTTCCTTTAGGAATCTATCGACTGATGACTGCAAAAAACCGAGGCGTTTTTTGCCGTCATCGAAAATAAATTTTCGTGCAATCAGGCCTCGTTTTCGCCAGCGATGAATCGTCTTTATTGAAACGTCAAAGGAAGCTGCGAGTTCTTCAATAGTATAAACTTTTTGGTTCTGCTCCGTGGCCGCAAGAGCAAGCTGACTGCTCATCTTGGCGATGAAAATCCTCAGGTCCTCTGCAAGCTCATCGCCTTTTATGGGCTGCTGTTCCGGCAGAGCTTTAGGATGGAAACCGGTGATATGAAAACAGACGAACTCAAAAGGATACTCCCTGTCGCTTTTGATAATTGCCAGGAGCTTTTCAGCGGCGTCGAGCTGTTTTCGGAGGTGTTTCTGGGGCGTAAAACGAAGCTGAACCAGCAACTGCGCTAAATTTTGATTCTTTATCTGTCGCATATAACCAAGTGTCTATTTTACCAGATTGGGCGCAAAAAAACAGCGTTTTTTACGCTGTTTTTGGATTTTATCGTCAAGATGGCTTACGCCATCGCAGGATTAAGATGTTCAGCGAATCTTAGGCGATGAGGTTTTTGGCTACATCGACAGCCGAAGCGGCATCCGGTGCATAGCCGTCAGCGCCGATTTTATCAGCGTAGCCCTGCGTTACCGGTGCGCCGCCTATCATAATCTTAGCCGAAATGCCAGCATCTCTCAGGACCTTCAGGGTCTTCTCCATAGCAGGCATTGTTGTAGTCAAAAGTGCGCTCATACCAACCAACTGGGCATCCTCGGCCCTGACCCGCTCAACAAACACCTCAGGCGTAATATCGACGCCGAGGTCAACAACATCGAAGCCGGCGCCTTTTAACATCATCGCCACTAAATTCTTCCCAATATCATGCAAGTCCCCTTGAACGGTCCCTATCAGGAACTTTCCTATCGGCTCGACGCCGGCCCTGGCGAGCTCTGGCTCAAGAATTTCCATCGCCGATTTCATCGCCCGGGCGGCAATAAGCACCTCAGGTATATAGACCTCATTCTTTTTGAAGCGGTCGCCAACAACGTCCATACCTGCAATTAATCCGTCATCGAGAACGCTTTTGGCTGCTGCGCCCTCATCAAGTGCTGCTCTGGTAATCGCCACCGCAGCATTCTGGTCACCTTTAATAATTGCATCAGCCAGCGCTTTCAAATCCGCCATCTCTGTCCGCCTCACAATAATCTTCAACCCGCTTACATCTACTTTTCTCACAACCAAAGCCAGAATTAAACATTATTTCGCAATCTAAAACAAGCTATAAATTAAACTTCTAAAATACGTTCGCAATTTTACGATGAAATAGCAGCATAGAAAAGCAAACTTATACTATTTGCAAAAATCCCGGACAGTGATATATTTACTACTTTGCTGTCCCAGCATACGGTTGCTCCAGCAATATCATAGACAGCAGGACACTTGTAGTTTTAAGTTTTTAGTTACGAAATATGAGTAATTACATAGTTTTAGTAAAACAGGTTCCCGACGTAACGCAAATTACCGACAATGCGTTCGACCCTGAGACCGGAACGCTCATTAGGAGCCGGCTGGCCAGCGTAATAAACGAGCTGGACTCGCAGGCGCTGGCTTTTACAAACTATATGAAAAAAATCAGCGCCGACGCAAACGGCAAAATCATTGTCTTGACTATGGGGCCGCCGATGGCCGAAGAAGTTCTGCGATACAGTCTAAGCAGATGCGCTGACATAGCGGTGCTATTGACCGACAAAGCTCTGGGCGGAGCCGATACATGGGCGACGGCGAATCCACTGGCCTATGCCATCAGAAGAATAGTTAAGGATTTCTTCAAAAACAACGACGATTATTATGTGATTTGTGGGATGCAATCAGTAGATGGCGATACCGCTCAGGTACCTCCGCAGATTGCTGAGGAGTTGTCTCTGCCGTGCATAGCCTACGCCACCAAGGCTGAATTCAAGGACGGCCGTTTTGAACTCACACGCATTATCAGCGGCGGCAGTCAAGTAGTTGCTGCTAAAAAATTACCAGCGGTGGTCACCGTTGCCAAATACGAATATCCGCTTTTTGCGACGTTCGCAGCAACACGGCGGGCAAATGAAATGGAAATTGTTCGCTGGAGCGGTGACGATATCAAAGCGACTTATGTCGGCGCTAAAGGTTCAAAAACAACCGTAATTCGAGTTTTCCCGCCGGGTAAAAGCACCAGAAAGTGTAAACAGCTCAGCGATGCAAAAACATTGGCCAAAATGCTTGTTGACAGCTTCAAAAGCAGCGGGGCAGGACCTGACCACGGTGACAACAGTCAAACAAGTCGCTATGTTTTGCCGAGCAGGCGGGCGGACAGGTTTGAGAGAAACTTCGAAAAAACAAAAAAGGAAAACGAGGATTTTGAGATTCTATCCCGGACAATAAAGGAATTAGGCATTAGCGAAATCAGCCGGATTGATGAATCTATTAAGAAAAAGATACTTGCTGCTGCAGGAGCGCATTTCCATAAGGGAGCATTGGAAGATATGATAAACGGCCTGAAGTCGACCGAACCCAGTTTTGCCAGCGAGGTCTGGGTCGTCGCTGAGCACAATTCCGGCGCGGTACATCCGGCAACGTTTGAGCTTATAGGCAAGGCCCGCGAGCTTGCGGATTCCTTAGAGACCAAAGTAGGCGTATGCCTGGCAGGGTATAAGGTCGAGACGATGGCAAAAGAATTAATCGCCGCCGGTGCAGACAATATCTACATTATCGACGATAAACTGCTGAGTGTATTCGACCCCGCTGCATATCGCAAAGCTATTGCCGATTGCATAAGCACACATTGGCCGCAAATCGTCCTGTTCGGCGCGACAGCACAGGGCAGAATGCTGGCGCCAATGGTCTCCTACAGAGTTGGCTGCGGACTTACCGCCGACTGCACTTCATTCGATATCAGGGATAGTTCTCGAACAGGCCGAATAGCCATCCTCCTGCAGACAAGGCCCGCCCTGGGCGGCAATGTTATGGCGACTATCTGCACCAAAGATTCAAAGTCGCAGATGGCCACGGCAAGACCGGGAGTTATGAAAAGACTGCCGCCGGATGAGTCGAGAACAGGCAAAGTCATCAAACACGATGTCCGGCTTTGCGACGATGATATTAGTCTGGAAATTATAAAAACGGAACTGGGAACCGGCGCCGTGAACTTCAACGTTGAGGTAATTGTCAGCGGCGGCAAGGGAATGCAAAGCCGGGACAACTACGAACAGCTTGTAGGCTCGCTCTGCGATTGTCTCAGCGACAAGCTGGACACGCAGGTTGAAAGAGGCGCATCGCGTGCAGCAGTGGAGCAGGGCTTTGCCGAACGCATACACCAGGTAGGGCAAACCGGCACTTCCGTCGGGCCGAAACTTTACATCGCTTTGGGAATATCCGGCGCAATTCAGCATATGATAGGCGTTGCGAATACCCAGACCATAATCGCCGTCAACAGCGACCCAAACGCACCGATATTTAAGCAGTGCGATTACTATATTGTCGGGGACGCAGAAGATATAGTGCCACAGATGGTTCAGGAATTAGAGGCCGAATAAAAAGTGTCAAACAATAAAGACTACAACAAGGTGCAGGTTTTGATAGTTGGCGCGGGGCCGGCAGGATTGGCATGCGCAATACAGCTCAAGACGCAAAAGCCGGACATAGATGTTTGCGTGATAGAAAAGGCCGCCGACCTGGGCAATCACAATCTCTCCGGCGCAGTTTTGGAAGCTGAACCGCTGCATGCGCTGCTGAACTCGGCTGTTCCGGGATGGCAGGATAGTGAGTTGGCGAAAGACGTGTTGGCAAAGAAAGTCAGCAAAGATAATGTGATGTTCTTTCTGGGAAAGAATATGTCATTTAATATCTTCTTTGCGATTAAGCTTGCCAGGAAACTCGGTCTGGGCTTTGGCCAAATGATACACAAAGGTGACTATATTGTATCGATAAGCAAGCTGACTAAATGGATGGGGCAGATTGCAAAAGGTCTTGGCGTTGAAGTGCTGACCGGCTTTGCGGCTGAAGACATCTTTCTTGACGAATCGGCAAATACAACAAAAGGCATCAAGCTCGTTGACCAGGGGCTTGATAAAGAAGGTAAAGAGCAGCCGAACTTCGTCGAAGGCAAAATCATAAGCGCCGATTTCATTGTGCTTGCCGAGGGTTGTGACGGGCTTTTGACCGAAAAATTCATAGAAAAAGCAGGTCTGCAAAGACAGTCGCCTCAACTCTACTCGGTGGGTATTAAGGAACTTGTAAAGGTAAGCAGCGAGCAGTATAGGAAATTCACTTCGGGGCGCGTCGTTCACGCTATGGGTTATCCCATCTGGACGCCGGTTTTCGGGCCGGGGATGTTCGGCGGCGGGATAATGTATCCGGCTGGTGATGATAATATTGCCATTGGTATGATTGTAGGCGCCGACTGGAAATACTGCGATTTTAACCCGGAGGACGCCCTGACAAACTTCAAAAATCATAAGTTTGTAAAACAATTTATCGACGGCGGGATAGTGTCAGAGGCCGGCGCAAAAATGATTCCTGAAGGCGGATACTATGCTATTCCAAGAGACACACAAACAGGTTCTATCGGCAAAGGTAATTGTGTAATAGTTGGTGACAGTGCCGGCTTTGTGAACATGCTCAAAATCAAGGGACTGCACAACGCTATTGATTCAGGAACATCAGCGGCAAAGGCAATCGTTGAGACACAAGAGCTGCCCCGGACCGCAGCGGCCAGATATACCGAGCTAATTGACCGCTCGAATGTTGCCAAAGAGATGAAGTCGGCAAGGAACTTCCGCCAGACGGTTGCGAAGTTCGGGCCTTTGCTGGGGATGCCGCTTTCTATTTTGGGCGGCCTCTTGCCTCGGTTTAAGATTGAAAAAGATTATAAAGCGATGACTACTGCTCGGTACAGGTTAAAGCCCAAACAGCAATTCGACAAGGACACCTTTACGGCAATGGCGGCAACCGAACATCGCGAGGAGCAGCCCAGCCACCTTGAAATTTTAGACAGCAATATCTGCCGAACGAAATGCACGCCGAGGTTCAACAGTCCCTGCATTACATTCTGTCCTGCGGGGGTATATGAAACAGTTCACGACGTGGTAAAGCCGGCCAATCCGTCAAACTGTCTGCATTGCAAGACCTGCCAGAGAAAATGTCCCTTCGACAATATCAGATGGACCTGCCCCGAAGGCACCGGCGGGCCGCGTTATAAACGATTGTAAAAGGAACAATAGTTATGTCTCTGACAAAATTCATCAGAGATATGCAGAGCAGATTTGAAGCAATTCCAGCTCCTGCCGCCATATTCTATGATGCCGTCCCTGCCAGGATTCTTCGAAAGCCGGAGGTAAAAATAGCTAATGAGATAATCGAAAAGATAAAAAAGGGAACTGTTGTTGATTTAGGCTCAGGCACAGGTTTTTTGTCGATAGAGATAGCAAAGAGGGCGCTAGGGCTGCAGGTTTATGGCATAGACCTCAGCAGGCAAATGGTCAAGATAGCAAAACGTCATGCTCAAGGTATTGAGAATGTTCAATTCGAATTTGGCGATGCCGCTGCTCTACCTTTTGAGGCTGACTCGATTGATTTTATCGTCAGCACCGGCTCACTGCATCACTGGAACAGGGCGGGCAAGGTGTTTGATGAGTGCTATCGTGTTTTGAAAAAAGATGGAGAAGGGTGGATATATGACCCTTGCCGGGATGCTCTCAACGAGAATGTCGAGCAGGCAAAGAAGGATTACGGATTTTTGGTTTACCTGATTTTAACTAAAGTCACCGAGCTTCACGGTTTTAGTCGGCAGGAATACGACAGCAGGATTAAAGCTATTTTAGACCAGACCGCATTCAAAGGTAATTATCAGATGGAACTAACGGACATCTGGATGAAAACTACACTCCAGAAGAGGAAACAAACGAAGACAAACGCAACGGAGCAGCCAATATATTTATGATGTTTGAGCCGCCGGCAGGTAAAAGATATGTAAGGGTAACCGAGCATCGAGCCAGCAAAGGTTGGGCCTGGTGTGTGCGA
>JBELAN010000012.1:0-64901 GCA_049508795.1 Sedimentisphaerales bacterium | reverse complement strand
GGGCCAAACGAATTATCTGCCTCATACCGCAAGCGGTCGGATTCGCCGGCCAAGCCGCAATATAGTTTTGAGATGTTTATCATTTCATTTATATGTCTTTTCTATGGCGGTGAGCAGTCCATCAATAGTATGCTCAGTCGCTTGGGCGTCAACTTTGAGGCCGAGATTTTTCAATTGTTCAGAGGTTACCGGCCCAATAGATGCTACTCTAACATTACTTGAGTCTACTAACTTAGCCGGGATTTGTTCGAAGAAAGCTTTGGCCGAGGAAGGGCTTGCGAAGGTCAGCCAATCAATTTCACCCCTCTCGATTTTTTCTATCAGCCAGCTACATTTATTTTTTATGGTTACAGCGGTATAAACAGGGACATTGTCAACCTCGGCGCCAGCGCTTTCTAACAGCTTGCTAAGCTCATTCGAAGCAAGCTGGGAGCGCAGGAGCAAAACTTTTTTGTTTTGTAAGTTTGCGAAAGCGATTAATTGCTTGCCGAGTTCTTTACTGGTGAAGACGTTTGGCGTGAAGTCTGCTACAATTGCGAATTCGCTTAATTTCGCGGCGGTTTCACTGCCGATGGCGGCGATTTTGGCGGAGGCGAAGACGCGAGCATCTTTGCCGAGATTTTGCAGAGCATCGAAAAAAGCAGCTACGCCGTTTGCGCTGGTGAAGATTATCCAATCGTATTCGGCAAGTTTTGCGAGTGTTTGTAAGAATATATTCGTCTGCGTCAACGGTTCGATTTTGATTGTCGGAAATTCTATGGGGCAGCCGCCTTTGGCGATAATTTTGGCTGCGAAATCGGCGTTGCTTTCGGCGTCGCGGGTCACGACGATGCTTTTGCCGAACAAGGGTTTGTTCATAAGCCAGTTGAGTTTTTCATCGGCGGCAGCACCGATGACCACAATAGCGGGCGGTTCGATTTTATTTTCTTTACATTTTTCGGAAATTCGTTTGAGCGAAGCCCTTACAGTTTTTTGGTTCGGCAATGTAGCGTCGGCTATTACCGCTGCAGGCGTTTCTTCTGAGATGCCATTTTTTATTAATTGTCCGGCGATAAATTCGAGGTTTTCCAACGCCATATAAAAGACTATGGTGCCTTTGAATTTAGCAAGGAGTTTCCAATCGATACTGCTTTTTTGTTTTCCTTCCGCTTCCTGGCCGGTGATGAAAACCACCTGTGAGCTGTAATCTCTGTCTGTCAGTATAATGCCTGCGGACTCGGCGGCTGCGATGGCGGCTGTTACGCCGGGCACTATTTCAAAATCGATACCCGCTTTGGTGAGGGCTGATAGCTCCTGGCCTATCCTGCCGAAGATGCAAGGGTCGCCGCCTTTTAAGCGAACTATTGTTTGTCCGAGTTTTGCCTTTTCGACCAGCAGGTTGTTGATTTGGTCTTGTGTGGCGGAACCGGGGCCAATTCGTTTCGGAACGCAGATAAGCTCGGCGTTGGGGCGGGCAAATTTTAACAAAGCGGGATTAGCCAGTTTGTCGTAGATTATGCAGTCGGCGGTTTTGAGGATGTCAGCGCCGCGGACGGTAATCAAATCGGCACTGCCCGGTCCTGCCCCGACGAGATATACTTTGCCTTTCCCGCTCATTATCTTTCCAGTTTATCTAAAATTTCTCTGCCGCCTGCGTCGAGGAGGTAATTGGCGATTTTCTCAGCGAGGTTATCGGCATCGGCAGCCGGGCCGGTAAGACGGCGGCTGATGAAATTTTTGCCTTCCACATCCGATATAAAAGCGAGAATCTCGATACCTTCTCCTATGATTTTTGCAAAGGCCCCTACGGGTGCGTGACAGCCGCACTGCATTGCAGCCAAAACGCGGCGCTCTGCAAAGGTAATCGTTCTTAGTTTTTTGTCATCTATGGCGGCAATCAACTCTGTTGTGGCTGGGTCATCCATTCTTGTTTGAACGGCGAGGGCGCCCTGGGCCGGCGCGGGGATGAATTGCTGCGGGTCAAAGCATAAAGATATTTTCCTGCCCAAGCCGAGCCGTTCCACCCCGGCCCGGGCTAAAATGATAGCATCAAATTTGCCTTCTTGCAGCAATTTTATCCGCGTTGGGACATTGCCGCGAATGGGTATCGGGTTTAAGTCTGCTCTTAGGTGTTTTATCTGGGCAGCGCGTCTCAGGCTTGAGGTGCCGATTTTTGCGGATTGGGGGAGCTGGCGGATTGAGCCGACCGAGTCATTTGCTATCAGGCAATCTTCTGCGAATGTTCTTTCGCAGACCGCAGTGAGGGCTAGTCCCTTTCGCTGCTGCGTAGGCAAATCCTTGAAGCTGTGGACGGCGAAGTCGGCTTGGCCGGAGAGAAGGGCATCTTCCACCTGCGAGGTAAAAAAGCCGCTGCTTTTTAAATCCCATAAAGCAGTCCGTTTGTCGCGGTCGCCTTTGGTAGTTATTTTTCTGATTTTGATCTGTATGCCGGGACAGGTTTTCTTCAAAGCCGAGATGATAAGGCGGGTTTGAGCAATAGCTAAGTCTCCCCCCCGAGTTGCAACGGTAAGGACATCCATCGTTAGTCGCGTTTATCCTGTGAAAGGAACATTTTGTTTATCAAATCCACCGCTTGGAGCTGTTCTGTGCTTGGCTCTTCGTCGGCACCGTTTTTGAGAAAGCTGATTGGCCCGTGCAGCATTTTGTTGACGAGGGACTCGGCGAAAAGCTCCAGTTTGTCGGTGCTGCCTTTTCCGAAATCTTTTGCGTAGCGTTTAGCTTCACTGTGGGCCAGTTTAAGGCCTTGCTGCGTTAGCTGCGTGATTGTCGGTATGAGATTGAGCGAGTCATACCATTGCATAAATTTATCCGTAAATTCTGCAACAATCGCCTGAGCTTTGGGGATTTCGCGGCTTCGTTTTTCCTTGTTGCGGCTTATCTGCTCGTTCAAGTCATCGATGTTGAACAGCGAAACACAATCGAATTGGCTGATTTGCGGCTCTATGTCCCGCGGGACTGCGAGGTCTATTATCAGCAGCGGCTTTTGCCTTTGTGACAGAGTGTTTGCGACTGCCTGATATGTTACTATCGGCTCAGCGGCGGCGGTCGAGCTAATCACCAAGTCAACTTCAGCCAATCTGTCAGCAATATCGGCCAAACTAATTATCTGCCCTGTTTCAAGCCGTGCCCTGAGCGCCTGAGCTTTTTTTGTATTTCGATTTGCTATAATCAGAGTCGGCAGTTGCGCTTTGAGAAGATACCTTGCTGCAAGGGCCGCATTTTCCCCGGCTCCTATTACCATTGCTGAGCCGGTGGATAAATCGATTTTCTTTTTGGCCAGCTCCACGGCGGCCAGACTTATTGAAACCGCACCACAGTTGATATTCGTATTGGTCCGCACGGTTTTTCCTGCTCTGAAGGCGTTGTGAAAGAGTCGATGAAACATAAATTTGCTCATTCGGCAATCGATGGATTCTGTGTAGGCGGATTTTACCTGTGATAGAATCTGGTTTTCGCCAATCATTTGCGAATCAAGGCCGGCAGCAACTTCAAAAAGATGCCGAACAGCATCAGTCCCAACACTTTCTTGGCTGTATTTATCCCACGTATCAGATGCCTGCGGTTGCATCTGCCTAATAAGCTCTGCGAGAAACCCCCTGACATCGAAATCCTTTTTGGCGTAGGTATAAAATTCGGACCGATTGCAGGTTTCGAGAATAACCGCTTCGCAGATTCGTTCCTCAGCGTGCATTTTTTTCAGCATAAGACGCCGCTTCTCTGCGGCAAAAGCGACCTTTTCGCGCAGATGCACGGGGCAATTATGATAAGTTACATTGTTCAAAACAAGCTTCATTGTGCCTTTGTTTTTTGGAAACCTGAAGTATACAGTATTACTATCTGTCTGTCCAGACGAGGCCAGCGCAATATGACAATATAACCAGTCAAAAAAACTATTGCCAATACTCATTTTCACATTATAATAGTGCGTTTTCTATGCAAGATGAATAAGGAGAAAATTCATAATGGAACCGATTACAGAGTGCCAAATAGACTTATTTGCCGACACGATACCATCCTTAGATGACATTGGAAAACTATCCTGTTTTGTCCATTCCAGCGAGGCCAATCGGATAGCTTTCAGTAAACAGGTGGAAGAAAATATGTCTGGAACCAGCCAAAAAGCTTTTCTGGCGACAGGCATCGGCCTTTTTATCCTGGGCAGCAATGCCGAAGCAGTCAAGAGATTGGAAAAAGCAAAGGACTGCAAAGAGAAGTTAATCTATCTGGCCTTTGCACTTCGTCGAATGGGCAAATTCGACGAAGCAATCGAAAACTTGCAAAAAGCCCTCGATTACGAGGCGGACAAGCTGAACATAACGCTGGAGAAAGCCGCCACATATCGTTATGCGTCAAATTTTGACGGTGCGGCCAAGGAGCTCAAGACTCTGGCCAATTTTGAAAACGTAAGCGCCGAATATCACTACCAGCTTGGCCGACTTCAGGAAACACAAGGACTTTATGACGAGGCAACGGACAATTACAAGACGGCTCTGGAATTATCCCCGAACCATCAAAGGGCACTTTTCCACCTGGCGTATCGCTGCGATTTATCCGGAGATGAAGAAGCGGCCATCGACTACTACAGGCAAATTGCTTCAACCGCTCCGGTTTATGTAAGCGCCCTGCTGAATTTAGCTGTGCTTTATGAAGATACGGGCGAGTTCGACAAGGCATTCCGGTGTATTGATAAGGTCTTAAAGTATCATCCCAATCACCAAAGAGCAATCCTATTCAAGAAAGACATCGAAAGCTCAAAAACAATGTTCTACGACGAAGAAAAAGAAAAGAAAAAAGACCACAGAATCCAAATTCTTGAAACCCCAATCTCAGATTTTGAGCTGTCGGTTCGCAGCAGAAACTGCCTCAAAAAAATGAATATTGAAACAATCGGAGACCTTTTGAACATCACCGAGGGGGGGCTGCTGTCTTATAAAAACTTCGGTGAAACGTCGCTCAGAGAGGTCAAGGCCGTCCTCGAATCGAAAGGATTGCATCTCGGTATGGCTCTGGAGGAAAAGCAGGCAGCTTTCGCAGATATCTTTGACCGCAGCGGCGTAAGAGAGGAAAATGAAGGTCTTTTAAGCAAGTCTGTGGATGACCTTCAATTATCGGTCCGTGCACGAAAGTGCCTGCAAAAGCTTAATATTCGTACACTCGGTGAATTGGTACGTAGAACAGACGCCGAACTTCTCGGCGTTAAAAACTTCGGCGTAACAAGCTTGAACGAAATCAAAAAAGCCGTTAGCAACCTCGGATTGTCCCTGCGAAGCCTGGATTAAATGGTACAGTTTCCTATCCGCCATAAACCATACGCCATATATTATTGCCGCGTAGTCTTTTTGCTTTGGTTGATAATCCTTAGCGGGTGCAAGGAAAGGCAAGTGGCCAGACCCACTCCACAAATGGATATCGAGCCGCAGTTTTGGATAAGGGTTTTACTCCTTGGTAGCGCCAAATCCTGCACGCTAATGGTTGCCTCCTCGTTTGCCGTTTTGGATGCCCAAACACAGGCCACAGAAGCCCGCTTTAACCAATCCGATGTGCCGGCAAGCATAACTATATCTGCCGGCAGAATTGCTATTTCCGGTCGGGTCTTTACCAACGAACAAATAATTATTTCCCCCGATGAGCCACATATCTTTAACCTGAACGGCGATGATTACCGCGGCAAATTGGAGCTTATGCTCAATCCTGACAGCAATTCTTTTGATGCAATAAATCTTGTTCCGCTTGAGCCGTATTTAGCCGGTGTAATAAGCGCCGAGATGCCTAATTACTGGGAACCGGAGGCGCTGAAGGCGCAAGCAATCGCAGCGAGAACCTACTGCCTGTATATCAAAAAGCGTTTTGGCGATAGTCGCAACTGGGACGTTACCAAAACACAGGCCAACCAGCGTTACCTCGGAGTTTCAGCCGAATCAGCTCAGGTCTGGGATGCTGTCAATCGAACGCACGGCCAAGTTTTGGTCTGCAGGCAGGCCGATGGCCTCGAAGCGATTTTTCCCGCCTACTACGGCTCAAGCTGCGGCGGCCATACCGAAAACAGCAAAAATGTGTTCGGCGATTCTTTTGAACCACTTGTTGGTGTGCCCTGCCCATACTGTGAGGAAGTGGCCAAACCAGACTTTTTTTTCTGGCCCACGGTCCAGTTTGATAAGACCGATGTTACAAACAGCTTGCTGAAGAGGTATCCAAAGCTAACAGAGCTTGGAGAAATTACAGATATCAATTCCGTTGAGTCAAGTGACTACGGAGGATTTTCCAGATTGACGCGGATAGAACTTATCGGCTCAAGCGGCAAAAGTGATTTTTTGCGGGCCGAGGACTTCCGGCTTGCAATAGACCCAAGCGGCCAGGAGATAAGAAGCGCAATCTGTCAAATTGTTGACGCGGGTGATAAATTGGCATTTGTATCAGGCAGAGGTTTTGGCCACGGTGTCGGAATGTGCCAATGCGGAGCTGAGGGGATGGCAAGACAAGGCAAAACCGCAAAACAGATACTTTCATATTACTACCCCGGCTCGAAAACGATAAGAGTTTATTGAAATGAGTAACTTCGAAATTCTCTCAACAGACAGCAGGACTGCGGCCAGGCGAGGTTTATTAACCACAGCTCGTGGTCGAGTCGAGACGCCTGTTTTTATGCCGGTCGGCACTGCCGGAGCGGTAAAGGGAATAACACCGCAGCAGCTCAAAGAAACCGGGTCTGTGCTTGTTTTAGCAAATACGTATCATTTGCTGCTGCGGCCCGGAGTTGAGACAGTCGAAAAAGTCGGCGGACTACATAAGTTTATGGCCTGGAACAACCCGATACTGACCGACAGCGGCGGCTATCAAATTTTTTCGCTAAGCCCACTGGCTAAAGTCGATGATAACGGCGTTGAGTTTGCCAGCCATATAGATGGAGCGACAATACACCTAAATGCTGAAATCGCCACCGAAATTCAAAATCGGCTCGGCGCCGATATAATAACGTGCTTCGACCAGTGCACACCGTTTCCTTGTAGCGACTCACAGCTAAAGAAAGCCGTGGAAAGAACTATACGCTGGGCGAAGCGTGCTAAACAGACTCATGCCAACCATGACCAGTTATTGTTTGGCATTGTTCAGGGCGGAACAGACCTGCCTCTGCGAGAGCACTGTGCCGGCGAACTTGTCAAATTAGACTTTGACGGCTATGCTATCGGCGGATTAAGCGTGGGTGAGGGAAATGAAGATATGATAAGAACAGTCTCTCATACGATACGGATTTTGCCGGGGGATAAACCTCGCTATTTAATGGGCGTCGGTACACCGGCAGATATTATTGCCGCCGTAAAGGCCGGCGTCGATATGTTTGACTGTGTTCTTCCGACGAGAAACGGACGGAACGCCTTTGCTTTTACTGAAAAGGGGTCTTTGCGGCTGAGGAACAGCGCATATATAAGCGATACCTCTCCGGTGGAAGCTGGCTGTGATTGTTACTGTTGCAGGAATTTTAGCAGGGCTGCCCTAAGGCATTTTTTTAATGTCGGAGAAATGCTCGGGCCGGTCTTAGTGTCCCTGCATAATCTAAGGTTTTACCAGAGACTAATGGCCAGGATAAGACAGACCTTAAAGGAAGGCAGATTTTCCGAGTGGGCAAGGGAACAATTAAAAAATGATAGTTGATTATTGGTTGTGGATAATTTAACATCTTACCGATAATTAGCAGTTTGTTTTCGGCAATTAGTTATGAAGGGAAAATAAAAATGAACAATGTATGGATGTTAGCTCAAACGGAAGCTAATGAGACACCATCAGGCATTACATCAGAGCCGGTAACTTCGGAAGGCGAAGCAATAACGACGGTACCATCTGACTCCAATGCTGTTGCAACGAAAGCTCGGGAGCAAAATCCGGCGGTCGGAAGCTGGGTGTGGATTTATGTTGCTTTAATGCTCGTATTGGTTTTTGTCTTCTTCAGGGGGCCTCAAAAGCAAAAACAGGAGCGCAAAAAATTGGTCCAATCGCTGCAAAAAAATGACAGGGTCCAGACAATCGGCGGGATTTTTGGCACCATTGTGGATATCAAAGGCGACGAGATTACGTTGAAGGTCGATGAGTCGAATAATACGAAAATAAAAATTGCCTCTTCAGCAATTGGGAAGAATTTGTCACAAGATAAATCGTGATTGGCAAGTCAGTTGATTAGCGAATTAGAGAATTAGTTATCAATTAACCAATCAACTAATCCAGCCGACTTTTAGAGGAAAGTTATGAATAAGAATCTGACACCGAAAGCTATTTTGATTATCGTTTTGGTGCTCCTTGCAGCATGGGCCTTATACCCACCAAGTAAAACCTTAAAGCCCGGGATAGACTTGGCGGGCGGAACAAGCCTTATCTATGAAATCAATACCGAGGGGCTGGAGGGGCCGGAAAAGAAAGATTTGGCCCAAAGGATGATAACCGTTCTGCGAAGGCGAATAGACCCCGCTAACATCCAAAATCTTGTATGGCGTCCGCAGGGCGGTACCCGCTTTGAAATACAAATGCCCCTTGCGAGTGAAGAGACCCGGGAAAAACGGCAGAATTTTGAAAAAGCTCGCGACGAGCTGCTGGCTGAAAATATAAACCTTGCAATAATTTTGCGCTCCCTGCAAAAGCCGGCAGAACAGCGAACCAAAGATTTCGAAGGATTCGCTCAGAGAGAACCCGACAAAATGACGATACTCAGCAATCTGGCTGATGTCTATGACAAACGCAAGGATTTACAGGACAAGAGAGACAAGCTCTTTTCAGAACTGGCAACCTCGGAAAGTGTAATTACCGCTGCCGGACTAAACCTCGATGATATAAAACAACATCTCGGTGACTGGGTTAAACTGGATGAGCAACAATTAAAAGAGGCGCTAACAGGCTACCTCGGCTCTGAAAGCAAGTTGGATGTACTGACTAAGTATGTAAATATATATGCCGAATGGGCCGGGGTTGTCGAGCAGCTTACAAATGCTGAAACGGGCATAAACGTTCGATACAAAGAGGCAAAAAAAGCTCTCGATAGATTAAACCTTACTGAAGACCAGCTAAAATCCTGTCTCGAAATGCCTCCAAAGGCACTTAAGCGCAGCTACGCCATCGATGAGCTTAAAGCCAAATTTGCTGACCGTTCAGGAAAAATTGACAAGGCGGTTGCGGCTTTCGACGAATATCGCCCTTTCCAGGGAAGGCTCGACGACCCGAGAGACCTGCAGCGGATGCTTAAAGGCGCCGGAATCCTGGAGTTCAGGATACTGCCAACGCAGGGACACGCGGAAGTGGACGCCGACGAGATGGCCGGCTATGTTGAACGGCTCAAGACAAAAGGACCCAAATACGCCTCAGACAATAAAAATATATGGTGTGAAATAGAAGATATCAAAGAATTCAAAAGGGGTGATGCCTTCGTAGCCCAATTCGGCGACAAGTACTATGTCCTGGCAAGCAACAAAAAAGGCGAGATTTTTGTGCATGGTGCCGAAGGTAAAGACTGGAGTCTGAAAAGAGCTTACCCGACGACCGACCAAACCGGTCGAAGGGCCATCGGTTTTTCGTTTGATGAAAGAGGCGGAAATTTATTTGGAGAACTTACCGGCAAAAATATTGACCGGCCACTCTGCATTATGCTCGACGGTGTCGCTATATCCGCTCCAAATATTCAGTCCAGAATATTCACGCATGGCGTAATAACAGGCAGCTTCACACAAACAGAAGTTATTGATATGGTCAACAAACTAAACGCCGGCTCTCTGCCTGCCAGACTTATAGAACAGCCCATCTCGGTAAAAACGATAGGCCCGTCCATCGGCGCCGACAATCGTGATAAAGGAATCAGGTCCGGCTTCTTCGGCCTTATGGGGGTAATCCTTTTTATGGCAATTTATTACACCCTCGGCGGCGCAATCGCCGATGTGGCGCTGCTTATGAACCTGCTGTTTATCCTCGCAATAATGGCAATGCTGCGAGCAACTTTCACGCTGCCCGGCATTGCCGGTACTGTACTTACCCTCGGTATGAGCATTGACGCCAACGTGCTTATATTTGAGAGGATACGCGAGGAGCAGCAGCGTGGTGCATCCCTGAGACTCGCCATTAAAAACGGCTACGCAAAAGCGTTCAGCGCTATCTTCGATTCCAACCTTACCAGCATTATCACTGCTGCCATCCTTTACTGGGTTGCCTCGGAAGAAATAAAAGGATTTGCCATAGTTCTTATACTCGGGTTGTCCTCAAGCTTGTTTACCGCCCTGACCGTAACCAGGACAATCTTCGATTTTCTCCTGAACAAACGAATTATAAAAGACCATTTAGTTATGCTGCACATCATACGCAGACCGCACATAAACTGGATGGGCCTGCGACCAATTCTCTTTACACTCTCGGGAATACTTACAATCGGTGGCGTTTTTATCTTCTTCGCCAGGGATGACTCGAAAAATAGCAAATACGACATCGAATTCACCGGCGGAACGAGTGTTCAAATCAATCTAAAGGATGATGCCAACCTCAATAGACAAGACGTAGAAGACAGAATTCACAAGGTCGGAACCGATTGGGGAAACCACGCTCTGGCAGCGGCAAGTGTCTATAGCATCGAAACGTCCGGCAAAGAATATGAGATAACCACGACAGAAACAAATAAAACCAGGGCCTCTGTCACTTTCCCGAAAGGCGGTCAAACAGTCGAAGAGCTAACTTTGGCAATCAAAAAAGCTATGGAATCCCGACACGTCGAAAGCGGGCAGATGAGCAATCTTGTGATAACACCTCTTGGTGAAACCCCCGCCGAGTTTGCCATAACAACAAGCCAGTTGAATACCTTTTTAGTGGGAGATGTTTTAAGAGCGGCTTTTCCCGACGCTAACGTCTCGCAGCCGCAAGTCGATGAAATTGTCAATAATGCAATACTAACTGCCTTTGCAAATGAACTGAAAATTCAGCAAAACCTTCAGCCGGAGATTATCTCGCAGGAAAAAATAACTCAGCAGATTATAGATTCTTACCCCGAACTTGCTGACTTTCTGGGCGGCATTAAAATCACCTGCAATATCGAAAGAGCTGCCACGGCGGAAGAAATCAACCGAAGATTTGCGGATTTGCGATTCAAACCCGATACGCAAAACCTTAATTGGTATTCCTATAAAATCCTCGGCTCGGACCTGACGACAATGGAACCGAACCAGCCGGAGAAGTCTTTTGTTTATCTTAGTGTCGAGCCCGAGGCCGGCTTGCGTGAATTAGCCGAGGATGAATGGGCACAGTTTACTAAAAACGAAACAGCCAAGGTCATGGCTGCAACCAAGCTGGAAACCTCACTGCCACAAGTGACGCAGATAAGCCCCTCGGTCGGTAAGGAGACAAAGAATCAGGCACTGGTTGCTATTGTCTTGTCGTTGATTGCGATGTTGATTTACATTTGGGTCCGATTTGGAGATTTACACTTCGGCCTCGGCGCGGTCCTAACGCTCTTCCACGATACCTGCGTTAACGTAGGTGTGCTTGTCGCCTGCACTTACATTGCTGCTACAAAAATCGGCCAGATGCTTCTCATCGGCGACTTCAAAATCGACCTTGCTATAATAGCCGCATTCCTGACACTGCTTGGGTATTCAATCAACGATACAATCATTATTTACGACCGTATTCGTGAGAATCGCCGCAAAGGTATCGTAACTGCTCAGATAATTAACGACGGCATTAACGAGACCCTTTCCAGAACCATCTTAACAAGCTCTGCAACAGCTCTGGTTGTGGCATCGATGTATATTTTTGGAGGAATGGCGCTGCGGGGCTTTAACTTTGTGATGCTTTTTGGTATTATTGAGGGAACATATTCTTCAATAGCGATTTCGGCACCAGTACTGCTTTTCCGCATCAAGGCCGCCGATGCAAAAACAAAGGCCAAAGGAACATCGCTCACAAAACAGCAGGCTGTGAAATGAAGCGCCGAAAATGCAGAAAGATTTCAAAACAGGAATGGCTTTGGGTCTGGCGCTGGTAACCATAGTTGTAGTCTTGCTTTCTACTCGACCCAGCCTAAGTATCAAAGCAAGGATGCTAAGCCCCCATTCTGCGGTGCATCGCAAAATGGGAATCCCTCCGCTCTCTCACAGTATCGAACCTCGGAAAGAAACCACTATTAGTGGAAATCCAGCTAAACAAGCAAACAATGAGCAGCTTAAGGAGACAAAGGCCGAAAGATTTCACATAGTGCGTGCCGGCGAAACTCTTTCCGACATTTCCTACAAATACTACGGCTCTGCAGACAAATGGCAAAAGATTCTTGGCGCCGACCACCTTCCCATAGAAAATCCGAGCAAACTCAGACCGGGAACAAGATTAATCATTCCAGAGTGAATTTGCTGAATCACCCCAATGACAGGAATTTTGCCGCCTTGCTATCTACCAGCCATGTAACTTTATAGAGGATGGGCCAAAGAGTATGAATGGGATACTGCACTTCGTCCGGCTCACTGGTCAGGACCTCTTTCAAAATACCGGCCTTTTCTTCCCCTGAAACCAGCACAGCTAAGTGAGATGCAGCACATAAAACCGGATGCGTCAAGGTTATCCTGTTAAGCTTTTCATCCAAAATATAAACAACGCACGCCAAATCCTCCGTATCAAAAGGCGCATAGCTGTTGGGAAACAATGAGCCGGTATGTCCTTCAGCACCCATACCCAGCACAATGAGGTCAAATTTGGGGAGTTGATTTTCCCGCAGACCAAAAACCCTTCGAATCGTTTCTTCATAGCACTGGGCAGCGGCCTGGAAATCGCTGTATTCTGTTGGTATCCTGTGGACGTTTTCTTTGGGGATGGCGACTTTAGCTAAGAAGGTATCGGCGGCCAGCTTATAATTACTCCATTGTGAATCCGGCGGGACATACCGCTCGTCAACCCAGAATAACTGTATTTTGTCCCAGGACAGAGCTTTTGCTTTCGGTATTTCGCTGAGCAGTTCAAAGAAACGCATAGGTGTGTGTCCCCCTGATATCGCGACGTAGAAAACTCCTTTGGCTTTTATCGCTTTTTCCGCATCGCCGACAAAAAGTGCAACACTTCTCTGGGCAAGCCCCTCAGGGTCGGAAACAACTTCAACATTAGGCTTATAGTTTGCAGTAGTTTCCATATTTATATGTGCCGAATCTAAGCTGCAACTATTATCCTATTTTAGAGGTGATTTGGCCAGAAAATTTTTCGAAAACAGGAAGAATTTTTTGCACTATTTGTTAACTCACCGCCCCAAAACCACTTACAGAACAGAAAGTGGACAATTCAGCAAGCTTCATTCCATATTCTCTATTCCAACTGTTAATGCAGCGACACAGCCGCCTTACGAGGGGTTGTCTTTTTCATCAAAAACACCAGCGGAATCATCACCAGGAAAACAACCCCGAGCACCCAGAAGTTGTCGATAAAGGCAAGCATAGACGCCTGCTGTTTGACCATGCCGTAAATCAGGGCCTTGGCCTTTGTTGCTGCTTCAACGGCATTTGCCCCCTGATGGACGAGCATATTTGTTGCGTTTTGAAGCATACTTTGATAAATCGGGTTGGTTTCGGTAACGTGGCTTACGAGAATATTCTGATGAAACTGGGCGCGTCTGGCGAGCATTGTTGTAACGAACGAAATACCTGTGCTGCCGCCGAGGTTTCTTGCAAGATTGATAAGGCCGGAGGCATAGTCTGTCTCGGTTTTTACTATGTAGTAGTATGCGGAGGTATTGATGGGCACAAACAAAAACCCTAGTCCTGCTGACAAGATGTTTCGCGACCAGACGGCATCCGAATAACTGATTTGCAGGTTGAAATTTACCATTCTGAAAAGACCGACGGCGCCGACAATCAATCCGATGATTATGAGCCAGCGCGCCTGGACACGCGTCATCAGGAACCCCACTAATGGCATCGTGAGCATTGTGATAATACCGCCGGGAGAAAGCGCCAGACCGCTTGTGAGGGCGTTGTACCCCATCAGGTTTTGCAGGAAGATTGGCAGCAGGACCGTGCTTCCATACAGAGAAAACCCGAGCGCATACATCATAAAGACGCCGACGGCGAAATTGCGGTCCTTAAGGAGCCCCAGCTTGATAACAGGGTCTTTTTGTCGCAATTCCCAGATGACAGCCAAGGCCAGGCAAACTGCACAGATTAGGGAAAACGATACGATAAAGTGGGAATCGAACCAGTCTTCACGCTCTCCCTTATCCAGCACAATCTGCAGCGCACCAAGCCCTACCGCTATCAGGCCGAGGCCGATATAGTCGATTCTGAATCCCTCGCCAATTTTCTTGCGAATGAAATAAGGCGGGTCTTTGATGAGGATGGTCGCAAGAAATACAGCGAGTATTCCAACCGGGATGTTTATAAAGAACACCCACCGCCAGGTATAGTTATCCGTAATCCATCCGCCGAGCGTTGGTCCGATGATGGGCGCCGTCACCACACACATCCCAAACATCGCCATTGCCATTCCGCGTTTATTGTGTGGGAAGCTTTCAATCAATATAGATTGAGCAATCGGCTGAAGTGCTCCGCCGCCTGCACCCTGCAGAATTCTAAACACCACAAGACTTCCGATACCCGGAGCCAGTCCGCACAAGAAAGAGGTCACGGTGAACAGTATCACGCATCCGATATAGAAGCGTTTTCGGCCAATAAGGGACGAAAACCATCCGGCAAGCGGCAGCACAATGGCATTTGAAACCAGGTATGAGGTCAGCACCCATGTGCTTTCATCTATCGTTGCGGAGAGATTGCCCGCGATGTGGGGCAGCGCCACGTTGGCGATACTCGTATCAAGCACCTCCATAAACGGCGCTAGTATCACTGCGCCGGCCACCACCCATGGATTGTGGGGCAGCCAATCCTCGTGCGGATGCGGTATTCTTTCCGTTCCACCACTCATTTTACTTTCACCACAGGCACAACAGACATCCCCGGCGACAGCATCCTTGTATTATTTGGGTCTTCGTCAAAAACGATTTTGACCGGCACACGCTGCACAATCTTGACGTAATTGCCGGTGGCATTTTCAGGCGGCAGTAAGCTGAATATCGCGCCTGTGCCGGCCTGGATGCTATCGATGTGCCCTTTGAAAATCTTCTGCGGATATGCGTCAACCTTGATTTGGACCTTCTGGCCCGGCTTCATATATTTGAGCTGCGTCTCCTTGAAGTTGGCAACCACCCAAACCTCCCTGGGAACAATCATCATTAACGGCTGACCGACTCTTATATACTCGCCTGCCTCTAATGCCTTGTTGGTAACTCGGCCGGACTGCGGCGTATATATCCTGGTGTATGAAAGATTCAATTGGGCCCGGTCGAACGCAGATTTGGCTTCGGAGGCTTTTGCCTGAGCGGCGACAACCTGCTTATTTGCTGCTTCAAGTTGTGCTGCTGCCGACTGTGCGGCTGCTGCCGCATTATCTACCTGCTGCTGCGTAACTCCTCCATTGGCCTCAAATAACTGCCGGTATCTGTTGTAATCCTTCTCGGCTCGTGCTGCTTCCACTGATGCTATGCCGACCTGTGCTCGGTTCTGTTCTGCGCTCGCCTGCGCCGCTGACATCGCAGCGCTCGCGAGGTCCAGACTCACCTTATAATCCCGTGTGTCAATCTCAGCCAGCAAATCGCCTTGCTCCACCGATTGATTATCGTTCACATAGACCTTTTCAACGTGGCCGTCCACCCTCGCGCTTACCGATACGATATGCCCCGTTACAAATGCGTCATCGGTGGATTCGTGTGACATCGCATACCGCAGATAACTTAAGCCCAAAACCAATGGAATCGTCAGCACGATGATTATCACTTTTACTTTAAGACGGCCTCTGGGTATTTTTGTTATGTTCATATTCAATTCGTTCCCAAAAATATCTTTTTCGTTCAGTTCGGATTTTTGCTAATCGGCAGTTCCTGTTTCTCATCAGTAAAGGTAGCTGTTAAGGCATTTGGTTCGTGGTTGCTGACTTGATTTTCAGATTGGCCGGCTTCGGAAGTTGTAAGTGTTCCCATCGCTTTTTGCAAATAGAGTTTGGCAATTATATGAGAATATATGGCCTGATAATAGAACGATTTTGCTTTGGTCAAAGCCGACTCGGCATCGATTACCTCGACTTGTGTATTTATACCCTCCTTGTAACCAACCTCTGCAAGACGGTTTCCTTCCTTTGCCCTGGTGAGGTTCAGTTGTTGTGACTGGACGAATTCCTCGGCATCTTCGATACTCAATAGTGCCTTGGTCAGCTCGAACAAAGTAGTTTCTTCGGCGTCAATCAAATCTATCTGAGATTGTCTAAATCGCGCCTTTTGCTGTATAATTTCGCCCTCACGTGCAAAACCATCAAATATCGGCATCGTTGCCATAGCGCCAACCTGCCAGGCATGTCCCCACTCAATCAACATGCTGTTGTGAGGGTCGGGGTTTGACCAGGTATTACCATAAAAGCCGCTGATAGTCGGCCAATATCGGCTCCGGGCAATCTTAAGCAATTGCTCCTGATACTTTATATCGAACTGCCGTCCATATAAATCAGGACGATTGCGATAGGCAGCTTCGACCGCCTGTTCCATAGTCATCTTCAGAGGAACATAGGTCAGTTCATCCGATAGAGTAAAATCGCTGTCCTGTGAAATGCCCATTACTTTGAGTAACTGTGTCTTCGATATATTGATGGCGTTTTTATTTTGTATCAAATCGGCCTTGAAATTTGATAGCTCCACCTCGGCACGCAGAACATCGAAATCCGAGGCGATGCCACCGGAACGTTTTTGCTTCACATCATCCAGATGTGCCTGGGCAGAACGGACTGCATCAGCGCTTATCTGGTATAAATGCTGATTAAGTAGGACATCATAATAAGAACGCTCTGCTGCATAAATTACGTCTTGAGTCGCAGCCCGAACTGTCTGGTCGGTAAGCAGAGAGAAGAGTTTGCCTGCGTTTATCCTGGCGACTATTGAGCCGCCGGCAAAGACCGGCTGAGTAACCACGAGATTCGCCGAATAGTTGTCCACGTCACCGAAGGTTACCGTTTGGTTGCCGACGGTAAGTGCTGAAACTTTATCAAGCCGTGTATAATCGCCGGTGAGATTTACCGAAGGCAAAATTGCTGAATACGACTTCAGCTCGTTCCCGCGGGCAATCTCCTTTTCCTGAACAATGTGCTGCAGCGTTTTGTTGTTCACAAGAGTCAGCTTCAGACAATCCTTTATGCTTAACCGGCCGTTTATTCGTGTTTGAGATTGCTCCTGGGCTTCTCTTTGGTTTTTCCACTGGCGATAAGCAGTGTCTCTGGATAAACTCGCCTCCTGGTAAAACTCTTCGCTGCTCGTACATCCGGTTATTAAGACTCCGAACATAGAGATAATCAAGATTATCTGTAGCCAATAGCCGCGAAAGGGCTTTTGTCCACGCATTTTTTTATTCAGAGTATTATCGGCATTAAACATTAAGGCACCTTCCTCGATAAAACTTATTCACTTATCTGTTTATAGCCTGCTGCTTCTCGTACACCTGCTGCTGTGAATCTCGCTATGTGTTTAACCAACTCATCCACGGGAACCGCAAAGAAAAGTTCGTTGTAATCATCGTAGAACAGCATAGGATGTATCACCATCCCTTCGATTGCGTAAACGCACAGCATAGCTTGCCGCTGCGTCAGCTTAGGAAACAGCCGCATTAGTGCTTCACATATCTGGTTAAGAAAATCCTTAAGTATATCCAGCGATATCAGCTTCTCCTTGAGTTGTGGATTCAGACTCTCCCGCACCATCAATTTGAGCATTGGTATCCGCTCATCAGCCCCCGCCAGAGCTTCCAGGGCGGTTTTGGTTATCGCTTCAAGCAGCTTCTCCAGAGTCGGATTGGCCGAACTCATTACTTTCTCTATATTCGCTTTATGCTTGGCAAAGACCTTCTCCATATGCCGCCGGAACATCTCGATATAGAGCTTGTCTTTGCTGCCGAAATGGTAATTGACCGCAGCGACGTTGCAGTTGGCTGCGGCGGTTATGTCCCGGACGCTGGTGTCGGCAAAACCGCGTTCACTGAATAGTTTCTCAGCTACATCGAGCAGCCGGTTCCGGACGTCCTTCGCTGAAACCTCACTTTTAACCTGAAAATCGGCATTTTGGTCCATCTTGGGGTTCTCCTTAAACAGGTGTTTCAAACTAAAGTATAAAACAGTTGTTTGACTTGGTCAAGTATTTTTCGAAAATTTTTTAGATATTTCAAAAAAGCGGGTTTTTGGAGCGAGTGGTTGGCAGGGATTTGATTTGACAGGGTTGAAAAGATTTGGTTATTCTAACGGGCAGACAGTTTAAGGTGGAACAGGAAAAACAAGTGGCGTAGGTTATGCTGCGCACTAATTGAGGTAAAAAATGGACTTTGCGTATAAAATACTGATTGCCGGGGTAATAATAGTGATAGTGGGGTGGATAGCATACGGGATATGGTGGTATAAGATAAAACAGGAGGAGAAAAGAGAGCCGGAGAAAAAGACGGAACATTTGGATAAAGTGAAAAAGTCGTTTGAAGATTATACAAAGAAGATAGCGGAGTATAAATTAAAGCCTTATGAACGAAAAGACCTCGATGGCAACAAGAAATAGTTAGGTGATGAGATGGGGGATTTGGGGAAGATAGGGTAGCACCAAACGCGCAAGTTCGTGTTTGAAAACGTCGAAAAATGTAGAAAAATTTGGAAAAATGTATAGAAACGGTCAAAAGTTGTATAGAAACGGTTGAAAAAATTGGACAATTTTTTACCCCCCCTGCGCATTTGATTGAAATTTTTTGCTGGCCACGAAGTCACCAAGACATCCGCCTTCGCCAAGGCTTCGGCGAGACAGGCGAAGAAAAATTAACCACAGATGAACACGGATTGACACGGATTTTTTGGTATTGACGGATTGGGGGAATTGAGGGTAAAATTGGTTTGCGGATATGGGCCCCAGGTAAAGACTTTCTGGGGTCTTCGCTTCTCTGCGAGAATCTGCGATGAGCAACAGCGGAGAAAAAACATTACGTGGTTAGTGAGCCGTATCATTTAGCTGGAGGTAACAGTTATGACAAAACCTGTGAAAAGATTGCTGTTCTGGATGCCCAGGATTCTGTGTATTCTGTTTGCTGTCTTCGTGAGTCTGTTTTCCTTCGATGTGTTTGGTGCAGGATATTCTTTCTGGAAGACGATTTTAGCGTTGCTGATGCATCTAATCCCAACGGGAATCATCCTTGTTGTGCTGGCGGTTTCCTGGCGATGGGAGTGGGTTGGCGCAATTATTTTTAGCGCTCTTGGGGTGCTGTATATCGTTATGTTCTGGGGGCGGTTCATGTGGCCTGTTTACTTGATAATGTCGGGACCATTGTTTCTCGTGGGGTTTCTGTTCCTTATCAACTGGCTGTACAGGAAGCAAATTCGAGCTGGATCTTGAACGCAGTTTTGGTATTGACGGGGGGTGAAAAAGAATTTAGGATATGGGTCCCCAACAGAGGACCTCTCGTAGCTTGAGTTGGGGATCTGCGCTGCGCTTCGAGGGTAAAATTGGTTGAGCAACAGCGGAGAAAAAACATCGCGGGGTGCCTCGCCAGAACGCGATATGGTTAGCACACTTGGCCGTAAGTTAGTGCGAGAGAGTTGATCGCTATGTAGGATAAATTTGACGCGGGGGAAAGGGGAATTTGCAATTTACGATTTTCGATTGATGATTTTTGGGTACGGAGCAAATTATCCAAAACTAACGTTTGACAGGGGGTTAGTGAATTAATAAAATAAGGAAAAAAGAATATGCTGATTATAACATGGATGCGATGAAAGAAACACCTATCAAGGAGAGTGACAAGTTATTGACATTTCTGAAAAGATTTAATTTTTCAGAAAAAGAAAACTTGTTTGAGGGACCAGCATCAACAAAAACCGAATACATCGTAGCAAATTCGTTAAGCATTCCCTGTTTTGTAAACGAATTCTGGACTTCACGGCAAAGGCAAGCAAACTCTCTGCATGAAATTTCTTATAGAGCATGCTTTAAGCCTCAATTGCCTAGGTTTTTTATCGAACTCTTAACATGTCTAGGAGAACGTGTTTACGATCCGTTTAGCGGTCGTGGAACAACTGCAATTGAAGCCGGAATACTTGATAGAAATGTTGTAGCGAATGATATTAATCCCATCAGCAGAATTCTGTGTGAACCAAGGTTCTATGTACCTGATTTGCAATTACTGGAAAAGCGTTTGGATACGATTTGTTTTAAAGCAAAGAAGGCAGAGATTGACCTCTCGATGTTCTATCATGGAAGAACCGAAGCGGAAATTATTTCGCTTAAAGAGTACTTGGATTATAGACAAAAATCAGGTGAAGAGGATAATTTAGACCGTTGGATTAGAATGGTTGCAACCAATAGACTAACGGGGCATTCATCCGGTTTTTTTTCTGTCTATACGTTGCCGCCGAATCAGGCAGTTTCTCCCGAGAGTCAAAAAAAAATAAATGAGAAGAGAAAACAAAAACCGGAATACCGGGATGTAAAAAAGATAATTCTGAAAAAATCATATTCCTTGGCAGGCGACTTGAGTAAGGCAATAATAATGCGGCTGAAAAAGGCCGGAGATAATGCCTTGTTTTTGACGAAGAACACAGCAAATACGCCTGAAATTGAGTCCGAGAGTGTTAAATTAACAGTAACTTCCCCGCCATTTTTGGATATCGTCCAGTATTCATCGGATAACTGGCTCCGTTGCTGGTTTAACTCTATAAACGTAGAAGAAGTCGGGAAGACAATTACAATGGCAAAAACGGTTGAAAAGTGGTCTTCTGCTATGCAAGCAGTATTCAACGAGATTTATCGGGTTACTGAAAATGGCGGATATGTGGCCTTTGAAGTCGGAGAAATTCAAAACGGAAAATTAAAACTGGAAGAGCATGTTATACCTCTTGGAATAAATTCCGGATTTGAAGCTGTTTGCGTTATCATCAACGAACAATTATTTACAAAAACAGCGAACATATGGGGCGTAGATAACAACGAAAAAGGGACTAATTCTAACCGCATCGTGGTATTCAAAAAATGAGTAAGAAAAACTTAGTATACACAAAGAAATTGGAAGAAGTGATTAAGCGAATGCTTCAACCGCTTCACGGGATTCCTTTTGGTTTAGTAATTGAGAGCTTGTGCGGTTGCAAAGTTATCCCATTTCAAAAGGACGACCCCAAAGACAAGAAATTGCTTGAAGTTATGAAAAAAGTAATTGTCAATGCTGGTGAGGCAGTGAATATCACGGGGATTGAAAGGCTGAGACCAAATGAAGTTGGCAACGACATAGAGCCCTATGTAAAAGAAGCTTTGATAAAAGCCGGATACCCAGCTTCAACTCCATCGGGTAGCAGTGGCAAAAAGAAAGCTGTTGGCTACCCTGATATTGAATTCACCGATGAATTTGGGAGAACCAATTACTTGGAATGTAAGACATACAATTGTACTGGCGAGATTGCAGAATCTACTATGCGGTCGTTTTATTTGTCGCCGTCAGATGACTTTAAGGTCACAAAATCGGCACGACATTTTGTGGTTTCTTTTTCAATTGAAAGGCGTGAGAGAAGGTTTTTTTGTAAAGGATGGAAATTGCTATCTCTCGAAAGTCTGGATGTAGATGTAAAATATGAATTTAACTCGGATAATAAACGGTTATATGCACCTAAGATGGTTTTAGCAAGCGGCTCATACAAATAGAGGTAAGAACCTTATGTCTTTTTTGCCCGCGGTTCGCCGAGAGATAGCCAACCGGCCAGCGAATGATAAAGTGCGTTTGACGCTTGAGTATTTAATCCAGCATGGCATAGGACATCTAAACCCTGTTCCATTACGTGAAATTGTGCAGCATTTGAACGGCAATGGAATCCAAATCTCGGACACTGGTTTTCAGCAGACAGTGCTTGCGGAATCGAGAGGTCAGGATTTTTACATTGGCGTTGGTCCCCGCGGTTATTTTCTAATTGATGCGATCGAGGACGCTTTTGTAACGCGCGATTTCTATAGCGTTCGTATACAAGCAGAGCAACGAAATCTCGACAACCTACGTCAGCAAGCAAACAACGTCGGATGGATTATCTAAAACTGGCTGATCCTGTGACGATGTAATAATTTATCAGCGAATACCAAGCGTCAAAGGTTTGTTTGGGGGAATTAAGAGGTATTTTTTACCACGAAGTTCATGAAGGGACAGGAAAATAAACTCCGTGCCCTCTGTGACAAAGAAATTATGAAATTACAATTTGACGCAAATCAAGATTTTCGTTGATATGCGAAGATTATCGCGCGGAGGGCGGAGAAAGTTAGTTGCTAGTTAATAGTCGTTAGTTGCTCGCAGAAAGAGCATAAGGGGCAAAATTAAATTGTATGGCAAATCAAGGCGGGGTAGAATAAAAACGCTGGATCTCAGATAAAGACATTCTGGGATCTTCACTGCGCTAAGAAAGGAAAAGTAGAAGAAAGAATAGGATGTTAATTATGGCAACGTTCATATCGCTGGTAAATCTAACCGAACAGGGCGTAAAGGGTTTCAGGCAATCGCCAGAGAGGGCAGCCAAGTTCCAGGCCGAGGCGAAAAAAGCAGGAGTGACAGTTAAAGAGGTCTATTGGACGATTGGCATCTACGATATAGTGCTCATTCTGGAAGCGCCGGACGATGAGACGGCAGCAGCGGCGCTATTGGGTTTAGTGTCGCTTGGTAATGTGAAGACACAGACGATGCGCAGCTTTAATGCATCGGAAATGAAAGAAATCATTTCCAAAGCGGCAAAATGAAAAGGAAATCGCAATAAAATAAACCCCCAACATAAAGTTGGGGGCTAACCAACTAAACAGGCAAGTTAAATGTGGAGGTGTCTTCGAGGGTTTTTCTTGTGAAGTCGAGGAACTCGGCGGCATAGGCGCCGTTTGCGATTTTGTGGTCAACGGAGAGAGTCATATTCATCGACTTTCGCACTGCAAAATTTCCATTATCCGGGGCGCAGATGTTGGTTATGCGGCCGATGCCGAGGATGCAGCACTGGCCGGGGATGACGATGGGGATAAATGAGTTTATTCCAAAAGCGCCGAGGTTACTAACGGTGATGCAGGCGCCTTCGAGGTCGGTGAGCAGTAATTTTCCGCACTGAGCTTTTTCGATAAGGGCTGCTGTGTCTGCGGCGATTTGCCGGACGTCCTTTTTGTGAGCGTCTTTTACAACGGGGACAATAAGTCCATCCGGCGTCGAGACAGCCAATCCGATATTAATGGAACCGGGGAGTTTTATGGTGTTACCGGCCAACTGGCCTGTCAGGAGCGGGAATTTCTGCAGGCCGATTGCAATGGCTTTTATGATAAAATCATTGTAGGCGATTTTCAGGCCGGCGGTTTTATTCAATTTAGTCCGCAACTCGACAAGGGCGGTAACATCGGCCCTTACGGTAAGATAAAAGCAGGGGATTTCTCTTTTCGATTTGAGCATTCTTTCGGCAGTCAGCTTCTGCTTTTTTGTGAGCGGTATAGTTTCTCCGACTTTGACTTCCGCCGGGGATGCTTCCATAGGCGGTGATTGCGGTTCGACTTCGCTCACCACTTGCGGCTCGACAGCATCCGTCTTCGCCGAGGCTACGCCGGACAAGTCGGTTTTAACGGGTGCGGCAGCGGCGGTTTTCAGCGAATTGAGAAAGCTTTGCGAAACTTTTTCGTCTTTATCGCCGAGAACCAGGAGCGGCGTTCCAACGGGAATGGTCTGGTTAACTTTGACAAGAATATACTTTACGAAGCCATCGGCGGGCGATTCCATTTCGAGCGTTGCCTTGTCGGTCTCTATCTCAAAAACACAATCGCCTTTTTTGACCTTGTCGCCGACCTTGACGGGACAGGCAACAATCGTTGCTTCTTCCATTGTTTGGCCAAGCTGCGGTAATCTTACTTCTTTTGCCATTTATCGAACCTCATATTACGTAATAGTTATACAATGGCGGAGGCACCACTTGCCAGCTTTTTTCGGAAAGCATCCGCCTCCCAGCGGTTAATAAAGTCCTGCTCGGCATAATTTAAAGTGAGAATGCCGCCAAAGCGGGAGGCATTAGTGCGGATGACAAAGGAGTTCTTTACAATGTCCCTGACGGCGGGGGCGATTCCCTCGACTCCTTCGATTCCACTCAGGACAGGTTTGCTCGGGACAGGTTTATCCGCTGCGGCAACGAAAAGTCCAGCACCTTTGACCAGAAATGCAATGGGAGGGTTTTTACCTTTTCTGATTAGCCGGGTTAATCTGCGTGCGATTTTCTTTGAGTTACAATCCTCTATCCACATCGCCGGGCCGTTGGCGTAAAGCAATTCATCGGGGGTCAAGGCGGGCGGGGTAAGCAGCTTCTGCGCATTTTTTTGGCGCCAAAACGCTGCGATTTCATCGTCATAAAAATAACTTATTGCAGGAGAGCAGCCGGTCGCATTATAAAGCGCGCTGCGAATGCGCAGCTTCATCTCAGCAATCATCTGCTGATTTGGCGGTTTTGTCCCGGTAGTTTTCGGGTATTTTAATTTGCCAGCGCAGCGGTTTATGACGCTGCGCAGCAGCCGCAGTGCAGCGTCGGGGCTATCGGCTGAAATGAGAAGGCCGTGCTTTTGCAGAAAAAGAACGGCGGGCTTTCTGCCGAACCGATTTTGATAATCAGCGGTCAATTTCGCAATTTTCTTCGCGAGTGTAAAGCCGGGGTGTGCATAAGGAACCCAAAGAGGAGGCAAAGAAAACTTAAAATTTAAAATTTGAAATTTAAAATTTTTGAAGAGCTTTTCAAGCTCTGTCTTACCGTTTTTGGCGCAGGCAAAAGACAACACCGCAACCGGATGCAAATGAATCACGCACTTGCCGAGCATAGCGTGTAAGTGCGCTTCAATTGACGGACGGGCGCCGGGGGCAGCCTTATCATCGCACGCAAGAAGCAAACGCTTGACGATTTTAGTTTCTCTTGGCCGGACGCCGAGCTCTGCGATTGATTTATCCTTTATAATGGCCAGGGCCGGAGCCAATCGCAGCTTGCACCAGCCGGCGCGCTTGTTCATATCCTTCAAATCGGTGCCGCTGGCCTTGATATACATATACCTGCCGTCCGCTGTTTTTACCGACGTGTTACCGCCTCCGCCCTGAATGAGCGCAGAGTCTTTCCCTGTGATGTTTGATATCCTTATCAAATCCGCCAAGGCCTTATCCATCGAAGTCAAAACTCTCCAGCAATTTCTCTTCCGCCTGCTTTGTCCACAATCCGTTATTCAGGCACTCGGCAACGTGCGGCATCTTTTCTTTCAGCTTCGCAAGCGGCGTAAGTGCCAAACCTTTGCAGGCCGGATATACGATAATTTTACCAGCTATCGACCTATTTTCAACCGCCCGGATTCCATTAATCGCACCATCGAGTCCGCAGACAGCGCCGACGGAGATATTGGTGTCGAGCCGTCCGGATTCGGCTTTTGCCAACACCTGTTTCATATCCTCAAGAACGGAGCCACTGGTTCCAGTAAAATACAATTGCTTTTCTATGTAGGTGTTGAGGTTGAGCTTAGCGGTAACTGCCGGGGGCAGACCTGCGAATATGTTTATAATGCCGTGTTGGGCGGCGTTTTTGACTGAATCGGCCAGCAGCTCAGGAAGCGGTGCCATCAATACTATATAATCAAAGGCATCCGCCCCGCCTTCGCCAAGGCTACGGCGGGCAGGGATTTTGGCCTTTGCCGGATTGTAAGGTTTATACGCGACGTTGTTCTTCTCGGCGAGAGGTGCAACAGTTTCCGAGAGGACGGCCAATCTGCTCTCATCGAGGTCGGCGGCAAAAACGCTGACGTCTTTAATCGGCTGACAAATATTTCGTATGACGTGCATCGTTCCCATAGGGCCGCCTGCGCCGATAATATTGATTTTGTCGCCGGGGCGGACTTCGGCGGTCGCCGGGATATATTCCATAGACTCAGCGGGGTCAAAACCGGTGGTGCCGACTATTCGAATGCCACTATAGTGAACCTGGCCGACCATTGCGATAATATCTCTGCCGAAGCTGCCGCCACAAAGAACGATATTGAGAAGGCCGTGCGGAGCAACTTTTGCAAACAAGGCTTCGACTGTTTTTGCCTCAAAGCCGAAATAGATTACATCATCATAGGCGGCTTCGGGGAGCTGTGATATGCTTGCTGCGCCGGTTTCTGTAACATATAGTCCAGCCGGGGCCGGGAACTTCGAGACCCAGGTTATTTGTGTCGGGCTTCCGTAACAATTAAACAGGTCGGTAAAAGAATCTGCTGCAACATTGACGTCGGCGACAATTAGCATCCGGCCATCCGGTTTTAATCTTCGCCGCTCTGCGGCGGCGTAGGCATCTTCGACACAAGCCCAAGGCTCCACCAAAGCCGCTGCTGATGCGGAAAGCTCTTGCGAAACCGGTATTAACATTGAGTCACCCTGCGGAGAAGTGATGACTCTCTCATCCATCAGCACATATTCCTGAAGAGCACCTTCGAAGTTATACCCGAAAGCAGCATTGGAACCGGCGGTGCGCAGCCAACGGTAATCGGTCTGAACCAAATACCGCTGACGGGGCTTAAAGTTTTTCACTCCGGGGCCGACGGCCGCTATTCTTACCACTGTTTCGTGGCCTGGGACAGTGGGCGCCTTGTTGGGGACATAGCTGGAAATTTCGTTGAGTATATCAGAATTGATGCCGGAGATTATTCCGCTCTTGCGAACGTGTGAGGAAAATTGTTTGAGCAATTTAAGGTCGGAAAAACACAGGCCAACTGCCTCAACCCTGCAGAGAATTTGATGCTCGCCGGGGGCGGAGACCTCTTTGCATTTATTAAAAACCAGCTTGTCCGGGGCAACCAACTGCACGGCGTGCTGCGTAGTCGGCAAGCTGGGCACATTTTGTGCTTTCATAGTTAGTCGCTAACTTTATCTAAACTATCAGGTTCTGCGGCTTTTTCATAGAAGCGGCGTTGCGAAACACAGGATTTCAAGTATTTTCTTGCCCTTTTTTGCAAAGGATTATAATCTGTCTCTGGTAGATTAGGAAATAGAATGGTTGAATTGCTATGGCGTATAATATACGAATAGTAAGCACGTATCCGCCGCGAAAGTGCGGAATAGGCACGTTTTCGCGGGATTTGGCTAACGCCTTAGAGCATTTTACGGGTGAAATCGGCCACATAAGGGTCAGCGCAATTGATAATGAGGGCCTGCCTTATGATATTCCGGTGGACCTGATTATTAATCAGTTCAGCCCTGACTCGTGGAGCCACGCTATAAAGGACATTCTGACCAGGGCAAACGAAAGCACAAATCCCACGGCAGTTTTATTACAACACGAGTATGGTCTTGACCCAGACGCGAACGGGAATGCCGGCGAAGGGACTAATTTCGTTGATATGGCAAGGGCATTCCACTCCAAAGGGATAACGACGCTGGTGTATCTGCATAGTGTTCTCGATGCACCGAACGCGCACCAAAAAATGGTTATACAGGAGCTTGCCAAGAACAGCGACGGATTAGTCGTTACGACCGAAAGCGCCATCGGGATTCTTGAGTCGCCCACATATGAAATCGACCGTTCAAAACTCAAACATATCGACCACGGTATCAGGATGCAGCATCCGTCTCATTACGACCGATTAGCGATAAAGGAGATGTTCGGGCTGAAAGACCGGTTTTTAATTACGACATTAGGGCTGCTGTCGCCTGATAAAGGATTACAATATGGTATTCGAGGTTACGGCAGGTTTTTGCAGGAGTCGTGCACGGAGGAGCAGAGGAAAAATATCGTGTATCTAATCGGAGGGGAATACCACCCGGAATTTGTAAAGGGGGGAGGCGGGGAGGCATACCGAAGGTATCAAGAGGTGATAGACAAGGCGCTGGAGGAATCCAAGCTGAACTGGTGCAAAGTCAAAGAACTCAAATACGCGGACTTCGAGACATACGATGTTGTTTTTCTCGATACGTTTTTAGATGAGAAGACTTTGCTGAGACTTTACGGGGCAACGAATGCTATGGTGCTGCCATATCTGGATATGCAACAAATATCAAGCGGCGTGCTGGCAGACACGCTCGGTTCAGGCAGAGTTGCTGTAGCAACAAAATTCAGATACGCACTGGAGCTGATACTTTCAAACAGGGATTGTTCCACGGGTCTTGTCCTGGGACGACATACGCGAGGTATTTTGGTTGACCCAGGCGAGGCGTCGGTCGAACAGATAGCCGAGGCGCTTGATTATTTAGTGTTCAACAAAGATGCACGTCTTATGATGGAAAAGCAGGCACACCAGAGAGGTTATCAAATGAGGTGGCAAAATACGGGCTGGGCGCTGCTTCAGCATATCGAATTTGTCAGAGAGGACAAGGAGATAATAACCGGCAGAGGGATAACGTTCAAAAGGGAAAAGCCATCTATGTTCGAGAAGAAAGAATATTAGCAGCGAGCGGGTAGTTTTATGGTAGGGATTGTCGGTAAGCCGGGGACTAGTGAGAAACTGGAAATACTCAGCGCCGATGCGCAGTATGACCTGGCGTGCGCCTGCGGCAGCAGTAAAGAGGAGCACAGACGGCGAAGCAGCAAGGGGAAATGGATATATCCGATAACGCTTCCAAACGGGGGTAAAAGCGTGCTGTTTAAGACGCTGATTTCGAATGTCTGCACGAACGACTGTAAATACTGTCCGCTGAGAGAAGGTCAGAGAATGCGGCGGTGCAGTCTCGGCGCAGAAGAGACGGCGAAGGTATTTTTAGATTATTATAAGAAAAGAGAAGTTTTCGGGCTGTTTTTGAGCTCCGGGGTATGCGGGTCGGCTGACGCTACAATGGAGAAGCTCAATCGGGTGGCGAGACTGCTGCGAAAGAGATATGGTTTTTGCGGGTATATTCATCTGAAGATAATACCCGGTGCGAGCGATGCGGCGATTGAAGATGCGGTGTCATTGGCAAGTGCGGTGTCGCTGAATATCGAGACGCCGGGAGAGGCGAACTTGGCGAAACTGTCAGAGAAGAAAAAATATATCCGAGACATCATCGAGCCAATGAAACTGATAAGGAGGTTGACCGGACGCGGGGCGAAGTATGAAAGGGTCAAGCAGACGACGCAGTTTATCGTTGGGGCGGCGGGGGAGTCGGATGCAGAAATCGTGAAGTATATGTGGGGGCTGTATGACAGGTTGAAAATGCACAGGATATATTTTAGCGCTTATCAGAAGGGGCTGGGGGATGAGTCTATAGCGGGCGAAAAATCAAGACTGGAAGAGCCGAAGGATGTATTTGTGCGGGAGCATCGGCTATACCAGGTGGATTTTCTGATGCGCAAATACGGGGTTAAGGAGTCGGATATTGATTTTAATGAGGATGGCAATCTTTCTTTAGCATGCGACCCCAAAGAGACGTGGGCACAAAGGCATCCAGAGGCGTTTCCGGTGAAGGTGAACCGGGCATCCAAGTGGGAGCTTTTGAGAGTGCCGGGACTTGGGCCGGTTACGGTGAGGCAAATTCTGGAACGGCGAATAAAATGGCGGATAAGTCGCATTGAAGATTTGGGGAGAATGGGAGTCAGACTGAAGAAAGCAAGCAAATATCTGGTTTTTTGATTAAGGGGGTCAATTTGGCCGGAAGTAATGGAATATGAGTGAGATAAAAAATTAAGGAACGAATAGGAGACAGAAAATATGCAAGGTATTCATTTAGGTCCCGTCGATTATGTGATACTGGGTATTTATTTTGTCTTCGTGCTTGGAATCGGCTTTGCGTTGAAGCGATACACAAAGACAAGCACGGATTTTTTTCTGTCCGGCCGGGCGATTCCAGCGTGGATTGCCGGCTTGGCGTTCATATCCGCCAACCTCGGCGCTCAGGAGGTCATCGGGATGGCTGCTTCGGGCGCCAAGTACGGGATTATGACGAGCCATTTTTACTGGGTGGGTGCGATTCCTGCAATGGTGTTCGTGGGCATTTTTATGATGCCGTTTTATTACGGCTCCAAGGCGAGGTCGGTGCCGGAATACCTGAAGCTTCGCTTCGATGAGAAAACACGTGCCTTTAACGCGGTTACCTTTGCCGTAATGACCGTCTTTTCATCCGGCATTTCTATGCATGTGCTGGCGAAGCTTTTGGAACAGATTCTCGGCTTCAATTATCACCTCTGCATCGTTGTTTCAGCTACGATAGTGCTTGTTTATATTTTCCTCGGCGGTCTGACTTCCGCGATATATAACGAAGTTCTTCAGTTTTTCCTGATAGTTTTAGGTTTTCTGCCGTTGGTGTATCTTGGGCTTAAGAGTGTCGGAGGATGGGACTCGCTGGTGGCCAAACTCAGCGCAGTGGCCACAAATCCAGCCAATCCAGCGGGCAGGGCTCTTGCCCCCGGCGCCTGGACGGAGTCCTGGGCGCACATGAGTTCGGCCAATGCCAACCCGATGGGTGTTGAATGGTTCGGGATGGTAATGGGGCTGGGATTTGTGCTGTCGTTCGGTTACTGGTGCACGGACTTTTTGGTCGTGCAAAGGGCAATGGCGGCTAATTCAATGGCGGCGGCGAGACGAACGCCCTTGATAGCTGCGATACCGAAAATGATGTTCCCTGCATTGGTGATTCTGCCCGGTATGATAGCCATCGCTATGCACTACCAGATGGGTAACTTTCTCCCTAAAGACCAGAGCGGCGCCATAGATTACAATATGACGGTGCCTGTAATGCTGGCCAGATTCCTTCCCACTGGGCTTCTCGGTGTCGGCATAACTGCTCTTATGGCATCGTTTATGTCGGGGATGGCAGGCAACGTTACGGCGTTCAACACCGTCTGGACATACGACCTTTATCAGAGTTACATCAGACCCGGCCAGCCGGACCAGCATTATTTTCGGATGGGCCACATCATCACGGTGGTCGGCATTCTAATCAGTATCGCCTGCGCTTATGTGGCGCGTTCATTCAATAACATAATGGATATGCTCCAGCTTGTTTTCGGTTTTGTGAACGCACCTTTGTTTGCGACGTTTTTGCTGGGAATGTTCTGGAGGCGAGCAACGGGCCACGGGGCATTTTTTGGATTGCTCGCAGGCACACTTGCAGCAGCGCTTCACCACGGCCTGACACTGCCGATGGGAGCGAGCGTTGGAATAAAGGGAGGCTGGCTGGTGGGCGGCCATGTGCTGCACACCTATCCTGTGGAAATGGCACAGAACTTCTGGGCGGCCATATACGCATGGACAAGCTGCTTTGTGGTGACAATCGTCGTATCGCTGGTAACAGCCAGGAAAAAGACGGATAATGAGCTGAAAGGTCTGGTGTATTCGCTGACGCCTCGTATCAAAGAGGAAGGTCTGCCGTGGTATAAGCAGCCGGCAACTCTTGGTATTATAGTGCTGATTGCAGCGATAATCCTAAATATAATCTTTTGGTAGCATCCGCCTTCGCTAAAGCTTCGGCGGATAAAGGAGCAAAATATGAGCGCTGGAATGAGGCTTGATGTCAGAATTCCGATAGGTGGGATGTTTACCTTAATCGGAGCGATAATCACAATCTTTGGTTTGGTATCCGACAAGAAAATCTACGAACAATCGCTGGGCATTAACGTAAATCTTTGGTGGGGACTGGTTATGCTTGCCTTCGGTGCCTTTATGCTGATAATGGCGTGGCGTTCTTCGCGAACAGCAAAGAAAATGGCACAATAATGGAACCGACGAAAGAAGACAGCTCGGCATTACAAACACTCAAACACCTTGCAAAGGGAAAAAGCATCGACATTGCCAATGGCAAGGTACGCAGGACATCATCGAGGTTTTGCCTTGGGGTTGAGCACGGCGATTATAACGGGACGGAGCTGTTCGGTGTGGGGACCGACAGATTTATCTGGATGGGCTACAGGGCCAGCGGCAATAACAAATGCCGATTGTTCAGCGGCAATTTCCCAAACGACGGCGTTGTCGAATTTGAACTTGGGGATGTCCCAAAACCGAAGTCTTCTGAAATTGCAGATACCTGGGCGAGGTTCCCTTACGGCGTGGATTTTGTGCTGCATCGCGAAGGATTCAAAGTAAAACAGGGCATAAATGCCGTTATCTACGGCAATATACCCGGCGGCGGGATGAGCAGGTCGGCTTCGCTGACTTTGAATCTCATTTTGTCGCTGTTAGATGCCAACAATGTTGAAGTTAAAGATGCGTTTAAGATTGTTGATATGGCACAGGCGGTGGAAAACGATTATATCGGTTCGCCGTGCGGGCAGTTAGACCAGATTATGATACTATTTGCGCAGGAAGGTACGGGCACCCATTATAATCCTAAAACGAGGAGTATAAGTTATGTGCCTCTTGGTGGTGATGCGATGGACTTTCGCATTGTGGTGCTCGATACCGGCACGGTTCGGCCTGGTCTGGAGAAATCAACTTATAAAATTCGAAGGGCTGAGTGTGAAGAGTTAGTTTCGCTGTTGCAGAAGGCCAAATATAATATAAGCTGCTTGGCTGATATTAAGGACCGGAAAGTTTATGATAAGATATTGGGCCGGTTCAGGGGCGAATATCCGGATTTATGTGACCGGTTAAAATATATTTTCGGCGCCCAAAAACGATTCTATGAGATGCTCGATGCCTGGAAACGTGGGGACATCGAAAGCGTGGGAATTATATTCCGCGAGGACGGTATCGGTCTTCGAGACGATTATAGAATTTCCGGGCCGGAGCTGGAGACGATGTGCGATATTGCGCGTACTGTGCCCGGCGTTCTGGGAGAGCGGATGTTGGGAGGCGGCGACAAAGGAGCGGCGGGTGCTTTGGTCAGGGCAGACAGCGTCGATGGCTTGAAGTCGGCGGTCGATGCCGCTTATCCGATAAAGTGTCCCAAATACAAGGATAAATACGCCGTTCATACCTGCAAAATGGTGGAAGGGGTCAGGGTTTATGATAATTTGCTCGGATAGACGGTGGCGAAAGCCATCCCCTCGACTTCGCTCGGGACAGGCTTGACGATTATGACAGATGAAATTCCCAAACCTGATAGAGGAATGTTTGATGCAGTTGTGTTTGCCAATAAGCAAATCAGGCAGAGGTTCTATCGGCTTGGATTGGAATTTTCCGGCGAGGCAGCATCGGCTTTTGCCAAAGCCGGGCCCGGGCAATTCGCCGAGATAGACCTTTCCGGTATTACACTGCCGCCGGCAGAGAAGATAGCGGAAGATTTGCGTGATTCGGCCGAGCGAAAGATATTGCTTCGAAGGCCCTTTAGTTTTTGTGATGTCAGCAGCCAGTTTATCCACCGAAGCGTCAGCGAAGGTGGAAAGGGGAAAACCCGAGTTGATATTCTTTATTGTGCCGTCGGGCCGGCCACTTTGCGGATGACGAATTTATCGGCTGGCAATTCGGTCAGCATAATCGGGCCTTTGGGAAATGGTTTCCAGGTGCCGGCAGGTAAGAATATGGCCCTGCTGGTAAGCGGCGGAATGGGGGCAGGTCCCTTAATTCATCTGGCAAAGACCCTCATAACTGATTATCCTAAGATTGAAATTATGGCATTTGCCGGCGCAAAGACGAAGACGGAGCTGCCTTTTGAAAAGCCGACGGATGAGATTTCACAGCAGTTAGGTTATTCACTGCACGAGTTTGCCAGATATGGCGTAGAATCGCTGGTTGCAACGGACGACGGCTCGGCAGGACACAAAGGGTTTGTAACGGACTGTTTCTCGCAATGGCTTAAGCAGCGAAACTTATCGCCCAAAGATGCGGTTATTTATAGCTGTGGCCCGGAAGCGATGCTTGCGCAGATGGCGAAGATTGCAGAAGATAAAAAAATCGACTGTCAGGTAAGTATGGAGCGAATAATGGCCTGCGGAATCGGCGTCTGCCAGAGCTGCGCCGTTAAATGCAAAGTTAATGGTTCAAGTCAGACCATTTATAAGTTATGCTGCAAAGATGGACCTGTATTTGACAGTAAGGAAGTGATTTTTAGTTCGTAGTGTCATTGCGAGCGCAGCGAAGCAATCTAAAGCGTAACGGATGAGATTGCCGCGCCCCTAAGGGGCTCGCAATGACGGGAGTAGTTATGGAAGAACAGATTGATATATCGATTGAATTTGCGAGGTTGAAGCTGGCTAATCCTGTATTCACGGCCTCCGGCACGTGCGGATACGCCGATGAGCTAACTGATTTTATGGATATAAACCAGCTCGGCGGTTTTATTACTAAAAGCGTTACCGCTAAGCCTCGGCAGGGTAACGATACGCCGCGGGTCGTCGAGACAGATTCCGGTATGCTTAATGCGATTGGACTGGCCAATATCGGCCTGGATTCTTTCGTTCAGGAGAAATTGCCCCTTATTGGCAAGCTCACGGTGCCGGTTTTTGTTAATGTGGCAGGCGAAACTATCGATGATTATGTGTCTGTGGTGCAGCGGTTAGCGGCGGAGCAGGTGATAGCAGGGTTCGAATTGAATATCAGTTGTCCCAATGTCGCTAAAGGCGGGCTAAGTTTCGGGACTGACCCGGCGCAGGTGACGGAGATTACCTCGGCGGTCAAAAAGGCGGCGGGGGAGAAGGTTTTAATGGTCAAACTCTCGCCGTGCGTTACGGATATAAGCGTAATCGCCCGTGCGGCGGTCGAAGCTGGCGCCGATGCGCTTAGTTTAATAAATACTTTTATGGCGATGGCTATTGATATAGAGACTCGTAAGCCCATCCTGGCCAACAGGACTGGGGGGCTATCGGGGCCGGCGATAAAGCCGATAGCGGTATATTTAGTTAATAAGGTGTATAATGAAGTTACGAAGGAACGAGGGATACCAATTCTCGGGTTGGGTGGAATCAGAACAGCATCGGATGCCATCGAATTTATTATTGCGGGGGCTTCGGCGGTAGCGGTCGGAACGGCCAATTTCATTGAGCCGAATTGCACAACAAAAATCATCGATGGTCTGAAGCGATATTGTGCCAGCCATAATATCGCAAATATAAAAGAGCTGACCGGGTCACTTGGGTAGGGGGAAATCGATAGGTAAAAATTTTTGCTGCTGTGGTTTCCGGTAGTACTTCGGGAAAGTTCCCGATTTCTGCCTTTTTAAACCATACAAAATATGTGATTGTTTTATTTCCTCATATTTTTATAATCTTACTTAATGATTAATATACCAACCGTACTAGTTTTGGGTGCTGGAGCAAGTAAACCTTTCAATTTTCCTAAAGCTGCTGATCTTGTGGAAGAAATATGTGCGATGCTTAGTAGTCGCGATACACCGGAATTTAGGCTTGTAGGAGGCACCAGCCTAGATCAGACAAGGAATATCACCGCTTTTCGGAACGCTCTTGATGGCGCTCGCCCTCGCTCAGTGGATGCTTGGCTTGAACAAAAAGAAAACCAGAGATTTGAACAAGTTGGCAAGGCTGCTATCGCCACTTATCTATTGAAACGTGAAAACACCTCAAACTTACGTCCAAAACCTAACTGGTATCAAACTCTCTGGCACACATTCACCGATGATGCCACTTTTGAGACATTGGAACAGAATAAATTATTGGCTATCGTTACTTTCAATTATGACCGTTCACTTGAACAGGATTTGTTCACACGATTAAAAAGCACATATTTCGGCAAGTCAGAATCAGAATATGCTCAAAAACTAACTTCTGCTATCCCAATAATTCACGTCTACGGCAGTTTAGCACCATTGCCCTGGCAAGACACGAATCAAGCAGTGAATCAAACACCCTATGCATTTAGCAGATCAATACCATATGACTTAGAAAAGTATATGTCTGAACAGTTGATACCTGGACGGTTTAATCCCGAACACCTTTGGCTACAAGCAGTTACCCTTGCGATGAATAATATACAGATCCTGCCTGAAGGAAGAGATAATCCAGCCGTTACAAACAGATTTAATGAGGCACGCAGGAAAATAGAATCAGCCCAAGCATTATATTTCCTCGGATTCGGATACCATCCGTCGAATTTGGAGAGATTAGCCATAAAGTCGTTACAGAAAAAACCTTTTAAAATTATGGGGACATGCTACGGTTTATCGTATCAACAAAGACGGGAAATTGAACGGGCTGATATAGGCCTTCGTTTCCAAGAAACCTTACAGCCAAAAACAGTATATGACTTCCTACACCAGCATGTGAATTTTAATGAGCTTTAATGAACTGGGTTTTCCCTCTTCGAAAATAATAGAGACAGCTAGCTACCTATTATTTTGTCTTTTGACGTGCCTTATAATTCTTCCTCCAAAATCGCCATTGTTGCAACGGCAAAATTTCCCACATCAATCAGCGTAATCAGTGATTAAAAAACGGCTCGCCGCGGCGTAGTCGCAGACGAAGCCGGGTCAATCAAATGCGCAGTAGGTTAAAAGCAAAAATCCTTTTTTCTGAAAATTTTTTACTCCTCTTCGTGTAAGCATTTACGAATTCACCGCCTCCGAAAACTCCGTAATCTTCGCATCAATCGCGCAAGTTCGTCCAATTGTAGAGAGGCAGTCTCTCTTGAAAGGAATTACCAATGGGCGGTTAACAATAGCCACTTAATACTTATTTATAATTTACTTTTCTTTTTTTTCTCTGTGGCTGAAACTGCGGCAACGGAGATTGTCTATTTACAGTGAAAATTTCAGTCAAAATGAACTAAATTATGCCAAACAAAGCCAATTTTTTAAAAAGTCAAATGTCTATAACCGTAATTTCAACAATGATTTATAGCGAAAAATTGACATTGGACATTTGGTCAAAACGAACCCAAACGAACCCAATTTTACCCGCCACTCCGTTTGGCGGGTTTATCCGCCGAGGCTTAAAGATTCGATTGAATCCGGCTACAGATTCCGTTACATTTACACAAATATGAGCAAGAAAGCAATCAAGCCACGCCTTATAGCTTTTGAAGTTACCCGCCGATGCCGGTATAGCTGTCTGCACTGCCGGGCAAGCGCCGGTGAAGCCGGCGAAGATAAACTATCCACAAGCGAGTGCAAAAAAATCCTTAGAGCCATAGCGAAGTATGTAAGCCTGCCCCTGCGAAAGCAGGGGTGCATCCTGATACTGACAGGCGGCGAGCCGATGGAACGGGCTGATATTTATGAGCTTATTCGATACGCACGCAAGATAGGTTTGCGGCCGGTCTTAGCCACCTGCGGCTACAGGATTGACGAGAAAACAATTGTCAAATTGAAAAAGGCAGGCGTTATGGCCTTATCTTTTTCGATTGACGGAGCCAATGCAGAAACCCACGATAAATTCAGGGGGACTGCCGGCGCTTTCGATTCGGCAGTTAACGCCGCTAAAATAGCTCACAAGGCGCACATTCGTTTCCAGATTAATACCACAATCAGCAGAATCAATGTCGATGAAGTTATCGGCATAGCGAGACTGGCCAGGGAGCTCGGAGCTTATTGCTTCAATCCGTTTATTCTTGTTCCAACCGGCAGAGGGAAGGAAATTGAAAATGCCGTTCTTGACCCGATAGAGTATGAGGTGTTGTTGAACGAGCTGCTACGGATAAAGCTCCAATCAGAAATCAAGGTAAGGGTTACGTGCGGGCCGCAATTTGCGCGAGTATGCAAACAGGCCGAGGCCAAAGGGCTAACAGAGGAAGTGGCCGGGTGTATGGGTGGCAGGGGGTTCGGGTTTATAAGTTATCGCGGCGATGTGCAGACCTGCGGCTTCCTTGACGTGCCGGCGGGCAATCTAATCAGGAACAATTTCGATTTCGGTGAGATTTGGGAGGAATCGGAATTCCTGAAAAAGATTCGCAACGTGTCAGAATACAAGGGCAACTGCGGGATTTGTGAATATGCCGGCTTGTGCAGCGGGTGCAGAGCAAGGGCTTATGCAATGAGCGGGGATTATATGGGGGAGGACCCGGTTTGTAATTACTCGCAAGGAGAAAAAGGGTGAGCGTGCGTCTGACAAAACTGCAAAAACGGCTGTGCAATGCGCTCCAAGAAGGTCTGCCGATTTGTCCAAAGCCATACGCTGACTTGGCGGAATTTTTAGGCAGCGACGAGGAAACAGTTTTGCAGGAAGTCAGGCAGTTAAAAGAGAAAGGGGTCATCCGGCGGATTTGTGCGCTGATAAATAGTCTCGCTCTGGGGTTGACAGGTACTTTGGTTGCCGCACATATTCCGGAAGAGAATCTGCAGGAGGTTACCGAGGCAGTTAACGGCTTGGAAAATGTCTCCCATAATTATTTGAGGAAGCATTACTACAATTTATGGTTCACATTACAAGCTGATTCAGCCGAGCAAATTGAAGTTACAGTATCAAATCTTTCAGGTCGCTTCGGAATTGATTTTTACAGCCTGCCTGTCAAACGTGTTTTCAAGCTTGACGTTCGTTTTGACGCCGAGGGCGAGGGGCAACTGGCCGGCGATATCGAGCAGATTCCAAAGAGCGAAACGGTGGAGATTAATGAGGTGGAGAAACAGATACTCTCAAGATTAGAGGATGACCTGGAGGTGATTTCAGAACCTTTTAATTTTCTATGCAGCGAAGGATTAGAGATAGAAGAGGTCTTGCGAATTGTACAGGGGTTAATTGATAAGGGGGTTATTCGGCGCGTAGCAGCGATAGTTGACCATCGCAAATTAGGATTTGTTGCAAATATCCTGTTTTGCAGCAAGGTTCCACAAAACAGAATCGTCGAAACGGGCCAAGCGTTGGCCCGCTTCGGGGCGGTGAGCCATTGCTACGAAAGGGAAACTATTAAAGACTGGCCTTATAATCTGTTTGCGATGATGCACGGCAGGAGTATGGGCGAGATTCAGCACTTGATAAACAAATTTACCGAGGCGGAAAAGATAGATTCATTTGAACTGCTGCCGACAGCGGCGGAACTGAAAAAACAGCCGGTCAAACACCGATTTCATTAACCTAACGAAGAGATTGCTTCGCTTCGCTCGCAATGACCATTTTTGGTCAGACGTTAAACCTGAAATTGATAATGTCGCCATCCCGAACGATGTAGTCTTTGCCTTCAAGCCGGATTTTGCCGGCGGCCTTGACGGCCTTTTCGCTGCCGAACTTTTTCAGGTCGTCGAAACTGAAAATTTCAGCTTTAATAAAGCCCCGTTTAATGTCGGTATGCACTTTGCCGGCTGCATCGAGGGCAACGGTTCCCTGTTTTATAGGCCAGGCGCGCAGCTCGTCGGAGACAACCGTTAAAAAGCTGATTACCCCCATCGCCGAATAACAGCTATTGACGAATTTACCCGCTTCCGGCTCGGTTATGCCCAAATCAGCCATAAATTCCCGCCTGCTGTCGGCGTCTAATTGTGCCAGCTCATATTCCAGCTCGGCGCAAAGTGTAATGACCGGCACGGAGCTATCAATTACGCCGGTGAAATCAAGTTTTGCGTCTAATTGTTTTTCGCCGGTGTTTACCACAACTACCATCGGCTTTAAGGTCAAAAATCCGAGCGATTTTACCATTTCAGACTGCCCAACTGTTTCAATAACGGTGCTGATTGGCTTTTCGGATTCTATTGCCTGCTGTAATTTTTTCTGCAATTCCAGCTCCGTTTTATCCTTATCGTGTGCGTGGGCCTGGGCGGGTTTGTGAATCTGCTTTTCGAGGTTTTCTACGCGCGTCGTAACAAGCTCTAAATCGGTAAGCAGCAGTTCGGTTTTTAACTCCTTTAAATCTCTGGCTGGGTCGATGCTGCCTCGGTAGGGCGGCACTGCCGGGTTTTCAAACGCCCGCACAACCAGAACAAGTAAGTCAGTGGTTCTTATCTGATTAATCAGCCGTCGTGCTGCAGCACGGTCGTGCTCATCGGTAAAATTGAAACCCGGCAGGTCGAGACAATCAATCGTTGCGTATGTTGTCTTCTTCGGCTTGTAATAGTTGGTCAGCCAGTCGAGCCGAGCATCGGGAACCGGCACGGTGGCTTCTTCAATTTTGGTCGAGCCGACCGGCGGGATTGCTTTGCCGCTTAGTCCGGCAAACAGTGTGCTTTTACCCGATTCCAACAAACCGATTAATGCGACTTTCAACGGGGTATCTCCTTAACCATCGCAATCCGGCAGTGATTATAGAAGAATGGCGGACGGAAAACAAGCATTAACACCAGCAGCGGGGGAGACTATTTTTATCTTGCCTGTTTTCATTGAAATCCATAAAATTAGGCAGCAGAAGCAATTGTAAAATAGAATACGGCGTAATTTGGAAAGGATAATGTATGTCTAAAAGTCATGATGTTAAGAAAGATGTAAGAAAGAAGCCGCAAAGAACATTAAAAGAGAAACGCCTTGCGAAAAAAGCCAAAAGGGAGGGCCATTTCGCATAAATAGAATCGGCTGGCCGAAAGCATTTGCGATTTTTGATTGTTGATTTGTGATTTTGAAAAAGGATTCCGCCGCAGGCGGACAAATGTCGAATTACTTATAAATAGTGCCTCCGTGAGAGTCGTACGCGACGACTGCGGGGAAATCAACCACCTGCAGTTTTCTGACGGCTTCGGTCCCCAAATCTTCATAAGCGATTATCTCCGCGGAAACGATGTGTTTGCTGAGCAATGCTCCTGCTCCGCCGATAGTAGAAAGATGGACGGCACCATATTTTTTCAGCGCATCTCTGACCTCGGCACCTCGATATCCTTTTCCAATCATTGCTTTGAGGCCTTTGGCTATGAGCATTGGGCTGAAGGCGTCCATTCTCGATGAGGTGGTAGGGCCGGCGGAGCCGATTATTCTTCCGGGGCGGGCGGGCGTAGGGCCGACAAAATAAATGACCGCTCCTTCAAGCTCAAAGGGGAGTTTCCGGCCTGTTTCTATCTCCTCACACAATCTTTTATGGGCCATATCACGAGCGGTGTAGATTACGCCGGAGACGAGAACCTCATCGCCTGCTTTCAGCGAACGCACGACAGAATCGGTCAGAGGCGGCTGTAATTTTTTAATTTGGCTCATTTTTTGGTTTTCCTATTTGAGAAAGCACAGAAAGTCTACAATATATTGGTATTTTTTGCGAATTGAAAAGCTAAGAATTTTCTTTGAATTGTGCGAAGTGCGGATATAATGTTATTATCATGGCTAAATATCCCATATTTCTTGAACTTGGCGGTCGTCGTGTGGTTGTAGTAGGGGGAGGAGCGGTGGCGGGACAAAAGGCACAAGCACTACTGGCAGCAGGGGCGCGGCTGGTGGTGGTATCCAGGGACATCGATGATGCGCTAACCGCACTTTGTCAGGGCACGAATGCAGAATTGGTAAAATCCGGATATTCCAAAAATTATATTGCCGAGGCGGTGTTAGTTATAGCTGCAACGAGTGACGAGCAACTCAACAAGCGAATCTATAAAGATTGTCAGGAACTGGAGATTTTATGCAATGTTGTTGATGCACCGGAACTTTGCGATTTTATCGTGCCTGCTGTCGTGAAGCGCGGCGACCTGCAGATAGCCATCGGCACCGAAGGACATTGCCCTGCCTACGCCGGCCATTTACGGAAGAAGTTAGAACAGACCTTTACCGATAAACACGGCGAATTTCTGGCTGAACTGGAAAAACTACGAAAACGCATTATCGAAGATGTGCCGAACCAGGCCGAGCGTAAGGTTTTGTTAGGCGAATTGGTTGATGACAAGTCGTTCGAGTATTTCGTTCAAAACGGCCCAGAGGCCTGGCGTAATTATGCTCAAGAAATCAGGCGGGGTTACCTATCCAAGGTTAAAATTCAATAGCCCGGCGACTGGTCTTGATTTTCCGGGCCTAATTCGTCCTCTATAGTCGCGGGTTCTGTTATTTGAGAACACGCCTTGACGCCATAAAAGAGAAATCCTATTGCTGCCAGAAAGAACCATAAGCCAGCCAACGGAAGTTTCACGGAAGCATATTCAAGAACGGTTCTAACAATGATACAGGGCGTTACCGCTGCCACCGCCAGGCGAAGAAGGGCGGGATAAGACAATTTCGTTTTGCACCACCCAGCAAAAACCAGCCCGATTGCCGCATAGACAAGAGATTGAATAATCCGAAAAATAAAAGAGCCCAAAAGAACAAAGGGATAAAGCATCGGGACCAACAGCTTTTTGCCGGTATTTAACCAGTTCGTAATTTTATATTGGTCCAGAACGAAGTGTTGCACATTCGCAAGGTCGTATGTTCGGAGCTCCGACTTGCTTTGACGCGATACCAGCTTGGTCTTTGTCAGCAAGACAAACGCATCAGTGTTATCCAAAGACTGGATTTGCCCGGTTGTGTCAATGATGGCAACAATCTTATTACTGTCAGGTACTGTGATATAGTAGGGCTGCGGCTTATCGATATGAACCTTGCCTTTTTCAACGGTGATTTTGGGGACCTGTTTAACAAACTGGGGTGACTGTTCATCAATAAATTTCGACAAGCCCTTTTGAAACTTAAACATTCCTGGAACCGTACAAATTGCCAAAAGCAAAAACAGATACCCGAACCCTACCCCCTTCCAGTTCAAGCCGACATCTCGATATAATTCCCTGGAGAAAAAAGATAACAGCGGCACATGGATAATGGAAAATTTCTTCATATCGGGCGTTCCTTACAAGAGTCCTGTTTATAGTGAGCTTGTCGAACCTGTCAGACCTGGATTTTGTCGATTGTTACCTGCAGATACTTTTGGCGGTGTCCGATACGCCTGCGGGTGTTTTTGCGTCTGCGAAAGTGCATCGGATAGAGCTTTTTCCCTTTAACGACAGCATCGGCAGCGGTGGTCTTAAATGAGGCAATAACCTTTGCACCTTCCACCAGGGGTGTGCCGATTTCGACTTTTTCGCCGTCGCTTACGAGCAAAACTTTATCCAGCTCGATAGTCTTGGCATCGGGCGAGACGTCGGTCAGCTCGATATTTATGCAATCGCCCTCGGCAACCTTATACTGTTTTCCGCCTTGTTCAATCACTGCATACATTCCAAAAACTCCTGAGGTTTACCTTCAAAAATCCGAATAACCGCAGTATCATAATGTTTTTCCCTTTTTTGTAAAGCAAATTATCGGATATTTTTGTATCCTATTATTTGCACAGTAACCGAAGATTAAAGATAATGGTAACTTTGGGAGCGATATATGCAGGTAGCTATGATAGGCGACGAAATCGTGCCGCAGGCCGAGCTTGAGCCGATTTACAACGACCGCGGAATCTACTTCGGCGACGGGGTGTACGAAGTGGTGCGAAGTTACGACGGCAAAATTTTTGCACTTGAAGAACACCTTCAAAGATTCGCCAGAAGTCTGTCTGCAATTGAAATAGTCAGCGTGGACATCAACCAGATTCGCTCCCGAATAAAAAGGGCCTTTGATGCTGCGGGCATTTCCAACGCCAGGATATATTTTCATATTACCCGCGGTTCGGCGCCTCGCAGCCATACGTGGACGGCCGACCTGAAACCCAATTTCTTTCTGACAGTTACGGAACTATCCGACAGCAGGGAAGAAAAGAATAAAGGTATTGCAGCGTCAACACATCCTGATTGGCGATGGAAAAGATGTGACATAAAGTCGCTGAATTTATTAGCGAATGTTCTTGCCCGTCAGGATGCGGCGCAAAAAGGTTGTGCCGAGGCGATACTTGTTGATGATGCAGGCCTGATAACAGAAGGGGCCGGTTCGGCGTTTTTTGCAGTCTTCGGACAGACGCTGCAAACTGCTCCACTTACGGCTAATATTCTGCCTTCAGTTACGCGCAAATTTGTAATTGAAGCGGCTAAAAATATCGGATTGGAAATAGTCGAAAAATCATTGACGCCGCAACAGGCGAGAGATGCGGATGAACTTTTTATCGCTGTAACCACTAAAGATGTTGTTCCTGTGGTGAAATTCGACGGCAAGGTTATCGGAGACGGTAAGCCGGGCAGATACACGAAATTGCTTATGCAAGAGTTTTGCTCGTTCACTTTGTAGGCTTTTGTCGCTGTTTTTTTGGCCTACAATAGCTTTTTTGTTCTTAATTGACAGTTTTTCGGGGAGGGGTTATTTTGTAGGCAGTTGTGAACTGCTGCGCCCGTAGCTCAATTGGATAGAGTGATGGGCTTCGAACCCATAGGTTGCAGGTCCGAGTCCTGCCGGGCGCGTTGGCTGCAAGTTAAGAGCTTGTAAGTAGTTACGTTTGTAACCTTTCTTTTTTCCTTCGAAATCAGCCATTTCCCCTGAGTTCGTCAAAAATCCGTCAATTTGGTCATAAATTGTGCTTACATAGTACCATTTAATTCTTGACAGAATCAGTGATTTATGATAGTCTTGACGTAATAAAACAGGAGGTAAATACACCTACGGCGTATAAAAAAGACGGATTTTTGCCGCTATCATTTGATTTTCTGGAGATTAGGGCGATGAAGCCGGAGACAGATATGAGGTCTTGTGCTGGACGCCATGTAGGGATTCTTCAAACTTGGTTTATTAAAGTTGTTGTTTGTATGATTCTTTGTTCACTCACGCCGCTTTATTATGCGCAGGCGGATCAACTTTGCGGAAGAGGGGACACGCTTAACGTAATGGACGGAGAATACCGTGTCCATAATAACGTCTGGGGAAGCACTCCGGGCGCTCAGTGCATTAATGTATATCCGGATTCGACATACTTTAGTGTAACTTTATCCGACCACAACGCCACCGGCGTGCAGGCCTATCCTTTCATTTTGAAGGGCTGCCACTGGAGTAATAGTGACTGCACGCTGTCCAGCGGTATGCCAATAAAGGTAAGCGAGATTAATACGGCTCCCTTTATATGGAGCGTTGACCCCAACGGTGCGACCGGGTCTTGGAACATATCTTATGAATCGTGGTTCAGTAAAACTAACGATGGTAGTAATTACCACGACGGAGCAGAATTGATGATTTGGCTTAGGTGGAATGGTGGTACGAGCCCCGCTGGCTCCTATGTTGGGACTGTCTCCATTGGAGGTTACAGCTGGTATGTTTATCATCTCTCTCCTGTTCCCTGGGGGGACTGGGAGCACTATATTGCTTATAGGATAACCACTCCTGTTAATTATGTAAAGCTCGACCTCAAAAATTTCATCGATGATGCGAATTCGCGAGGATACATACAACCCTCGTGGTACTTAGACAATATGGAGGCCGGCTTTGAGCTGACAAAGGGCGGCCAGTGGCTGACGAGCAAGTCGTTTGCGGGTTTAATCAACGAGAAATTCTCCGTTAACTTCATAGACTTTGCCTATTTCGCCAACGAGTGGCTCCGAACCGACTGCACCGGGGCAAACGACTGGTGCGACGGCGCCGATTATCCTCCCGAAGACGGCAAAGTCAACTTCTATGACCTGAAGAAATTCGCTGATTACTGGCTCGCTGAGTAGCGGGAAATTGCCAGTCTGATTGCCAATGCAATGTGCCGGACTGCAACAATGTGGAGCTGGATTTGGATGACGATTGTGTAATAAATTTCTATGAGTATTCCTTCTTCGCTCAGAATTGGCCCGAAGAATTGTAATAATACGATATCAAAATCAAAAAATTAAAGGAGCAATAAAATGAGAATTTTTCGAATTTTTCGTCCGGTTTTTATCATTGTGCTTTTGGTAATGCTGCCATTGCACGCAAAGACGACCGAGGAGCTGCAGAGGGATTTTACGGAATTAAGATTCGGAATGTTTATACATTTCAGCATCATGACTTTTACCGGCGCCCCGTGGGCGACGCCGAATCAGGACGTGAACCTATTCAATCCGACCAGCCTGGATTGTAATCAGTGGGTGGATGCGGCGGTATCCGCGAAGATGAAGTTCGGCATATTGACGACCAAACATCATGACGGTTTTTGCCTGTGGGACAGCGCCTACACGACGAACGATGTTGCGAGCAGCCCGTGGAAAGGCGGGCATGGGGATGTCGTAAGAGAGTATGTGGATGCTTTCAGGAGCAGGGGTTTGGAGCCCTGCCTGTATTACTCAGTGTGGGACACCACCGCAAACGTTGGGTCCAGCCCGATTACTCCTGCGGAGATGAATTTTATAAAGGGCCAGCTCACGGAGCTACTCACGAATTATGGTGATATCAAGATGTTGTTCATCGACGGCTGGTCGTGGAAGGCAGGCCACAAGGATGTATCATATCAGGAAATAAGAGAGCTTGTGAAGCAGTTACAGCCGGGGTGTTTGCTTGTAGATAATACTCATCTTTTCTGTTTGTATGATAATGATATGATACATTATGAATCCGGCGGTGGATATCCGGTGAATAATACACTCCCGGCCATGGCGAGCCGAAAAATAAACACCACGGGAGGTGATGACTGGTTCTGGGCCCCGGATGTTCCGACGGCCACTCTTATGAGTGTTGAGGATATCGTAACTAATGGTCTTTTGTACCTTGAACCACAATGGTGCGGTTTTGTTCTGAATTGTCCGCCTAACAGAGACGGCCTATTGGATCCAAATATCGTCGACCGGCTGGCAGAAGTAGGGGCGGCGTGGGACCCGAATCTTTTGCGTCCGCCGCTGCCGGCGCAGCAGCCGCAGATGGACCATCCGATTACGCCGCTGTCAGCAACGGCAACAAGCGGCACCGCCAGTTACGCCATTGACGGATTGAATGACAGTTATAACTATACCGTCTGGCAGTCTTCAGCTTCACTGCCTCAATCCGTCACGATTGATTTGGGAATGGAGTATCCGGATGTGAATATCCTGTATTGTGTTCCCAAGTATGTGGTAACGGCGACCCCCACGGATGACGGAAGCATAGAATCGTATCGAATTTACAAAAGTACCGACGACACAACCTACACGGAAATAGCCTCAGGCACGTGGGACGGCGATGCGAATATGAAGGTAGCCACATTTACACCTACAAACGCCCGTTATATTAGACTTGAGGCATTGTCAGCAGCAGACGCATATGCCGCTGCAACCGAGATTTCTGTCGGAACGGCAAGCCGGGCTAAGATAGGCAACTTTCTTGGTGTGGAGGATTTTGACCTGTATACGAACAGAGATACTCTGACGAATGTATGGAAAGATGGGGATAAGAGCGGCAATAGCAGCGGCTCGAAAGTTTACCCTGAGCTGTTCTTGGTTCGTGATGGTAAGTCGATGAAGTATGACTACAACGATACCCAAGATGTGGGGAATCCTCAGTTCAATTACAGATCGGAGGTCTGGGCGGATGTTTGTGATTTGCCAAGCGGAATCGGGTCAGACTGGACTGTAGAGGATATGAAAGCATTGGTGCTGTGGTTCTGTGGCCAGGCAGGCAATGACGCTAATGAGAAGATGTATGTGAAACTGTATCATGCCGACAGCAATGCGAAGGTGCTATACGACGGCGATATGAACGACATAAGAGATGCAAATTGGCATGAGTGGGATATTGCGCTGGCAGCATTCACCGGCGTAGACTTGAACGATGTTAACAGAATTACTATCGGCTTCGGCGACGGGATAGCAGGGCCTGGTTCAGGTTTAGGCACTGTGTACTTTGACGATATCCGGCTGTATCCGCACAGATGTATTCTTTCGAAACGTTCAGCCGATTTTGCCAAGGTCGACTACTTTCCCGTCGGTTACCCTGATTCCGGCGATTGCGTGGTAGATTATCAAGAGCTTGAGATAATGGCAGACGCCTGGCTTGCCGGGGATACGACCATTGCTACGACAGATCCGAACATACTTGGCGGTCTTGTTTTGTACTACCCGCTGAACGAGGGAACCGGCCCTAACACTGTAGATGCATCCGGCAATAACAATACCGGCTACCTGGGCGGCACGAGTCACACCGGTGGTATTCCGCAGTGGGTGGGCGACCATAATGATGCTAATACAAGCAGTTATGCGCTGGACTTTAACGGCGTCAATGATTACGTTAGGTGTAACAACGCGGCGAGTCTGAATATCACTGCTGCGATTACACTTGGAGTGTGGGTAAAAACTCGTGATTGCGGCAACTACGACTCTAATCCTTATATACAGAAAGGCAACACGGCTTATAGGATAAAGCACTCTGCCGATAATAAAATTACATTTACCATCCGTAGTGGTGTAACTGATTACTCAGCGACTTTTCCTGTGGATAGTTCATTTAATGGTGTCTGGCACCATTTAGCTGGAACTTTTGATGGAAATGACCTTAAGTTATACATTGACAGCGTATTAGAAAATACTACCCACCATACAGGAACTATAGCCACTAATATAAACTGGCTCGGTATCGGAACAAACTCTGTAGCAGCTGAGTATTACAATGGTACATTAGATGAGGTTCGGATTTACAACAGGGCTCTGGACCCCAATGAGATAGCATATCTGGCTACTGATGGCACAGGCGTTGTCCCGCTTTCGTCGCTGGCGAACCTATACGACGTTGCTCCTAATATAATTAACTTCAAAGACTTTGCCGTTCTTGCAGATAGCTGGCTTGAAGAGCAACTGTGGCCGTAATCAGATAGCTGTCGGATTTGCGCCAATCCGGGGCCTACACTGATTAACTCAGTGTAGGCCCCGGCTGTTTTTGTATAACGGCAGGAAGTAGTGTTACTGCTACTGGGGTTTGCGCAAGCGGACACGAAGGCCATAGTCTTGCTCTTAAGTCCGATGATTCGGCAGTGGCCTCCGGCTTGAACAAATACCAGCAGCTCGATGTTCCTACAGGTGCAGACTTTGTTGCGATTACGCGTGGTGTGTACCACGGTTGTGAGCAGCCGTGCTATTGGTAAAGTAACAAATTTTGACTTGCAGTGCCAATTTAAATTGTTTAAATGTATGTCATGTTCCGCCTGAAGGAGATACAACAGTTACCTCGGATGACGACCGTATTTCTTCAGGAGGAAAGAGTATGTTCCGTTACTTTCTCTGGGAGGATTAACTAATGGGAAGAGCTGTTTTCGCTGCAATATCTATGTTCGTTCTGCTGGTGCTATCTTCGTCGGTCTGGGCAGCGCCGGCTGAAAATGCGCAGATGTCAAGGAGTGAGATAAAAAATGAAGGAACACAGGCAATGATTGACAAAGGGCGAGTTGAGAGTTTTCTAAGCGGAGCACGAAATGAATTAGAACAGAACATTCTTCAGTTCTGGATAAGGTACTGCCAGGACAATGAATACGGCGGTTTTATCGGCAGGATGTCCAATGACAGGAGCGTCGTGAAAGATGCCCCGAAGGGGCTGGTGCTAAATGCCCGAATTTTGTGGACATTCTCAGCAGCCTATCGATTTGAGAAAAACGACGAATATCTTAAGATGGCCAAACGCTCCTTTGATTATATAATGCAATACTTCTGGGATAAGCAGTTTGGGGGTGCGTATTGGCTGCTTGACCACACGGGCAAAGCGGTGGATGACAGCAAAGAGGTGTATGGTCAGTCGTTTTTAATTTACGGTCTATCGGAGTATTACCTTGCCAGCGGTGACAAGGCTGCGCTTGAGAAAGCAAAAGAGCTTTTTAACCTGATAGAAATGCACTGTCACGATGATGTGAACAGGGGCTACTTTGAGACGTTCAAAAGAGATTGGTCAGCTACTGAAAAAGCAAGGCTGGCAAGCGGCGATGCGCAAGAGAAAAAAACTATGAATACACACCTTCACCTGCTGGAGGCATATACAAACCTGTATCGCGTCTGGAAAGACCAAAAGCTGAGAATGAGACTGAAAGAGCTTATCGCGGTCTTCCAGGAACACATCATCAACGCCGAGACCTTTCATTTTAAGCTGTTCTTCGACGAACAGTGGCATTCGACCAAGGATATAATTTCATTTGGCCATGATATTGAGGGCAGCTGGCTCCTGTGCGAGGCAGCTGAGGTCCTGGGCGATGAGCACATAACAAAACAGATACAGTTATTAGCACTGAAGATGGCTCAAACAATATATGAACAGGGCTTTGACACCGACGGAGGCCTTTTCTATGAAGCCCAGGGCGGGCGCATCACGAACGCCCAGAAAGATTGGTGGCCACAGGCTGAGGCAGTGATAGGCCTCATTAACGCTTACCAGCTCAGCAAGCAGGAGCGTTTCTTTGAAGGTGCTGAGCGGAGCTGGTTATTTATCCGGGAGCACATTGCTGACTCAGAATATGGTGAATGGTTGTGGAATGCATCGCCTAATGGTAAGCCTGATAAAGGCGCGTTGAAAGTTTCTGAGTGGAAGGGGCCATATCATAACGGCAGGGCTTGTCTTGAGGTCATAAGGAGACTCCAGGAAATAGAAAAATAATTCACCCCTTTGTAAGAACCAAGACAAGTCTGCAAAAGAGGTGATTGCATACATCGGGCCTGTTATGAAATGGTAATCTGACGAACTCAGAGCATCAAGCTGTATCACTACCGCTGAGGTCACTATGAGTCAACTATCGAACAGGAGAAGGCGCCAGGCACTGCACGGTAATATTTGTCGCAGGCAGACCATCGCTTTCAGCGGTTACGCGGATGTTTCCGCCCTGTCCTTCTTTAGTTCGCAGAATCAGCATTGCCTTGCCGTAAAACAGCTTCCGGCTGTTTGCTTGAAATGGTTCGAGCGAAAGAGGATTTCCGTTGCCAACACCAGCGATCTCAGCCGGGCCGTCAACTTTGAAGCGAATCAGATTGTCCGCCAGAGGGCAAAGCGTCTCCTTCTTGTCGACAGCCTCAATCAGGATGTAGCACAGGTCCTCGCCCGTAGCGGATAGTTCCGTCCGGTCAGGCGTGAGGCGAATCGCCGCCGGTTTGCCCGCGGTGCGCATAACCGCCTGCCCAATCTCTTTGCCATCCTTGTAAGCAACCGCCTTCAGCTCACCCTTCTTGTAGACGACGTCATTAAAACAGAGCCGATACTTATCGATAATAGCATAGTACGGCGAGTTTGCTGCATCCTTTACCTTTGTTCGGCGTCCGATAGATTTCCCATTCAGAAACAATTCTGCTGAATCTCCATTGGTGTACACATAGACAGGAACGTTTTTTCCGGTTCTGTCGGGCCAGTTCCAGTGCGGCAGGATGTGCACGGTGGTCGTGTCCGGTCGCCAGTAACTGCGGTAGAGGTAGAAGCGGTCCTTGGGAATGCCGCAGAGGTCAACAATGCCGAAGTATGAGCTTCGTGCCTGCTGCGCAAAAGGCGTCGGCTCACCCAGATAGTCAAAGCCGGTCCAGACAAATTCGCCGGCCACAAAGCGGTCGGTCTCCATCAGTTGAAACTCGCGGTCTGGAATGTCCGACCATTGCGCCGCATTACGGTCGTAGGAATCGACCTGGAGCTGTTTGGAGTAGCGGGTTTTTCTATCTGGTAGCGGTAGTTCGTAGAAGCCGCGCGTGCTCAGAGCCGAGGCCGACTCACTGTAAATGATGGGCTTGTCTGGATAGCGTTCTCTGTACAGGCCGTACCTTCGAGCATAATTCCAGCCAGTCAGGTCCAATGCGTCAAGTATCGGCCGCTGGGCCGTTTGGGGAATATGACAGGCCATTCCTACGGGTCGCGTCGGGTCGTATTTGCGTACGAAATCACTCATAAATTTCACCCGCTCGGGTGAGAGGCCTTCCTTATCAGAAGGCTGGTTGTTAATCTCGTTGCCGATTGACCAAACGACAATACAGGGGTGATTTCGGTCTCGCATCACGAAGTTGCGAATTTGTTTTTCGCCGTACTCTTCCAGAGGCGGCTGACCATTGATGCGATCGGCTGTCGTATCCCATTTGTCGAAACACTCGTCCCAGACAACAAACCCCATCCGGTCGCACAAATCGAGCAGCCCCGGCGCCGGGGGATTGTGGCTGGTACGAATGGCATTGACGCCCATATCGCGCATGATTTCCAACTGCCGCTCCATTGCACGGGTATAAAAGGCCGCTCCGAGAGGTCCCTGGTCGTGGTGCAGGCAAACGCCGTGAAGCTGCACTCGCCGGCCGTTGAGATGAAATCCATCATTAGCCGTGAACTGAAACGTACGGATGCCGAAGCATGTACTATCTGTGTCCACGACCTTGTCGCCCATACGGACGGTTGTCTTAGCGGTATATAACTTTGGATTGGTAATGTCCCATCGCTGGGGATTGGCGACCACAAGTAACTGGTCTACCTCGCGTGAGTCACTTGCCGGAACGATGTCGTTCCTTTGTCCCGTCGCCACCGGGCCTTCGTTGGGGTCGAGCAGCACAACCTTAACACTGACCTTTGATTCGGTATCAAGATGGTTTTCGATGGTAGAGTGTATGCGAACCGTTGCCGAGGCGTCGCTCACATCCGGGGTGGTCACAAACGTACCCCCGTGCGCGACGTGCACCGGCTCACAGATAGTCATTGTCACCTTGCGATAAATGCCCGCGCCGGGATACCATCGGGTGCCGTGCTGACGTGTATCGGCCATGACCGCAATCATATTGGTGCCGCCAAACTTTGCATACGGTGTGGCATCTACACGGAACGACATATAGCCGTAATCCCACTCACCAGCCAGTTGGCCATTCACATAGACCTGTGGAAACGCCATCACACCGTCGAAATCAAAGTACACCCGCCGGCCGCTATCTGCCTTATCGAGCGTGAACGTCTTTCGATACCAGCCCACACCTCTCCAGGGCAGTTTTCCGGCATAGCCGTTTTCTTTAGCGTTAAATGGTCCCGAAATTGCCCAGTCGTGCGGCAGCCGGACTGTTTCCCATGCCGAGTCGTCAAAGTTCGCCGCCTCGGCTCCGGGGTGACTACCCTTGGCGAACTTCCAGTCGCGGTTGAAGTTCACTACCTGTCGGCCGGCGGCAACCGCGCTTGGCTGTGTCGGCGGGCCTATGGTATTTGCTCCAACCGTCGCGGTGCTCAGTATTAACAAGGACATAATGGCACTCCAGACTGATTTTGCAAAACAAGAGTTATTCATTTTTGTTATCTCCGTTATTTGAAATGTGTTTTGTCAGAATTTTATCTCATGCTTGTTTGCTCCAGTCGCATCCCAGCGGCGACTGCGGTGGGCTATAAAAAATCGGGGCGACAGGACTTGAACCTGCGACCCCTTGCACCCCATGCAAGTGCGCTAGCCAAACTGCGCCACGCCCCGTATAAACAACGATATTCTAACATAAATGTAGAGGTTTTCAAATACATAAATGAAAAATATTCTTCGGTTTCTACCGTTGCACTGCCAGTTTCACGCTGGCTAACAGCTCTTGGCCGGTGCGGCTTCTGTTTTCGGATTTACCGAATAACTGGTGTCTGTCTAAAACTTTCGGCTTGTAATCATAATATCTCCGCACTGCTTCGATACCGCCTTCGGCGGCATCGGCTGTTTTATAACCGCCATCTAAAAGCCAGGTGCTTATTTCGTCATCGTATTCGGCAGGATAAATCAAAACTGTCACAAATTTATTATCATTGTATTTGGCCAGATGCACTTTGGCCCGGCAGGGGGGTGCAACCTTAACGGCTAAATTAACCAGCTTTTTGAAATCCCGATTGGCAGTTTTGAGGTCGCTTGAGTAGAAAAACATACCTGCCTCAAGCTGGAAAATCTCTGCCTGCACACCTTTTAGTTCAAGTTTGCCGTTGGGATATGCTTTGTGTATTTTGTAGGCTTTGCAGTTTTTATACTTTTCGCTTTCGAAAAGTTCAGCTACTTCTTCAGCAGTAAAGCCTACGCCGCAATGGTCGCCGAAGTCGAAGATATACAGGCCGACATACTTTTGTGGATTTGGCAATTCTGGTAATTCCATAATTTTTTATTTGATTCTCAACCGGGCAAATTTTCGTTTTCCGACCTGGATAATCATACCATCGGCGGGCGTAATCAAAGTGTTGGGGTCATCGATTTTATTTCTGTCAATCTCAACTGCCCCTTGCTTTATCATTCTTTTCGCTTCACTACCTGATGGCACAAGCTTGGATGTAACCAGCAGTTTACTTGCCATAATCGGCTCAGCGGATATTTTGATTTCCGGGATGTCATCAGGCAACTGGCCCTGAGCAAAGACCTTGTCAAATTCAACAGCGGCGGCCTGAGCAGCTTTTTCGTTATAAAACTGAGTTACAATTATTTTGGCTAACAGGACTTTTGCTTCTTTCGGATGAGTTTTTTCAAGATTGACAAGCTCGGTTATCTTCTCGGCTGAGAGGTTGGTTAAAAGCGTAAAATAATTTTCCATCATATCATCGGAGATGCTCATAATTTTGCCGAACATATCGTTCGGCTCATCGGTTACGCCGATGTAATTGCCTTTCGATTTACTCATTTTTTCTTTGCCGTCGAGTCCGATGAGAATGGGCATAGTGATTACAATCTGCGGCTGCTGTCCATACGCTCGCTGAATATCCCGACCGACAAGGTTGTTGAATGTCTGGTCTGTGCCGCCTAATTCGACATCGCTTTTTATCATAACCGAGTCGTAACCCTGCATAAGAGGATAGAGGAATTCGTGGATACCAACCGAGTCGCCTCTTTCGTGGCGTTGCTCAAAGGTATCTCTTTCGAGCATACGAGCAACTGTCATATTGCTTGTTAGCCTGATGATGTCGGCCAGATTCAGGCCGGTGAGCCATTCGGAGTTGTATCGGACTTCGAGTTTTTTGCCGGAAGTATCAAGGATTTTGCCGGCTTGTTCAAAATACGTCCTTGCATTTTTTTCTATTTGCTGGGGCGAGAGCATCGGCCTGGTTATATTTTGGCCGGAAGGGTCGCCAATTCTTGCAGTGTAGTCTCCAATTATCAGGACCGCTTTATGGCCGAGGTCCTGGAACTGGCGCATCTTTCGAAGCACTACCGTATGGCCGAGGTGTATATCGGCGCTGGTCGGGTCCAGGCCGAGCTTGATGCGAAGCTGTTTGCCTTTTTTGGCTGCATCGGTGAGTTTTTTTGCCAGTTCGCCCTCGGTGAAAATCTCAATCGTGCCGCGCTTAAGTAATTCCAATTGCTCTCGCATATCTTCCAGTTTATTTTAACAAACCATGCTCTCTTGCTGTTTTCTGCATAACTTTCCACATCGCCAGCCCAAACCCTATTCCACAGATAGGAAAGATAATCAAGCCAAGGACAGTCTCCGCTGAGAGGAATTGTCCCCAGAACGGCTCTTCGTTGCCGTGCCAATAAATCATTAGAATTCTAAACAGAATTGCTGTCATAATTCCCCACATCACAACGCCGTAGAGGAACACATATCTCCACTTACCCTTTGTGAGTATCCTGCTAAGTTTTTCTTTCTGTTGTTCTGATAACTCTTTCATTTTCTAAACCGTAGATTTTCTACATATCCAGGATTTCCAGCAAGCCAAATTATAAGGCCTAAATGGGAAATAAGCAAGAAGCAGGCAATATTGTGTTAGGTTATCAGGATAGCAAGGTATCAGGTAGGGGGTATCAGAGTATCAGGTTAATTTTGGTTTTTCCTGATGTTCTGATTTCCTTTTGGCGTAGACAGCGCAACAATCGTATACAAGATAAGAGCCGCAAAGAAGAAAGCAACACATATAGCTTTTACCCATCCCTGGCTTATCAGTCCATACAATGGTTTTGCCTTGCTCGGCCAGAATATTCGCACATCCCAATGGTAAATGGCGTCAGTAACAACGTGAAGCCACACGCCAAGAACGCCGGATACGACCATTTTCCAAAAGCCGGTTTGGTAAGGTATGCGAAGTAATTGCATTATCTTTTCAAAGAAATGCCGCAGTGGATACGCTGCAATACCCCAGACGGCGCCGACTACCGCACCAATCAAAAGGGTATGGGAATATCGGTGCATCGGCCAATGATGGAAAAGCAGCACTTCGATGTCAACAACCACGTTAGCGAGGACAAATACGGGGAAGTCGAGCCACTTTCTGAGAGCAAGTCCAAGAAATCCACTTGGCCCGAAATGATATGGCGTAAACGGCATTTGAATCTCACTTCAAAAGATAACAATGGCTATACGCCGCTTAAGTATTTATTGTTCTGCAGATAGTTTTGAACATAGTCTTTTATTGCATCTTCGAGGGAAGTTATTTGTTTTTTGTAACCGGCTTTGCGTAGTTTGGTAATATCAGCCTGTGTGAAGTATTGATACTGATTGCGAATTGAATCGGGCATATCGACATATTCGATATTTGCACTTTTACCCATAGCGGCGAAAACCGCTTTTACAAGGTCGTTCCAGGTGCGTGCCTTGCCGGCGCCGATGTTAAATAGGCCATTTATTTTTGGGTTGTCATAAAAAAAGAGCGTCATATCAACAGCGTCTTTTATATAAAGAAAGTCGCGCATCTGCTCGCCATTTTTGAATTCCGGCTTGTATGATTTGAACAGGCGGACTTTACCGGTTGCATTTATCTGCTCAAAGGCCTTTATACAGAAGCTTCGCATATCGCCCTTGTGGTATTCGTTCGGGCCGAAGACATTGAAGTATTTTAAGCCGACGATTTTTTTTAGCAGGCCGTTTCTGTGCGCCCACAGGTCAAAAAGCTGTTTGGAATAGCCGTACGGATTCAAGGGTTGAAGCTGCTTGATTTTTTCTTCGTCGTCGGAAAAGTCTTTTGAGCCGTCGCCGTAGGTAGCAGCGCTTGAAGCGTAGATAAGGCGAACATTAGCGTCGGTCGCCCACTGGGCCAAGATTTTGGAGTATTGGTGATTATTTTTTTTAAGGTATTCGACGTCTGTCTCGGTTGTATCGGAACAGGCGCCGATATGAAAAACTGATTTGATGTCCGTGCTGATTTTTTTCTCAACGACCGTTTTCAAAAAGTCGTTTTTCTCCGCATAGTCAGCGAAGGATAAATTCATAAGATTTTTACACTTATCCTTACCGTGCTCGTCAACTACTAAAATATCAGTAATGCCTCGTTTGTTTAATGCAGCAATTAGTGCTGAGCCGATGAAGCCAGCTCCGCCGGTAACTATTATCATTTACAAATTCCTTATGTCAGCCATTTGGTTTTCGTAAGCTTAATTTGCCGCCTCAATTGTGTCAATGTTTAATGGATTTGAAGCGCATAAAAAAACCGCCCAGCCCTGGACGGTTAAAAAGTGAAAAGGTTTGAAATATTCCTAACACATAGCAATATAACTTGCAATTGCGAGAATTAAGATTCGCTTTTTTGTGAAAGTGAACGGAAGCCAGATTTCGTAATAAAACTTTTTCATTACCACCCCTGGGAAACAAAGCCGTCAAATCATTATCACAACGTTATTATACCCTAAAAGGGCAGTGAAAAGCAAGAAAAATCGCCTTCTGGTGAACGTAAGTTCTTGTTAATAGAGTGGTTGCGTTTAACAAATCCGCCAAATTTTTGCCTGTTCCCTGAGGCGGTTCGCTATTGGAGCACTGGTCAGGCCAACTTGCTGACTGCTTCGGCGATAAGTTGACCTATGGGCAGACGCTGCGGACAGCAAGCTTCGGCAGAGCTGTAATCGGTACTGAGCAGTTTGTCTCGGACATTGCTGGGAATTTGGGCAAAAAGCTCTCTTGCTTCCTCTTGCGCACCATAGCTGTTGTAATACATCAAATACCGCATAATCTCACTGGTGTATGGTGCATCCGGCAGGGCCGCATCACAGATATATGCACAGCCGGCACAATAACCGCTACAGGTCGCTGCTGCGTATCTTTTGAAGACATCTGCATCTGCCTGCGTAAGGCTGGTTTTATCAAGCGCAGCAGCTACGTTTGAACGAAGCAAAGTAACATTTTCCATTCTTATACAGGCTGCGGAGAAGCGTTTATCATCGAGGACGGCTTTTATCAGGGCCTGCTCACGCGTGTAGCCTTTTTCGAGAAAATGAGTAACCATTTTATATTCGGCCTCGGGTTGTTTCTTTTGGACTCCGAGCAGCACCTTCATTGCGATAAGGCCGATGCTGGCTTCGTTGCACGCCTGGACGGCTTCCTGCATTCGCGGATTTTGCATCAGGGCGACATTGTAGCTTGTCATTATCGCATCAATCCAGTTGAGCTTGGATGCAGCCATTAAGCATCTTTCCATATTTTTGTGTGTGCTGAATCCGAAAAAGCGTATGAGCTTGCGTTTCTTTGCGTCCTCGGCCCATTTTTGCATCTGCTCTGAGAGCTGAGAATCGGGGTCCTCGCAGCCGTGAACTCCATAGTACAGGTCAATGTGGTCGATGTTCATTCTCTTTAGCGATTCCTGCAGTCGTTGTTCGAGCTGTTCGGCTACATTACCTTGTTTGCTGTTTACTCCGGATGCTTTGGTAACGATGAAAAGTTTCTGCAGGACTTCCGGGTTTTTCTTAAGAAATGTTCCTATGCCGATTTCGCTGTTTCCGCCGGCATAATTGTGGGCGGTGTCCCAGTAGTAAACATTGTGCTGGAGATTGGCCCTTAAGATAAGCTGGTTCCCGACTATGTCGAACATTAACCCGTTAAACATAACCGGGACTTCGATACCGGTCTTACCGAGTTTTCGTCGCGGAAGCTCGGGGAATTTCGGCTCTTCTGCTTTCTGTAACATGTTCGGCTCGTTTGGGCCGGCTTTTACCTGGGCCGAGGCAAAGACCGAACCCAAGCCAGCAGCCCCAACTGTCTTCAAAAAATTTCTTCTGTTGATTTTATTGCATTTTTTTTTCATCGCATTGAACCCCAAAAATTATCAGCGTTTAAGTAATAGTTTTCTATCAGTGCTTCTTGTTTCACCTTCTGCGGAAACCCTTACAGCTTTTTTGCCGCTTACAGGGCATTCGTGTTCGCAAATTCCGCACCCGATACATTTCTCAATATCGATGTAAGGCCTTTGCAGCCGAACTTGAATCTTAATTTTACTGCCTGCGAGAGGGATTTTTTCGAACTGATTATCAGATGAAATCACAATGGTATTTCCGGTATTTGCTGTGATTTTCCTGGGTTCATCACCTTCGACGACACAATAGTAATCACCGGTAGCGAATTTGTCAGGCGAAAGGTTATCCTCAATAGTTTCTATGGTATTATTTGATGTTTTTTTTACTGTCAAAATACCATCTCTTATTGTATTGAAACGCTCCTGCGTATAAATTGCTTTTGGGCTGACCGGGCAGTTTTCTTCACATACGATGCAGGGCTTATCCATCGCCCAGGGAAGACACCTGCCGCGGTCGATAAAGGCAGTCCCCAGTTTGATTGGCCCTGCCTCGGCAAACTCGCCGGTTCCGAGTTTCTCTGAAAGTGTAATCGGCCTGATAGCCGAGGTAGGGCAGACCTGTCCGCAAGCGACGCAGTTCAACTGGCAGCCGCTTGAGCCGATTCTATTGTTCAGCACAGGCGTCCAGAGATTTTCCAATCCGCCGTCGATTCCGCCGGGCTGAATAACGTTTGTAGGGCATATCCGCATACATTGGCCGCACTTGATACATCTTTTCAAGAATTCTTTCTCGACCAATGCACCGGGAGGGCGGATAACTCTGTGATACCAATTGCTGCCCAACTTGTTGCTGAGCCGGACCGCAGGTATCGCGAAGATACCGCTTGCAAGCGAGAGTATAAACCCTCTTCGCGAAATATCCGGATTCGTAATTTCACCTGCCAGTGACGGCTGTGTCTGGTAGCCGATTAGCTCGTGTTTACAATCATCGAGGCAGTTAAAACAAAGCACGCATTCACTTATCCTTATGTTGCCCGCAGGTTCGCAGCCGCCTTCACAGGATTTTTCGCACAATTTGCAATTAACACATTCGTTTTGTCTTTTGCCGATTCGCCATATAGCAAATCTGTTAATGATGCCGAATAATGCTCCTAGGGGACATATAAATTTGCAGTAGAACCTCGGTATAACCAGATTGAGCAAAACAGCCGTCAGGAATATCACAAATATTAACCAGCCGCCCGTATAGAACCGGCTGCTTGTCGAAACAACGTTAACGACTCCGTCGACAATCGGCAGCAATACCAAATTAAAAGAACGGGTTATCAGCGGTATGGGGTCGAGCAAACCTGTCTGCAAACTGGCTGCAATCGAGGGAAACGCAGCCATAAAAAGAAAGAATATGAGTATGAAGTATTTTATGCACTGGGGTTTTTGGTATTTGTTAAGCTGGATTTTTTGCGGCGTTGATTTTTTTCGACTGCCCCAAAAACCCACGAAGTGGTGCAGTGAGCCGAACGGGCAAATCCAGCTGCAGAAAAATCGCCCGATTACTATTGTCAATACAACTGTTGCCAGCGCCCATAGCAGACCCCTGTAAAGTGTATGCGTCGTCAGCATTGTGCCTATTGCCACCAGCGGGTCAAGCTGCAAGAACCAATTTACGGGCCAGCCCCGCAGTTGCCACGGCTTCTCACCTACCGTGCTGACTATGCAAAACCAGACAAACAGGAGAAAAAAGAAAACCTGACTTATTCGCCTCGTCTGTGTAATTTTCATAAACTTAACTAACCGTAACAGAAATTGGTTCCAGTTTTTCGTAGTCGGTTGTTCCTGCACCGGCTTTTTCGGCTTTTGCAAGGTAGGGCAAATCCGAGACCTTCATATCCAGCAGGCCGCAGCCGTAGGAATCAGCCGCCACGCAATCAGTGCTTGCGATTAAGGTATTTGCACGTCTTAAATCTGAAATCGAGCCTCCGGTTGGGCCGTTTGTCACCATAACCTCAGTGCCATCGAGTATAACCAATGTCGGCCTTACCATCATAGCCAGTTCGGAGATGATGGTGTTAATATCCTGATGAAAGATATTCCGGCGTCCGCCTAAAAGCCCATACCAATTTTTCATAGTCATTGAAGCGCCGGTCCTGTGATGGTTTTTAACAGGAGCAATACCAATCAGCTTGTCAACCTTATTGAACGGCTCAAAGAAAATGGGCCAATCTTTGATAAGCCGACCTCCGGTCAGCGTCGTGTGTTTGAACAGGTGGGCTTTTGGCAATACGACCTCGGCTCCGGCAGCACTTGCTGCTTTACCTATGCCGCTTAATGTAAAGCAGCTTGCAGGGTCGTTAATCGGATTGTCGGTAACGATAACTTTTTTTGCCTTGCCTCTGCTGTAGCATAGCCGCACAACCTCCGCCACCAGTTCAGGATTGGTCGTAGCACATAACATCGCTGGTGACGCAAATGCAACGTTGGGTTTTATTGCGACCGTCTCACCTGGTTTTACGAATCTTTCTATTCCGCCGAGCAGTTCTATTGCCTTATTGAGAGTTTTTACGCGGTCTGAACCTTTTGCAATGCTTATTGTCTGGCCGGGTCGATGTTGCACCGAGAAATCCTTTAACGTTACGTGTTTTTCATCTTCAACACCGGCTTTCGGCCCTGTGGCATCGTAAAGCAGGTATGAAACAGAACCGGCAGCAGCGATTGAGATTCCTGCTTTACCGGCCCGTGCCAGTAATTGCCTTCGGCTTAATTTTTTATCACTTTGCTCATTCATTATTTAATGACTTGAGTTTATTAATGAGTATTTCTGCTATATTTTCTGCCGCCTGCTGGTTGTCTGTCTCATGGATACCTGCAACGAAAGACCCCACAGTAAAAACAATTTCAGTTGTGCCGTAGGAATCCATAATCTTACCTACGAGCACTTTATTGTCTGTGTTTTTTATTACTGCTCCATTTTCAATCAGAAATTTGCGATAGCTTTCCGCCATCGCCTCAGCTTCTTTGGAATCAGCCCTTTTGCTTATGAAAGCGGTAACGCTTTCATTTTCAATCTTATATCTTGCGGTAAAAATGTTGGTTAGTTTTTCAAAGCCGAAGGCATTTACTACGTAAAGCTTAAAACTATCCGGAACCAGGTTCTCTTGAGGGAAAAATGCAAGTTCGGGTATGCTGGCATTAGGGTCAACGGCCAAATTCGTTCCAATTTTCTGTGCGGCTTCTGCTGCTGCCTTGGATAGTTCATTTGATTCGGAGGAGCCAACTATTTCTATGTAGTATTTGCCGTCCACGAAATATAGAGCATTACTGCTTTTATATGCAAACTGCATAGAGGCAAATGCCTCCGAGCCTTCTCTTCTTTGCTCGCTATAAACGGAAAAGGCGTTTTTGATATTGCCCATATCATAGATATAAAGCTCCATCCATAAGTTCGGGTCACCAGTTTTTACAAATCGCTGGGTGGACAATTCTTTAAAGCCGGCTTCCGTATAAAGAGGGGCCTTGCCGTCAATCTTTTCATAAAGATTATCAGCATTGTATATTTCAGCTTTTGAAAGCGTTTCGAAGCCGGCTGGGGCAAGTCCGGTGCTGATTGGGCTTTGGCTTACCTCCGGTTGGTGCTGGATGCCATATCGGCTTATGTTATAATTGAATTGCTTTATGAATACCCCAACCCCGATGAGAGAAAGAATCGCTAACAGGCAGATGCTTATAGCAGATTCAAGACGTTTTGCCCGGCCGGGAACTAAACCCATGGCCAACTCCAATAACAACTATCTACCGGGTCCCTTGCAAAATGGGAACACCCTTGACTCTATAACTCAAACAGATTATAATTTTCATTGGTGTTTTTGTCAACCTTGCTAAGTTTGGTAGAGTATTGCTAATTGGCAAAGCGATTTGGGGTGTGTTATAATACTTTGGTTAGAAAAAAGGAGGTAAAAATGACTGAATATATGCGAAATATACTGGCTTGGATGCCCGGCGGGTGGGAATGGGTGGTTATCCTTATAGTCGCTCTGCTGCTGTTCGGTAAACGGCTGCCCGATGTCGCTCGCAGCATCGGCAAAAGCTTAACCGAATTCAAAAAAGGCATCAGCGAAGGACAGAACGCCGTAGATGATGTGACTAAGGAGGTAAAGAAGACCAAAGATGATATAGTCAACCAGACCAAAGATGCCGCCGGCCTGAATGATTTTAACCACGATGACTGATTATTGACGGCTCAGATAAATAATCAATCATCAATAGTCGGTCATCAACTAAAATGGGTTCTGCTGATACCAAACAAGACCTTCACGAAACCGTTATGAGTCTGGGGGACCACCTCGAGGAGTTGCGTTCTCGGATAATTCTCGCGATAGCCGGTTTCTTATTGGCTTTTATTTTAGCTGTCATATTCGGCAAGCTGATAATATCATTTATCGAAGGGCCTTATGTTTCCGCTATGGGAAAGGACGCACGGCTGCAAAGCCTTGCGCCCGCGGACGGCTTCACCACCTATATGGAGATAGCTATGATTGCAGCGGTGGTTGTCTCGTCCCCCTGGATTTTTTACCAGTTGTGGATGTTTGTCGCAGCAGGCCTCTACCCCCACGAAAAACGCTATGTATATTTTGCCGTGCCTTTCTCAGCAGGGTTGTTTATTACAGGCGCTTTGTTTTTTATGTTTGTTATCGCACCGACCACGCTTAAAATGCTCATCTTGTTCAATAAGAAGATTCTCGGTGTCGCCTCCAATTTTACGTTCAAGGATTATGTGAGTTTCATAAATATTATGATGCTGGTTTTCGGTATTACCTTTCAGACGCCGGTAGCCATTTTTTTCCTGAACAAAACAGGCATTGTTTCAATCGAAGCGTTTCAGAAATCGCGGAGGTTTGTTATCCTCGGTGCCGTTGTCCTGGCTGCTGTTGCCACGCCCGGCTCTGATATGTTTTCCCTTTTTGCGCTGGCAATCCCGATGTATTTGCTTTTTGAGTTAGGTATACTACTAAGTTACTTTTCAAATCGAAGAAAAAGGGAATGATTCCTTCGCAAAAATGCTTGCGAATCGCTCAGAAATGGGCGATACAGGACTCGAACCTGTGACCCCGTGCGTGTAAAGCACGTGCTCTAACCAACTGAGCTAATCGCCCTTTGTTTGATTATGAAAATACAGGTTTTTAGTCCTTGCGTCAATGTTTTTGAAGTCTTATATTTATGCTAACAAGCGAGACTCTTAATAAATAAGGTGTTTTTTATCACAATAGAGGTATTTTTATGGCAGTGCTTGAAACTATTCGTAAAAGATATTCCTGCAGGGCGTATATAGACAAACCAATAGAGCAGGAAAAGCTCGCACAAATCTTCGAGGCGGCAAGACTTGCACCATCGGCGAAGAATCTGCAGGATTGGCGCTTCGTGGTGGTTAGAGATAAAGAAAAAAAGCAGCAGGTGGCTGCGAGCACTAATCATCCGGAAGTTTTTGGAAAAGCAGGGGTTATGATAGCTGCGTGCAGTAACAGCAACGACATTATGAAGTGCGGGCAGGCGGTGGCGCCTATCGATGTGGCAATCGCGCTGGAACATATCTGCCTGCAGGCAACAGAGTTAGGATTGGCAACGTGCTGGATTGGGTCGTTCGAGCCGGAAAGGGTTAGAAGAGTATTGGAGATACCACAAGATGTTACTATAATTGAACTTATGGCACTTGGCTATCCGGCGGATAAGGCGAAAAAGCCAAGCAGGGAGCCGATAGAGAATATAGTCTGCTATGATAAGTGGGATTTTTAGTTTTTCGTAAGATATTGATTTGTAAAGAGTTAGGGGACGTGGTGCAACGGGAGCACACCGCAATCGCATTGCGGGAATGAGGGTTCGATTCCCTCCGTCTCCATTATTTTTTATTTAGTCGTGGTATTAAGATGGTGGATTTAGGTAAAATGGGGTAGCACCAAACGCGCAAGTTCGTGTTTGAAAACGTCAAAAGTTGTAGAAAAATTTGGAAAAATGTACATAAAGTTGCGAAAAAAGTATAGAAACGTTTGAAGATATTGGACAATTTTTTACCCCCCCTGCGCAAATGATTGATTTTTGTTGTCGGCCACGAAGACACAAAGGCACGAAGAAAATTTAATCGCTGATTACGCGGATGACACTGATTTATAGTTGGCCACGAAGACATCCGCCTTCGCTAAAGCTTCCGACTTCGCTTGTGCTACGCCGGACAAGTCGGCGAGACAGGCGAAGAAAAATTAGCCACAGATGGACACAGAAACACAGAGAAAAATCCGAAGCACGAAATCCGAAATACGAGACACTATCAACTACTGACGAAAACCTTCCCCGCACGTCTATCTTTTCTTTTTCTTTTGCATTTTTCGTCTGGCCAATCCATACATAAGGCGTGGTAAATTAGGCAATACAACCGTCAAATCGCTCCAGCGGAAAAGCCCTAATCGACTGGC
>JBELAN010000011.1:0-67658 GCA_049508795.1 Sedimentisphaerales bacterium | reverse complement strand
TGCCTGATGACTCCAGTGTGCCTCCGCCAAAGGTGATCTGCCCTGCTGTCGCTGCCACAGGTGCTGTTCCTAATCCAGAATCAGCGCCGATGCTTACCTTGCCGGCATTGATTGTCGTTGCACCAGTGTAGGTGTTGCTTCCGCTAAGTGTAAGAGTCTTGGCTCCAGATTGGGTCAATCCTCCGGTGCCGGATATGACCCCAGTGCTGAGGGTCAGATTGAATGTATCCGAATTGATAACTATACCCCCTCCATTGGTGACAATGTTTGTAGCAATTGTTTGGGCAAGAGTACTGTTGCCCCCAATCGTAGCGCCAGACGTAAATGAAAGGGAAGCGCCTTGAATCGTATATCCCGATGTACCAGCTGAGGTGAAACTGATGCCTGTCACCCCTGTCATGGGACCAATATTATTTATCGGCGAATAATATGTACATGACCCAAAGGACATAGAATCGTTAATCGCAGCAGGTGGCAAGCTAGGGTTCCAGTTTGCGGCGGTGGTAAAAAAAAAGTTGGTATTACCAACCCAGGTGTAGACGGCCCATCCTGGTGAATAAATCAGGAACAAAAAGATGAGGGCTCCTAATGCCAGACTGTGGCGAATTGTTTTTATACGCACTTTTATTTTTCTCTTTTAGCCCCCCTGTTTACATACTGTTACACTGGCATAAGCCCTTGCTCTGTCATTGTTATACGCCCTTAAATTATTTCCCTTCCGTGCTTTATCGATAGAAATTATATTCGGCAATTATTGGACTTGGCTTTGATTGATTGTGGTCAAACTGACTTGGCCGATTTTGCGCTATGTATTACCGTACAGCTTCAGACACAGGCAAATCCCCCAACATACTTCCGATAAGAAACCTAATCCCTCACCTTTTTTGAATTTTGCTCTCTAATCTTGATTTTTCTATACTAAAAAGCGTGTTTTTCTTGCATTTTTTACTCTTTTTCTCCCTCTTTTTTGCAAATTTTCCGCAGTTTTTGACAGCCTTTATCTTACCCATCTTGCCTAATCACCGTAATTTAACCATACGACCTCTATTTTTAAGCCAGAAACCCACCTGTACCCCAAAATTTACCCCCAAATTCCCTGTTTTTCCGCGATTCCGGATAACTCCAGTTTTAAATTCCAGCAGTAAAAGTAGAGATTTTCCCCTTCGTTTGGAATGACTGTTTTTTTACGATTACGATTCGGGCGTTTCCGTGAGAGTCTTTTTCAATCGTAATTTCACCGAAACGATTGGCTTGCTCGAATAATTGCCTGACGGCCTGTCCTTGGTTGTAGCCGACCTCCAGCATCAACACTGCGTCGGGTTTAAGAAACAGTTCTACCCTTTCAATAATCCTTCGGTAAATATCCAGCCCATCATTTCCTGCGAACAACGCTATCTTTGGCTCATAATCTTTCACATTTTTGTCAAGCTTTTCAAACTCAGCAGCGCTTACATAAGGAGGATTGCAAACAATCAAATCAAACTTTTCGACGTCCAATTGTGGCATAATCGGGTCAAATAAATCACCGCATAAAAGCCTGATTCTCTCCTTGAGCCGGTGTTTTTCGATGTTTTTAGCAGCCACGCTTAAAGCGGCACCGCAGATATCTGTTGCGATTATCTGGCAGTCGGGATAGTTGCGGGCAATTGCCACGGCGATACAGCCGCTGCCGGTGCATAAATCACAAACAAATTGCTTGCCGCTGCGCACCCGCAAAAATTCAATGGCTCTTTCGACAAGCAATTCCGTCTCCGGCCGGGGAATCATACAATCAGCCGTGATATCTAATTCCAGAGAATAGAACTCGGTTTTGCCGGCCAGATAGGCGATAGGTTCGTGCTGACCGGCCCGTTCCACCAAAGCGTGTAAGCGGTCTAACTGTTGTTCGGTAACGATTTTTTCGAACTGCGTATATAATTCAATCCGTTTTAATCCCAGCACGCAGGATAGCAGAAGCTCCGCACTTAGCCGTGGCGAATCAATCCCCTTGCTCGTGAGGTATTCTGTAACCCAGTTTAAAAGCTTCTGTATTGTCCAATCAGCCATAAGTTTTGCCAGGGTTGCAGTTAGTTATTATGAACTTAAATATAAACCTTGTCCATAAGACGCGGGAAAGCGATGCACTGTCGGATGTGCGGTTCGCCGGTAATCCAGGCGATTGTTCGCTCGATGCCCAGGCCGAATCCGCCGTGCGGCACCGAGCCGTATTTTCGCAAATCCAAATACCAGTTGTAATTCTCTGCATTAAGACCCTGTTTCTTGATTCTCTCGAGGAGCAGGTCATAATCATCCTCTCTGACCGAGCCGCCGATTATTTCGCCGAAGCCCGCCGGGGCAAACATATCAAAATTCAGAACAACCTTGTTGTTCTCCCTGTCGGTCTTCATATAAAATGCCTTTGCCTCTTTGGGGTAATGAGTAACAAAGACCGGCTTATCGTGCATAAGTGATATTATCGTTTCGTCACTGCCGCCCAAATCCTCGCCCCAGATAAATTCGGCGGCTAATTTCGCGTGCTTGGGATTATTTTCAATCTTTGTGTCCATCTCATCAAGCTCGCTGCGAAGCTCGATTAGCTCGGCTGCAATCTTGTCCTGCCTCCATTGCTTTACCGGCCCCTTGGCCTCGGTCTCAAGGTCAGCAATTTTGTCTTCAATCTGTTTCTTCTGGGTTTTAAATTCATTTAACTGAGCAGCCAAAAAATCCTGTGTTTTTTTGCTCTTTAGAATCTCCGCCGCCTCGGTATAGGTCAGACGGTAAAAAGGCGGAGCAATTTTTTCCAGCGAAGCGATATCTGCGCCCAGATTTTTCAGTTCTGCCCGATTTTTCTCAAGGATTCCTCTGACAATGAAAGACACAAAATTTTCAGCAAGCCCAAGCAGGCCGTCAAGGTCGATAAATGCCACCTCCGGCTCGACCATCCAGAACTCGGTAAGATGTCTGCGGGTCTTGCTCTTCTCCGCCCGGAAAGTCGGCCCGAAACAATAGACCTTTCCGAAACTCATCGCAGCGGCTTCGAGATGTAGTTGACCGGTTTGTGTCAAGTGTATTGGTGTTCCGAAGTAGTCCACCTCAAAAAGCGTCTGTTCCTCTTCGCCGGCCGCCGCCATCAATATCGGCGTATCGACCAGCATAAAGCCATTGTCATTGAAAAATCGCCTGATTGCATCGACTACCGTATGTCGGATTTTACCGATGCACCATTGCCGCTGAGAGCGAAGATGCAGATGCCGGTTCTTGAGCAGAAAGTCGATGCCGTGCGACTTCGGCGTGATGGGATAGTCAACCGCCGGCGAGATAATTTGTGCGTCGGTTACCGCCAGTTCGAATCCGCCGACGCTTCTTTCGTCGGCCCGGACAATGCCGGTTACGGTCAGAGACGATTCCTGGCCGAGACGTTTTAGCTCATCGAAGAGCTTCTCTGCAACTTTGCCTTTTTCTGCGATGCACTGGCATAACCCCGTTCCGTCGCGGATAATTAAAAATTGAATTTTACCGCTCGCCCGGCTGTTATACAGCCACCCCGCCAGCGTAACCTCTTGGCCCGTTTTACCTTTCAGCTCTACGATATAAGTGTTTGTATTATTCGGCATTTGTTTTTAGTTTCACCACCACTTTGACAACGTCGGATGGACCATTGAGCTGACAGCCGGGTATATGGCCGTCCTGCGGAAACAGGATACAGAACATTCCTTTGCTCAATTTTACGGTATTGATTTTCTCCGGCACTTTATAGAAAGCCACGTCTTTGGCCTCATCGTATGGCTTTTCGATGTTCAGTTGACCGAGCAAGGAATGTCCTATCACTTCTTCGCCGCTCGCTGCAAATTGAATATCAATATACTTTTTGTGGGCCTCTATCCTGCCTTGCTCGATGGGTTTGGTTGTGTAGCGCTGGATAATGTAGTAAAGATAGTCACCATCAATGTCATAACGCCCATCTTCTTTTGCAGACAGCTTCTTATCTTTCAGAACTTCAAGCCCCTTTTTTATCTTTGCCGAAAGCCCCGCATATAAATACGCATTTTCGATTTTATCGACAATCACTTTTCACATCCCCAGCTTTTCCCGCAGGTGGTTAAGTAATTGGCCGGTCGAGACCCTTATCTGCTCCATCGAATCGCGTTCACGGATGGTTACTGTATTGTCCTGGGTAGTCTGGCCGTCAACGGTAATGCAGAATGGTGTCCCCGCCTCGTCCTGCCTGCGGTATCGTCTGCCGACCGCGCCTTTCTCATCGTAAAAGCAGTTGAAATGCCTTTTCAAATCGTCGTAGATTTTCCGCGCAATCTCCGGCATCCCGTCCTTCTTAACTAATGGAAAAATCCCGGCTTTTACCGGCGCAAGGGCCGGATGAAACCTTAAAAGATTCCTCTTTTCCCCGCGGACCTCATCTTCGTCATAAGCATCAACTAAAAAGGCCATCGCACTTCTATCTATGCCGGCGCTTGGCTCAATCACGTAAGGAATGTATCGCCGTTTCTTCTCTTCATCGAAATACGATAACGGCCCGGACTGGTAATCTTCCGCCTCATCGGCCAATCCGATATTTGTTAGCTTCCTGTCATTTTCGAACCACTTATTAAGCGTCCTCATTCCCCGCTGATGCTGCCGCAGGTCATAGTCCGTGCGGTTCGCAACGCCTTCCAGCTCCTGCCAGTCGCCTGAGCCGAAGGGGAATTTGTATTCGACGTCCACGCACGCCTTGGCGTAATGCGCAAGCTCATTGGCTTCGTGCTCGCGAAATCGCAGGTTCTCTTTCTTTATGCCTAAATTTATGTACCAATTAAACCTCGCTTGCCTCCAGTGTTCATACCATTTCTCATCGGTGCCCGGCTCGCAGAAGAACTCAAGCTCCGCCTGTTCGAACTCGCGCGTGCGAAAAATAAATGCCTTGGTTGTTACCTCGTTGCGGAAGCTTTTGCCGATTTGGGCAATTCCGAAAGGAATCTTGACTCTGGTAGTGTCGAGAACGTTCCTGAAATTGACAAAAATCCCCTGGGCCGTCTCCGGGCGAAGCTGCATCGTCATCGAATCGTCAACGTTGGCTCCCATTTGCGTCTCGAACATCAGCTTAAACGGCATCGGCTCGGTAAATTGCCCGACCGCCCCGCAGTTGGGACATACCTTATTGCTTAAATCGTGGGCTTTTGCCAGGGCTGCATCGATTGAGATATGCTCGGTATGTTCTTCAGTATGATTGGCCAGATGGTCAACTCTTGTTCTCGTGTTGCACTTTTTGCATTCCGCTATCAGGTCGGCGAATTTGTCGGCGTGGCCGGATGCCTTCCACACCAATGGGTGCATCAGGATACTGCAATCCAAACCTACGACGTCGTCTCGCATCTGCACGACCGCCTTCCACCAGGCCTTTTTGACATTATTTTTCAGCTCAACGCCTAACGGGCCATAGTCGTAGCAGCTTGCCAGCCCTCCGTAGATTTCGCTGGACTGAAATATAAAACCCCGCCGTTTGCACAAAGATACGATGTCATCGAGCTTGGTGATTTTAGCCATATTTTGCTCTCCAAAAAATCTGTTGGCGGCTATTATATGTGTAAAATTCGTCCTTGTCTATGTTTAGCAATCGCCGTCAAGGTGATGGCTTAAGGAGATTCGGGTTGGAACGAGCAAAAGTCTGCATAATCGGAGCTGGCCCCGCTGGCCTGATGGCTTCTATCCACTGCACCCTTGCAAATGCCGAAACTATTGTAATTGAAACCAATACCACCGCAGGCAGAAAACTTCTCCTGACCGGCGGCGGAAGGTGCAATTTTACACATCTGGCTGGCCCCGACGAGATTGTGCGGGCCTTCGGTCCAAAAGGCAGATTCCTAAGTTACAGCTTGCACCGCTTTACGCCGGAGCAGGCACGACAGTTCTTCCGCGAATTAGGATTGGAAAGCATAGTCGAACCTGATGGCTGTGCCTTTCCTTCTTCCGACCGCGCCTCAGATGTGAGAGATTGTTTAATAAAACGCGCAAAAGATGCCGGTGTGCGATTCTTTTTTGATAAATCTGTCAAAAATATAACACGGGAAGGAGATTTTTTTGTAATTCATACGAGTCGCGAGGATTTTGTCGCTGAGAAAGTTATTATCGCAACCGGAGGCTTGTCTTTTCCTCAGACCGGCTCAACTGGCGATGGCTATAAATTCGCACGGGAATTGGGACATACAATCGTCGAGCCCAAAGCGTCGCTTGTGCCGCTCGTAACGCGTGAAAAATGGACCGCTCAAATCGCCGGAACCGCCGTCGAAAATGTTAAAATTTCTGCACGCATTGATAATAAGAAAATCACCACTGCCGGTGCGTTTGTTTTTACCGATGACGGCATAGGCGGCCTTGCGGCGTGGGATATGAGCCGGCATCTTACCGACTATTTGCCCGCACAAAAGCCGGTCGAGGTCTTCATCGACTTTGTTCCGGCGATGAATGAAGCTGAATTTAATGAATTCCTGCTTGGCTTGTTTGCAAAATACCCCAAAAAAATCGTTGTCAACATTCTCTTTGACCTTGTCCCCAAAAGATTAGCGGGTTTTCTTTGCCGTCAGGCGGGGATTGCTGAAACAACCGGCAGCCAGTTGAAAAAAGAGCAGCGAAGAAAAATCATTCAATTATTGAAGAAGCTGCCGCTTTCGATGGTAAGAACCCGGCCGATTGCGGAAGCGATAGTGACACGCGGAGGCGTAAGTACTTCTGAGATAGAGAGTAAGACGATGGAATCTAAAATTTGTCCGGGTTTATTCTTCGCCGGAGAGATTCTGGACGTTGACGGCCCCTGCGGCGGATATAATCTTCAGATATGCTGGTCAACAGGCGCATTAGCCGGGGCCTCCGCCAGTAAATTTTAGGAGGTTAACCTTGTCTGTGGTTAACAATAGAAGATGAAGTGATAACCTCATACTATGCGGATTGTTATAACAAGTATCGACGGGTGATTACAGGGCGTTTGTGGCGATATTGATGATTTTCTGGACGAGTTCAGAGTGGCGCTGCTCATCTTCAGCTATTTTTGCGAAGATGTCTTTAATCTTCTGGTCTTTCACATCAGGCGAGTTGACAATCTTGATATAAAGGGCCTTGACGGTCAGCTCGAAATCTCTCATCATTTCAAACTCGCTGATGATTTTCTCTTTATTCCGGTTTCTAATCTTAGCCATGCTTTTCGATAAGCCCTGCGATTATTTTTCTGTGTCTTCGCGTATCTTCGATGAGGATAGTTAAGTATTCCTTTATTTGCTGGAAAGCCTCCGGCTTGAGGTTTTTCGGCCAGTTCTTTGCGTTCACATAGTCTTTGTAAACGCTGTTGCTGATTTCATCCTCCATATCGAGGGCGGAGGTGAGAAAATTAGCCAAGGTATCTTGTTTATGGTCAGCCATAATTACAAAATACCTGCCTTATTGGTTTCTGTCAATATATTTGACGCAGATTCACTCTGCGTCAATCAACCAGAATCAGGCCGTAGTAGTTTGGGCACTGGCGGGTGGTTCGGACGACTTCGATGGGAAAGCCGACCTTTTTAACCGTTGAAAAGACATCGATACCGCAGGCCTCCATAGCCGGGCGGGCACGGTCAGCGTGGCGACACTGCCTCTCCTCTACGGGACACTGCTTGCAAAAATAACAGGGGCCTGCGCCGAGGCCGAAGGCCTTCCAATAGCCGGCAAGGAAAATCTCCCGTTCAAGCTCAGCGGCTATCGCCTTTACGTCGGCATCCGGCAGACAATGTATCAATATCGCCCGACGATAAGCATCCAAGACATTCCGCATCTGCTCCGGCGTCGGCGTGAACGGCGGACAAACAAGGCACTGGCCGTATCCATCGCAACCGAACTGACACTTCAGCCGAACCCAGCCGGCAGTTACAACTTCTGACGGAGAGATTATACGGGCGTCTAAGACGCCGGATTTGCCTTTCGCAAGCGAGCACAGTTCTTTGTTAGATAGCTTTGTTTGCTTAGTCGAAGCTTTTGTCCTACGTTCCATCGATTTCCTTTTTTATTTGACTTAACAGATTTATCGCTTCGATAGGAGTGAGGTTGTTGACATCCGTCGTTGAGAGTTTATCGAGGACGGATTTGTGTTTCTGGACGAAGAGGATATCCTGTGGCGGTTTTTTTGTTTTGTGCTTTGCAAGGCCTCGGCTGGTGGCTTCCTTAGCAAAGGTGTTTTCCAATTCTTCGAGGATTTCTTTGCTTCGTTCGACGATTGGTTTAGGGACGCCGGCTAATTTTGCAACGTGGATGCCGTAAGATTTATCTGTTCCGCCGGGCAGAATCTTATGCAAAAAGACGACCTCGTCGGCCCATTCGCGGACGGCGACGTTGCAATTCTTAACATTCGTGAACAACTCGGCTAATTCCGTCAGTTCGTGATAGTGCGTAGCAAAAAGCGTTCGGCACTTTATTTTATTTGCGATATGTTCGGTAATAGCCCAGGCAAGGGCGAGGCCATCGTAAGTGCTTGTGCCGCGGCCGACTTCGTCGAGAACAACGAGGGACTTTTCTGTTGCATTATTAATGATGTTTGCGGTTTCGGTCATTTCGACCATAAAGGTGGATTGGCCGCGGACAAGCTCGTCGGAAGCACCGACGCGGGTGAAGATTCTATCGACTAATCCGAGCTGAGCGTCTTTGGCGGGGATAAAAGAGCCGGCCTGGGCCATAATAACCAGCAGAGCGGTTTGCCTTATGTATGTGCTTTTGCCGGACATATTCGGGCCTGTGATGACAAGTACGTCCCCGGCTTCTCCGCCAACCTCTATGTCGTTAGGGACGAATTCGGCACCGAGTGTTTCAGCGAGGACGGGGTGCTTTCCTTCTTTTATAGTTAGTTCTCCGCCGTCGGTTATTTTCGGCCGGATGTAGTTTCGTCGCCCGGCTAAGTAAGCGAGGGTTGTCAGGCAGTCGCACTGCGCGATGGTGTCGGCGAGGTTTTGCAATCGGCTTATGTATTGAGCGGCTTGACTGCGGATTTGCTCGAAGAGCTGAAGCTCCAGTTCCAATGCCTTTTCGTCTGCGCTTAGGGCCTGAGTTTCGTATTCTTTCAGTTCATCGGTAATGTAGCGTTCCGCATTTTTGATTGTCTGTTTTCTAACATAGTCGTTGGGGACTTTATCCGCTGCGGAGTGATTTATTTCGATATAGTAGCCGAAGACTTTGTTGTAGCCGACCTTCAAATTGCCTATGCCGGTGCGCTGCGACTGCTGCTTTTGATAGTTTCGCAGCCAGCTTTGTCCGTCTTTTGAGATTGAGCGCAGGCGGTCGAGTTCCTCGTTGAATCCTTTTTTTATCACGCCGCCATCACGAAGGTGTGAAGGGCAGTTCGGCTCGATAGCGGAGCGGAGCAAATCGGCAAGCTCATCCATACTGTCGCATTTTTGGGCCAATTGTAAAGCAAGGTCGGCAGTGAATTGCCCTAAAAGCTCCCGCAGCAGCGGAACCTGTCGTAATGTGGCTTCAAGGGCAACGAAATCCCTTGGGATTGCGCGGAATGTACTGATGCGAGCGGCGATTCGCTCCAAATCGGCAATGTCAGCGAGCAGTTTGCGAATATCAGCCAGCTTGGTGTCGGAATTTATCATTTCTTCGACAGCGTCCTGACGAAGCTCTATTGCGCCGAGGTCACAGAGCGGCATACACAGCCAGCCCCGTATCATTCTGCCGCCCATCGGCGTGAGGGTTTCATCGAGGCAGTCCAGCAGTGTTCCTTTTTTACTTTCGGTGCGAATGGTCCGCAGGATTTCGAGACTTGCCAGAGAAGTCTGGTCGATTTGCAGGAAATTTTTGCGATTGATTTTTTTCAGGCACTGGATGTGGCTGAGCGCGGTCTTTTGCGTTTCGTTCAGATATTCGATGATGGCACCGGCGGCGGGTATCAGGCATCCGTCATTGTCGCTGATGCCGAAGCCTTCAAGCGTGGCAGTTCCGAAGTGTTTTAAGAGCCGTTTTTCTGCCTGGTAAGGGTCAAAATACCAGGCGGGGCGTTCTGTTACAATTGCGCCGGTAAGATGAGCGATGTCCTGTGCGAGTTTTTTTGTTTCGGCTTCGAACAATTCGCCCCTGCGGTCGGGCAGCAGACACTCCGCCGGGGAGAGCCGCAGCAACTCATCGAGCAGATTTTTTTCAGGTATATCCTGCGTGAAAAAATGGCCGGTCGAAATATCGACCCAGCTGATTGCCACTTTTGCATTTGTTCCCAAATTAACCGCGCAGAGGAAATTATCTTCCTTGGCATCCAAGAGGATGTCGTCGGTGAGGGTGCCGGGGGTAACGATTCGGACGATGTCACGTTTGACAACGCCTTTTGCGAGTTTCGGGTCTTCGACCTGCTCGCAGACTGCGACTTTGCAGCCGGCCTGAAGCATTTTTTTCAAATAACCTTCGACAGCGTGATATGGCACGCCGGCCAGCGGGATGGGGTTGTTGCCTTTGCTTCGGCTGGTCAGGACCAGGCCGCAGATGCGTGAGCAGATTTTGGCGTCTTCGTAAAAAGTCTCGTAGAAATCGCCCATTCGAAAAAAGAGTATGCAGTCAGGGTATTTCTGCTTGAACCGTGCGAACTGCTTCATCGCCGGGGTCAGTTTTTCAGTCTCTGTGGCCATAGAAGCAGATTATACACTAAGCGGGGCGTTTAACAACTCTGTTATAATTGAAAGCGCCTGCTGTGTGGATTTGGCTTTTTGTAGCTGTTTTAACAGGTTTTCCTGCCGGGGAGTGAAGCAGACAGCGGTCTTCAAATCGAAGCCGGTTACGCCGCAAAGATGCTGGATTTTTTTGAGAAGATTTTCTATCCCAGTGCCGAACTTTGCGCTTATTTTGACTGTGTTTGCCAAAGTTTTCGGCAGTTTATCTGCGTTAAATCCGGCGGGTAAATCACATTTATTTAAGACCGTGATGAATCTTTTCTCGGCGATTTTCTCAAGAACCTGCTCATCAAGTGAGTTATTGATTTGGCTATTATCTAAAATGAGCAAGACTAAGTCTGCCTTATCTAAAATCTCAACAGTTTTCTGCTGAGATGCTTTTTCAACGGTATCTTCAGGGGCAAGCGTGAGTTTTTCATCCAGGCCGGCGGTGTCGATTAGCTCCACGGAGAGCGGGCCTACTTGGCATTGGGCGCTGACCCAGTCACGGGTTGTGCCTTTGATGTCGGTAACAATTGCTTTTTGCCTGCCGGCGAGGAAATTGAGGAGTGTGCTTTTGCCGGTGTTCGGCGGGCCTGATAATACTATCGTGCAGCCGAAGATAATCAGTTTTGCAGTTTGAGTGTCTTTAAGTATCTGCTCGGTGTCGGCTTTAATCTGTTTAAGAGGTAGCGTGTTTATGTTCCGCAGCCATTGCGCTATTTTTTTTGTCAGGCCTGCATCGACCTGATTAACAATGATTTTGGCTCCCTGGACGGTTTTGGCCTGTAGCTGGGTCAGTTTAGCTTCGAGCGCGATTGTGTTAGGGAGTTTTTCCATAGAAAATATTTTAGTTAGAAGCTCTTCTGCGGTAAGCAGTGCGGCCCCGTTGCTGTGCAGCAATTGCATTAAACAAGCAACGATGAGGGGATTGCCGTGACAGTTTATGGCGAGATGGCCGGGGCCTTCGCAGCCAATCGTAACCTGGTCGATGGTCTCGGCGCCATCGCTGACTGCGCCGAGGAGGATTTTGCCTGGCTTGAAAATTGGCGGTTTTTCCCCTGCGGGGCTGAATATCTTTTTTACGATACTTTCGGCTGAATCGCCGAAGACCTGAATAACAGCTATTGCACCGATGCCTTTGCCGGTCGTTACTGCAGCGAATGTGCTCATAGCCCCCTCCAGGTCATGCAGGGTAGTCTCCCGATGCCAGACGCAATTTACATAAAAGTTTCCACGATACCCAGAAGAAGTGTTTGCCCGCGATTATAGCGGGGCCGTTGAATATCCAACAAGTAGATGAATAGATAAGACCAATTTTGATAAATGACCATAAATTTTCTGTGGTTGTAATCGACAGGGCTATAATTGTAACTGTCAATGGTAAGAGTGAGACAATAAGTAAAATGATCCTTTTGGCTTTTGTAAGATTCGAGCGGAAGACCGAGAGGAGACCTATAAGACCACCAGCTGTACCTGAACAGATAATCATGGTTATAAGGAAAATTGAACAGATAAGACGAAGCTCCAGTGTCCCGATTCGGGGGAGCTCAGAGAAGTCCTTTAGTGCAGTGTTAATTGGAAAAGAAAACCATTGCAGGCATATGATGAGCAGTATAATGGAAATTAGAAAGATGTCGCCAATCTTCGTAATAGTCTTTTTGTGTTTTGTGAAAAATTTACTCGGTTTCGGGGGTGGTGGGGTTTTACCCCAAAAATAATGGAGTGCGATAACAACAGCCATTAGAGATAACCAAAACCATTGGTTGGAAAAAATTGTTGGTATTGTTAATGTTATCATGGTTATCTCTGATTATGAAAACTGCACATAAGTCGGATGGCTTACTCTTTTTCTTTGATATATTTGTGGTATGCCAAAACGATGCCTTTGATGACCAGATTCGGCACCCAGGAATCGATAAACTCGCAGTCGTCTTTTATCATTTCGGCGCCGGAGCCGGTAAGCACTGTGTGCGGCCATTTCCCGATTTTCTCGGCGTAACGTCTGATTACCTCTTGTAGTGTTGCCACAGCCGAGTAATACAGTCCGCAATTTATGGCCTCGGTTGTATTTTTTCCATAGGGCGCTTCGGGTTTTGTAACTTTGATATATGGCAGTCGGGCGGTATTTTCATTTAAGGCCTTTGCGCTGAGCTCAAAGCCCGGGCAGATAACGCCGCCGAGAAAAATACCTCTTTCATCAACAAGGTCGATGGTTATGGCAGTGCCGAAGTCGGCGACAGCTACTGCATCCTCGACCACGGCGTAGGCGGCTGCGGCGGCCACAACCCTGTCGGTGCCGACCTTATCCGGCTCATCCACCCAAAGGGTCATCGGCAAAGGAACGTCCTTACCTATGATGTATATCTTTTCGCCGAGCGATTCTTTAGCTATCTGCTTGATGAGTTTGGTCCACACAGGTTTGACACTGCTTACAACAATTACGCCATTGTGTTTTTTTTCTCTGGAGCTTTTCACGATAGGGACTTTTTGCCAGGCCGACTTGAGACAGCTTGTCAATTCCGACCGTGAATTGCCGGGGATGGATTTAATAAACTGCTCCTCGTCCTTGAGGTAAAGGCCGATTGTGATATTCGTATTGCCGATATCTACCGCGATTATGTTCATAATTTATTGTTCAACTGCGGCTTTTGTTTCTTTAACCTTTTGCCACAAAATTTCCGTCAGTTCTTTTACTCCTGCTCCGGTTACCGCCGAGACGGGATATACTTTTTTTCTTATCTTCTTTTTTAGCTCTTTCATTATCCTGCCGTCCGGGTCGAGGTCTATTTTGTTGGCGATGATTACTTCTTCTTTTTCAGCCAGGGTCTTACTATATAGCTTCAGTTCATTGCGAATGGCCTTGTAGTTCTTCACCGGCTCGGAGCCATCTGTCGGCATTATATCAAGGATGTGCACAATTATTCGAGTTCTTTCAATATGTTTTAAGAATTCAATGCCCAGACCAGCTCCTCTGTGAGAGCCTTCAATCAGGCCTGGGATGTCCGCCATAACAAACCGGCGAAAATCGCTTAGCTCAACGATACCAAGCACCGGTTCAACAGTGGTAAATGGATAATCAGCGATTTTCGGCCTCGCCGCCGAGCAGCGCGAAATCAGAGTGCTTTTGCCAGCATTTGGCATACCTACTATACCGACGTCGGCGATTAGTTTTAATTCGAGCCGAATATTTCTTTCCTGTCCCTCTTTGCCGGGTTCGGCGTATCTTGGAGTTTGATTAGTGGATGTGGCGAAGGCCTTATTGCCTTTTCCGCCCCTTCCACAGCGACAGACACGCACCTTCATTCCGACTTCATTAAGGTCTTTAAGCAGCAGGTCGAGGTCGGCATCATAAATCAGAGTGCCCGCTGGAACAGGGATTATCAGGTTTTGGCCATTTGCTCCGTGTTTGTTGTTTCCTGAGCCGCTCCGGCCGTTCTGAGCACGCCAGTGATGTTTGCCGGCGAAATCCATTAAGGTGTCGAGGTTTTCCACCGCCTCGAAATAGACGCTGCCACCTTTTCCTCCGTCGCCGCCGTCGGGGCCACCCTTGGGAATATATTTTTCCCGGCGGAAGCTTATACAGCCATTGCCGCCGTCGCCTGCCTTGACCCAGATTTTTGCCTTGTCGATAAACATCTTATATTTACTATTTTCTATTCTACATTTTCTATTTAACGGACGAAAGTATGTTTTGAGGTTAAGCGATGATTTCCAGAATAGTGAAGCTCCACGGTTTTACAGACGTGGCTTTCTGCGAAGGCGGGTAAATTGAAAATCGAAAATTGTAAATGTTTCAGACGACGTGGATTTTTCGGCCCTTGAAACGGACTGTTCCATCCGATGTGGCAAATAAAGTATAGTCTCTGCCTATGCCGACATTGTTGCCCGGGAAAAATTTCGTGCCGCACTGCCGGACGAGGATTGAGCCGGCCTTTACAACCTCACCGCCGAACAGCTTTACACCTCTATATTGGGCGTTGCTGTCTCTGCCGTTTCTTGTAGAGCCCTGTCCCTTTTTATGTGCCATAGGTAATTACCTTTAATTGAAATACATACTGAAACACTTATTCTAACCACCTTATTCGGTGTTGTCCAGAAAAAATTTAAGGTTTTTTTAGCTTAGGCCCGGCTGTTTTGCGATTATTCAGCCTGCAGAATGGCCTTGATTTCGCCCAGCGATAACAGACCTTCGGTAGCCAGCTTTATTTTACCTTCGGAATCGATAAAAAAACTACAGGGAATTCCGGATATGCGACTGAAAGGCAACGGCAGTGTGCCGGAATCGGCGGAAAATACCGTATAGTTAATTTTGTTTTGTTTTACAAAGTCTTTGACCTTTTCGGTTGTTTCCGGGGGGAATGTGCTTATATAAGATATGGCCAGCATTGCCAACTCTTCCTTGCTGATTAGGTTTCGTAAGGTAATTAGATGAGGGACTTCTGCTTTGCAGGGGCCGCACCAGGTCGCCCAGAAGGTAATTAAAACGGTTTTGCCATGGTAATCGCTTAGTTTGTGCTGTTTACCGTTAATATCAGTCAAGGTAAAGTCCGGCGCCATTTTGCCGATCCAATAGGTGTAAGCCGGTGTCCAGGTTCTTGCTGCCCTGATGACGTCTCTTAGGCTTGTTTTTGGGTTGGTCTTCGGACCGGCAATAATATCGGTTTTTGGTTGTGCAGGTTTATTAGGGCTTTCGGCCACCGGTGCAGACGGAGCGGCTTTGTTGTGATTATTTTCTATATGGGATTGCTCGACCCGTTCCTTAGGGAGCGGCTGTTTTTTACATCCCGGCAAAGTCAGCGTTGTAGCGAATATAATTGTGGAAATAACGAATACAAGCCGGAAACTTAACTGGTTGTTCTTTTTGGACATTTTATCATTGTCCTGAAAATTGAAGTTCAATGCAAATAATATACAATCGTTTATGCCATAAGTCAAAAATACAAGATTGTCAGCGCGGATGGAATTTTTCAGGAAGGTCAGCTATTTTCGCCGGAAAGGTATTTAACTAAGTCACCCACTACGGCTTTGGCGTCGCCGAAAACCATCAGCGTCTTGTCGGCATAATAAAGCTCGTTTTCGATACCTGCGAAACCCGGGTTCATGCTGCGCTTGATGGCCAGAACTGTTTTGGCCTTGTCTGCATTGATGATGGGCATACCGTAAATAGGGCTGCTCTTGTTGGTGCGGGCGGCTGGGTTTACCACGTCATTGGCGCCTACTACAAGCACAACATCCACCTGCGGCATTTCAGGGTTGATGTCGTCCATTTCCACCAGGTCGGTGTAAGGGATGTCGGCTTCGGCAAGGAGGACATTCATATGCCCCGGCATACGACCTGCTACAGGATGGATTGCAAATTTAACCGTGATGCCGCGCTTGGTGAGCTGGTCGTAAAGCTCTCGCACGCGGTGTTGTGCCTGGGCGACAGCCATACCGTATCCCGGCACAATGACCACCGTGTTTGCCTGTTCCATAATCTGGGCGGCATCTGCCGGCGTCGCACTCTTGACGGTCTTTTTGGCCGCATCGGCTGCGGCTGCTTGCACTTTGCCGAACGCCCCGAACAGGACGTTGCCGAAGCTGCGGTTCATAGCCTTGCACATAATAATCGAAAGAATCAAGCCCGACGAGCCATCGAGAGCGCCGGCCGTAATGAGAAGCTTGTTGTCCATAACAAAGCCCATAGCCACAGCTGAAAGACCGGCGTAAGAATTGAGTATGGAAATAACCGTCGGCATATCTGCCCCGCCGATAGGTATAATCAACAGGACGCCGAACAGCAATGCCAAAGCAATGATAAATGGGAAGATGAACTTATAATTCACATCGGTCGACAGCACTATGCAACAGATGATGGCAACGGCAAAAAGGCCTAAATTGACAATCTTTTGCCCCTTATAGGTAATAGGACGGGTGGGAATGATTTCCTGCAATTTGCCGGCAGCCATCAGACTGCCCGTGAAAGTCAGAAATCCCAAAAGCACTTCGGCGCAAAGTGCCGCGGCGCGGAAATGGCTCAATTCCTGCCCGGATTCGCTAAAGCTGAGGTAAAACTCAGCGACCCCCACCAGCCCTGCAGCCAAGCCGCCGAAAGCATGCGAGAGAGCAGTTCGCTGCGGAACAGCGGTGAGCGGCACCCACGACAGCGGAACGCCTATGGCCGAGCCGATTATAATGGCCAGCGCAATCCATTTATAGTTTGACGCCACTATCGCCGGATTAATTAATGTTCCAATGACGGCAACGAGCATCGCCGCGACACCCGCTGCTACGCCCCGACGAGCCGTTTTCGGGTCGTTCATCCATTTCAAAGAAAAAATAAACAGCGCGGTGGAAATCAGATAAGCAATTTGAATCCAGATGTTCATGGTTTGCTGCCCCCCCGCTTTTTGAACATTTTCAGCATACGGTCGGTAATCAGAAAACCGCTGACGATGTTGCTGATGGAAGCCACGATAGCAACCATTCCCAGGATGTTAAACTTATATTCTGCATGCTGCTGACCTGCAATAAGTATGGAGCCGACCACGGCAATCGCTGAAATAGCATTGGTTAGCGACATCAGCGGCGTGTGCAACAGCCGCGAGACCCGCCTGATAACATCCAACCCGACAAAGGTGGACAGCATGAATACAAATATAGTCGGGATATAATCCATACCCACTGCGGAGGCGTGCTGAACGACGCCCGGTGCCGCCTCGCCCGCTGCTTCTCCCGCAGCCGCACTCAAAATGCTGCCAGCAGCCAATACTGCGAAAGCAACCGCAAATCTCTTAAAAAGTGAAGGTTTCACAAAACTCCTTTTTATATGCCATTAACCCGTTATTTTTTAATTGCCTGACTGCATACTTGTCCGTTGTGCGTCATCAGGCAACCTTTGATGATTTCATCATCGAGTTTAAGAATGAATTTTTTCTCTTCCTTGTCCCAAAACTCCTCGATGAGACTAATCAGGTTGGTGGAATAAACTTTGCTTGCGGCAGCAGGCACGCGTCCGGGCAGGTTTGCCAGAGCGACAATTTTAACACCGTTCTTTTCGACAACTTGATTTATAACAGACCCTTCAACGTTGCCGCCGCTTTCGATGGGCAAATCCACAATCACACTGCCTTTTTTCATTCCAGCCACAATGTCTGCCGTAAGGATAATCGGGGCCTTTTTTCCAAAAACCTGAGCTGTAGTGATAACCACGTCCGCTGCTGCGCAAAGCTTTTTTATCCCCTCCCGCTGTTTAGCAATCTGCTCCTCGGTCAGCGCCTTGGCATAGCCGTCTTTAGTCTGGCCGGTTTCACCAAGGTCGATTTTTGCGAATTTTGCGCCCAGAGACTGCACCTGTTCTGCCACCACCGGCCTTGTATCGAAGGCTTCGATGTTGGCGCCGAGCCGTTTTGCCGTGGCGATGGCCTGCAAACCTGCCACACCTGCTCCGATGATAAACACTTTAGCAGGCATAAGCGTGCCGGCGGCGGTTGTCATCATTGGAAAAATGCGGGGCAGATAGTCTGCCGCCAGAATCACCGCCACGTAACCCGCCAGGTTGGCTTGAGAAGTGAGGGCGTCCATTTTTTGAGCCCGTGTGATGCGCGGTATCATTTCCATACTGATGGCACTGACTTTCTGGGCCGCCAGTTTCTGGATGAGTTCCGACTCGCTGAAAGGGTCGAGAAAACTAATATGAACGCTGCCCTGCCTGAGCCAGCCAATCTCTTCGACCGGCGGCTTGCGCAGCCGCAATACCATATCCGCCGATGATAAAAGCTCCCTGCGGTCTTGAACTACCGTGACGCCGGAGGCGGCATAATCCGCATCCGAATACCCGCAGGCAACGCCCACGCCAGCTTCGACGGCGACTTGTGCTCCCCGGTTGACTAACTTGGCGGCGTTTTCCGGCACCATAGCCGTCCTATTTTCGCCGGGGTGCCTTTCTTTTGGAATGCAAATTCTCATTGTTGCTAAAGATTAGCTCCTTCCTGCAATAAAAGCCAATGGAATAAAGGGTTGTTGAATTGAGCAACCCAAATGGCTGGTGTTAAGTTTATTATGTTAGACGAATAATTCATAATATAATGTCATTGTCATTATAAGAGTAAATAATAAAGCCTGTAGAATATCAAAGTCAGCAGGATGATGCCAAGCATGATATGTAATTTTTTTGCGGCTTTGCGGCGGAAATAGGCATTTCCAACTTTGCACACAATCTGCCTTACAGAAACACACTGTGTAAATGTTTTTGCAAAAGATAAGCAAAAATACTTGCAAGAATGAGCTTTTTGGTTTATTTTTCCTCTTTCTTTTCAAAAAAGAATATGGAAAATCGACTTAACAAAGACTTTTTGCAAGTGGAGAAAAACGGTGGAAACGCGCAAAGAAGGTAATGTTTTAACCCTGAAGGTGGGATTTTTCGCTGCGGCGGTTATGCTGTTTTGCAATGCGTCGGCAGCGCTGGCAGGCGAAGCTGAACTGGTATTGCCTAACTTGAAATCAGTAAAGTTTTTGTCGGATTATATAGACGGCAGGTCTCTATTGTTATGGGGTCTGGTGATATGCGCATTTGGCGTGGTGTTCGGTATAGTACAGTTCCTCCAGATAAGAGCAATAAAAGTTCATAAGGCCATGCTCGATATCTCCGAGCTAATCTATGAAACCTGCAAAACTTACCTGTTCACGCAAGGCAAATTCATAATCATTCTGTGGGCGCTTGTGGCCGTTATCATAGAAGCGTACTTCCACTGGCTGCGGCATATGGAAAACAGCAAGGTCTCACTTATCCTTATATGCAGTCTGATTGGCATCGCCGGCAGCTACACCGTGGCGTGGTTTGGCATGCGTATCAATACTCTGGCAAACTCTCGTGCCGCCTTTAGCAGTCTCAAGGGAAAGCCGTTTCCCATCTATGCGATTCCGCTAAAGGCCGGTATGAGCATCGGTATGCTTTTGATAAGCATAGAGCTGACTGTTATGCTTTGTATCCTGCTGTTTATCGACCCAAACTACGCAGGACCTTGCTTTATTGGTTTTGCCATAGGCGAATCTTTGGGCGCCTCGGTTCTGAGAATCGCCGGCGGCATTTTCACCAAGATTGCTGATATAGGTTCAGACCTGATGAAGATTATTTTCCAGATCAAAGAAGATGACGCCCGCAACCCGGGTGTCATAGCTGACTGCGCGGGCGATAATGCCGGCGATTCTGTTGGGCCGACCGCGGACGGCTTTGAAACTTACGGTGTAACTGGTGTAGCGTTGATTTCATTTATTTTGCTGGCCGTTAAAGACCCGATTATTCAGGTAAAATTGCTTGTCTGGCTTTTCGTAATGCGTCTGGTAATGATTATCACAAGTGCACTTTCCTACTGGATAAATGATATAAAGGCCAAAGCCAGGCACCTGCATGCCGACGAGATGAATTTTGAAGAGCCCCTTATCTCTCTTGTCTGGATTACATCGCTGGTTTCAATCAGCCTGACCTATCTGGTTTCGTATCTGATTATACCGAACCTCGGCGATGGCAATATGTGGTGGAAGTTCGCCTCGATTATAAGCTGCGGCACAATAGCCGGCGCTCTTATACCTGAGATAGTCAATATTTTTACCTCCGTAAAATCCGCCTATGTTCAAAACGTCCTCAACTCCTCACGCAAGGGTGGCGCCCCCTTGAACATCCTTTCAGGTTTTTGCGCCGGCAATTTCAGCGCCTACTGGATGGGTTTGTGCATTCTGTTATTGATGGCTATTGCATACGGTGTCAGCACCTCGGGATTGGACGTGTTGATGATTGCTCCATCGGTTTTTGCGTTTGGTCTTGTGGCGTTTGGCTTTTTGGGAATGGGCCCGGTTACTATCGCGGTCGATTCATACGGCCCCGTGGCCGATAACGCCCAGTCGGTATATGAGCTTTCGCTGATTGAAAGCATACCGAATGTCAAGGCTGAGATTAAGAAGGATTTCGGTTTTGAGCCCGATTTTACGCGGGCGAAGGATTACCTGGAGGAAAATGATGGTGCTGGCAATACCTTCAAGGCAACCGCCAAGCCGGTGCTTATCGGCACAGCGGTCGTAGGCGCGACGACGATGATATTCTCAATCATTATGATTTTAACAAAAGGGCTGCAACCTGCAATGCTCGCCAACCTTTCTATTTTGTATCCGCCTTTCCTGCTGGGGATGCTTGCGGGCGGCTGTATCATTTACTGGTTCACGGCTGCTTCGACCCAGGCGGTTACCACCGGCGCTTACCACGCCGTGAAGTTTATCAAGTCCAACATCAAACTCGAAGGTGCAGAAAAGGCCTCGACCGCCGACAGCAAAAAGGTGGTGGAGATTTGCACAAAGTTCGCGCAGAAGGGCATGATAAACCTGTTCCTTGCGGTATTTTTCAGCACGCTTGCGTTTGCGTGCATTGAGCCGTATTTCTTTATCGGCTACCTGATATCGCTGGCGTTTTTCGGCCTGTTCCAGGCTATTTTTATGGCCAATGCCGGTGCCGTGTGGGACAATACCAAAAAGTTTGTTGAGGTGAACCTTAAGGAGAAGGGTACTGAGCTGCACAAAACGGTGGTTGTTGGCGACACGGTGGGTGACCCTTTCAAGGATACATCTTCAGTTTCAATGAACCCGGTAATTAAGTTCAGCACATTGTTCGGGCTTCTGGCTATAGAGCTTGCGTTAGCAATGAGCAGAAAGACAGATGTAATACTGGCGGTTGTTTTCTTTATCGTCAGCGCAATTTTCGTGCTTCGTTCATTTTACGACATGAGAATTAAGGCGGACGATTAGGTTTTTGAAATCCCGCAGTTTTACAAGTCAAGGCTGGCAGGTTTATTTGCACAATACAGTTTTGAACTGTTGAGAGGTTCGCCGACAGCTTTCTACAGAAGTATTGCCACAGCAGCAAAAAGCCGATAATATATTTAATGAGCGATTAAGTTGCCGGCGATTTGCCGTAATGGCTATGCCATGCCATAGGCAGGCATCCCTTACGGGATATGGTGGTATCTTGAAGCAGTTTTCCTTCTCGAAAAAAAGACTTGCCAGTAATAAACAATTTGAAGCTGTATTGGCCCGCAAAGTGCGGGTCGCCAATGGATTGCTTGTGCTGTATATAGCAGAAAATGATTGTGGTTACCCGCGGCTGGGCGTTTCTGTCGGCAAATCCTGCGGCGGCGCTGTCGAGCGCAACCGGCTGAAACGGCTACTTCGGGAGGCCTTTCGACAAAGTCAGGGCCGTATAGCACCCGGTTTTGATTATTTGTTAATGATTTCTCCGCAATTGTCGAAGAAATTAAATAAATCGGTAAACTCAAAAGAGATTGTGAAGCAGTTGAAATTTGAGCAGGTAAAAGCTTCGTTCCTTGCTCTGGCAGCGGCCGCAGTTGAGAAAATCGGATAATTTGCAGTTTTCGCCGTTTAAAGAGGGTAAACTTTGAGCCAGAAAAGCGAGTTAACATCTGTAGGCGCCGCTGCAAAAAAAGCTGGTATTTCCCGGCAATCTTTGCAATATTATTTAATGGTCGGCCTGCTTGAGCCAACAGAGATTACATCGACCGGCAGACGGCTGTTTGACGAAAAAGCAATAGAGCGAATTAAACTGATAAAAAAGCTCAACGAGAGCGGCTATCCTCTGCGTGCCATAAGAGAGTTGTTTCTGGAAGGTCGAACAGATTTGAAAGGGAGTAAAAAGTGAGTGATTATGAAACCGCACAGAGAAAACGCAATATTATCGTGGGCGCTTTTGTGGTAGTAGCCATTTGTGCGCTTATATGGCTTATATTTATGTTTAAAGATTTTCCCACTGTTGTCAGCAAACTCAGTTCCTTCCAAGTGTTTGTCCAGTTCCCGACAGCGCCGGGAGTGCTCAAGGACACTCCCGTTAACTTTTGCGGCTATCCAATCGGCAGAGTAACAAAAGTTATACCTCCGCAGATACGCACAGATTTGAATACCGGTTTGGAGTATCATCAAACGATGGTTATTCTTAGTATTAACAAAAAATACGTCAATATCCCATCCAACGTCAAAGTGAAATTGATGACACGTGGGCTGGGCAGCAGTTATATCGAGCTTTCAGTTGACCCTGCCCTGCCTTTGACGCCGCTCGACCCAAACCGGCCGGAAACAAAGTTCCTGGTCGATAAAATGCTGTTACAGGGTTCGACAGGTATGACCAGCGAGTTTTTCCCGGAAGAGAGCCAGAAAAAATTGGATGAGCTGGTTAAAGGCCTTAGCACTTTTATAAATAACGCCAACGAGATTTTGGGCGACAAGGCAAACAAAGAAAATATCAAGACGACCTTAGCCAATCTGTCAGTAGCAACGAAGGAACTGCAAGAATTCCTTGCTGCCGGGGTTAATGCAAGCGAGGAAGCAAGTAAAACAGCGGCGGAGCTGCGGCTGATTTTAGAAAAGATAAACAACGGCCAAGGCACCGCTGCCAAGTTCATAAATGATGCGCGGTTATACGAAAATCTGCTCGAAAATACCCAAGAGATGGAAGTTCTAATACAAGACTTAAAAGAGCTTGTAGCTGAATATCGCAAAAAGGGAATTAAGGTCAAGTTAAAATAAAAACCTTGAAATACGCCCGACAGGCTGAGAAGCTGGTTTGAAATTGGGTTTGATTGGGTTTGTTTTGAATAGTTCATAGTTCGTTGTTTATTGTTGTTAGTCATTGCCTTTACTGCGGTTACAATCGTTTTTGACATTTCGAAAATTGGCTTTGTTTCGCATAATTTGTTATTTTTGATTGATGGTTGGTAATTGGTGATTGGTAAATGGTAATTGGTAAATGGTAATTGGTAAGTGGTCATTGGCTATTCTTTCCAGACATCCCCCCTTAGTAAGGCGAATGTGCGCATTTGATGCGAAAAAGGTCCTTGATTCTCGATACTCGATTCTCGTAACTCGATGTGAGAAAAGGAGCAAAAATTTTTGAAAAAAGTGGATTTTTGCTCATAACCTGCTGCGCATTTGATTGAATCACTGATTACACTGATTAAATGGATTTTTTAATTGGCCACGAAAAGGCATCCGCTTTCGCTTCCGCCGTCGCTAAAGCTTCCGACTTCGTCCCTTAGGGACTACGCCGGACAGGTCACTCGCAATGACCAACCCCCGGCAGATTGGGCGGACTTGGCACCGCGCAGGGTGCAGGGTTTGGGCGGTAAGCAATTGCGAAGTTAAATTAAGCATTTTCCCTATTTAGCTAAATATCCTCCCGGCTACGATAGACTCATACTAAAAAGAACGGGTGAACCTCCGCCTGTATTGCGGGACAACACTGCCGGCAAGCCGGCAAGTTAAATACAGGGAGTATTATTATGTCGCAGAAACTCACAGAAAAAGTCGCAGCCGTTAACCAAACCGAAAGGAGAATTGTATGAGCACACCTCAAGAAAAAGTCATGATGAACCCTAAGGATGTTGCTATGCTGCTTATTGACCACCAAAGCGGCCTGTTCAATCTTGTTAAAGATATGCCGGTGTCGCAACTTCGCAACAATGTCATTGCTCTGGCCAAGGTGGCCACGATGCTGAAGATTCCCGTCATCACCACTGCGTCCGTGCCGGAAGGCCCGAACGGCCCGGTAATTCCCGAAATCCAGCAATTCGCTCCCCACGTTAAATATGTCCCGCGTCAGGGTCAAATCAACGCGTGGGACGTGCCTATGTTCGTCAAGGCCGTTGAAGAGACCAATCGCAAGACGCTGGTAATGACCGGTACGCTCACGAGTGTTTGTCTGGCATTTCCGGCCATCAGTGCAGCGGCAGCTGGCTACAAGGTGTATGCCGTCGTGGATGCTTCCGGCAACTGGAGCCAGATGGCAACCGATTTAACTATCGCCCGCATTACGCAGGCCGGAGTGATTCCGATTGATACGTTTGCAGTTATTGGGGAACTCCAGCAGACATGGAATCGTCCTGATGCGCTGGACTACGCCAATCTCTTTGGCGAACATATCATACCGAATTACCGGCTGCTGATGGAAAGCCACAAAAATAAAGGATAACTCTCTTGCAGTAAGAAGGATAAAGCAATCCTCGCACCTGCAACCACGGGTGAGACCTGGGGCTATATACAAACGCCTAAACGACCCCCGACTACGATCCCTGCGTAACTTACCACACGAGCAGCTCAAATGCCGGGGAGTCCTTCACTGCGGTACCGGGGGGTCTATTGGCAACGGCAACCAACTGCTGACTCCATTCGTCTATGATTGCTTTGGCCGGAGCCCACCAGTCGATGGCCTTCAAATCCAGGATGGCGGATTTGGGGTGTTCACAGTCAGCGAACATGCCGATAATCTCGCCGGTCCTGCCGTCTCTGAAGTGTCCTTCGATGGCGACCACGCCTTTGCCGACGTCCTGTGACTTTGATGCGGCACCGGCAGCCATGCCGACCGCAGCGGGGATACCTGACACACAGCCGACGACGCCAAAGACTGCCCCAGACGGCACCACCTGCACAAGGGCCAACTCAAGTAAAAGCGTATTGGGTCCGGGGACATCTACTACCTTATAGAGATGATTGGGGTCCTCCCTGAAGGCCTTGGTGAAAGATTTCTGTGTATAGTCTGCCAGAGCAGCGATATCTTTTTTAAACCTTTCCTTATCGAAGTTGGCGAGATTAAAACTCTCCCAGGAACTCCCAGCTGCGAGGTAGTCGGTGTTAACGGGGGCGATGAAGATTTCATGGTAAGCGTTGGGGTCGAACTTATTATTCCAGTAGGTGCGCTGGAAGGGCACATTGGCATCTTTGGACATCAGTTCAGGGTTGGGATTGAAGCCGGAGTTGGGCGCCTCGCCGGCCTTGCAGCCTGCCAAAGTGAGCCCGGCTAAAAGACATATCTTTGTTACGAGCGTCTTTGTCATATTATCTGCTCTTTTAAAGTTACTGGCGTTCTTGTTTTATTCTCTCCCCAACACCGTTGCCTGTCAAGATCTTCGATTGCACCGCCCAGGATTTTACCCGCCTTCGCAGAAAGCCACGGGTGTAAAGCCGTGGAGCTTCACTATTGAAAAAGGGTCGCTCCTGTCACCCCGACGGCGTAGGAAGATTCTTTTCCCACACCCTTTGAGGTTCGAATCCTATCGTGACTACGCCCGACGGGATTCGAACCTGTGACCTTCGGTTTAGGAAACCGACGCTCTATCCTTCTGAGCTACGGGCGCATCAATATTTATGATTTATTATTTATGATTTACTATTTAAAGAAAAGGCAAAGAATCAAAAATAATCAATCATCTATAACTCCAAATTATAAACCGGCATTTCAGACTTATCAAGCCGCTTTTTCAAACCCCTTATAGGCACTTACGCAACAGCGGATATGACTATGGGAAAACTATCGGCAGGGAAAACCGGATAAATTCAGAACAATTCTTGACAAACAGGAGTAACTACTATTTAATGCTATACATAGCAAAGGCGGGAAAAGCTGACGCAACTAAGCTGATGCCAAAAGGTTCGGCGGGAATCCGGAGACTTAGCCGTGCAAAGTGCAAAAGAATTATTGACCCGCCTTCGCAGAAAGAGTATGCTTCGGCGGGTTTTACTTTTATCATAAGCCATTTGACAATATCAAGCGTCGGGGTTAATTGTGAATGAACCTTGTCCGTTAACGTTTTAAGAAAGAGAGGGTTGCAATGGAGCTTAAAGGAAGCCGGACTGAAAAGAATCTGCTGACTGCGTTTGCGGGTGAGTCTCAGGCGAGGAACCGTTATACGTATTTTGCCAGTCAGGCCCGAAAAGATGGCTACGAGCAGATTGCTGCAATCTTTGAAGAAACCGCCAACCAGGAAAAGGAACACGCCAAGCGCGAGTTCAAGTTTCTAAAGGGCGGTGAGGTGGAAATTACCGCAGCATTCCCGGCAGGGGTTATCGGCAGCACACTTGAAAATTTGAAAGAAGCAGCGGCGGGCGAGCATTATGAAAATACCAAAATGTATTCGGACTTCGCCAAGACCGCGGACAAAGAAGGTTTCAGCGAAATCGCAGAGGTTTTCAGGAATATCGCGATTGCCGAAAAGCGCCACGAGGTCAGGTATGTTGCACTTGCGAAGAACATAACCGAGGGGCGCGTTTTCAGGCGGGAAAAGCCGGTAAGGTGGGTTTGCAGGAACTGCGGCTATGTCCACGAGGGGACAGAACCGCCGGACGTATGCCCTTCATGTGCGCACCCAAAGGCGCATTTTGAGCTGGAAGCGGTCAATTATTGATTCGATAGGCATATTCCTGTCCCAAAACAAGGATTTTACTTATAGCAGAGGGCGTTAAAATACTACATCTTTATTGCGATTAGCTTGAAATACATCCGGTTACCTCCGGAATAAGCAGGTCGCTGTTTATGGCACTGCTTCGCAGAATTCTGCTGGATGGCGTTAATAAAGATTTCTTCCAATGAAAAAAATAGCTGTAGTGTTATTGGTTGTCAGTATTACAAACTTAGGTTGTAAGGAGAATGCTATGCAAGAGCGAAGAGGCGTTATAACTATGAAAGGCAAACCCCTGACCTTGTTGGGTAAAGGTCTCAAGGTTGGTGATTCAGCGCCAGATTTCGAGGTCGTAGCAAACGATATGTCGGCGGTAAAGTTTTCGTCATATCACGGCAAGGTATGCATAATAGCTTCGGTGCCATCGCTCGACACGTCCGTTTGCGACATAGAAACCCGAAGGTTCAACGAGGAGGCGGGCAAACTCGGCGGCGACGTTGTGGTGCTGACGATTAGTATGGACCTGCCGTTCGCGCAGAAGCGATGGTGCGGCGCCGCGGGCGTAAAGAATGTTCAAACGCTCTCAGACCATCGCGACGCGTCGTTCGGCAAGGCGTATGGAGTGTTGATAAAGGAGTTACGACTGCTGGCAAGGGCGGTGTTCGTTGTGGACAAAAACGGCACCATTAGGTATATACAGATAGTAAATGAACTGGCCAGCGAACCGAATTACGAAGCAGCGCTAAAGGCGGTAAAAGGATTAGAAAAATGATGCAGCTAAAACCAAACATTTATGCAGTAGGAGCTATCGACTGGGATAGAAGATTATTTGATGAGCTGATTCCTCTGCCAGACGGAACAAGCTATAACGCCTATCTAATAAAGGGCAGCGAAAAAACTGCACTTTTGGATACGGTTGACCCAACAAAGACCGAGGTACTGATAGATAATCTCATCAAAGCTGGGACCGGAAGAATAGATTATATTGTCGCCCACCACGCCGAGCAGGACCACTCCGGCGGCATACCTGATGTATTGATGCTTTATCCTGATGCTAAGGTTATAACAAACCCCAAGTGTAAGGGTATGCTCATTGATTTATTGCAAATCAGCGAAGATAAATTTATTACCGTCGATGACGGCCAAACTCTTTCTTTGGGTGATAAGACGCTGCAGTTTATTTATATTCCGTGGGTCCACTGGCCGGAGACGATAGGGACTTACCTGAAGGAGGACAAGATATTTTTTCCGTGCGATTTCTTCGGCTCACATCTGGCGAGCAGCAGCTTGTTCGTCGAGGACCAGTCCCTCGTGTACGAATCCGCCAAGCGATATTACGCCGAGATAATGATGCCTTTCAGGACAGCCATAAAGGGCAACCTCGAAAAAATAAAGAACCTTCAAATAGATGTAATCGCTTCAAGCCATGGCCCCATTTATGACAAGCCGCAGTTTATCATCGATGCTTATAAAGACTGGGTAAGCGACAATGTAAAAAATGAAGTGGTGCTGCCATATATATCAATGCATGACAGCACAAGAAAAATGGTCGAACATTTTGTGGATGCCTTGATTGAAAGAGGAATTACAGTTAAGCAATTTAATCTCTCCGTAGCTGACATCGGAAAGCTGGCAATGTCACTCGTCGATGCAGCTACGATTGTGCTTGGGTCTCCGACAGTCCTGACGGCAGCGCATCCTAAAGTTGCGTATGCTGCAATTTTAGCAAATGCTCTTAGACCGAAGACTAAATTTGCTTCGATTATCGGCTCTTTCGGCTGGGGCGGCAGGATGGTCGAACAAATCACGGGACTGATTTCAAACCTTAAAGTAGAAATTCTTGAGCCGGTGATAGCAAAGGGCTATCCCAAAGATAATGATTTTACAGCACTTGAGAACCTCGCTGATAAAATACTAACGAAACACAAGGCGGTCGGAATCGCTTAAAATCAATTTACGTGAAGGGAAAATATTATGGCAAAGAAGCTTGAAATTTATAAATGTATGGTCTGCGGCAACATCGTTGAAGTGCTTCACGGCGGCGACGGCGAATTGGTTTGCTGCGGCCAGCCGATGGAAAACCTTGCTGAAAAAACCGCTGACCAGGGCAAGGAAAAACATGTGCCCGTAATCGAAAAAATCAGCGGCGGCTACAAGGTAAAGGTTGGCAGTATCCCTCATCCTATGGAGGAAAAACATTATATCGAGTGGATTGAAATTCTCGCTGACGGCGCGGCGTATCGAAAGTTCTTCAATCCGGGCGACGCACCTGAAGCGATATTCAATCTGAAGGCAAATACAGTCACCGCACGTGAGCACTGCAACATTCATGGATTATGGAGAGGGTAGTAAGTGATAATTCGGCAGAAGGAGAATAACAATGAGCATTACTTTCAATGTATTTGAAATCTTTGAAATGGCGGAACAGATTGAAAGAAACGGCATAAAGTTCTATCACAAAGCTGCAAAAAGCGTCTCCGACAAAGGCACACGCCAAATGTTCCTGGACTTGGCCGCTATGGAAGCTGAGCACGAAAAAATCTTCGCCGCGATGAAAAATCAAATCTCAGACAAGGAACGAGAATCGGATGTCTTTGACCCTGACAACGAAATGGCCTTGTACCTCCAGGCAATGGCCGATGGCCACGTCTTTGACCTGAAAAAAGACTACAGCAAACAATTGACAGGTGACGAAAGCGTAGAGGATATTTTGAAATTGGCTATCGAAGCCGAAAAGGATTCCATCGTTTTCTATCTCGGCCTGAAGGATTTCGTGCCCCTCAAAGCCGGCAAAGATAAAGTCGAGGCGATTATCAAAGAAGAGATGGGGCACATTGCTGTTTTGAACCGAAAGATGACGACTTCGAAATAGCTAAGGAGATTTCGAAGCAATTACCGCAGCCCAAATACTCGGGGAGATGCTGATGTTGAATTTAGAGTCGCTTTTCAAGCTAAATTACGGCATGTGTATAGTCAGCTCGAAAAAAGGAGACAAATTCAACGGCTGTATTGTAAATACCGTCTTTCAGTTAACGCCTGAGCCGCCGATGGTCGCCGCCAGCATCAACAGACAGTGTTTAACCCACGAGTATATTACCGGCAGCAAAGTGTTTGCTGTCTCTATTCTTTCTCAAGAATCGCCGATGTCTTTTATCGGCAGCTTCGGATTTAAGTCCGGCAGGGACACAGACAAATTCAAAGGGGTAAATTACAAAACAGGCCAGACCGGTGTGCCAATAATTTTGGATAATACAGTAGCTTTTCTCGAAGCTGAAGTTGCCGAGAGCATTGACGTTATAACTCATACGCTGTTTATTGCAAAAATTGTGGCCTGTGAAACGCTTGATGAAGAAGCAGAGCCAATGACATACAATTATTACCGCGATATAAAACACGGCAGGACGCCCAAAACCGCTGCAACATACATCAAAGTAAAATCGAAGGAAAATTTAAAAAAAGGAGGAAAAAGTATGAAGAAATACAAATGTCTTTTGTGCGGATATATATATGACCCCGCTGTAGGCGACCCCGATAATGGTGTGGAAGCCGGCACTGCTTTTGAAGATTTGCCGGACAACTGGGTCTGCCCGGAATGCGGCGCCGGCAAAAATGAATTTGAACCAATTGAAGATTAAACTGTAACTAGCGAAAGATTGCGGTTTTTACCTCGTGTTACGCAGCGCATAAGAGGTAGTTACTATGGAAAAGATTCAGCCATCCTTAAACCCGCAGGATATTGTTTGTGCCGAGATACCGGCCCCGCCGAATGCGATGGTCGTTTTTGGCGCATCAGGCGACCTTGCACACAGAAAGCTAATTCCGAGCATCTTCAATCTCTTCGCACAGGATTTGCTTGATGAAAAGTTTTACCTCCTGGGCTGTGGGCGAACAAAACTCACAGATGAGGATTTTCGAGAAACTGCGCAACAAGCAATACGGGAAAGTCACAGTGGCGCATCAGAGAAGGATTTGAACGCTTTTACAGAAAAGCTCTACTACATCGACGGTGATTACGAGGATGCTGCGTTTTATAAAAGTATAAAAGACAGACTCGTCCAGATGGACAAAAAACATAAAATCGACGGCTGTCGTATCTTTTACCTCGCTGTTCCGCCGTTTCTATACAGCCCAGTAGTGGAACATCTGGGCCGCTCAGCCTTGTCCTGCATCAATGAGTCTGATTCGAAGCAGCGGGCCAGATTAATCGTTGAAAAGCCCTTCGGCAGAGATTTGCAAAGCGCAGTTGAGCTGAATAATAAAATCAGCCGGCGTTTCGATGAGTCGCAAATATATCGCATCGACCATTATCTCGGCAAAGAAACCGTTCAGAACATTTTGATGTTCCGTTTCGCAAACGTCATTTTTGAACCTGTATGGAACCGTGATTATATTGACCACGTTCAGATTACAATAGCCGAATCGATTGGTGTTGAGCATCGCAGCAGCTATTACGATAAAGCCGGTGCGCTTCGGGATGTATTTCAAAATCATATACTTCAAATGCTCGCTCTGGTTGCGATGGAGCCGCCGGCCTCGTTCGAGGCGGACAGTATGCGTGACGAGAGGGTCAAACTTTTACGTTCGATTCGCCCTTTTAACCCGGATGAGCTGGATAGCTTAATTGTGCGGGGCCAGTACGGCCCGGGGATAATCGACGGTAAACAGGTCGCCGGCTATCGGGCTGAACCGGCGGTAAATCCACAATCTAAGACCGAAACTTTCGTTGCTGCAAAGCTGTTTATGGATAATTGGCGATGGAAAGGTGTTCCTTTCTATCTGCGGACCGGCAAAAGACTCGCTCATAAAGATACCGAGATTGCCATCGCTTTCAAACAGGTTCCTCATTCGATGTTTGTCTCTGCCGGCCTTGGGGACATGCCTGCGAATGTTCTCGTTTTGCAGATACAGCCCGAAGAGGGAATTTCGCTGAGTTTCCAGGCAAAGCGGCCCGGTTCGAAGATTTGTATGAGCACCCTCAATATGAATTTTAATTACAAAAGCATCTTTCTCGTTGATATGCCAGAGGCCTATCAGAGACTGCTTCTTGACTGTATGGTCGGCGACCAGACGCTTTTTAACAGGTACGACAGCGTGGAGATTGCGTGGCAATTATTAATGCCTGTGCTGCAGAGATGGGAGAACGATGATTCAGCTCCATACGAGTATCCCGCTGGCAGCGAGAGCATTCCTCAGGCGGACAGACTTATCGAATCCGACGGCCGAAAGTGGCGGAAACTCGCGGAAATTTAACTGTTATTATTATCAAAGGATGAAAATATGAACATTTTTGATTTTGCTATGGAGAAAGAAAAATACAGCGAGGATTACTATCGACAGTTGGCCGCCAAATCGAATAATAAAAGTCTCAAGACGGTATTTAATATGTTGGCTGACGAAGAGGCAAAGCATTATAAAATTGTTTCGGATATGAAAGAAGATATTACTCCTGATTTGGCTGAAACGACCGTGCTGTCGGACGCCAAAGATATTTTCGCAAAGATGCGCGAGTCCGCTCAGAGTTTCAATTTCAATATCAGCCAAACTGAGCTTTACAGAAAAGCCCTTGCGATTGAGAAACAAAGCCAGGATTTTTATCTCGGAAAAGCAAATGAGGTGGAGAAGGCCCATAAAGAGATTTTCCTAAAATTGGCCGACGAGGAGAAAAAACACTATTTTCTCCTTGAGAATATAATTGATTTTGTATCGAGACCGCAGACTTGGCTGGAAAACGCGGAGTTTTATCATCTCGATGAGTATTAACGGAATCTGTTGGTGATTGGTAACTGGTTATTGGTAATTTGAAAGGGAATAAAAATGAAGACAGACATAAGGCGAAAGTTAATGGCCGGTGTTTTGCTGCTTGCGGTGGCGGGTATAGCGCCGCTTGTGTATTCGCATTGCCAGATGCCCTGCGGCATCTACGATGACCCGGCAAGGCTGGCTATGATTGCGGAGAATATCACCACGATTGAAAAGGCAATGAAGTCCATAGAGGAGCTGTCGGCACAGCAAAAGCCGAATATGAACCAGATTGTCCGGTGGGTCAACGTCAAGGATGAGCACGCTGAGGATATCGCGCATATTACCAGCTACTACTTTATGGCCCAGCGGATAAAACCGGTCGATAAGAGCGATGCCGCCGGTTACGAAAAATATGTCAAGCAGCTTACGCTGCTGCATGAGATGCTCGTTTACTCGATGAAGGCCAAGCAGACCACCGATTTGGCCAACGTCGAAAAGCTCCGTTCGCTTCTGGCGGATTTCCGCAATGCGTATCCTGGCGAACAGGAGCACAGTCATTAGGATTTGTCTGTGGACAGGCAGGTGCGAATATGGCAAGGGACGCAGCATTACGAGCGGACGATGTTTCAATAGTTCTGTGCGGCCAGGCGGGCATGGGCATACAGACCGTTGAAGGTATTCTGGTGCGAATGCTGAAACTGGCCGGCTACAATGTCTTCGCCACCAAGGAATATATGTCGCGGGTCCGAGGCGGCAACAACTCAACCCAAATACGCGTCAGCTCTCGGCCGGTATCGGCCTTTGTCAACCGGATAGACCTGCTCATCCCATTAAACAAAGGGGCGGTTCAACATCTTCGAGAAAGGATTTCTCAGGAAACAATCGTCCTTGCCGAAACCGAAGTTGTTGGAGATGAGACCTCCAGCGGTCGTTTCAGGTTTATCGAATCACCGTTTACCAAAATTGTGACCGACATAGGCAACAAAGTCTACTCCAATGTTGTTGCGGTAGGGATGCTGGCAGGTTTGCTGGGGATGGAGCTGAGCAATGTCTGCGACTATGTGAAACAATCCTTCTCTACGAAAGCTGCCGACATTGTGCAAAATAACGTCCGGGCAGCAGAAGCGGGTTTCCGGCTTGCTGGGAATTTGGCCGGTCAGGCGAAAATAAATTTTAATCTCAAGCCGGACGCCGCCGTTAAGGACCACATTCTCCTGGCCGGTGGCGATGCGGTAGGTCTTGGAGCGATAGCAGGAGGATGCAATTTTGTTTCGTCGTATCCGATGTCACCGTCGACACCCGTGCTGGCCTTTCTCGCCAAAAACAGCAGGGACTTCGGCATAATCGTCGAGCAGGCCGAAGACGAAATCGCGGCGATGAATATGGCGATTGGCGCCTGGTACGCCGGCGCTCGGGCAATGGTTACAACCTCAGGTGGGGGCTTTGCCCTGATGGTCGAAGGATTGAGTTTGGCGGGTATGCTCGAATCGCCTATGGTTATTCACCTTGGCCAGAGACCGGCCCCGGCTACGGGCCTGCCCACTCGCACCGAGCAGGCCGACCTCGAGCTTGCACTTTACGCAGGTCACGGCGAGTTCCCAAGAATCCTGTTTGCGCCGGGGACGCTTGAGCAGGCCTTTTATCTTACCGCCCGCGCCTTTAACCTCGCCGATAAGTATCAAGTCCCCGTCTTTGTCCTGACCGACCAGTACTTCATCGATTCCTATTACAACACCGGCGGCTTTGATTTATCGAGCATGAAGGTCGAGAAATACATTGCCGAAACCGTCGCCAATTACAAGAGGTATGAACTGACCGAAAGCGGTATCTCGCCGAGAGGCGTTCCAGGTTTCGGGCAGGGCCTTGTGTGTGTGGACAGCGACGAGCACGATGCCGAAGGGCACATCACCGAAGATTTGCAGCTTAGAACTAAAATGGTCAGCAAGCGGCTGCGAAAGCTCGAATCAGCTAAAGCCGAAATAGTCGAGCCGGAACTCTACCCAAATCGAAAATATGATAACCTCGTCGTTTGTTGGGGCTCGACCTACCATATTGTGAAAGAGACGCTTGCTGTTCTGGACAGAAAAGATACGTCGTTGCTGCATTACAGCCAGGTATATCCTTTGCATCCGCAGACTGCGGATTATCTGTCCAAAGCTAAGAGAGTTGTCGTCGTCGAGGGCAATGCAACGGGGCAATTTGCAAAGCTCATAAAACTGCACACCGGCATCGACGTTAAGGACAGGATTTTGAAATACAGCGGTCTGAGCTTCGCCGTCGAAGAGGTAGCAGAAGCGTTGAAGAAGGTCCTGAAGTGAGGTCTTTTATGGATGCACACGTCTTTGATACAGGTGAAATTGACATCGCTTGGTGCCCGGGTTGCGGCGATTACGGGATTCTCAATGTGCTAAAACGTACGCTGGCGGAACTGAATATTGCGCCGGAGAATCTTGTAATGGTCTCCGGTATAGGTCAGGCGGCGAAAATCCCGCATTATTTCAGGACACATTTCTTCAACGGACTGCACGGCCGTGCCCTGCCGCCTGCCACCGCTATAAAGGCCGCCAACCCTTCTATGACCGTCATTGCCGAAAGCGGCGATGGAGATATGTATGGCGAGGGCGGTAATCACTTCATCCACACCATCAGGCGAAATCCGAACATTACCAACATCGTCCACAATAATATGGTTTATGGTCTGACGAAAGGACAGGCCTCGCCGACGAGCCAGCTTGGCTTCAAAACCCCTGTTCAGGTCGCCGGCGTCTTCCTCGAACCATTTAATCCCCTTGCCGTTGCAATTGCCCTCGATGCCGGCTTCGTTGCCAGGGCGTTTGTAGGTGACGCGGAGCAGACAAAAGAGATTCTTAAAAAGGCGATTACGCACAAGGGGTATGCCCTGGTCGATATATTCCAGCCCTGCGTTACGTTCAACAAGCTGAATACCTGGCAGTGGTTCAAGGAGCACACCTATTATCTTGAGGACTCTCACGACCCACACGACAGGGTGGCCGCCTTCAAAAGGGCCGTCGAAGTGGACAAGCTGCCGCTGGGCATATTCTATATCAATCCCAATAAAAGCACCTTTGAAGACAACATCGATATATACCGTGAGGACAATCGCCCCTTATTTGAAAGAGGACCGGATTTTACTCGGTTGCAAACTCTGATTGACAAGTTTCGGACTACAGGATGACCGGGGAAATTCTATGCTGGTGATAATAAATACCGCAAGTTCGCATCGATTTGTCGCAGAAAAACAGACGGAGAGTATAAAAACCGTTCTTGAAAAGTTGTATTACAGGTACAACCATTATGGGTTTATAAAACCTGACCCGCTGCAGTTTGTGTATCACTATTCTAAGCCGGCGGATATGGAAATTGCCGCACTTCTGGCTGCGGTTCTGGCTTATGGGCGGGTGCGGCAGATTGAAAAAAATCTAAATGGTTTATTTGACCAAATGGGGACAAGCCCTTATGCGTTTGTGATGAATTTTGATAAAGCCGAGCGGCGAAAGCTTAATAGCTTCAAACATCGCTTCACAACGGGTCGGGATATCTCAGATTTATTGTCGGTTTTGAAAAAGATTTTGCGGCAGAGTGGTAGTATTGAGAAACATTTTTTGTCGGGATATAACAAGGACGATGAGAATATTCTACCGGCATTATCGAGATTTTGCGATTCGCTGTATGAGATATATTCAGAGCAAAACGGCCGGAAGGTAAGCAGGGGAATGAAATATTTATTGGCCAGTCCTGTTAGAGGCAGTGCCTGTAAAAGATCGAACCTTTTCCTGCGTTGGATGGTTCGTGACGATGAGGTTGATACAGGGTTGTGGAAACGTATTGATAAAGCTAAATTGATTGTGCCGGTCGATGTGCATATGGGCAGGTTGTGCAGAATATTGGGCTTTCACGACCGAAAAATAATCTCCTTATCAACCGCGGTAGAAATAACGGATTGTTTCGCTCAAATTGAGCCGGCCGACCCTGTTAAATATGATTTCGCTCTCAGCAGGATTGGGATACTGGACAACTGCACAGGCCGACGCCGCAGCGGCTGTGAGTTTTGTGAGCTGTTTAAATTCTGCTCTCGCAGATAATTGGATGTGTTTTTTATGGAGTTATCTCGGTGGTGTAGTAAAATGACAACCGTGCCAGTCAGTTTGAAGGGGCAAATATGAAACAACAAGCTGTCCTGATTGTGGGGGTTATCATATTTACGTTTACGCCGAGCGTCCGGGGTTCACAGCAGCCAGGTGACGCGAATAATTTAGTAAAACTTGAGGATTACCTGCAGTATGCATCGCGAAATTCCGCTAATTTGAAGGCTATGTTTGAACAGTGGAGGGCGGCTTTAGAGGAGGTCCCGCAGGCCAAAGCCCTGCCTGACCCCCAGTTGCAATACGGATATTACACTCGACAGTCAGATATGCAGATGAACCAGATGGTAGGCGTGATGCAGATGTTTCCATGGTTCGGCAAGATTGATGCTAGGACAGAAGCGGCGGCCAAGAGCGCCGACGCGGCGCAGCAAAAGTATCAAGCGGCACGGCTTGCGTTATTCAAGGAAGTGAAGGATGGATTTTACGAGTACGTTTATCTCGGCAAGGCCACCGATATAGCGGCAGAAAATCTTGAACTGCTGAAACATTTCGAAGAGGTTGCGCGGACGAAGCATATGACTACGGAAGCAGGTCATCCGGACGTGATTCGGGCGCAGGTGGAGATAGCAAAAATGGAGGACGTCTTGCGTGGGCTTGACCAGTTGCGGGAGCCGACGATAAGCCGGCTCAGGACTACGCTGACTTTGCCGCCGGATACGAATCTGCCGTGGCCAAAACAACAGAAGTTTGAGGCGGCGTCTCTGGACTATGGACGGTTGATGACTTTGCTGGTTCAGAAAAATCCGGAGCTTGCTGGCCTGGATTTTGAAGCGATGGCCGCGAAGAGCAAAATTGAGCTTGCGAAGAAAAATTTCTACCCTGATATAGGCGTTGGAGTTCAGTGGACGCAATTCGACAAAAGCGGCGGGAACAGCGGCCGAGACGCCGTTGCCCTTATGTTTCAGATGAATATCCCTTTATGGCGGGACAGCTACTCTGCCGGCCAGCGACAGGCACAAGCCCAAAAGGCGGGTATTGAACTGCAAAAGATCGATACAGAAAACGTGCTTTTAACAAAGGCAGCGACGGCGCATTATGAATATGAGAACAGCGCAAGAAAGATACGACTGTATCGTGATATGCTTATACCGAAGGGAAAGGAGCTCCTGCAGGCGTCGGAGGCAGCGTACAGAAGCGGGATGGTGGACTTTTTGAGTTTGATTGATGCGCAGCGGATGCTGCTGGAGTATTACCTGTCATACGAACGCGCATTGGTAGACAACCGGCAGAAGTTGGCTGAATTGGAGATGCTGACAGGAACGGAGCTTGATTCAATACAGAAGTGACCGTCTGAAAAGGTGGTTTAACAGAACGTATTCCTATTTTTGAAAGGGAACGAAAATGAATCTCAGAAAAATAATATTATTAACAGCAGTTGTAGTGATTGGCCTTGGCCTAACGGGGTGCAAGAAAAAAGAGCAGCCGGCGCCCGCGAAACCCAAAGCAGCGGCATCTGCAGCAACAGAAGTCGAGCAGACGGTTTGCCCTGTTACTGGAGAAAAGATAGACAAAAATATTTTCACTGAATATAAGGGTAAGAAGGTCTATTTCTGCATGGAGAGCTGTAAAACAGCGTTTGAGAAAGACCCGGGAAAATATATTTCCAAGCTGCCGCAGTTTGCAAAATAAAGACCACAGGACGGAGTTGAAAAATGAAAGTCAAGACGCTTATCACTATTGTTATTCTGGTGGTGGCTGTTGGAGTTTTTATGGTAAATCGGCACTTTTCTTCGGGCTCTGCCCCAAAAACGGCAAAGGAGTTATACTATTGCCCGATGCATCCGAACTTCACGTCCGACAAACCCGGCGAGTGCGCTATCTGCGGTATGTCGCTTGTGAAGCGGGGCGTCAGCCCGCATGTGGCGGAGCAAAAGCCGGAGAAAACCGGGGAAAGAAAAATACTATTTTATCGCAATCCGATGAACCCCGCAGTTACTTCGCCTGTTCCAATGAAGGACCCGATGGGTATGGATTATGTGGCGGTATATGAAGAGGAAACAGCCGAAGGTGGGATTTACATAAGCCCCGAAAAGCAGCAGTTAATCGGAGTTAAAAAAGGAAGGGTTGAGAAGCGGAAGTTGTCGGGTCAAATCCTGACGGTGGGCAGGGTGGCATACGACCCCGCCCTGTTCACGGCACAGCAGGAATATCTACAGGCGATGAAAAGCAGCCGGACCGTAAGCAAAGACGAACTGGGTTATATAGCGGAACAATCTGCGGCGCTTATTAAGACTATGAAACAAAAACTGCTCGCTATGGGAATGAGCGAGCCGGAAATAGAAGAACTGGGAAAGCGTGGCAGGCCGCAGCAGAACCTCTACCTGCCGAGCAGCGAAGACAAGAACGTCTGGGTGTATATAACTATCTACGAATACGAGGCGGGACTGGTAAAGACAGGAACGTCCGTTGAGGTTCGGGCGATTGCCTATCCGGGCCAGATGTTCGAGGGACAGGTTATCTCTGTTACCCCAATACTGGAAACTGCGACGCGGACGCTGAAGGTCAGGGCTTTGGTTGATAATCCCGAGAACAAGCTCAAACTTGAGATGTTCGTCAACGTCGCGGTAAAATACGACCTCGGCGAGAAACTCGCGGTCCCCGAAGAGGCGGTGATGCACGCCGGAACACGGGACATTGTATTTGTTGCCGATGCAAACGGACACTTTGAGTCAAGGACTGTAACGCTCGGAGTAAAAGCACAGAATTATTATGAGGTATTACGAGGCCTGACAGAGAACGAAGAGGTCGTCACTTCCGGCAACTTCCTGATAGATTCGGAGTCCAAGTTGAACGCTGTCCTCGGTCAAGTGACGGAACCAAACAAGTAAAGCGGCGGTTCGCAAATGATTCACAGGATAATAGAGTTTTCTGCGAGGAACAGGTTTATCGTCATATTCTTTGCAGTAGCGGCGATAATCGGCGCCGTGTATTGCATACGAAGAATACCGCTGGATGCCATCCCTGATTTGTCCGACACGCAGGTGATAATTTATTCGCAGTGGGACAGGTCCCCCGACATTGTGGACCAGCAGGTTACGTATCCGATAGTAACAGCTATGCTTGGTGCCCCGAGGGTCAAGGCGATTCGCGGCTTTTCGGATTTCGGGTTTTCATACGTTTACATAATCTTCGAGGATGGAACGGACATCTACTGGGCACGCAGCCGGGTAGTTGAATATATGAGCAAGATTACGGCCCGGCTGCCGCAGGGCGTGCAAACCGAAATCGGCCCCGATGCCACAAGCGTCGGCTGGGTCTATCAATACGCGCTGGTGGACAAGTCGGGCCAAAACGACCTTTCTGATTTGCGAAGTTTTCAGGATTGGCACCTGCGGTACTGGCTGCAAAGCGTGCCGGGCGTTGCGGAAGTTGCCACAGTCGGCGGCTTTCAAAAACAGTATCAGGTCAACGTCAACCCCAACGCATTGCTCTCGTATAATATCCCTCTTACGAAGGTTGTTGAGGCCGTAAGACAAAGCAACAACGACATCGGCGCTAGGCTGCTGGAAATGTCTGGCACCGAATATATGATTCGCGCCAAAGGATATATCAAATCGCCACAAGACCTTGAAAACACCGTTATCGGCACTGATGACCAGGGGACGCCTATATTGATAAGGAGTGTTGCCGATGTTGTGCTGGGCCCCGATATACGCCGAGGAATAGCGGACCTCGACGGCGAGGGGGACACGGTCGGCGGAATCGTGATAATGCGACAGGGAGAAAACGCCCTTAACGTAATAAATCGCGTCAAGGCCAAAATCGAGGAGATAAAGCCGTCATTGCCGAAAGGCGTTGAGCTGGTCACCACATACGACCGCTCAGAGCTTATTAAGCGGTCGATTGATACTCTCAAACATCAGCTCATCGAGGAAATGATTATTGTCAGTATGGTTATACTACTTTTCTTGTGGCATTTCCCCTCGGCAATCGTCCCGATAGTTACGATACCCATCGCGGTGGTGCTGTCTTTTATCCCGATGTTCGGCATCCGGCTGACTTCCAACATTATGTCGCTCTCGGGCATCGCCATATCCATAGGCGTGCTGGTCGATGGCGCTATTGTGGAAGTCGAGAACGCATATAAAAAACTGCAATTGTGGGAGGCAGGCGGACGCAAGGGCGATTTTCATATTGTGCGGCTAAATGCCTTAAAGGAGGTCGGGCCTTCGGTATTCTTTTCGTTGTTGGTGATAGCGGTTGCGTTTTTGCCGGTATTCACGCTTGTTGACCAGGAAGGCCGACTGTTCAAACCAATGGCATACAGCCAAAACCTCGCAATGGCCATTGCCGCTATTCTGGCGATAACCCTCGACCCAGCTGTTCGGATGCTTTTTGCGCGAATGGATTATCATCATTTCAAGCCCGCGTGGCTGTCAAAGCTGTACAATGCCGTCACCGTCGGCAAATACTACCCCGAAGAACAACATCCGGTAAGCAGGGTACTGTTTGCGGTGTATGAGCCGGCCTGCAATTTTGTTCTTGGGCATCGCAGACTGACCATCATTTGTGCTATAACCCTGATGGCTATAACAGTGCCAGTATATTTCCACCTTGGCTCAGAGTTTATGCCCCCCTTGAACGAGGGTACCATTCTTTATATGCCTACGACCCTGCCCGGAATATCCGTTACCGAGGCAGCAAACCTTCTGCAGGTGCAGGACAAGATTCTAAAAACCTTCCCTGAGGTTGAGCGTGTATTCGGCAAGGCAGGTCGTGCAAATACATCGACCGACCCGGCGCCTTTTTCGATGATGGAGACAACGGTAGTTCTCAAAGACAAACGCTATTGGCGCAAAGGCTTGTCTTGGGAAAAACTGATTGATGAAATGAACGCCAAAATGCAGATACCGGGCGTCACAAACGCCTGGACGATGCCCATAAAAGCGAGAATCGATATGCTCACGACCGGCGTGCGGACGCCGGTGGGCATTAAAATACTCGGTGCAGACCTCGGCGAAATTGAAAAAATCGGGACACAGCTCGAGCAAATTATCAAACCATTGGCCGGCACTCGTAGCGTATATGCCGAGCGGGTATCGGGTGGATACTTTGTGGATTTCAATCTTAAGCGAGAGCAGCTCGCACGATACGGGTTGAGCATACAAGACGCCGAAGACATCATAATGTCCGCCATCGGCGGTGAGAATGTAACCACCGCAATCCAGGGAACTGAGCGTTACAGCGTAAACGTGCGGTACGCCCGCGACTACCGAGACGACCTGGAGAAACTGCAGCGGGTCCTGGTCCCGACAGTGTCAGGAGCACAGATACCACTGGGTGAGCTTGCAGATATCAGCGTATCTCTGGGGCCTTCGATGATACGTGAGGAGAACGGGATGTTAGCCGGCTACGTTTACGTGGATATGGCGGACATAGACATCGGCGGTTACGTTACCCAGGCAAAAAAGGCGGTCGCCGCGCAACTGCAATTACCGGCGGGTTACGCCCTGCAATGGAGCGGCCAATTTGAAAATATGCTTAGGGTGAAAGAGCGATTAAAAGTCATTGTGCCTCTGGCGCTCTTAATAATATTCATACTGCTCTACGCTAACACAAGGAGCATCGTCAAAACAGGCATTGTAATGCTTGCGGTGCCGTTTTCTCTAATTGGGGCGATTTGGCTGCTGTATATTCTTGGTTACAATATCTCGATAGCGGTCTGGGTCGGGATGATAGCCCTGATGGGGCTTGATGCCGAAACCGGCGTCTTTATGCTGCTGTTTCTGGACCTCTCTTTCAATGATATGGTCTCGCAGGGAAGAATGAAAACATTTGCCGATTTGAAAGAAGCCATCATTCACGGCGCGGTAAAGAGGATTCGACCGAAGATGATGACGGTTATGGCGATGTTTATGGGCCTTATTCCGATTATGTGGTCGATGGGTACCGGCGCGGATATGATGAAACGCATAGCAGCGCCCATGATTGGCGGTATCCTTACCAGTTTCATACTCGAACTGCTTGTCTATCCGCCGTTGTATGCAATCTGGAAACAGCGAGGAATCTACAGGATGGAAAAATAGTTTCAGAATAACTTGAGGCCGGTGCAAAATGAATCCGCAGCAATTGGAAAAATACAGTTCCGCAATAACGCTTTCGGATATGGAAATCTTTGTCTTCCCGGAGCTGATGTTCAGCCTGGTGCTGGCTGATGTTATCAGCCCGGTTATCTGGCAGTGGCGAGAGCTTGATTGCTTCAAAAAACTCGATGGCAAAAGCAGCTACAGAAAATTGATGCGCCTTAGACAGTTTATAATGGATGAATATGATTTCAACCTCGACCTTGAAACATGGGGACTCACTAATAAAGACAAAGAGATTAAGCGATTTGCGGACTTCATACCTCCCGAGATAATAGCTGAAAGCAACGCACTTTTCGGCTATCACGGCGATAGTTATTATTTTGACGTTGACATTCGCAAACACTTCGGCCTGGATAAATACGATAGCGACGTTATCCCCTACTGGAAGACGGAAACAGTCGAGGCGATGAACGCTTTTCGCCTCAAAGAAGGTTACAAAACAGCGGCAGGCGAATGTGTGTCCCTTGCCGCACTTTACGTCGCCGCCGCCTTTATAGTCTGCGGAATACCTCTCGAAGATATCTATATGATACTCACGCCCCTTCATTCGCAGAATTTCATCTGTTTACAAGATGGAATGCTCACCAATAATAGAAGACTGGTTACGAAAACGATGTGGTTTAACGGCACCGCTATATCCAATAAAGCTCAGCGGGCGTTGCGCAATGAAAATGTAACAATTGTCGCCCACCCTTCCGGCTATGTGCACTGCTTATATAAAGATGCCACAATAGATAAACGGCTTTATCAGGGTTTTACCCAAAAACTCGGTTCGTATCTTTCAGCAGAATTGACTCTTGAGGTCTTTGCAAGTTTTTTAAGAAGCCGCGAGGAATACCAAAAGTTCTTTCAGCTTTGCCGCGATTGTCACAGCAAGCCGAATTTTTTAAAGGCCGAGGCCCTCTTTAATTACGAGCACAACAGCGATTATAAAATCGCCTGCAAAACTCACGACAAGCTGCTTGCCGAAGTTTCCGATGAGGATTTCGCCCCATACGAATTACCCGGCAGAATTCGCTGTGACAAGCTCGATAATTTTCTGCAGAAGCAAAAGCCTGACCTGAGAAATCCAGCAGGCAAAACGGCTTTAAGAAGTTTCCTTGAGCAGGTTTTCCCCGATGCACAAAAGTTTGTTGACGAGCTGGCAGACTTTATCTACATCGAAGCTAAGCTCCCCTCTTCAGACAAAAATTTCATACCCGCAGAACCGATTAAAATTCCCGTAGATTGTTCCAGAGAACAGATAATTGACTATCTCCGGCAAGTACGTCAGACCAATACAACAGCAGACCTCGCCTTTTATGCTTATCGCGATATGGAAACTTGCGACTGGGTTCCCTTTATCAAGGCGGCGGTGGAGCGTAACCCCGTCTCAATCCAAATGGTGGATTCTATGTCGCTTGAGCAGGTTCTCACCTGGCTCAATCAGATAAATAATGATTCGATTTATGACGGCAAACGTCTTGCCCAGCCGGACGAAGTGGCAAATTATAAAACCGGTGATGGCTTAGAAAAGGCCTTCCTATTAGCTAACGTAATACGTCAGAGAAATCCCGCTCAAAATATCGAAATAGTTTCAGATAAAAGCACAGTAGTATTAAAAGGGCCGGACCAATACCGCTTTGTATCCGCCAAAGGTCTTCAAAAGCAAATTTCCATCTCCGCCGATGGCACTATCACGATAAAAGACTGAAAAAAACAACCGCAGAAGACAAAGAAAAACCCAAATATCAGGCTAAAAACGCGGCTTTTCTCAAATTCTTCCAAAAATCTTCAAAAAAAACAGATTTTCTCTTGCACAAACCCCTAAATAGGACTATATTAGTCTTAGATGAGACGATAATTGTTGAAGGGCTATAAAAATGGATGTGTTACGCAGAAATACTGATTATGCGTTGCGTATAATGGTGAACCTCGCGAGCCGTTTTAACGGGGAATTCATCTCGGCTCGGCAATTGGCTGAAGATGGAGATTTTTCGTATCAGCTCGGCTGCAAAATACTGCAGAAGCTCCACAAGGCCGGATTAGTTAAAAGCGATATGGGGCCGAAAGGCGGATTTGCTTTGAGCAGAGAGCCGTTACGGATAACCTTAATGGAGATTATAACTGCTCTCCAGGGCGGCATCCGGCTGAACAGGTGCCTTTTGGGCGGCAGGGGTTGTGAATTCGAGCCGGAATGCGAGATACATACAAAACTAACTTGTCTCCAGCTGTATATAGATGGTTATCTCGGCGGAATTACCCTGCAGGAAATATTAGGCAGCCGAAGTAAAATAAACGTAGAAAAAAAGAGATTCTGAAAGGAGAAAAATGAACTGTGCGAAAAAAAAGACATGCACATTGCACGCTTGTTTAGGAAAAAGTCAGGGGCTGGTTTCTTTGATAGAGTATTCGGATGATTCGATAGTCAGCAAGACTATATTGGATACACCGGCTGGGACGATTACTCTTTTTGCTTTTGATAAGGGCCAAAAATTAAGCGAACATACTGCCCCTTACAATGCGGTTGTGCAAATTATTGACGGGTCGGCTCACTTAACAATAGGCGGCAAAAATGTAGCTGTTTCGGCCGGCCACATTATTATAATGCCGGCCAATGTGCCACATTCCGTTGTTGCGAAAGAAAAATTCAAAATGTTGCTGACAATGATTAGAGCATAACTCACAGGAGATTAAATCAGATGCTCAGATGTCCCGGACAAGACATAAGGTTTTGGAAGCCGGAAGATATTTTTGAAGTGAAATGCCCCGGCTGCGGCAAAAGTGTTGAGTTCTTCAAGGATGAGCCGAAGATGAAGTGCCGCAATTGCGGACAGACGGTTGCCAATCCCAAGTTAGACCTCGGCTGTGCAGAATGGTGCCTATACGCCCAGCAGTGTCTGGGTGGTTCTACTGCAAAGGACAAAGGTGTTATTCGGGATAAATTTAATAAGCATCGGACTTATAAAAAATAAAAAGAGAAAATTATGTTTTGTTATCAGGGTGAACAGACGGCAGGCGGCGTTGCCTGATCATAAGTATTGTAGCCCCAGCCCTTGACAGAACCGGCGAAAAGGGCGGACGGCGGTACCGTAAGAATGCAAAAAACCGAAACAAACAGGTAAAAACCAACCCCTTGCCCACATCGTCGAATTTGAACGTTCATTTGATTTCCCTCCATCTTGAAGCATCAAAGTATCGTCCGAGAAACATAGACCCATTCGGACGCGTATCAACTATACCGCATTACCAATTTGCAAGAAAAAAACAAATTATTTGCCGATGCAGAAGCGGGAGAATATCCTGTCCAGTATCTCTTCATCCACGTGCTGCTGCTGGATGCCGGAGATGCCTTGGTAAGCGGCCCGCAGGAGCATTGCGGCAACCTCGCCATTGTCAGCTTTCAATTCATTTATGGCCTCGCCGACGTTCTCAATTGCCTCCGTTACCGCTTGCCTGTGCCGGGCGGTAAGGGCGATCAAGCTCGTCTCCCGTCCTGCTGTTCCTCGCTTGCCGCTTCCAAGCGCAATCTCGATTAAATTTTCGTCAATTGTATTACGCAACTGCTCCAAACCGGTGCCGGTTTGTGCGGAGGTTATCAAAAAATCAGCGTTAAATAACTTATTCAGCTCGGCAATGCGATTTGCCAGCAATTCCTTCGAAAGCAAATCCGATTTTGTCGCCACCGGTATCAAAACTTCGGGCTCTATCAGCTCGCGAATCGAAACGTCCTCTGCCCAATTTTCCTTTGATACGTCAACACAAAATACAACGATGGAGCTATTTTGCAGCGATTTGACCGCTGCCTGCTGCGCCAACTCATCAAGTATATTCTCAGGCGTAGTTATCAGCCCTGCGCAATCGAACAGGACGCAGCGGCAATGGCTCAATGAAAGTTCGCTGGTCAGGACGTCTCTGGTGGTTTTGCGCTGCGCCGATACGATGCTTCTTTCATAACCGGCTAATTTATTGAGCAGACAGCTTTTGCCGGCACCAGAAGCACCTGCAATTCCCACGGCCGGCAAATCAAGCGTCGATTCACAATTGATACTGCCGGCCAGCAGCCGCTCAAGCTCATTTTTTATATCAGAAAGTTTTTGAACCGCTTCCGGGCTGGTTTCCAATTCGATGTCTTCGCCGCTGAAATCCAATCCTGCTTCGATGAGACTGAGACAATTGATTATTTCCGAACGGATTTTTTCCGTGGTTTCAGCCAACCTGCCGCTGAGAATCTTCTCGGCTGCGGCCAACTGAAATCTATTGGAGCTGACAATGACTTCATTCACCGCTTCGGCCTGGGCGAGGTCGATTTTGCCGTTGAGATACGCCCTTGCGGTAAATTCGCCGGGCCCGGCCATTCGAAGACCTTTGTTCAGCAAGCCCTCCAGCAGGACAGCGGTAACAGATGGGTTTGTATAGATGTGAATTTCGGCGACCATCTCGCCGGTATAGGAATGCGGCGAGAAGAATAAATACAGCGTCGCATCAATTTCCAGCTCGTCATCAATAGCTATGCTTCCCGTTATCAGGCGGGCAGCGATGGACGACGGGCGAAGAACGACAGGCGAGGTGGCCGGCCTGAAAATCCGTTCACAGATTTCGAGTGTAACAGGACCGGTTATGCGAACAATCGACCTTGCTCCCAAAGGCGGAGAGCTGACAGCTACGATAGTGTCCCCAATGTCATACATCGTCCCGAAAGCTATGTTCTAAAGAACGGTTTAGGTTTTTTCTTTTTGACTTTGCCGCCGGTTTTGCTCGTTGCGGCAACCAAACCTTTTGATTCGGCCTCTTCCTTTTCGCGAATGTGCTTTTTGATAACGTATTGCTCAACAACCCCGGCAAAAGTGCTGGCCATTATATACAGGTTGACTCCCGACGGCGCCTTATACAGCATCAGCGGAAAAAGCAGCGGCATCATAATCATCATCATTTTCTGCTGCTGGGCGACTTGAGGATTGGCTGAAGCCGCCGTTGCTTGTTGGGGCGTCAGTTTCTGCTGCAGATAGAATGCCACACCCATCAAAATCGGCAAAAGGTTAAGCGAATCGAACTTCCAGTCCAGCAGCGGTATTGTCACTGTTGAAAACCTGACCAGCGCATCCGGCGCCGAAAGGTTGGTAATCCAAAATGGTAAAAATGGCGCACCTCGCAGCTCAATGCCGGTATATACCGCGCTCCACAATGCAATCCATATCGGCATCTGCACAAACATCGGCAGCATACCCATAATCGGTGAGGCACCATGCTCTTTGTAAAGGGCCATCAACTGTTTGTTTAGCTCGGTTTTGTTGTTGGCGTATTTTTTCTTTATCTCCTCGGCCTTTGGCGCAAGTGTGCTCATTTTGCTCATCGAGACCTGGCTTTTTTTGGTAATCGGATGCATAACGAGGCGCATCAGGAAGACCAATATGATAATGACAACGCCGTAATTAGGGATAAAGACGTACATCCATTTCATAATTGCTAGTATCCCAAAGGCCAGTGGGCTTATAATATTCGCCGGGCAGCAGCAGCTCATAAAATCTATCGTCTGGAGAAAGCCCAGCTTGCTATACAGCTCATTTTTATCAAACAGCTCTTTATCCTTCGGTCCCAGATAAAGCTGGAAATTATACGTTTTTGTGCTGTTGGCCTGACCAGCAGGCCCTAGTCTGGCAAAATCAACATCAAGACCCACGCCGATGTTTTCGTCGCCGCTCGCGCTTTGACCATCGGGATTATAAAACAGACCAAATCTCCCCGTTTTTTTTACCTCTTCCTTATAGGATTTGCCTGTAATAAGTCGCAGAAAGGCGTAATATAACCCTTTCCTCTCCTTTAAAATTTTTCCTCTGCCCTCTGCCTGGTTTTGTTTGCCACTTATCCAATCGCAGAAATCCTTGCCATTTTCAGGAAGCGGAACAACTATCGCTGCAAAATACTTATTGACTACAGCGGCCCACAAAAATTCTTGATTTTTTTGCTCCTCGCCACCTATAATTTCTTCGGCGAACGTTTTATGCGAATCAAAACTGGTTGCATTGATTCTCATGCTGAAAATCTGCCCCCGCGAATCTCTAAAGCCGGCCACAATTTTCTTGTCGTCTCTGCTGACGTCTTCTCGACCGATTCCTACAGGTCCTGTTAAATTAAACCGCACCTTTTGCTCTGTGGATGTGAGATTCTCGATTGTAAGCTCGCAATCCAGAAGATAGCTGTTCGGAATAACCTTATATATCTTAACCAGTTTCATCGCCGGCAAACCGGTGTCTTCGGCTTTTATCATCGCCTCGAAGCGGGCTGTTTGGGAGCCGTCCGGCAGGGTCTCGACATCGGAAGTTTGCCAGTGAAGTCTGTCTAAAGGCAGTTGCAGCTGCTGCTGAACGAATACGAATTCTTTATTCGCCATCGACAAGACTTCACTGCCGTCGGGCAGTTTTGCCGGCGAGAGAATAACCAGAGGCTTCGGGTTTTTATAATTGCAGTCATCAAATTCGCTAAAGACGGCCTTGTTGATGGCCGCACCCTTGCTGGTCAATTCCAGCTCGAACTTAAAGCCGCTTTTGGGGTCCGTCGAACCGAGAAAAACAATCTTTGCCGGTGCGTTGGTTGCGCCGAGCTGTATTGGCTCGGCCGCTTTTGGCGCCGGTGCTTCCGCCGCAGCAATTTTCTCCTCCGCCGTTATTACGCCACTCGCAGTAAATAAATAGCAAATAATAAATAATAAATAGTAAATCCTTTTCATCTTCCCTCCCGCAGACGTTCAGCGTGGAATTTGTCCAATTGCTCGATTGCAAATATCTTCTTCATCGTGGTCTCGAAATCGTATTCCAGCCGGACAAAGTTCACCTCATTATCCTCGACATATACGTAGCTTGCCCGATTGTCCCCGTCTCTCGGCTGGCCGACTGAGCCGATATTTATAATTGCCTTTTCCTTGTCGATAATCGGATAGACATTGCCCAGCTCATCGGGCAGATAGAAATCCGGCTCGTCGAGAAACACGCCCGGCAGATGCGTATGCCCCACAAAGCAGATATGCCTGACGCGCTCAAAAAGGACCCGAACCTTTATTGGATTGGTATAAACATCATCTGGAAAGATGTATTCATTAATTGGTTTTCTGGGGCTCGCGTGAACAAAATCTATCACTGCTGAGTTTGTTCCCACTTTTGCTTTGAGCGTTCGCCGCATCGGCAGCTCACCCAAAAAGCTCCAGCGCTTGTTACGCTTGGCCGCCTGCTGCTCATCTTCCAAGCTGAAGCGGGTCCAGAAGCTTGCCTGCTCGGCGCCGTAATTGAAGTTTGTCGGCTCGTAAAAGACCGCATAATCGTGGTTGCCCAGAACGGTCCATTTGGTCTTCTCGATAATCAGGTCTAAACATTCGCCGGGATTTGGCCCGTAGCCGACCACATCGCCCAGACAATAAATCGTCTCGATACCGCGATTTTCGATGTCAGCCAAAACCGTGGTCAGGGCCTCAAGGTTTGAATGAACATCACTTATAACTGCAAACATACGCCACTCCAGTGAACAAATACAAGCTTCATACCACGCAGAAAACACTTATATAGCAAAAATGTCCCGGAAACGCCAGAATATTTCTATCAGCAGGGTTTTCCCCATACGCTATTTGTTTACTTTGGTCGTCGGTATTGTTATAATACCGCAACGATATACGAGGTACAAAAATGGCAGATATGACTCTTCTTGAAACTTGTGACTTGGTAAAGGAATACTCCGGCCGGGCCGTTGTCAGCAAAATATCCATTACCATCGCCAATCGCAGTATCGTCGGGCTTCTGGGCCGCAACGGCGCCGGCAAAACCACCACCTTTAGAATGATTATGGGTATGATTGTCCCCAACAGCGGCACGGTGATTTTCGAAGGTATGGATGTCACGAAGCTGCCGATGTATAAACGTGCCCGGCTCGGCATCGGCTATCTTTCGCAGGAGCCGAGCATCTTTCAGCGCCTCAGCGTCCGCGACAACCTCTATGCAATTCTGGAAACTATGTCCATCACTAGGGCCGAGCGCGACCGCAGGGCCGATATGCTCATTGAGCATTTTGCGCTTGGCGAGGTCGCCCAAAGCCAGGGCAGGTTCTTATCCGGCGGCGAACGCAGAAAACTCGAAATCGCCCGCGCTATGGTAACAGACCCTTCGCTGATTCTTTTGGATGAGCCGTTCAGCGGCGTTGACCCTATTGCCGTTGAAGAGTTGCAGCGCGAACTCCGCCGGCTTGTTGCCTCCGGGGTAAGTCTCCTTATTACCGACCATAATGTCGAGAGAACGCTCGAAGTGGTTGACAAGGCATATATAATCGACCACGGCAAGGTAATAGGTGCCGGGACTCCCGCCGAAATCGTCAGGAACGAAACCGTCAAAAAACACTACCTCGGTAACATATTCGAAGGCGACGAATTCGACGATAACAAAAATGAAGTATAAATAGCAAGTGCCGAATATCTAACCTAAACACGATCTGCAAAATAAAGAGACGAGAAATGGTAGATGTCCAGAGACGTCGTATAACGCATTACCCGGCTGAGGTTTTGGCAGGACGGGCCAAGCCGGTTGAAAAAATCGATGACAATATCCGGCAGCTCGTCCAAAAGATGACAGACATTATGCTGGAAAATAAAGGCGTCGGGCTGGCTGCACCGCAGGCTGGCGTGCCGCTGCGACTGTTTATCATATCGCTTGATGGGACAAGAGATGCCGTCAAGGTCTATATCAATCCCACCATTGCCCCAGCCGGAGGGTTCGACGCAATAGAGGAAGGCTGCCTGTCGGTGCCGGGCGTTCATACCAAAATTCGAAGATACAAAAAATGCACCGTTACCGCCACCGACCTGGACGGTAATGAATTTACCGAAAAAGCCGAAGGACTTTATGCAAGGGCTTTGCAGCACGAATACGACCATATAGAGGGAACGACCATCGTCAACAGGATGGGCCAGGTGGCAAAAATCGCACATCGAAAACAACTTAAAAAACTCGAAAATCAAAAATGAGGATAGCATATCTCGGCGGCGGAGAATTCGGCCTTGAATGTCTGAATGCTCTGTCGCAATCAAGCCACAGTTTGGATTTCATTGTTACGCAGCCGCCTCGCCAGGCCGGTAGAGGTAGAAAGCCAACACCCACGCCGGTAGCCGGCTGGGCAAAGAGTCACGATATTCCATTTATTGAGGCAGAAGATGTAAACACGCCACAGGTTATTAAGCAGATTGCGAATTATAAGCCGGATTTGATTGTGGTAATTGCGTTCGGCCAGAAAATCAGCAATGAATTGATAAAACTGCCGCCCAAAGGTGCTATAAATGTTCACGCCTCTCTGCTGCCGAAATACCGCGGCGCTGCGCCGATAAACTGGGCGATAATCAACGGCGAAACACAAACAGGCATCAGTATAATCACGCTGGCCGAAAAAATGGACGCCGGAGACATCTTGGGCAAGTTTGCAACAGAGATAAAGCCTGATGAAACAGCAGGCGAGCTTCACGACCGGCTGGCAAAATTGGCTGCGCCATTATTACTGGAAACGCTCGATAAAATAGCAAATGGTTCCGCAATTTACACAAAGCAGGACCACTCAAAAGCAACGCTGGCGCCAAAATTAAAAAAATCAGACGGTTTTTTGGATTTTGCTGAGTTGGCGGAGCTTCTTCAAAGAAAAATCCGCGGCCTTTGGCCCTGGCCCGGCGCCTCGGCTACTTATGTCTCCCCAAAAACTGCAAAGCCTCTGCGGGTAACCGTAGCAATGGCCCGGGTAGTCCAGACCTCAAACCCCGCTCACCTACAGCCGGGAACGTTAGATGAAAACCTGAACGTCATCTGCGGCGAAGACGCCTTGAAGATTACAAAAATCAAGCCGGACGGCTCCAGTCTTATGGATTTCAAAGATTTTGTCAACGGCCGACAAACTCAACGCGGTGATATGTTTATGGAAATCGAGAAATAAAATGGCCGGTGAGAACCTGAAATCTGCCCGTGCCCTCGCAGTGGCTGTTCTAAACCAAGTTGACTCAAAACGCGGCTATGCCGGCCAAATCTTAGACAAACTGCTGCCTCAAACGACTGAAAAGCAACGGGCTACTTACCTTGTCCTCGGCAGCATAAGAAACCGCTCCGCCGTCGATATGGTGATAGCCAAACTGGCTGATTGCCCCCTCAAAAGGATACCAGCCAAATTGCTCGATATCATTCGCATCGGGGCTTACGAGCTTATCTACAACCCTCAAACGCCCGACTATTCAATCGTTAACGAAGCGGTCGAAAATGCCAAAGCCGTTGCTCGCCGGGGCGGAGCCCGCCGCAGCCCGACAGGCAAGAAGCAAACCGCTTTTGTTAACGCGATCCTGCGCCAAATCACAAGGCATATACAAAATCGCCAGACCCCGCTTTCCGAAGCTAACACGCAAAGAACCTTGCCGCAAACACCCACGACCGGCTGTGAATTTGACGCCGATATTTTGCCAAACCCAAAAGATTCGCCGGCAGATTTCCTCAGCACCGCTTTTTCGCTGCCAAAATGGTTAATATGTAGTTGGCTTGACGAATATGGTGCAGAGCTTACTCGACAGATCTGCTTTGCAAGCAATCGCAGGCCGAGCATTTACATCAGACCCAACATACTAAAAACAACAACACAAAAATTGGTTGAAAAGCTACATACAGCGAATATCGACGTTGAAGTAGTCCCTGATTTTGAAATGATAAGAGTCAAAAGCCCAAAAGCGGTAATGGAACTGCCCGGTTTTGCGGAGGGCTTATTTAGCATTCAGGACATCGCTGCTGCCCGGCCGCTGCGGCTTCTTCAGCCGAAGCCCCAATGGACAATCCTTGACCTCTGCGCCGCCCCCGGCACAAAGACAACGCAGTTGGCTGAACTTACCGGCGATAAAGCAAAGATTATCGCAACCGACATCGACGGCGAACGATTGAAAAAAGTGAAGGAAAACACCATCCGCCTTGGAATAAAAAGTGTAACTGCCATTGAATACGAGAAGCTTTTTGAAAATTCTAAATTCTCAATTCTAAATTCTCAATTCGATGCAGTTCTGCTGGATGTGCCGTGCTCGAATACCGGCGTATTGGCAAAAAGGCCTGAGGTTCGATTACGAATAAGGCCGCAGACGATTGCAAAGCTGACAAAAATACAAAACGAGCTTCTCAAATCCGCCGCTTCTGTGATAAAGCCGAAAGGCAAAATCTGCTACAGCACCTGCAGTATCCAAAGGTGCGAAAACAGCGATATTGTGAACGCTTTTATAAAACAGCATTCTGAATTTTCTCTTGAAAAGGAAAATTTATTGCTGCCTTCTGTCGGAGCTTGCGATTTTGACGGCGGATATGTTGCCATTCTCGTAAAAAATTAAAACAAGCACCAATAAAGTCGATTTCAAATCAGCTAACAACTCTCAACCAACGACCAAACACAATCCACAGCTTTTCCACAAAATCAACTTACGATGTGCAAAACTTGTTCAAAATAAATTTTTTTTGTGCGCAACATCAATCCTGACAATAATCTCTATTAAGTGGAAAAGAAATTCTTGAAAATGGGATTGATTTGTTCTTTCGCCGCTCAATAATAGCTGCTAATGGATTTGGTTACAGCTAAAGAGCAGGAGAGTATTATGCAAAGCACAATCACGGATGAGACCGGCGCTGTCAACGAAGCCCTCGCCGAGAAGGTGGGACCGCAAAAGTTTCGCATCTGGTTTAAGAATTCAACGAAACTGACGCTTACCGACAGATACTTAAAAATAGGTGTCCCGAACCTTTTCATAGCAAGCTGGATTGAAAATCATTTTTCAAACGAAATCAGCCAGGCGGTTCGGGCCGTTACCGGTGCCGAGCGAGAGATTACCTTTACCGTTGACCCCGAGCTTTCCGGCCACCAGAGGCGCACGCAGCTCGATTCGCAGGCGCAGCTGGTGGAGAATGCTCAGAATCGAACGCCTGGCAGGAGGGCCAGAATACAGCCGCCTTCGGCGAACCGGCTGAAACTAACCCTGGATACATTCGTTGTCGGCTCGTCAAATGAGCTGGCCTACAACGCCGCAAAAGCGGTCGTCAGAGAGCAACAAAGTTCTTTCAATCCGCTGTTTGTTCACGGAGGATACGGGGTCGGAAAAACTCATCTGCTGCAAGGGATTTGCAATGCGGTGGGCAAAGACCGCCCCCAAACTAATTGGCTGTACCTCTCAGCGGAAGATTTTGCCAATCAGTTTGTGCTGGCCTTGAAGACAAAAAAGCTGGAGGCTTTTAGACGCCGGATGCGACAAACGGATTTGTTGGCTATCGACGATATTCACTTCTTGGCCAGCAAGCCTTCAACGCAGGAGGAATTCCTGCATACCTTCAATACAATCGATTTGGCCGGAAAACAGGTCGTCCTCGCTTCTGACGCACATCCCAAAATGATAGGGCAAATCTCCGAAAAATTGGTCAGCCGCTTCGTCTCGGGTATGGTCGTAAAGATTGACACACCGGATTTCCAGACACGTTGCCAAATCTGCAAACAATACGCACAAGCTATGCGAAAGCACGTCCCTGAGGGCGTAATAGAATATATCGCCGAAAATCTGAAGACCAACGTGCGCGAGCTCGAAGGCGCTCTGCTGAAATTAATCGCGTATGGGGAGCTGCAAAATCAAAAAATCAACCTGTATATGGCCAAGGAGGTCCTCGCTGAGCACATCGAAAGATGCGATCCGATTGTCCACATATCGGATATCGAATCGGCCGTCGCGACCTATTTCGGAATTACGCCGGCCAACATACACTCCTCCAAAAAGGACAGGACCATATCACTGGCTCGGCATTTCAGTATGTATTTAGCCAGAAAGCATACCAGGATGTCGTCCTCGGAGATAGGCAGGTGTATGGGTAATAAAAATCACGCCACCGTGCTTTTGGCCTGCAAAAACGTCGAAGAGCAAATCCAGCGAAATGCGGAATTGCACTGGCATAGCTCCGCCGGTAACAAAGTCTCAAAAGCCAGGACCGTCCTTGCCCGCCTTGAAGAGAGCATCTCCGGCTGACCCGCTGTTCAAAAACTATAAAAAAATCAGCGGCAGCGCCAATGTCCCCCGGCGCTGCCGCTTCCCTACATCAAAGGGGGGAGAAAACCCACTATTCTTTCTATTTTTATCTACGCCGTTGCTGCAGAACGGTTCCATAAATTTCCGGAAAATAACCAAAAAGTCAGCGGCGGCACCGATTCCCTCGATGCCGCCGCCAAAACATTTCAGAGGAGGAGAAAAAATGATTTCTTTTTTTATCTTAATTATATTTACGCCGCTGCTGTAAAAGGGTTCGATAAATTCCGGAAAATCGCAAAAAATTTTCAATTAAAACCATTACACCCCCTGCTACCAGCTGAAGTAACGGTTATTGCTTGCAAGGCCCTTGTTTAGCGGTGCCGAAACATATAAACGAAATAAGAATTAAAAAACCCCCCGCTAAAAAAAGAATTATTCGCCTGGACGGCTCGCTGCATCGGGTAATCCAGTCGGGCACTTCTGCCTTGGATTGTTGCTGCTCCAAATCTTTTGCCAAAACTTTGCGGGCGGCATCTAATTGCTCAGCTGTTACTTTAGGATAAACCGTATTCGCATCGTTTGGTTCCGTGCCGAGGGTGGCTGGTGCAATGCGTTTGAGCAGGCCGGGGTTTTCTTCTAACTGCTTCAGCAGCGCATCGTAGTCGGCATTGAGGGATTCCAGTTGTTTTAAGGTTTTTTCCGCTGACCTTAAAAGCTGCTCGTTTCGATAGTACCGAAGCAAATCGTCATAGAGGACGGAGCCAGCCAGCGCCGCTGTGCCGATGCTGAAAAAAACAACAAACAAAAACACTCGCAGGATATTTTGCCTTTGCATAGCACCAACCGCACAACAGATATATACACTTGTGCACTTATGCCCTTGGTCGCTTAAACATGAAACCGCCGTATCGCGCGGCCTCACCAAGGTCTTCGCTAATCCTGAGCAGTTGATTGTATTTGCAGATTCTGTCTGTCCTGCACGCTGAGCCGGTCTTGATTTGCCCGACACCTGTGGCAACAGCCAAATCGGCAATTGTGGTATCTTCGGTTTCGCCGCTGCGGTGACTTATGACCGCCGTCCAGCCGGCCCTGCGCGCCATATTGATTGCCTCGAACGTCTCCGTCAGTGTCCCTATCTGGTTGAGCTTTATCAGTATCGAATTGGCGCTGCCCAACTTTATCCCTTTGGCGAGACGCTCGGTATTGGTTACGAACAAATCGTCGCCGACTAATTGAATTTTATCGCCCATTTTCTTGTTTAATTTTGTCCACCCGGCCCAGTCGTCCTCAGCCAGCCCATCCTCGATTGAAATAATAGGATATTTACTGACCCACTTCGCCCAGTGATTAATTAGTTCATCGCTGGACATTTTTTTCTTTGGTGCAGATTTGAAGAATTTGTATTTCTTTGTCGCCTCGTCCCACAACTCTGTCGCAGCAGGGTCAAGGGCGATTGCGATTTGTTTGCCGGCTTTATAGCCCGCCTTTTTGATTGCTTCAAGTATTACCTCGATTGCCTCTTCGTTTGTTTTCAGCGACGGGGCAAACCCGCCTTCATCGCCTACGGCAGTATTATAACCTTTGCTTTTAAGCACGCTTTTAAGTGTATGGAATACTTCGGCTCCCATCCGCAGCGCCTCGGGGAAATTCTCTGCTCCCGTCGGCATAACCATAAATTCCTGAAAATCGACGTTATTGTCCGCGTGCTTTCCGCCGTTGAGAATATTCATCATCGGAACCGGCAGGATATTGGCATTGCACCCGCCTAAATACCGATAAAGCGGCAGACCGACCGAATTGGCGGCTGCCTTCGCCACTGCTAATGAAACGCCGAGTATGGCATTTGCGCCGAGCTTTCCTTTATTTTTCGTGCCGTCTAACTTAATCATCAGTTTGTCTATTTCTTCCTGGGACAGGGCGTCCATTCCGCAAACTTCCGGTGCAATTTTGGCATTGACGTTTTTAATTGCGCCGAGGGCGCCTTTTCCCATATATCTTTTTGCTTTACTGTCGCGAAGCTCGACTGCTTCATAAGCGCCTGTGCTCGCCCCCGATGGCACCGCCGCCCGTCCGAAAGAGCCGTCATCTAACGATACATCAACTTCGACGGTCGGGTTGCCTCGGCTGTCGAGTATTTCTCTTGCCCTTACATCGATAATCGTTGTAAGCATCTCGCGTCCTTTCATTATTACGTTCGAAATTCATTTATACGCCTCAGGCATATTTATTCAATAGTTGCCGCTTCCGACGGAGCTTACCCATTTTTACCCCCCACGTCAATATGCTGCTGCTTGTTTTCAGTAATTCGAGTAATCCTTGGTTAGTTTCACTTTGAAAGAGTTGCATCACGTCCTGAAAAAACCTGCTTTACAACCACAAAAGGACTTTTTCATCGGCCTGCTCCGAAGCTACCATAGCCGGCCGGCTTTTTGCGTTGACAGCCCTTCTGCTGACTGATATAATAGTTTTAGCTTCGGAGGCAATGGCATTTGCCGGTTGGGTGATGTTAAGAGAATAACCTCGGCTGGAAAGTAAGCCCGGGTTATTGAATTTCAAAAGGAAAAGATAATGAAGAAAGCTTTCGTTTGGACGATTTTGGGTATCGTCGGGGGCGCCAAACGCACATCTTTTTTGCTATTGGCGATTCTTTTGTGTACTGCGACTTTCTGGCTCGGTGGCTGTGAGCAGCCGGGCGAAACTGCAGCTGAGGGCCATAGAAGGCATCTGCGCAACCTTACTATCAACCAGCAGAATATGATGTCCGACGTAGACAGGGCTTTGCTCTTCGATAAACCAAGCAAGCTCACCGACAAGAAGATACCCCCGGGAATCGGCGATTAGCAGTTGCACGGAAACGCCTTTTAACGCGTTTGGCAACCTTCAAAGGGATTTGATTTGTGGAAACGCTCATCGACTATTTTAGGCGCGTCGGCGGGTATGATTGGTGGGTTGTTGCCATTGAGCTGTTCCTCATCGGCCTGGTGGTTTACTGGGCCGTCGACTTTCTCGAAGGAACTCGTGGAGAAAGGTTGTTCCACGGCGTTATATTCATCCTCATCGCAGGTTTTCTCATCTTAAAGTTGGTTGTCGGCCGGTTTGCTTTTGAACGCCTGCAGTATCTCTACAACGGCTTTTTGATTGCCGTCTTGATTATCGCCGTCACTGCCTTTCAGCCGGAGATTAGAAGAGCTCTTATACGAATAGGACGCACGGATTTCCTGACACGCTCATCCCATCTGCTCTCAAGAACCGCAGAAGAGATAATTACCGCTGTAACTGAGCTTGCCGCCGCCAAGACCGGCGCCATTATTGTTATTGAGAAAAAGGTGGCACTGGGAGAATTTATAGAAACCGGCGTCAGAATCGACGCTATGGTTACTGCTGAACTGCTCAAGACCATTTTTTACCCCGGCACAGCACTCCACGATATGGCCGTTATAGTTCGAGGCGACAGGGCGGTGGCTGCCGGTGTGCAGTTGCCGTTAGCTGAAGCCGGCACCATAGATGGCGTCGAGCTCGGCTCCCGGCACCGAGCCGCCATTGGCATAACCACCGGCTCGGATGCTATCTGCCTGGTAGTAAGTGAGGAAACCGGAACCATCTCACTTGCACAGAATGGATTGCTGACCAGAAAAATCAGCGAGTCTCAGCTAAGAAAACGCTTAATCAGCACGATGGACGAGATGACCCCTATTGTCGAGAGGTTCTGGAGATTATCGAAGAAAAGCAATAACCGAAAGCGTCAGGGCGTTGTATAGGACCTTATTTTGCGATTGGCAGCTCATCAATGGTAAAAAAAGTCAATTACGGCAAAATACTGGCTGTTGTTTTCATAACAGTCTTGATTTGGGTCTGGGCAGACCTGGCCGTGGATGAAACGCTCTCTGTTTCCAAAGTTAACATAACTGTTGCCAAATTCACCAATCCCAACCTCTGGGTAAGCTTTGGTGGCGAATCATCTGCCTCTATTGATAAGATAGTTCTTAAAGGGCCGGCATCGAAGATTACCGATGTAAAGCGAAAACTGAACGATGGCTCACTTGTCCTTGAATTCTTTTTGGACCCTGAGCAGACTGAAGCAGTTAGCAGTCCCGGCGAGCACACTCTGAACGTCACGACTTTCCTGCGACAAAGCGACCAGATAAAGAAGCTTGGCCTTACAGTCGAATCCTGCAAGCCGGAGACTCTCTCAGTAAATGTTGTTCGGCTTGCTAAAAAGCTGCTGACTATAAAGTGCATCGATGAAACACAGAACGTTATAAAGGTTGCAACCATTGAGCCCAAACAGCTCGATGCGTTTGTGCCGGAGGATTGGAGCGGAGAAAAACTCGCCGCAAACGTTCAGCTGAATCGCAGGGAAATTGACCAGGCCAGATTATCGGCTGTTGAAAAAACCCCCTTTATCGAGTTGGCCCCCAGACAAATCAGAGAGCTGCAAAGGCCTGTGAAAATCACAATGCCGCCCGGTGAAGACCTGCTCGCAGACTATACCATAACAACCGCAAGATTGAGATTTTCCTTAAGTCCCAACATCCAGGGAAAATACAAGGTCGTGGTGGACAACCTCGATGAAGTGATGCGCACTATTACTATCAGAGCCACCGCAGATGCAAAACAGGCCTACGAAAAAATGCCCTGTCAGGTCATCTTGGAAATTGACGATGAGGACGCCGGTTCCACTGAGCCTCTAAGAAAAGAGCTTATTTACAACTTCCCCCATGAATATCTCCGCAGGGACGAAATCAGGCTGAATCAACAGCCGGTTATCGCTCGATTTAAGCTGATACCTCTGCCTCCTGCCGAAACCCCGACAGGAACGGGAAAGTAAACCGCAACGCTGTTCCGTTCTCCGCCACCATTGCCTCACCCGTGTCAGGGTGAGCGGATAAATTTTTGACTTTTCTATGCCCTTGCAGTATAATCATTTCGTATAAAATGTTATGCACGCACTTACCCTGATAATTGTAACTTTGCTTCTGTTCGCAATAGCGTACAGGTTCTACGCAAAGTTTATCATAACCAAGGTGCTTGTATTTGACAGCAGCCGGCACACGCCGGCTCATACCCTGCGCGACGGAAAGGATTACGACCCCACAAATCGGTACGTATTGTTCGGCCATCACTTCGCAGCCATAGCAGGCGCAGGTCCTCTTGTCGGCCCGGTCTTGGCTGCACAGTTCGGGTATCTGCCCGGCTTTCTGTGGATACTCATCGGCGCAGTTCTCGGCGGCGCAGTCCACGATATGGTCATCCTTTTTGCCTCCGTTCGAATGAAGGGGCTTTCCCTGACCCAGTTGGCAAAGGAGCATATAAGCACCCCTGCGGGCGTCGCAACGGCGTTTGCGATACTGTTTATCATAATAACGGCGCTTGCCGGCCTTGCACTTGTGGTGGTTAATGCATTGAACGAAAGCAGTTGGGCGACGTTTACAATAGCGGTCACGCTCCCGGCTGCGCTCATCGTGGGCCTTTATATGTATAAAATCAGGCCCGGTAAGATTGTAGAGGCATCGTTGGTTGGCGTTGTAATTGTGGTCCTCGGCGTGGTATTCGGCGAACCGCTGTCAAAGACAAGTTTTGGCTCCCTTTTCCTGTTCTCCAAACCGGCCCTGTCTGTAATCCTGCCGCTCTACGGCTTCGCCGCCTCTGTCCTGCCGGTGTGGTTGCTGTTATGTCCACGTGATTATCTCAGCTCCTATATGAAACTTGGCACAATCGCCCTCCTTATCCTCGGCATATTCGCTGTGAATCCGACAATACGAATGCCGGCGGTGACGGCGTATATCCACGGCGGCGGCCCAATCATCCCCGGCAAGGTCTGGCCCTTCGTCTGTATCACCATCGCCTGCGGTGCAATCAGCGGCTTTCACAGTCTGATAAGCTCCGGCACCACACCCAAAATGATAACCAGCGAAGCCGATATCCGCTTCATCGGTTATGGTGCTATGCTGACCGAGGCGGTCGTGTCCGTTATGGCCCTGATTGCCGCAACGGTAATGCTCCCCGGCGATTATTTCGCGATAAATGTTTCGCCGGAAATTTTTGCTAAATTGGGCTTGGCCACCGACAAACTCGCTGACATAGAAAGAATGACCGGCGAATCCCTTTCAGGTAGGAGTGGCGGCGCAGTCTCTCTGGCCGCAGGTATGTCGCTGATTCTGTCGGCTATACCCGGTATGAAACACCTGATTGGATACTGGTATCACTTCGCCATTATGTTCGAGGCTCTTTTTATTTTGACCACCGTTGATGCCGGCACACGTGTGGCAAGATACATCCTTCAGGAAATGCTTAAGGTCGTCCATCCCAAATTAGCCAGCAGCACCTGGATGCCGGCTGTAATTCTAAGCAGCGGGGCTATCAGTCTCCTCTGGGGATACCTTGTTTACAATGGTGATATAGCCACCATCTGGCCTCTGTTCGGCGTCGCAAACCAACTCCTTGCGACCCTTGCCTTGTGCGTTGGGACCGTCTTTATACTTAGCCATTCCCGCAGATGGGCTTATGGCCTTATAACCTTTGTCCCTGCGCTGTTTATGGCGGCAACAACCTTTGTCGCCGGCATCGACAATATAATAAACAACTACCTTCCGAAGCATACCTTCCAGGGAAATTTGAATGCCGTCCTTTCGATTATTATGCTGGTGCTGGTAGTGATAATCTTCTTCGAATCGCTGAGGAAAATGGCGGGATTCTTGTCAAAGGGTTTACAAAACGCTCCTGTCATCGAGCCACCCCACGACAAACCAGCGACCGAACTGGATATAACAATTTCAGATTAGTTCTTTTTCTCTGTCCTGTGGGTCCGAACGAGCAGCCGTATCGGCACCTCGCTTATCGGCAGCAGCTCCCTCAGTCTGCCGACAATAAATCGGCGATGATTTTCATCGAAAAGTTCCGGCTTGTTCACGAACATCAGGATAGTAACGGGGTTGACCGCAACCTGTGTGGCATAGTAAATATTCGGATGCCCGCCCCCGCCTCGTTTGCCTGCGCTCATACTTCCTGCCTTTATCGCCTCAAACGCCTTGTTCAATCTGCCGGTAGTTATCCACGTTGTTGTCTGCCCGAAAATCTCAGCCGCCAAATCCAGAACGCTCTGAACGTTCTTCGCCTCCGTTGCTGTCGTAAAAGCTATCGGTGCATAACTCAAGCCCGGCAGCAGCTTCGTCAGGTAATCCTCATAGTTGCCGGTAACAGCCGTCTCCTTTGCAAGGTCCCATTTATTGATAACTATTATGCAGCTTTTGTATTCGTCGGCAATAAATCTGGCGATTTTTTTATCAACCTCCGAAACTTCCGTCGTTGCATCAATCAGAAATAGCACTACATCGGCCCGCTGAATCGACCGCGTCGCACGAACGTAGCTGTAAAACCCAATACTGTCGGCTATTTTGCTCTTCTTTTTTATCCCCGCTGTGTCAATAACAACAATGGTCTTGCTGTCCTTCTCGAACCGCACGTCGATGGCGTCTCTCGTTGTCCCCGGCGTCTCGCTGACTATCACCCGCTCCGAACCGACCATAGCATTTACTAAAGTGCTCTTGCCGACGTTCTGCTTGCCGACTATCGCTATCTTCATCACCGGCTTCGCAGGCCTGGCCGATTCGATGCCCGAAAGTCTCTCAAAAATTCTGTCTAACAGCACCTGCTTATTAAGATTGTTCGTCGCCGAGATACACAGAAATTCCCCTAAGCCTAATTTGGAAAACTCACCCGCTGCCGGAAACATTTTGGCGTCATCTGCTTTATTGGCAACCCCAATTACATCCAGCCCTTCTTTGCGCAAAAGCCGGGCTATTTTCTCATCTAACGGCACAATCCCTTCGCGAATATCGACCATAAATAGCACAATATTGGCCGATTCAATCGCCGTAATGATTTGCTGCTCGATATGCTCGCTTAATTGCTGCACATCAACCACTCCATATCCGCCGGTATCAATCAGCTCGAAGTACTTGTCGTTCCTTCCGATGATGGTGCTCACACGGTCTCTTGTTACGCCCGCTGTCGGCTCGACGATACTTATCATTTCGCCTGCCAGCGCGTTGAACAGACTGCTCTTGCCCACATTTGGCCGACCAATTATCGCTACTGCCGCCATCGCCATAACCAATCACCATTTACCATTCACTATTTACCAATCACCAATTACCAACCCCCATTCTATCAGAACAATCCCCCAATTTGAAGCGCCGAAACCGAAGCTCCTGTTCCAGCGAATAAATCTCTTGATTTCTGCCTTTAAAGCGTTATCTTTATTGTGGTGAGTCTGTCGAACCATATGATATACCTTTGATGGAGACAAAATGGCCAGGAATTCCAAAATCGAATGGACTGAATCTACTTGGAATCCGGTTACCGGCTGCACAAAAATTAGCTCAGGCTGTAAGAATTGCTATGCCGAACGTATGGCTCTGCGTCTGAAAGCCGCAGGTAGTCGCAATTATATCAATGGTTTCAATGTTACGACGCATCCTCACGCCCTTAAAATGCCTTTGCATTGGAAGCAGTCTCACGCAATTTTCGTCAATTCTATGAGCGACCTTTTTCACAACAATGTCCCCTTCGATTTTATCTTGAAAATCTTTGACGTTATGTGCAAAGCTTCCCATCACCGGTTTCAGGTACTAACAAAGCGTTCCCAGCGTCTGCTCCAGTTAAGCCCCAAACTCCACTGGCCGGAAAATGTATGGATGGGCGTTACCGTCGAAAATGCCAACTACGCTTTTCGCATAGACCAACTGAGGCAAACTCCCGCCGCGATAAAATTTATTTCATTCGAACCGCTCTTGGGCCCAATTCCCAATATCAATCTTGAAAGCATCGATTGGGTTATTGTCGGCGGCGAATCTGGCCCAGGCGCTAGACCGATGAACTCCGAATGGGCTGTCGATATACGGAACCAGTGCCTTGATGCGGACATTCCCTTCTTCTTCAAACAATGGGGCGGTGTAAACAAGAAAAAAAATGGCCGTTCACTCGCCGGCCAAACCTGGTCACAAATGCCTTTGGCAGTTCACTAGAAATAGGGGATGTAGACGTGTCAGACAATTTACCACCCATCTGGGAAGCAAAATCTCACACGCTTGCAAAACATCAAATACTCAAAGCGTACCTTAACGCATGGATGCCAATAATGTCAAGGCAATCGCAACATCTGGGCATTGCTAATACAAGGTTGCTTTTCGTTGATGGTTTTGCTGGCCCCGGTTCTTATACCGGTGGACAGGAGGGGAGTCCAATTCTCGCATTAAAATTAGTTCTAAGTCATTCTCACCAATTCAATATCCCCGTTAGATTTTTGTTCATTGAGGAAAACAAGAAGAGATATGGCCTGCTACTGGAAGAAATCAAAAAATACGAAACTCAATTGGAAGAATCGCCAAGAGTAGAATCGCATTTGGAAATATGCGGTGATTGTGAGATTGTACTAAATAATTGGTTGGACGACCTTGCTGCATCCGGAGAGAATTTAGGGCCAGCGATTTTTTTCCTTGACCAATGTGGCTTCTCAGATGTTTCTATGAAGTTGGTGGAGAGGATCATGTCTCAACCTTTGTGCGAGGTCTTCTCGTATCTAAATTGGGACCATATGAACAGGTTTATTCAGGACAATACTAAATGGCCCTCCATTACAAAGGCCTTTGGCGGTGAGGAATGGAAAGGTGTGTTCAATATTGAGCAGAGCCGAAAAGCTGGATTTATGTTGGAGAAATACAAGTGTGCTATTAAGGAACGAGCCAATAGCAAGTACTTATGGAATTTTGCTATGTGTGACGAAAACGGCAAGTTATTGTATTGGTTGTTCTTTTGCACAAATAATCTACGCGGCTTGGAGGAAATGAAGCGAGCTATGTGGCAAGTGGACAAAACTGGCGGTTTTCGTTTTTCTGACAGTGATAATCCGTGCCAACTTAGTCTCTTCCAAAATTGTACTGAAGAAATCCTCGCAGGTGAACTCAAAGCAAGGCTATCAGGGCAAATCCTGACGGTAGAAAAAATAAAAGAGTTCGTTTTAACAGAAACCCCGGCATATAGCTTTAAAAAGGCGATTAAAATCTTGGAAGACTCCCGCCGTCTCGAAATCATCTCTGCGCCACACAGAAGGCGTAAAGGCACTTTCCCTGATGATAATATCGTGTTGAAAATACTTTGACAGTTTGAAAAAAAGGTCGCTTGAAAAATGATTCCATATGACGAACTAATAAAAATTACCAACGAACATCAGCCTGATGAAGCGTACGAATTAGTCTCACCAAATGAAGACCCTTGGTGTAATTTAGATTCTATAATAGATTTTGTCCGAAGGTGGAATAAAAGAGTGCCTATAGGGAAGAACAAAAATAAAATCAAAGCGGTTGCCTTAAATTTAAGGGAAGAATTTAATGCTTTCAAAAATTGTTTTATTGAAGACTTTGATTTTACACAAAAAAATGCAGAACTCATTAAAGCAATCTTTGATACTCTTTCAGAAACCGTTTTAAAATTCACGGGCACAACAAAACTGATGCATGGCATAAACCCAAATTTATTTGTTATGTGGGATAAAGGTATATGTATCCATTATGGAGTTTATCCCAATTCTGCGGGTTATATTATTTTCATGAAATTGATGCAAGAGGAGATAAGAGGATTACTGAAAAAGTATAGTAAAAAAGAAATAATAAAAAACACCAATAGAACTTTGCCAAAATTGATAGACGAATATAACTGGAAGAATTTTAGAACTTCAAAATCTGTGTCTAAAAACTCCCTGTTAATTTAGGCAATCCGCACCTAATTTTTCTATGAACTACGAACTAAAAATTCTCTGTGAACTCTGTGTTCTCTGTGGCTAATTAAAAATCAATCAAATGCGCAGGGGGGGTAAAAAATTGTCCAATATTTTCAACCGTTTCTATACTTTTTTCTCACTTTTCTATACATTTTTCCAAATTTTTCTCTTACCCATCTTCTCTATCTCAACCTAATGCCTCGTAGCGCAGCGAAGACCCCAGAAAGTCGTTATCTGGGGCCCATACAGAGAACCCGTTTCCTTATTTTTCACCTCTAAAACTTTATAATTCTGGCCAAATCTCCGATATATACTAAATGGAAACTATTACATTTAATCCGCCGCAAACCAAGCAATGCCCCTTTTGCGCCGAAACCATCCAGGCCCGTGCTATCAAGTGCCGGTTCTGCAACGAATTCCTTAACACAAGTAAAGCCAAGGCCTTACAAGCCGACTCCTCATCGGATTCCCGGCCGGATGATGCTCAAAAAACAGATGAGAGAATTCTGTTTCAAGGCAGACCTTCTTTATGGGCTATGACCAGCTCGGTAATACGAGGTCTTTTCTTTCTCGCCATCGCAGCTTTTCTAATATTCTATCCTCTTGAAAAACTCTCAATACTTCAGCAGGCCGAACCCACCGCTTCATCTGCGAACAATGCAATAACGAAACCGAACCCTGAAATCGCCGAAGATACAGCCGAAGAAACATCCGGGCCTGAATTTAATGAACGGCAGAGTTCGCTGTTCTACAGGTATCGTATTGTTGCCGGCCTTGGGATTGTGATGCTCGTTGCGCTTATGATTTTGACAAAAATGGCCCAGCTAAAAACGACCCGCTACGAGGTCTCCGCCGACCGAATTGAGTGGAGCAGAGGAATTCTCGACCGAAAAGTGGACAATTTGGATATGTTCCGGGTGATTGACCTGAAACTTCGCAGAAGTCTGCTCGACTGCATCGTTGGCGTAGGCACGGTAACGGTAATAACGACCGATAAATCTGACCCCGAGTTCGCTTTTGAAAAGATACGAAA
>JBELAN010000010.1:0-69139 GCA_049508795.1 Sedimentisphaerales bacterium | reverse complement strand
AGCCATAAAGAGTCATTGGCAGAAGTAACTATTCAAGAAGGGCTTAACCGCGAGATTCGAAGGATGTTTGCGAAAGTGGGGCTGCCTGTAAAATCGCTGACAAGGACACGAATTGGCAAGATTTGCGCACGGGGCGTGGGCATAGGTAAGTTCAGGGCGCTAACCAAGGCAGAAGTGGAATACCTAAAGAAATTTAAAATGTAAAACTAAAAATGCGAAATTACAGCGTAAAATTCGAAATCAGATGGGTAAAGCTTTGTAGGCGGTCAGTGTTAGCTGTAAACTCAACAAAATTATGTGCTCAACGCGGTTTTTTGCGACAAAATGCGTTTTCTATAATAAAAACAGGTTTGGGCTTGCAATTTTCCTAAAGAATAGTATATTTGTAGGGTTTTATGGCAATTATGACAATAACCTGAGCATATAATCGGGAGTGTATTGATGTCGAGAGTATGTTATTTTACGGGCAAGCGGACGAGAAGCGGCAATGCTATTACCCGGCGCGGTAAGGCAAAGTATCTTGGCGGGGTCGGCAGAAAGATTACCGGCATTTCAAAAAGAAAGTTTAAGCCGAATATACAAACGGTCCGGGCGGTTGTTGACGGCAAGGTTCTTAGAATCAAGGTCTCAGCCAAAGCAATACATAAGGGTCTGGTTCAAAAGCCGCTTAAACGAAAGTATAAAAGTGCACAAGAGCACAAGGACACAAGTACATAAGGACACACGTGCATAAGAGTATAAGGCTTGTGCATTGAAATCGGCGGGGCGGGTTTTGCCTCGCTTTTTTTATTTGAGCAGGGAAAAAATGGGGAAGAAGATTGACCAATCGCAGGTGAGGAAGGTCGCTAAATTATCCCGTTTGGACTTGAGCGAAGAGGAAATTACGGAATTTACGGGACAATTAAGTGCAATCCTTGACTACGTTGCAAAAATGAACGAGCTGGATACCGAAGGCATCGAACCATTGGCGCACTGTCTGCCGATAAGCAATGTTTTCCGGGAGGACGTTGTCAAGGAGTCACTGGGAACAGAAAAAACACTGGCGAACGCGCCGCAGCGGGACGGGGCGTTTTTCAAGGTGCCTAAGATTCTAGAAGAACCATAGGAAAAAATTTTTAGAAATACCAACAATGAAAAAAGGACTGGTTGGATTATTGATTTGTCTGGGACTGATGGGCGGGATAACTATGGGAGCAAAGACAGGAAAAACAGGTGAACAAACCGGTCAGACGTTAAACAAAAAAATCACAAAGGAGATTAAATGTAACTACCTGCTGTATTTGCCCGCCGATTACAAGAAGGACGCGAAAAAGAAGTGGCCCTTGATACTATTTTTGCACGGGGCGGGCGAGCGGGGCAATAATCTCGAGCTTGTCAAAAAGCACGGGCCGCCGAAATTGATTGAACAAGGCAGGAGCTTCGATTTTATCATTGTTTCACCGCAATGCCCAAACGACATCTGGTGGCCAGAGCAGATTGACGTCCTGATAAGTTTGCTAGATGATATCGAAACAAATTACCGCATTGATACCGACAGGGTGTATCTGACCGGCCTGAGTATGGGCGGCTTCGGAACGTGGACCTTGGCGGAAAGATACCCGCAGCGATTTGCTGCCATCGCACCGATATGCGGCGGCAGCGAGCGATACGAGGCAAGTCGGCTGAAGACCGTTCCCATCTGGGCATTTCACGGCGCCAAAGACAAGATTGTGCCGGTTGAGAAATCAAAAGAAATGGTCGATGCGGTCAACGCCGCCGGCGGAAATGCCAAACTTACAATTTATCCCGACGCGGAGCACGATTCGTGGACGGCAACATACGACAATCCAGCGCTTTATGAGTGGCTTCTATCACATAAAATAAGCGACAGAAAGAATCGATGGATTGGTTAAACGCAAAACAATTGCGGGACAAAATAAAGGCCGGTGAGATAAGCAGCATCGAGGCGACTAAGGCGGTATTTGAGCGCATCGCAAAAATTGAGCCGACCATTGGAGCGTATATAAGCACGTTTGAAAAATCGGCTCTCAATAAAGCGGAAGAGGTTGACAAACGCATAGCCAAAGGTGAGCTGGTTGGGGGACTGGCGGGTGTGCCGGTGGCGATAAAAGATAATATGTGCACCACTTTCGGGGCAACTACCTGTGCCTCGAAGATACTCGAAAATTTCCATTCACCTTATAATGCAACCGTAATCGAAAAACTACTCGCTGCCGATGCTGTTATCGTCGGCAAGACGAATATGGATGAGTTTGCGATGGGCTCGAGCACGGAAAACTCCGGCCTGAAACAAACTGTTAATCCGTGGGATACGAGCAGGGTGCCGGGCGGCAGCAGCGGCGGGTCAACAGCGGCAGTGGCGGCGGGACTTTGCTATGCGGCGCTCGGTTCTGATACCGGCGGTTCGATTCGGCAGCCGGCAAGTTTCTGCGGAGTAGTGGGATTGAAGCCGACTTACGGCAGAGTTTCACGATTTGGACTTGTGGCTTATGGTTCGAGTTTAGACCAAATTGGGCCAATAACCCACACGGTGGGCGACTGCGCATTGATGATGAATGTTATAGCCGGCTACGACACCGCCGACAGCACCAGCATCGATGAGAAAACCGCCTCAGTACCTGACTATCTTGAAAAACTTGACGAGCCGATAAGCAGACTAAGAATCGGCATTGTGCCGGGACTTAACGCCGGCAGCGATAGTGATGTGCAGAAGGCAACAGCTAAGGCAATCGAGGTTTATAAAAAACTTGGGGCTGAAATAATTGAAATAGAAATGCCGCATTTCGATTATGCAATTGCAGCTTATTACGTCATAGCTACGGCTGAGGCGTCGAGCAATCTGGCGAGATATGACGGCGTGCATTACGGCCACCGCACGAAAAGTGCGGCGGATTACATCGAGGTCTATACGAAATCGCGGGCGGAAGGATTCGGAAAAGAAGTTAAAAGGCGAATAATGTTAGGCACTTATGCGCTGTCGAGCGGCTATTACGACGCATACTATCTCAAGGCGCTCAAAGTCAGAAACTTAATCCGCGGAGATTTCACCGGGGCTTTCGAGAGATGCGATTGTATTATGATGCCTGTTTCGCCGACGACTGCTTTTAAGATTGGCGAAAAAGTCGATGACCCACTGACGATGTATCTTTCCGATGTTTATACGATAGCAGTTAATTTGGCTGGGGTTCCGGGCATCAGCATCCCCTGTGGCTTCGACGAAAAGACACTGCCGATTGGCCTGCAGATACTTTCGCCGGCGTTTAGTGAAGATAAATTATTACGAATTGCGAGAATGTACGAAAAAGAAACCGATTGGTACATGAAAAGACCATCGATTAATGAGTAAAGTTGATTACAAAGTTCTGGTGGGTTTGGAGATTCACGTGCAGCTTTGCACGAAGACGAAGATGTTCTGCGGATGTGAGCTGAGTTTCGGCAAAGAAGCCAACAGTAGGGTATGCCCGGTGTGCCTCGGTATGCCGGGTGTGCTGCCGGTAATGAATAAGCAGGCGTTTGAATATGCTGTCCTGGTAGCGATGGCCCTTAATTGCGAAATAGCCAAGTTCACAAAGTGGGACAGAAAGGGTTATTACTATCCTGATTTGCCGAAAAATTATCAGATAAGTCAGTATGATTTGCCGCTCAGCAGGAACGGCTTTATTGAAATACCGCTGGAATCGGGAAAAACCAAGAGGATTGGAATAATCAGAACGCACCTTGAGGAGGATGCGGGAAAGAACCTGCACGCGACGGGGAACTTTTCGCAGGTGGATTTGAATCGGGCGGGCACGCCGTTACTGGAGGTTGTAACCGAGCCGGATATGAATAGCGCAGCAGAAGTGCGGGCACTGGCGGAGGAATTGCAAAGGATAGTCAGATACTTAGGCATCTCGGAAGCGGATATGCAAAAGGGGCATATGCGTTTCGAGCCGAACGTGAACCTTGTTGTCACCAGAGACAGCAAAGAATACAAGACCCCGATTGCCGAGATTAAGAACTTGAACAGTTTCCGTGCCCTTGAGCGAAGCATCGAATATGAAATCGGCAGGCAGGTTGAGCGATTTCTCGAAACCGGCGAAGTGATGGAGATGGGCAACAAGAGCACACGCGGCTGGGATGACGTAAAGGAGGTAACAATCCTGCAGAGGGAGAAAGAAGAGGCGCACGATTACAGATATTTTCCCGAGCCGGATTTGGTGCCGGTCGAATTGACGGAGCAATGGCTGGAGAACATCAAGTCCCGATTGTGTGAGCTGCCCATAAAAAAGCAAATGCGATTCGTAACTGAGTATGGATTGAGTGACTATGACGCAGCAGTATTAACGGCGGACAGGGCAACGGCAGAATATTTTGACGATGCTGTAAAGTGTCACGGCGATGCGAAAAGAATTTGTAATCTTATTACACAGACCGGCCTCTCTATCGCCAACGAAAAAAACTGCAAAGTATCAGAGCTCGGAATAAGCCCGCAGAAACTGGCGGAGCTTGCCAAAATGGTTGAGGCAGGGCAAATAAGCGCTACCGCTTCGGTTACAGTATTTGAGAAAATGACACAAAGCAAAAGTACTCCGCAGCAGATTGCAGAAAGTCTTAATCTCCTTCAGAAAAGCGATGCGGGGGAATTGGAGAAAATAGTCGAGCAGGTGCTTTCAGAAAATCCCAAGGCAGTTGATGATGTGAAAAGCGGTGGGAAGAAAAACAAAAAAGCGATGGGGTTTTTATTGGGGCAGGTTATACAGAAAACAAAGGGGCAGGCAAATCCGAAAATAGTTTCAGAAATCCTTTCCAAAAAACTCAACTGAAAATTTTGCTTTCAGTGCCAGCGATTAGCCGTTTTATGTTTTCGCGGTGGCGCACAATTACCATAATCGGTATAACAATAGCTGTGATAAGTAACGGCCACAGGTTGGCAAAATTCCAGCCCGGTATCAGTGCAATCATCAGAACCAATGCGAGAGGAAAAGCAACAGAAGCGGCGATGGAAGCCAGCGAGATATACCGCCATATCAAAACAATTACCGTCCAGACCCCAAAAGCAAACAAGGAGCAAATTGTATAATAAGGCCAAAGGCCGAGCGCTACGCCGAAGCTTGTCGCGACGCCTTTGCCGCCTTTAAATTTTATATATATCGGGAAAATATGGCCTAAAACCGCTGCACAGCCAACAGCAAGGGCAAAGAAAAGTTCCGCAACAGCCGGCGGGGAAGAAATAAAACCAGCGGCAACCAGCATCGGCACCAGGCCTTTTGTGGCATCGAGAAAGAAGCACAGATATGCCCATTTTTTACCAAGTGCCCGCGACAGATTTGTTGCGCCGATATTACCCGAACCGATGTTGCGCAAGTCTTTGCCGTGGGCTGCGGCGATAATCAGGCCAAAAGGAATTGAGCCGAGCAAATACGAACCGATAATTAAAATCACAAATTTCATTATTGCCCCCGCTTTTCGAGTCCCGTAAGGGATGCCTTACGACATATTGATTCATAAACAGGTATTAGCTGTGCCGCGACTCGGCCGACAGAAACTTTTTCCTCGAGATTATCCGCAACAATTGCCTGTGACGCTTTCCGGATATTGTTTGTATCCGTGAAGAAGCTGATGGCCTGCGCCAGTGCGGGGACGTTTTCTGCACGGTCGATTACTTTGCCGTGCCGGTCGTTAACAAATAAATCGACTGCACCGTTAAATTTTGTTGTTATCACGGGCTTGCCGGCCGCAAGAGCTTCCAGAACGAATCTACTTGACGGGTCATAAAAGGTAGGCAGGACAGCCACATCTATTATCGACAGGGCGTTTTGAATATGTCGGACAGCACCTAAAAAGATAATTTTTTTATGAACGTTAAGTTTTTTTGCAAGGCGGCGGTATTTGTGTGTTTTACCGTTACCAGCCACTATTAAATAAGATTTTCGTTCCGTGATGTTTGGCGATACAAGCTGCATCGCTTTTATCAAACAGGCAAGCCCCTTGAATCTGAAGTTGTTTGCGGCGAACAGGAAAAGGACGGGGTTGTCGGCCTCCTTGAGTCCTAATTCAGCAAGTATCTGACTACGGAGTTTATCTGCCCGGTCCGCGTCGATTTCTTTATTTGTTTTTACGCCGTTAGGGACAACAACTATTCGGTCATCATCGATATCGTAGTGTTTTTTGAACTGCTCAGCGATATAACTGGAAAGTGCAGCGATTACCGGCCCATTCGAATCTTTGCAAAGTTTTCTCTCTGCCCGCAAAAGTATATCTCGTCGAAAGTTGGCAAAAGCCGTTATTCTCTTGTAAAGTTCGATGATTTTGTTCTGGTAACTGGCAGCATTACGCAGAACGGATTCGGCGAAACAGCCCGCACGCGGCTGATATACATCAGCAAAATCAAAAGGCAATATGCTGTGAATTATATCGTAGTGATTTTCCGACAGATGTTTTTTCAGCGCCTTTGCGAACGTAAAGTAGCAAGTGCGTTTGCCGGGAGTATCTTGGCATAAGATATGAATGTTTTTAGCGTTTGTCTGCCCTTTTGCAGCGAGTATGTCCACTTCAAGCCCAAGTGTCGATAGTGCGGCGGCCAGCTCAAAGACGGAGCGCTCCGCTCCGCCGAGGGCGATATCTATCCGCTCTATTATCATCGCGACTTTCTTGTTTGCCACAGACATAAATCTTATTAGCTTGCAAAAGGGACGGCTCTGCCACGCCTTACATCGTGTCGTGCCATCCGCCTTGTTTTATTTATTACTTTACGGATAAACACTTTGTCCTTCCCTGTTAGCCTGTTGTGACCGGTATAGCCAAGATAAAAACGTAACCGGTCCGTTTCTGAAAAATATCTGCGCCGAGCTGAATAAAAAAGCTGCGCAATATCTTTTATCCGAAATCGCTCGACAAACAAGGCCGGCTTGAAGGTGCGCGCCAGGTCTATCAGGTAAAACCGGCCGTCGTCACCGTAGAATATATGAGAAAGGTAGAGGTCTCGATGACAGTACTTCGTTTCGTGGAATTTTTTTACAAAGGCAGCTAATCGAGCGATGAAATTTCTTCGTAGTTTCAAATTTTCAATTGTAGCTGGGGCATTGAAACAATCGGGCAATCTCCGCTCCAACGACTCGGCATCGGGGATTTTTTCGGTAATTATAAAACTTCTTTTCTCAAAAAATATACCCCATTGCTCGCCGTAAGAGATAATCTTCGGCGTGTTTATACCTGCGGCTGTAAGTTTAGTTGTCGGCTCAAAGTCGAAGAGTCCACAACTTATCCGCCTGCGAGCCGAGAGCCAATTTCCAAGCTGGACCAAGATTGGCGGCGAGTCATAGCGTTTCAAATACAGCATAGCCGGAGGCGAATTTATTTCAAATCGTAAGCGGCTGCGATGCTTAGGCAGATTATCCTTAGTCAGGTTCTGAGTTGCGTTAAAAGAAAAAACAGCATTGATGGAGGTTAAGCCTAATTCGCCAAGGCCGGTTTTATAATCTTTGTCGCAGAAGAACGATTCTGAAATTTCTGTAAATTTTTGCTCGGCTTTAAAAGCCGGCTGTCTCTGATTGGTTTCGAGCAATTTTTTTGCGGCATTACAGACCATTTCTACAGTGATTGCCTGCATACATAAATGTTCGCTCTTTTTGCAAGTCGGCCTATCGCAAGGAGCACAAGGCGCATCGCCAATTATTTGAATTTCATTTTTGTAACCGGTTTCTGTCCAGGCTGGGTTGTTTGGGCCGAACAGACTGATAACCTTACGCCGCAGTGCTATGGCTATGTGTCGTGGACCTGTATCATTGCTTATTACCAAGTCCGCAGCAGCAAAAAGCGATTTCAATTCGCCGGGACTTACAGGCCTGGCTGCTAAGTTGATAAGCTCAAACCTGCTCGAATCGCAAATTTTCCCGGCAATCTGCTTTTCAGCAGGATTGGGTGACACGGAGATAAAAACGGTTGCATTATAATTAGAAATCAGCCAATCCGCCGTTTGGGCGAATCTTTCACTGAGCCAGTATTTACTCCGGCCAAATGCTCCGCCTGGAACAATAACAACGACCGGCCCTTTGGATTCGGCAATTTCCGGGAATTTGGCCCGTAATTTCCTGTCCTCTTGCGGGTCGATGAACAATTCGAGGCGAACATCAGCGGTGTCGGCGCCGAGCAGAGATGGAATCGCAAGATAGTAGTCAACCATAGAATAAGGTTTGAATTTGACAGCAGATGATTTTGGCGGATAAAGTTTTTCGGTGAGCAGAAAGCCACGGCCTTCGCGTGCATAGCCGATACGCATCGGTATCCTTGCTAAAAAAACCGCCAAGGCGGAGGCAAAAGAATTTTTGAAAAGGACAGCATGGGTAAAGTTATGTTCCTTGAGCATTTTTGCAATCGTAAAAGGATTTTTGCTGCGCTGCTGAAGCCATATATCGTTAAAGCGGCTGGGTGACAAAATCTTTCGGACAACCTCGTTGGCAAAGAAAGAAATCCGGGAGGATTTGAAATGCCGACGAATGGCCCGCAGGGCCGGCGTGCAAAGGACTGCATCACCCATAGGAGATGGAAGCCAGACTAATATCTCATATTTCGCATCCTGCATCTGGTACCTCGCTCTGCGGGATATATCTCGCGCATTGCTATCTTCGCCCATGCATTATGTAAAAGGTCAGCGCCATCACCTGGAGAACCATAGCAAAGCCGAGCGTAATCAGCAGTGCATTATCCTGTTTAGCTGGGCTCATCAGGAACCATATACTTATCAACAGACAAAGCAGGACGGTAATTTGCAAAATGCCGGCTATCAGTCTCGTTATGGAAAATTCACCAAACATATCGTTCCGCCGCATACCTTTAAGCTGTTCCAGAATACCATCGAGCAACTGTTCGGCCCTGTTAGCAGAAACACTCTCTCGTCGCTCGTCTCTCGTCGCTCGTCCCTCGTTCATAACCACGATTGAGGGGTCCGCAAGACAGGAACCCTGGGCCGGCTGATTTTGAACGGGGTTTTCACCGGGTGAACGATGATGTTTTTTTATAATATTTACCGCTTCCTTTATATTCACAGCTCGATAATCCGGATTTGGTTCACCGGGCTTGTGCTGTTTATAATGCGAAGCGTCATTTGTTAATATAGTTTTGCAGCCGGCCTGCAGACCGGCCTTGATGTCACGGCTACTGTTGCCAATCATCCAGGATTGGCTAAGGTCAATATCCATCTCATCGGCGGCAGCCAGCAGCATTCCCGGATTTGGCTTTCGCCAGTCGCTTTCCTTACGGTACTTTTCAATAACGCCATCCGGATGATAGGGACAATAGTAAATCCTGTCTAAAGGCGCTCCCTTTTCGGCCAGCAACTGTTTTAACCGATTGTGGATTTCACCGATAGCTTCTTCAGAAACAATTCCGCGCGCGACACCAGATTGATTCGAGACAACAATCAGCTTATACCCCATAGCTTTGAGCTCGATAAGCGCCTTATCGACACCATCCAGCAGCTTTACCTGGTCGGGATGACTGATATAGCCGGGGTCTTCAATTAAAGTATCGTCACGGTCTAAGAATATCGCTTTGTTAGACATCTTTAGGTTAACTATTTGCAAAAATTGTCTTCTACGAGTCCGCAAATTATATGAAAGCCGAGCTGATGGATTTCCTGACTTCGTGCCGTTGATTTACTGTTGGCGCAAAAGCAGATGTCAGCTACCTGCTCGAGTTTACTATCACTGCTGCCTGTAAAGGCCAGCACAGCAGCACCTTTTTTCTTTGCCAATTCAGCGGCGGCAATGACATTTGCTGATGCACCGCTGGTCGAAATGGCCCAGAGGACATCGCCTTTTTTAACGAGCGCTTCGACCTGTTTGGCGAACACATTTTCGTATCCGTAATCGTTGGAAACCGATGTTACTATTGATGTATTGGTCGTCAGCGCAATCGCCGCTAGCGGTTTGCGTTCGTGTTCGAATCTGCCCACAAGCTCGCTTGCTATGTGTTGAGCATCCGCTGCTGAGCCGCCGTTGCCGCAAATATAAAGATGGCCGTTTCGCTTTAACGCTCTTGTTATCATCTTTGCGGCGGCTGCGACTGCTTCGATGCCACCGGCTTCAAGCTCAGTAATCGTTTTCTTGTGTGCTTCTATCGTTTCTATAATTTTCTTTCTTACGTCCTCATCCATCGGGGCTATCTTTCCAGAGACCTGATTTTTTTGATTGTTGCGGTTGAGCTTTTGCCTTCAACCAGCGGCGCAAGAACGACTTTGCCGCCATAAGATTCAACAAATTCAGCACCGACGACGCCCTTCTGTGCCCAATCCTGCCCTTTGACTAATACATCCGGCTTTATTTTTTTGATTAGGTTAAGAGGATCCGGCTCGTCAAAAACGGTGATGTAATCGACCGTTTCCAGTGCAGCCAGGACAGCGGTTCTGTCATTCCGGTTGTTAATCGGCCGGTCCGGCCCTTTAATTTTCTTTACCGAGCTGTCGCTGTTTAATCCCACCACAACGATGTCGCCATGCAGCTTGCAGAATTTCAGGAATTCGATATGCCCTCTATGCACCACATCAAAACAGCCGTTGGTGAAAACTATAATCGCATTTTGCTTTCGATGCTCAGCCAGTTTCTTAATCAGAGAGTTGACCGGACGGACTTTATCGTTTTTACCTGTGATTTCATTGATAATTTCGTCGATAGTCACGGTTGCAGCTCCGAATTTTTCTACTTCGATGCCGCCTGTTATATTCGAGAGCTGCACGGCTGTTTTATAATCACAACCAGCGGCCAAAGCTATCGCAAGGGTTGCTAAAACCATATCACCGGCACCGGTAACATCATAAACATTGCGAGGCCTGGTGGGTATAAGCTCATCTATTTCCTGTGTTCTAAGATACGCACCCTCCTTATCGAGTGTAATTACTACGACCTCGATTTTAAATTTATCAGCAAGGAGCTGAGCTGCTCCGGCCGCCGTCTCTGCGGTTTTTATCTCGAACCCAACCGCCATTGAAGTCTCGTGCCTGTTTGGCGTAATGAGCGTGGCGCCGGTGTATTTTGAATAGTCTGCTGTGAGCGAAGGGTCCACAAGAACCTTTTTATTCGCCTGTGCCGCCAGTTGTATCATTTGTTTGCAAATCGATGAGCTCAGCAAACCCTTATTGTAATCCTGCAGACAAACAATGTCGGCCTGTTGCAATTTGTCCTTGTAAGCATGCAAAATCTTTTTGGACTGCTCATCGGATAACATTTCTGTGGACTCTTCATCCATCCTGAATAATTGCTGCTGATGACGATGCTGTGCCAGACCTATCAGCCTTTGTTTGCTGGTGGTAGGACGGTCGGTTAATGTAAGCAGGTTAGTGATATCAGCGCCGGCTTCCGTCAACTTTTTCCTGAGAATTTCACCGTTGCGGTCTTTTCCAGTAACTCCGAGACAAATGGGTATAGCACCCAATGCGGCAAGGTCTGCAGCGACAGAGCCTGCTCCGCCGCAGCTATACTCGGTTTTAGTAACTTTCAATACAGGCACCGGCGCTTCGGGACTTATCCTTAAGGCATCGCCGTAGATATAAACGTCGAGCATAAAGTCGCCCACGACCAGAACTTCCGGCGAGCCGAGATTCGTTACAGTTTTTAGCAGTTTTTCATACATAAGAGCACAGGTTATCAATACTTTTTGTAAATTTTACCCGCTAATGCGTCTTTAATCAACTGTTTTAATTTATCCTCTCCGGTGAGGAATTTTATCTCAACCGCCAAATATGCGAAAGGTATCCCGTATCGCGTGTTGCGTATTGCGTAGTGCGTGTGGTCTTTCTGCGTTGACAGTATCAAATCTGCTTCTAAACGATTAGCTCGATTGTGAATATCATCGAAATCGGCGTCGGTGTAGTGATAATGGTCATTATAAATCTTTGAGCCGACCAGATTAGCGCCGGTGTTCCTGACTGTGTTTAAAAAGGCATCCGGATTGCCTATTCCGCAAAAGGCAAATATCTTTTTGTCCTTTAGCTGTTCGATGGTGATTTTTTCGCCGGTCATGGTTTTTGCACAGATTGGGTTATGTATCGACTTTGCAATTACCATATCCGGATTGATTAGTTGCAGTCTCTTTTCAATTCGGCATAATTTGGATTCCGAAACCTGGTCACATCTGGTTAAGACAGCCGCATCGGCACGTTTGAGAGAAGCGACAGGCTCTCTCAGCAGACCTGCGGGCAGTAATTTCTCGTAGCCAAAGGAACAAGTTGCATCAATTGTTACGATGTCAAGGTCTCTCGCCAATCTGCGATGTTGAAAGCCGTCGTCCATAATCAGCACCTTTGCACCGAACTTATCAACAGCTTCGGCTGCAGCTTCAGCACGGTTGGGATTTACAATCACTTTGGCCTGTGGGCAGTTTTCAGCGAGAATTGCCGGCTCATCTATCGTCGCTCGTCGCTCGTCGCTCGTCGCTCGTTTTTTACTATGCGTTTTATAACCTCTGGTTAAAACAGCGCACTGAATTTCTTTTTGCTGCAGAAATTTGCAAAGCCATATTACCAGCGGGGTTTTACCGGTTCCGCCGGTTGTGATGTTGCCAATACTTATAACCGGCACATCAGCGGTATGTATTTTCAGCCACTGTTTTGAATATAAAAAGTCGCGAAATCTGACGACAAGCAAATAACCTGCAGCACCGGCTCCCATAAATAAATGCAAAAGTGCTGCGGCCAAGCCAGTACTTTTGCCGGAAATCAGGTTACGATGAGCTTGCTGGTTCATATTCCGTGATTCGTAGCTGGATTCACGATTTGCTTTTTATCTTTTCGATAATGGCATCGGCCATTTCGTTTGTGCCGACGGCAGTTGGGTCGCTGGGGTCGGCTTTCATATCGTATGTTACGTTTTTGCCCTCGGCGATTACGGCGGCGACTGCTTTTTCGAGTTTGTCTGCTTCTTTTGTTTCGCCTATATGTCTTAACATCATTACGCCACTGAGTATCAGTGCGGTGGGATTGACCTTGTTCTGGCCTTTGTATTTTGGTGCGCTGCCGTGGGTCGCCTCAAAGATGGCTGTCTTGTCACCGATGTTTGCACCCGGCGCCACGCCAAGTCCGCCGACCAAGCCGGCGCACAAATCACTTATTATATCGCCATAAAGATTCGGCAGCACAATGACGTCATAAAGTTCGGGCTTTTGAATTAACTGCATACACATATTGTCAACAATACGGTCTTCGAATTCGATATCAGGATATCGCTTGGCGACGTCCCGACTTACCTCAAGCCATAAACCATCTGAGAATTTCATAATATTGGCTTTGTGAACGGATGTTACCTTTTTGCGCCCCATTTTGCGTGCGTAATCAAATGCGAAGCGAACTATACGTTTCGTGGCCCTAACTGAAATCGGCTTTATGCTTATGCCGGAATCTGTAGTTATCTTTCGGCCGCTGTGTTTATTTAACCAATTTATAAGCTCGGTGGTATCGTCTTTTCCTTTTTGAAATTCGATGCCCGCATAAAGGTCTTCGGTGTTCTCCCTTACTACAACAAGGTCTATATCCGAGTATCTGCTTCGCACGCCTTTATAGCTTTTAGCCGGTCGCAGACAGGCATACAAATCAAGCATCTGGCGCAGATGCACATTTATACTTCTAAAGCCTTTTCCGACCGGTGTAGTGACAGGCGCTTTCAACGCAACGCCATTTTTTTTGATTGATTCGACAGTGGTATCCGGCAGAGGGGTCCCCTGCCGTTCCATTATATCTGAGCCGGCCTCGGCGATTTCCCAGTTTATTGCAGCACCTGTGGCATCAATGCATCTGCGGGCAGCTTCTGCAATTTCCGGGCCGACTCCGTCACCGGTAATCAAAGTTACATTAACCATTTTTCAATACTCCAACAGATTCCAGCCCGTTATGCTACCTTCAGGAGACAAAAGTGTCAACGACAGGTTTGCAGTATAATGGGATGGAAAAGGAACAGCGAAGCAGATTAAGATTGCTGTTCGATGGGGGTCACAGGGTCGATGACCAGCCAGCAGAAAGTGCCGAGGAAATACGCTGCGGCGGCGACATAGAGAGCAGTGTTCCAGTTATTGTTTGACCATGCGAGGATATAACCGATGGCGATGGCGGCAAGGCCCCCGCCGAAGTTACCCATCATATTCATACTGCCGGACAGCGCTCCCGCGAATTTCTCGCCGATATCCATACAGACGCCCCAGCTTGTCGGCATAACCAGGTCGTTGCAGAAACTTGCAAAACCCATAACCAGCATCGCAAGCCAGGGGTTGGGTATAAAAGTTGATAGCACCAGGCAGGAGGCGGCACCGAAGAACCCCATTCCCGCAAGGAGCCGGCGGGCAGCCAGCGTGCTGCCGAGCAATCGTGATACAGGAGCGGATATGTAGCCGCAAAACAGAGACCCAAGCCCGCCAAAAAACAAAGGGAACCCCGCTAATAACGCACCATAGGTGATATCCATCCCGCGTCCTTCTCGCAGATAAGTAGGCAACCAGGTAATATAAAAAACCGCCCCGAAGTTCAGGCAGGCGAATTGCAGCCAGAGCAGCCAGACGGTTTTTGATTCGAGGATTTTCGACCAAGGGATTTTGCCGTGCCCGAGAATCACGTCCTGCTGGCGGGGCAGTATCGCCATCTCCGCGTCGTTAATGCCTTTTATTTCGCGTGGGTTGTCCCTGTACCAGATGTAAAAAAAGACGGCCCAGATTACGCCCAGCAGGCCGAACAGGCCGAAGGTATGCCGCCAGGAGATGTGCTGCAAAATCATCGCCACCAATATCGGCGTGAAGGCGCCTCCCCAGCGGGAGCTTAGCCACATCCAGCCCTGTGCACGAACTCGCTCCGGCTGAGGCAGCCAGGTTGTAAACGCCTTGGTCAGGTTTGGATAACATCCCGCTTCACCCGCGCCGAACATAGCGCGTGTAACCAGTAAAGACGGGAGGTTAAAGACCCAGCCGGTGGCGGCAGTGAAGAACGACCACCAGGCAACAATCCGCATCAGGACCTTGCGTGCGCCGATGCGGTCGCCCAGCCAGCCGCTGGGAATCTCAAACAGGGCGTACGCCCAGAAAAAGGCGGAAAACGCCCAGCCCATCTGCTCCTTGGTAAAGCCGAGGTCTAAGCGTATCGCCGGGGCTGCCTGCGAGATGCAAACGCGGTCGATGTATGTAACTACAGATAGCAGAACGGCAAATACTATGACCCAGTAGCGAACGCGGGTGGGACGAGAAGTCAGCAACGGGTCGCTATTATTATTTTCCATCTTCTTATATTATGTTTTCCCCCGTCCATCTGCAAGGTTGTATGTGCAAGCATATTATAACGGCTGAGGCTCGCGAGAACCCGGCTTCGGCCACCACAACGACGAAACTGCGAGACTTCATTGAGCAATTCGTCGGCCCGATGGTTCTGAAGACTGATGGGACGGTGACCAGAAAAGAAACACCGCCCTCGGAAGAGCCCGAAGGCGGTGTGACACGGCCAATAGCGGGGGCAGGATTCGAACCTGCGACCTCCGGGTTATGGGCTCGATTGGTGGTTTTGTAAGTGTTTGTCAATAAATGATTAACAACTGCCAAATAAAAACTTATGATGCTGGCCGAAGCGCAACCGAAGCGTAACAGTAGCCCAACCGTACATCTCTGTTGCAAATTCTGTTGCAAATTCAAGATTCGGATTAACCTGTTTCTTTGTCTGTTTTTCTACCCAAAGCAAAACGGGAGATAATCGAAACCATCCCTCATCAAGTAGACTATTTTGAATATTGTTCATTATTAGCTGCTAAGTGATCGCGGAGATACCTCTCAATGGACACAGCACTCATCCTATCTAACTCAGAGCCGTATTTGCTCATAACAAATCCAATAGACCTCTCAGAAGACCAACCGAGGCCGGTATTGAGAATGCTCACATATGTGGCCAGAGCATCGAGCCATTCTCCGGCTTTATCATAGTTGGTGCCATCGCCACGGTGCTGCAGCAGCGCTGATTTGAGTGAGGCCATTTGCTCTTCGGATGGTGGTGGTTTCTTGATGAATTCGCCGACTACGGCAGCCAGAGCTGAAAGTCTAGGGTTAGTATCTTTGAGAATTGCCGTGAGGTTCATAAGCCTTGCAGCAACTTCATACGGCTGTAAATCTGTGGAGTACAGGTAGGCGTCTTCCCAGTACACTTGGATGGTTTCTTCTCCAAGTTCCTCGGCCAACCACTGCAGCAGCGCTCCCATATCAATATCGCTATCAATATCAGGCCATGTTACTTTGTCACGACTTCCCAGGCTAAAAGCTATCGGCGGAACAGTAGGAATGGAATCGGCACCCACCGCAATAAAAACTTCTGCTAATGGCTTCTTACCCCGCAATACATATTTTTTGCTTCCGAACCAAGATGGACACACGTTTCCACTAGCCTCCTTAGCATAGGGGAGCCTGTGATTACCTACAACATCGTCCAAGGATTGTGATATTCGCGAAACTACCTCTAATCTGTTTGTCGCATTGCTCCAGGGAGCAGAACTTGTAAAACCACTTCCAAAAGTATTGACTGTATCATATGCGTCAATAACCATTGTGCCATTATTAGTCATCGAAACGGCAGAATTAACCGTAACATTACCTCCAGTCTGAGTTGTGAAATCGTAGCTGCCCAGATAAATCGCAACATCAATCGGGTCACCATTATTAGCAAATTTAACTCCGGCACGGTCGTCAGCAGCATCGCTGTATGCTCCATTGGCTGTAATAGTTACACCAGCCGGCGCAGTCAAGTCCGCTATACTCTGGACCCAAATCTCTCCGCCGGAAGTCAGGTTACCAATTGTAATTGTGTCATTATTGTTCAAGTTCGTAAGTGTTAAATTCCCAGAAGCATTAGCTGTTATTGATTCCCAAGCTCCCGCTGCTGTTGATATTATCGTGCCTCCTGTACTGGCGGCAACAAGATATGTGTCTTCGTCGTTTGTTACTAAAAAGTCGGCCGTGTCTAAGGCATCATTCTGGGTGAGTGTGAGAGTTTTATTATCAGCCGCCATATTAATCTGGAATTTACCATCATCACCGGCTTTCTCGGTTATTCCTCCAGCGATTGCCACTAACGTCAAATCACCCTCGCCGGTCACGGTCTTGCCCGCAGCTAACTTTAAGTCATTACCAGCTGTAAGTGTCACGCCATCTGCCACATCCGTGTTGTTGCTCAATTCAATGTCTGCCGCTGCGGTAACATCATCATCTATATTGATGGTAGTGTCGGAATCTGTAATCACCATATTGTTAGCATTAAATGCGGCTTGTATTTGAACATCATCAGCGCTATTGATCGTTACATTACCCAAGGCCTTAGTGCCGCCCACGATACCATCGAAATCTATATTGCCGGTACCTGCCGTTAAACTCAGGCCCTCGGCGAAGTCGGTCGTGCCATTCAGGGTATTCTGGAAGGTGATATCTCCTGCACCTGCGCCGGTACTAAGGGCGACTGAATGACTATCTGTTAAAGTAACAGCACTCAAGAAATTAATCGCATCACCTGTTGTCGTAATATCACCGGCAGTCTGAACCGCTCCGGCTCCATTCTGCGTAAATGCACCGTCTAAAGTCATATCAGCACCGGGTGCAATTTTCAGAAGCCCGGTGTTTGTTATTATTACAGCACAGCCATGGCCAGCTGTTTGAGTGTCTATCTTACCGTTGATTGTAACCGTCGAGTCACTATTCAAACGGAGTGTATCGGTAATATTAGCCGGACTTATGTCAGCACTGATAGTGATCGCCCCCGCCTTGGGTGTGATCGGCGGTTCTGTATCGAAATCGCCAAATCTTAATTCCGCCGCCGTGATGTGGTTTAACTCCGTATTTGACAGTTCCAGTGTGTTAGCTGTCGTATCGACGGTAGAACCAAGATCAACTGGGTCAGTGTCTCCTCCGTACTCGTCCCTTATCGTAACCCTCTGACCAGTTGCTGTTATCGTACCGGCTATGTCCATCTTGTCTGCTTTGTAGTAGTTAGTACCACCGGTCGATCCCACGTCAGCCCCCGCCTCTATCGTGAGCTTCCCCTCGTCCGCGTAACACTGCAGCGTTAGTTCACCCGTTGCCTTAACGTCGTGGGCCGCTGCAGTGTCCTTCACGGTAAGATTACCTGTACGTGCCGTCAGCTTCAGAGTACCATTGTCTGTGCTTACGCCGGCAACACCGTCAACCGTACCTACACTGAAGCTACCAACATTGTCCCACTGGACATTGCCTGTTGAGGTGTATATTGCAAGTGTATTTGCATTATTACTCGAACTTGTCATCATTACATCTCCCGCCGCCTCTATTGCAATATTACTATTGCTCAAGGCCGAACTGCCTGTCACCGTACCGCCACTCTTGAGGTGAAGCGTGCTCACATTAGCGGGGGTTGTGCTAGAAGCAACCGTGATAGAGGATGCCGTCCGTGTAACTGCACCAGTACCTGCACCATCGGTACCTTTTGTTGTTACTTCACCAATGTTTAAGATTCCGTTCGAAATAAAACGGTTGATTTCGGTATTCGTCAATTGTCCGCTGCTACCCAATATCAGTGCAGTGTTTGTGCTTGGACCGATAGTAATGTTACCGTTGCCAGCGTTGATATTGTTTTTAAGAATAAAATCGGCTCCAATCAGGGTAATATCACCGCCATTAGAGGTAAGAGAACCTAAAGTAAGAGTACCCGTTCCATCACCACCTCCAACGGCCGAGTGCGGCGAATCAGCCTCAAGGTGTATGGCGCCTCCTGCGGTGGTAATCTTATCGCCAGAGCCGGCGCTGAAAGTAATATTGTTACCAGCTTGCATAACAAGGGACTCTGTATCCAACTTAGATAGGTTGAGATTATCATCGGAAAGGTTATTTAAAATTATGTCGTGAGTGGCCTGGAGAATTATATTAGAATTTAATGCCTCAAGAGCTGTTTCGGCAACTGTCTCGGCTAAACCTCCCTCAGCAAACAAAACATCAGGCAATGAACCATCAAGACTGCCGGGGCCAGCCCCGTTTATGATAGACAGGTCGGTCGGGTCCATAAGTAACGTTCCGATATTGCCCTTAGGTGCGAAGGTATCGACGTATCCATAGAAACCCAAATTGTTTTTGCCTGAAATCTCAACAAAGCCGCCATTGCCGCCCTTAGCTCCCCCTCGGGCGCTGACATCACCGTAAAAGCGGGTAGTCTCATCAGCCCAAACGATGACCTTACCACCGTCGCCGTTTTCTACAGCGTCTGCTTTAATAGTGGAATCCGAGCTCACGTAAGTTCGTGAGGCGGTGGGGACATCTCCCCTGCCCTTATAATCACCACCAACAAGTACCGTTCCGCCACCGTTAGAGCCAGAGACATCTATCTGGCCAGCACCAAACAGACCAACTTTGTCACCAAGCATCTGCACAGTTCCGCCAGTTCCGAAGCTGCTTTTTGCTTCGATAGAGCCGCTATTAATAACTGTGCCATCGGTCGCAATGAGTTTTACATGGCCGGCATCGCCTATATCAGACGAAGCTGACAGAGTGCCGACATTTGAGATTGCCTGCGAATAAATATCACCCGCCGCAGCCAGAACTATTGTGCCATTGCCAACTTCAACAGTACCTTCGTTGAGAACGCCACAACCCTCGATCGGACCAACTCCTACTGGCTCGGGCAATGATGGTACATCTATTTCGACCACGACATCACTGCCAACCTCGCCGAGGAATACTCTGTCTCCTGATGCCATCACTACGTAGCCGGCGGGACAGCTTATGTTGCCATAGTTAGCAACTTGCTTACCAATAAGGTAAACCTTTTCCGCGGTAATGTCTCCGCTGTTTATTACGGAGCCGGTACCACCGGCAAAATTATATTGTCCATTTATAAAATCGGAGTTTGATATGTTGAGGGATGAAGCAACCAGCTGGGCAACATTAATCCGAGCCCCGTTGCCTATGTAAACACCTGCTGGATTAACGAAGAAAACCCTGCCATTAGCCAAGAGAGTGCCGTTAATATTCGTCGGATTTGCCGACAGTATCCTATTTAGCACTGAAGCATTGGAACTGGGTTGGACAAACCTGACGGTTTCCGGCTGCGCAATGTCAAAGCTACTATAGTTTATTATTGCTTTGTCGGAGGCAGTGATGGTGGTGTTGCAGCCACTTTGCTGGAACCCGACTTGACCGTTTATGACCTGTGCACCTTTAGGTCCTGCTAAAGCAGCCCGTATATGGGAATTAAATATCAGACAGGATATTGCCAAAAAAACGCTGATTTGTCTGCTTAACACTTTTTTTGTCTGGCTTTTAAAATCCATTATCCCAAATTTCCCCTATTTAATACTGTTGCCCCCTTTCTTTCTAACTGGTTGTTACGATTTAAGTTAGACATCAATAAAGACAACCAATAGTCTTTCGGGGATAAAACACGCCACAGTTAGCGGATTCTTACGGATATCAGTGTTTTTGGGGAGAGCAAAAATTTCGCCGGTCTCGGTAACTGTAACATCTTTTATTTGCAATAGTTATATTGATGGGGCGGACCGGGCTTGACACCAACCAAGAGTAGGAAACTGTTCTTTTCCTGGGAAATACTCGGTGATAGTCTTATAATGTGAAGGCGGTGGGTGAAGAATACCTGTTAGCCAAAAACATGCTTGTCTTTGCAGATGCAGCACTTACAGCTATGGAAATGGCTGATGTGCTGAAGTAGTTTTTGTGGAATCGGGCCAGCTAACAGGAAATTTAAGGCTGGCAGGTGGGTAAAAAGGCAAGGGCCACAGGGCCAGCGGTGTACCACACGAACTTAAAATCGATAGATAAAATTAAAGTTCCAACGCCCCTCGCCTGCTTTAGTCAACTCAGTACTCCGCAAAGGCCAGGAATAATATATTGCGCCATAAGCATTATTGCCTAACTCAACGGCGGTACCTACGCCGGTACCAAGCAGCTCCTGAGCTTTTACTTCACCTGGGACAGGGTCTTTTATTTCTGCCCGCCCATAGTCGATAAAAGTCAGGAGGGATACATCCGGAGGCCAAGCTTTCTTTTTAAAACTCGGCTGTTTTTCTTTGGCACCCGCTGGTGCGCCTTTTTCCAAATACTTTGTTAAATCAAATCTATATTGAAGGGAAGCGAGTATACCGCCATCCGCAACAATTTCATCTTCTTTGTAGCCTCTTACAGAATATAAGCCGCCGAAGGTAGTCATGTTTGCAGGAACCAATCTATGATTTGAGGTTATACCCCTGAAAGAGCCGCTTAACTCATGAATTTGCGATTTGTCGAGAAACTGCTTGTGCGAAGCTGATAATGTGTATATAGCGAAATCAGGGTTGGTATCCCATCTTGCGTTTGCAAAATCCTCTTTGCTGGAAGCATTAAAACTTTGAGTTCTATTAAAGGAAACAGATGTGCTGGACATATTATCGGAACGATGCACCTCGCCCCCAATTCCAAACAAATCCGTATCAACATCAGCCTCTATGCCCAATGAAGGTGTAACCTTACTGCTTTCGTGGCCTAAGGACCCGAGGAAATCAAAGAACCAATCATTCACTTGTAGAACATTGTAGCGCAAGGTGCCGCCATAAAATGAACCGTTGCCGAGGAAGTTTATACCTCCGCCTATCTCCGGAGCTATTTTAAATCCGCTGTAACCAGCGTAAACCCCCAAACGCAACCTTGGTGTAAGGAACGGAAACTCATAATTACCATACAATAAATAGTTCTCTTCAGCCCTATCCAGCGGTGCCTGATACATAAATGAAAACCTGTCATCCCTACCCGTTAGATTAGTATTTACAACACCCACCCGCGGATTCCATTGGCATTTGTCGGTACCGGAGTTATCAAGTTGGACGTACCAATGCCAGGGATTTGCCTCATAAACATCGTAGCCCAAATTAAGAGTGTCCGGCTTGTCACCTTTTGAAATGACTGCAGAGACATACCTGTCAGAATTGAGGTTAAGTAGTCTTACAAAGTCATCCAACTCTTTCTTCCTTATAACCTGGCCCTCTTTTACCGGCGACCAGGATTTTAGCACAGAGCTTTTCAATACCTCCTTTTCCACTTCCTGACGGTTAAAGTCATATCTATCAATTGTGACTTTTGCTACTTTACCCTCAAGAACCTCTATTGGCAGAATTCCATCTTCCAGTTCGGCAACCCCCTTAACTGCTTTTGCCGGAACGTAAACATAAATGCCTGCATAACCTTTCTCCCGGTACACCGACAGCAAATACCGGGTTAGACCATCAATGGTTTCCTTAGAAACTTCGCGTTCTTGGCCTGGTTCAAGAATTATTTCGTGCAAAACTCGAAAGTCGTAGACTTTCTTGACAGTTGTCCCTTCCCTTTGTACAGAAACGGTATAGACCGCGGGTAGATTTTCCAATAGCGCAGCTGTTGATACCAAAGTATTGCCGCTTATTTTGATTTCCTTAACAAGGAATCTTGTACTGGTATCCTCAGGAGGAACTGAATGTGCATACTGGGTTTTCGCTTCTGCTCCGGCAGTACCTGTGAAAATACCTACTTGTAAGAACAGCATCACAGCTATTGCCAAATGGATTGGCTTTCTTGCACACCCGCTTCGCGTTCTTTTTAAGAAATCCATTTTCTGTTCTGCCGACCTGCGGAAGACCTTAGCTGTGCGTACACTTTGTTATGCTTAAGGATTATCTCGGACGATACTCATTTAATACATACGGCTAACCACATCCAATTACATTAGAAAAATGCAGTTAATTTGCCTTTTAAAACTCCACGAGAAGCATTTTTGGGGCACACAATATAAGCTGCGGCTAATGCATACAAGCGAAAAAACGCTTAATCTTTTCAGCTATGATTTTGTGGGCCAGTCCTGAGGAAAATTAGTTGGAAGATATCACCAAGACGCAGGTTTTGGAATAATCACTTAAAAAGCAGTTTGTCGGGTTTTTGTTGCACGTCATTTCGATGGGCAAAAAGCAAGATACCTATCCAACGTGCCTTGTTCCAGTTGCGGTTTTGACGTATTAGTTTTCCCGAAACTGGTGTGAATCAGGGATTTACCCGGAGGTCAAAGGCGAAAATCCCCTTTTGGACCAAACCAGCCGGCTTTTCACCGACATTACCGACACGCCTGGACAAGCGTAGGACAAGCCTAAACAGGAAAATCTGGGATTCTCGGCAGAAAGATAGTCCTTCGTAAGTGACTTCTTTTTAAAGACTTAACAAAATAGCGGGGGCAGGATTCGAACCTGCGACCTCCGGGTTATGGGCCCGACGAGCTACCAGACTGCTCTACCCCGCGGTCATTCGTTCGTGACTCGTCTCTCGTCGCTCGTATCTCGTAGCAAATATAAAATAACGTAAAGAGCGTTTTTTATCAAGAGGCCAAGGTGAAATTATAAATTTTCACGTATTTTAACGGCGATTTGCTCAATTTTCCCTTTTTCGTATTTATAAGCCGGCCAGCGGTCAAAAACGCCGTCGCCGGTATTACGAGGAATTATATGAAAGTGCAAATGCTCGACAAGCTGGCCGGCCGCCCTGCCGTTATTGCACAGAACGTTATAGCCGTCAGAATTCATCGCACCCGCTACGGCTGCGGCGATGTTGCCGAGACGTGAAGCAAGCCAGCTTAAAATCTCAGCAGGACACTGATGTAATTTTTCAAAGTGCTGCTTAGGAATTACCAAAGTGTGGCCATCACTTAGGGGGCCAATATCCAGAAAAGAAAGAACAACATCGTCTTCATAAATTTTCGTAACCGGAATCTGTCCAGCCACCATTTTACAAAATACACAACCATTCACACTCATTCTATGCCCATAGTCTAAATAATGAGTTACTGCTGTTTGCCGGATTCATCCGCCCCACTTTTGGCTTCGGCGGTCTCTTCAACTTCAACAGTTTCTTTTTTAGCCTTTTTACGAGCGGCTTTTTTGGCAGCAGCTTTGGTTTGTTTTTTTGTGCTCTTGTCCTGGCCTACGAGCTGCAACAAGACAAGCCGGCTGTTATCACCCAACCTTCTCAGAGACAAGCGGATAATTCTCGTATAACCGCCCGGTCTGTCAAGGTATCGAGGGCCAAGCTCACTGAACAATTTTCCGATTATCGTGCCCTTCCTGACAGCTTTGTCATCTTCATAAGCTATAATATCACGATTGCCGAGTAGCGCAATGGCTCGACGTCTGGCAGACAATGTACCTTTCTTAGCCAGTGTAACCAACTTTTCAGCAAAGGCCTTTACCTCTTTGGCTTTTTCGGGTGTTGTTGAAATCGTTTCGTGCTGGATGAGTGAAGCAACCAGATTTCGGCGCATAGCCAAACGATGCTCGCTTGTTCGATTTAACTGACGCCCTGCTATTCTATGACGCATACGCTCAAATCCCTCTTACCCGTTACTACCATCTGTAATTGTTATTAAACTAAACCGCCTAAACTAATCATTTACACCTGTCATTCCCAAAGACAAACCGATATCCGCAAGTTTTCTTTTGACCTCCCGCAAACTCGTTTTACCGAAACTGCGAACTTTCAGCAAATCAGCTTCTGTCAGCTTCGCCAATTGGCCGACTGTTCCGACCTTTATTGACTCAAGACAGTTGCTAACCCTCACTGATAACTCCAATTCCTGAATAGGAATACTTAGTTTTTTGGTTAATTCCTCATCCACCGTTTTTTCCGACACTTCATCCGGAGCGATTTGCTCGACAACGGTTTCCTCACCAAGCTCGAAATACTGCACGAATGGATTGATGTGCTTACGCAATATCTTGGCGGCCTCTACCAGCGCCATATCCGGAGTAATTGTTCCATTTGTCCAAATTTCCAGAATCAGCTTGTCATAATTGGTTCGCTGGCCCACACGGGTATCTTCGGTTGTGTAGCGAACTCTTGTAACCGGTGAGTATAGCGCATCTATCAATATTCTGCCGATTTCCTGTTCAAATCTATCTGCGGCGGCGATTCGTTCCGAAGCCGGTAAATAACCACGGCCTTTCTCAACTACCATTTCCATTTCAAAATTCACATCTTCGGTCAAAGTGGCCAACACCGCATCTTTGTTTATCACTTCTATAGCCGGGTCTGCAACTATATTGGCTGCCGTTACAACTCCGGCTGTGTTTGCCGAAACCTTCATTACCTTTGGACCTTCACCCTGCAGCCGAACAACAAGATTCTTGACATTCAAAACTATCTCGGTAACATCCTCCATCACGCCCTCCATTGAGGTAAATTCATGGTTGGCACCGGCCACTTTAATGGATGTTACAGCACTACCTTCCAAGGAAGAAAGTAATACGCGTCTTAAGCTGTTACCGACAGTGGTGCCAAAACCACGTTCGAAAGGCTCGATGAAGAATCGGCCATACTTATCGCTTGACACTGCTGTATCTCGTTCAACATGAGTCGGTAGCTCCAAACCACGCCATGTAACTCGCATACATACCTCCTTAACGTCTATTAACAATTCACTATCGACCAGCAAATCTAAAATCAAAAATAATCAATCCGGCTTCAAGCACCTTACCCGATGCCTGGTAACCATTTCCAAGAGTTATCTTGAACAGAACTCCACAATCAGCTGCTCCTGAACAGGAATCTGAACATCGTCTCTGGTGGGTAGTGCAACAACGGTAGCTTCGGGCTTTTCACTATCTAACTGCAACCAGCTCTGTGTGGTAAAGTTTGGGTTACTTGCCAATTGTTCTTTTATTTTCTTTTTGCTTTTTTCGGAATCCTTGACCGTTATCTTGTCGCCGACTTTTATAATATAATCGCCGATATTAACTTTGCGTCCTTTCACATAAATATAGCCGTGTGTAATCAGTTGTCTGGCAGCCTTGCGTGACGGCGCAAAATTCAACTTATACAGCACATTATCCAAACGTCTTTCCAACAATTGCAGCAGAATTTCACCGGTATTACCCTTCATCCGCTCAGCTTCGTGGAAATATCTCATAAACTGTCGCTCCAGAAGGCCGTAATACCTTTTGACTTTTTGCTTTTCACGCAACCGAACACCATATTCGCTTGCTCTGCCTCTGCGCCAACCGTGCATACCAGGACTTAAATTGCGCTGTTTTTTCTCGACCGGGCACTTGGCCGTCTCACATCTGATGCCCTTGAGCATCAGCTTCATTGCCTCACGACGACAATACTTACAAGATGAACCAAGATAACGTCCCATTCTTTATCTCCAAAATATTGATAACTGGTAATTGGTGATTATTTAGTCAGTTACCAATTGCCATTTAACCAATTACCAAGCCTATACTCGTCTTCGCTTCGGTGGTCGACAACCATTATGCGGAAGCGGTGTAACATCCTCTATAGATGCGATGCGCAATCCAACCTGCTGCAGAGCCGAGATGGCAGATTCACGACCCGAACCAGGCCCTTTGACTTTAATTTCAATCTCGCGCACACCGTTACGCATAGCAGCATTGGCGCAACGTTGCGCAGCCTGCTGTGCAGCAAAAGGGGTACTTTTGCGCGAGCCCTTGAAACCAACACAACCCGCTGAACCCGAGCAAATTGTGTCACCATCAGGGTCTGTAATCGTAATCAACGTATTATTAAATGTCGCCTTTATGTGCACTATGGCCCTGACGACATTTTTCCTGACTTTTCGCTTTGCAGTCGTTGGCATTATTAGAAAAATCCTCAAATAACAAAACTATCATTTTCAAGCAGCGAAATTGAGCTTTTATCGCTGTTCCTTCACACCTTTCTTGCCCGCCACCGTCTTTCTGGGGCCCTTGCGAGATCGTGCATTACTCCGAGTACGCTGGCCCCGAACAGGCAAACCTTTTCTATGGCGAATGCCTCTGTAACAGCCTATATCGCGCAATCGGGCGATATTTTGAGCGACCTGTCTGCGAAGCTGACCTCCCACGATGTAATTGTGGTCAATAATCTGAGTTATTCTGCTAAGCTCGTCTTCGCTGAGTTTGCCGGCCTTGGTGCTTTTTTCAATCTTGGCCTCCTTCAAAATCATTTCCGAAGTATGCCGACCTATACCGTGAACATAAGTCAACGAAATCCATATAGATTTGTCATTAGGAATATCAACACCTACTATACGGGGCATATCAGCTCCTTTTCGTATCCGGCCTGACGATACAATTAACCTTGTCGCTGTTTGTGTCTTGGGTTAGTACAAATCACCCGCACAACGCCTCTGCGACGAACAATCTTACAATTTTCACATATACGTTTTACAGAACTTCTAACTTTCATTTTTCGCAATCTACTTCCGTATTTTGTATTGTGTATCTCATTTAAGATGCCTTTCTCAATTTCGCAGAACTATTCGGCCTCTATTCAAATCATAGGGTGACATTTCAACCGTAATGGTATCGCCCGGCAAAATCCGAATAAAATGCATCCGCATTTTACCTGAAACATGCGCCAAAATCCTGTGGCCGTTTTCCAATTCCACTGTAAACATCGCATTCGGCAACGCATCAATCACTGTGGCCTGCAATCTTATTGTGCCCTTTCCTGCCATAGCTTTTCGCTTTGAGCTATTCTGCTTTCACTACTTTATAGTCAGCACTTCACAACCATTTTTCACTATTGCAATTGTATGCTCAAAATGAGCCGAGCATTTTCCATCCTTTGTTACCACTACCCATCCATCTTTCAGTGTTCGCACATCACTGGTGCCGGCATTAACCATCGGCTCCACCGCCAAGACCATACCCTCGGTCAGAATAATATCACAACTGAGCAGCTCATCACTGACAAAGTTTGGGACTCTCGGCTCTTCGTGCATCTTTTTACCAATTCCGTGTCCAACAAAATCCTTTACTATCGAAAAGCCAGCCGACTCAGCATAACTCTGCATTTCGGCGGCTATCTTGCTCCATTTGACGCCCGGTTTCGCTTGAGCTATTGCGATATCGAGAAGATGCTTGGTCACATCTATAAGCCGGCGTTTCTCCTCAGAAATCCGGCCGACAGCGACCGTAACAGCAGCATCTCCACAATAGCCATCGAGTCTGGCGCCAAAATCAATGCTGAGGATATCACCATCTTTAAGCATAACAGTCCCGGAAGGAATTCCATGGACGACCTGCTCATTTATCGAGGCACAAATCGCTCCCGGAAACGGAACGCGAGCATAAGGACTGCGAACGCCCTTAAACAAAGCCACCGCCCCGGCTTGTGCTGTGATTTGCGAAGCTATGCCGTCCAGCCAGCCGGTAGTTACTCCCGGTTTCGCAACCTCTTGTAATTTTGAAAGAACACCGGCTACAACAGCACCTGCTTTACGAATCAACTCAATTTCTCTTCGGCTACGCAGCGTTATAGCCATTTAATTTCTTCGCCCTTTGGCGAGAGTATCCAAATTCTCGAACAATAAAGCGGTAACCTCATCAGCGTCTTTGTTAGCATCAATATCACAAACAGTATTGTTCTTTCTATAATAATCCACCACCGGTTCTGTCTGCCGATGGTATGTCTTAAGCCGATTCGCAACCACTTCAATACCGTCATCCGGCCTTTGAACGAGCGTGGCGCCATCGTTATCACATATTCCTTCGACCCTCGGCCTTAGGTTTTCAATGTGATAAACCGCACCACATTTAGGACAGCTTCTTCTGCCGGTCAATCGCTCGGCCACTATCCTGTCATCCACATCCAAGTTCAAAACAGCGTCTATTTTTTTGCCGTTACCCGCCAGCGACTTGTCAAGCCGCTCGGCCTGATTAACGGTCCTCGGAAAACCATCCAGCACGAAACCGCTCTGCGGCGTCTTTTTAATCGCAGCAGCCATCATTTCAACTATTACTTCATCCGGCACAAGTTCACCTGAATCCATATAACCCTGGGCACACCTACCCAGTTTGGTCCCTGCGGCCCTTTCTTGTCGTAAGATGTCCCCGCTAGACAAATGGAGCAGACCATATTTTTCAACAATTCGCTTACATTGCGTTCCTTTGCCCGCTCCTGGAGCACCCAACAAAACTATCCTCACGCATAGGCTCCTTTAATTCTGCCGGTTTCGCTAAAACCGTCATAGCTGCGCATCAGGAGGTTAGCCTCGATTTTCTGCACCATATCCAGCGAGACACTGATAACTATCAATAAGCCGGTGCCGCCCAGGAAAGACGCTATTCGCCAATCAACTCCCAATAATATAGTAACCACCGACGGCACAACGGCAATTATGGCTAAGAATGCAGCTCCAAAATAAGTGATTCTGACCATTACCTTTTCCAAATAGTCAGCGGTTCTCCGCCCCGGCCGAAGTCCTGGGATGAAGCTGCCTGAATCCCGCAAATTTTTGGCCATTTCCTTGGGCTGAAACTGTATCGTTGTCCAAAAGTAAGCGAATAAAAATATAAATAACATATACAAAACATTATAAGTATAAGCGCCTGGCCCCAAAGCATTCTGCAAACTCTGAATAAATACCGAAGCTGGAAACCTGCTCGCCAACTGGCCAACAATCACCGGCGGGAACATCATAAAACTCGATGCGAAAATTATCGGCATCACTCCGCCGTGATTGACCCTCAGCGGCAGATAATGTCTTTGGCCGCCATACATCCTGCGACCACGCATCTGCTTTGCCTGCTGAATAGGTATTCGGCGCTGGCCCTGAGTTATTAGAATGGCCCCTGCAACAACGAACACAAACGCCGCAATGAGGAACAATATCTTTGCCGGGCCTATGGTTCCGGGCGGCGCACCGACTCTGAAGTCAACATTCTGCCAAAGCGTCCGGACTGCCCAGGGCATTCTGTCGATAATGCCGGCCATAATTATCAAGCTGATACCGTTGCCTATGCCGTATTCATCTATCTGCTCGCCAAGCCACATCAAAAAGATAGTGCCGGCCGTCATGCCAACAACGCCCATTACTATAGCCTGAACTTGCATGCCGGCATAAATATAGGCCCCCATCCCGAACAGTCTCATATACATTATCGCTTGAAAAACACATATCGGAACTGTCAGGTAGCGTGTGTACTCCTGAATCTTCTTATAGCCGGTTTGACCCTCCTGGCGCAACTTTTTCAAGGCCGGAACAACCTCGGCCAACAGCATAAGAAAAATCGATGCCATAATGTAGGGCATAATTCCCAGACCGAACAAACTACTGTGGCTCAAGGTTCCACCGGTGAACATCTGGAGGTATTCAGCGGCTCTGCCTAAAGGACTATTTGTGTCTCTTGTGCTGACAGCAGCTTCTATCTTTGACTGGTCAAAACACGGCGTAGGGATATGGAAACCAATCCTGTACATCATCAGCAACGCCAAAGTAAAAAGAATCTTATTGCGCAGGTCCGAGATTCTGAATATGTTAAATACCGCTCCAAGCATCTTTATATTCGCCGTTAATCTCTCACTTTTATAATAATTAAAATCAGTTACTCTATTATTTTCGCTGTGCCGCCGGAGGCCATAATCTTCTGCTCTGCGGTTTTGCTAAATTTATGAGCCGTTACCTGCAGCTTTTTTGTCAGCTCACCATCGCCAAGAATCTTGACTCTACTTCTGAGGCTGCCAATCAGTCCGGCATCGGATAACTGCTCTACACCAACGGTGGCACCATCGTCAAATCTCTCCAATTGTGATACATTAACAATTTTGTAGCGTGTTTCGAACTTGAAATTGCTAAAGCCGCGTTTGGGTAACCGCCTGAACAAAGGCATCTGCCCACCCTCAAAAAGCGACACGGAAAAAGAGCCGGACCTGCTGAGGCTGCCCTTGTGGCCTCGGGTACTGGTTTTACCATGACCTGAACCAACACCTCTACCAATACGCTTGCGAGCTTTATGTTTACCTGCGACAGAAGTTATTTCGAAATTCAACATTTAATCATCACCACCTTTTTACAACTTCAACTTCCACGCCACGAAGAGATTCAACCGTTTCTTTACTGCGCAACTTCAACAACGCACTTAACGTAGCTTTGACAACATTTTTAGCGGAGGTGCTTCCATAAACTTTTGTAAGTACATCCTGCACGCCGGAAAATTCGAGCACTGCTCGAGCACTTGAGCCGGCGATAACCCCTGTGCCAGGGCTGGCCGGAACCAATATTATCTTTGTCGCTCCGTATTTGCCGTGGACCTGGTACGGAATCGTCCGGCCAACCAGAACTATTTTGTGCAAAGTTTTCTTGGCATCTTTTATACCCTTCTCAACGGCTGATGGGACTTCATTAGCCTTACCATACCCGATACCCACTGTGCCTGCATGGTCACCAACTACAACCAGTGCCGCAAAACTAAACCGTCTGCCTCCTTTGACCACTTTGGCACAGCGAAATACTTTTACGACCGTATCTTCCAACGGCTGTTCTTCCTGAGCAGAGAGTTTAACCTCATTAGAAGACCGCACCAAAGGTGCAACACTCTTCTCTGAGGTCTCACTTCTAACAGGATTAGCTGATTCTGCTGTCAATTCTCTTCTCCAAACTTAACTCTGTTCCTCAAAAAACCAACCCACTTTTTCTCGCCGCTTCGGCAAGAGCTTTGACTCTGCCATGAAACTTATAGCGGTTCCTGTCAAAACAAACACACTTAATGCCAACACCCATCGCTTCCTTTGCGAGCGCTTCACCCACGATTTGAGCGGCTTTTTTGTCACTGCTGCGAGACAATTGGTCCCGCAGGGCTTTTGCTCTTGTGCTTGCAGAAACAAGTGTCGCCCCCCCAACATCATCCGTAATCTGTGCATAGATATGTCTGTTTGAACGAAACACCGACAGCCGGGGCCTCTCCGGCGTTCCAAAGATCTTTTTTCGCACGTTATATTTACGCCTCAGGGCCGCTCTTTTTATCCTGTCAATTCTCATAAAAACCAAAACCTAACTCACTGTTCCTGTAGCAAATGCTTTGCCGACTTTGCGTTTCACGTATTCGTCGGCATAACGGATACCTTTGCCTTTATAGGGTTCCGGCGGCTTTATTTTTCTTATATCCGCAGCAAACCGTCCCACCAAACTCTTGTCCATCCCCAAAACTGTAAACTTAGCGGGAACTTCATCACCTTTGGTCGCACCGGTCTCAATGTTCACTTTTATACCCTTTGGTATCGGTCTCTCTACCGGATGACAGAAGCCAATTTGCAAAATCAGTTTGCCCCCTTGTTCCTTGACATTATAGCCGGTGCCGTAAATTTTCAGCTTCTCTTCAAAACCTTTGCTGACGCCGGTTACCATATTGGCAATCAAGGCACGCATTGTGCCGTGCAACTGCTTGTTCCGGCGTACTTCAGGACGTTCATTTTCAACCAATACTTTTCCCGCGGAACTGTCAATTTTTATCTTTATCAGCGGATGACAGTTCAACTCCAAACTGCCGAGCGGCCCTGAAACCTTGATACAGAGGCCATTTTGCTCAACCTTTACCCCTTCAGGGATAATAACCGGTTTTTTCCCAATACGACTCATTAACTCACCGTACAAAGTATCTCGCCGCCAACGTTGTCCCTGCGGCAGTTTCTATCACTCATTACACCTTTATCTGTCGAAACAATCGCTACGCCGTAACCAGCCAAAACGTGCGGTAATCGGTCAACAGCCAAATAGATTCTTCTGCCGGGCTTACTCACTCTTGCTATCTCACTAATGATAGACTGGCCGTTCTGGTCATACTTCAGGATAACCCTCAGTATCCCCTGGTTGCCGTCATCAATGCGGCTGAAATCCTCGATGTAACCTTCCTGCTTAAGCACAGCCGCTACACCTTCGCAGATATTCGATGCCTTGATGTTAACCTCGGTTTTATTCACCCGGATGGCATTGCGAATTCTCGTCAGCATATCAGCTATTGGGTCACTGGCGCTCATAATCTGGTTCCAATCAATCTCCAATCACCAACTGGCTTTTTGCACTCCCGGTATTTTCCCTTCGTTGGCTAATGTTCTAAAACAAATGCGGCAAATTTTGAATTTGCGATAAACAGCTCTGCTTCTTCCACAAAGCTGACAACGCGTATATTGCCTAACGCGAAACTTTTGTTTCTTTTTTGCCTTATTTTCCAGCGCTTTAGTTGACACTCACATTCTCCAGACTAAATCGTTTGCCTTCAAGCAATCGCTAAATACTACGGCGTCTGCGTCTCTGACTCCCTGAAGGGCATACCAAAAAGCGATAGCATTTTCATTGCTTCTCTATCAGTATTGGCCGTCGTTATAAAGGTTATGTTCATACCCTGCTGAAACTCGATCTTTGCGGGGTTGATTTCCGGGAAAACACTCTGTTCCGGCAGCCCCATCGAGTAATTGCCCCTGCCGTCAAAACTTTTTGGGCTAAGGCCCCGAAAATCTCTTACTCGCGGGATTGCAAGACTAATCAGTCTATCCATAAATTCATACATTCGCCCGTGGCGGACGGTAACTTTCAGACCGATTTCGTTGCCTTCACGAAGTTTGAAATTCGAGACGCTTTTTTTAGCTTTACATACAATCGGCATTTGGCCTGTAATCATCATCAGGTCCTTTTTAGCAAGTTCCAGAAATTTTTTGTCCTGCGTGGCTTTACCCACACCCATAGAGATAACAATCTTCTCCATCCGCGGCACAGCCATAGGACTTTTGTAGCCAAACTCCCTGGCCAACTCCGGAACTATCTTAGACTTATATAAATCCTTCAAACGTGCCATCTTACATCTCACTTTAGGTCTTATGAGCCCTTCTAACAACGCCGATTTCGCTACCGTCGGCTGCAAGGCGTTTTTTACTTCCATCGGCGTTTATCTGGTAATGAACCCTGCTGCCTCTTGCGCTTTTTGGATTCACCGGCAGGATATTACTTATATGTATCGGCTGCTCAACATCAATACGACCTCCATGCGGATTTCTGCGTGAAGGCCGAACGTGCTTTTTCGCTATATTGTGTCCCTGAACCACCACCTTATTCTTTTCCCGTATGACACGCAGCACCTTACCGGTAGCGCCCTTATGGTCACCTGTTATAATCTCAACCATATCGCCTTTTTTTATATGTAGGGCCATCTTTAAATTTCGTATCTCTCTTTACACGACAATAACCAGCTTATTCAGACTACCTCGCTTGCAAGCGAAATAATTTTCATATAGTTTTTTTCACGAAGCTCGCGGGCAACCGCACCAAAAATCCTTGTCCCTATGGGATTGCCTTCATTATCAATCATAACAGCAGCATTATGGTCAAATCTTACATAGCTGCCGTCAGGGCGCTTCAGAGGGCTTGTGGTTCGTATAATAACGCATTTATGCACTTTCTTATCATCCAGCTGACAGGTCGGAAGCGACTTTTTGATAGCAACACAGACAATATCGCCTACTCTGGCTATAGTGCGTCTGAACTTTCCTCTGGACCCGCCTTTGCCGAGGACCCTGATGCACAATGCCGACTTAACACCCGAGTTGTCGGCTATATCCAACATTGTTTCCTGCTGAATCACCTTATTCGTCCTTCATCGCTTCTCGCAAGCTACTGCTGCTGAACCGCTTTTTCCAGAACCCTTATAAGACGCCAACTTTTAGTTTTGCTATAGGGCCTACACTCAACAACCTCAACGACATCACCCACGCCGGCCTGATTATGTTCATCATGGACACCGAGCTTTGTTCTATGCCTTACGTATTTGCCGTACTGCGGATGCTTAACCTTGAAATCAACGGCAATTTTGATGCTTTTATCACCGCTGTTGCTTATTACCACGCCGGTTACAGTTTTTAATTCCTTATCTTGCATCTTTGTTTCCCAATCACCCCCTGCTTTCTTGCGAAAGCAAGAAGGGGGGCAAACCATTACCTCTTCTCATGCATTATTGTTTTAATCCTGGCGATATCGCGTCTGACATTAATTAAAGCTTTCGAATTCTCCAGTTTTTCCGTAACCGCCTGCGAGCGCAAATCAAACAAATGCCTCTGCAGCTCACCAAGCTTGTCTTCAAGCTCATCCGGACTCATCTCACGATACTGCTGGGCTTTCATCTGGCGATTTCCTTTTACAAAGTGCCACTTATTGCAAAATGGCCACCCTACAATGAATGTCTTCGCTTAATAAACCTGCACCTAATCGGCATTTTATGAGCGACTCTGCCCAATGCCAATTTTGCGACGTTCTCACCTACTCCGCCGACTTCAAAACAAACCTGCCCTGGTCTGACTCTGGCGACCCAAAATGCGGGCTCACCCTTACCTTTGCCCATTCGCGTCTCCAACGGCTTGGCGCTTACCGGCTTGTGCGGAAATATCCTGAGGTAGACCTTCCCTTCACGATGCAAAAAATGGGTCGCCGCAACCCGGCCGGCCTCAATATGCTTGGCGCTTATCCAGCTGCTCTCCAGTGCCTGCAAGCCATATTCGCCAAATGCCACAAAATTGCCTCGACAGGCCCTACCCTTCATTTTGCCCCGTTGGCTCTTACGGTACTTAACCCTTTTCGGCATCGTTGCCATTTTTTCAGACCCTTTGCAAACCTAACAATTAATTATTTATTATTGATTTCCCCAGGTTCTCCGTGTCTTTTATGCTTTTCTTCGGTCATCTCTTTTTTAACTTCAGCGGTGCCTTGCTCTTCTTGTGACTTTGCAGCTTTAGTCCGACTCCTAACACTCCGGCCTGCGTCAACGCGCCTCGGTGAACGACGCCGGCGAGTCTGTTTCGGCTCAAGTACCTCACCAAACTTGCCTTTATAAATCCAAACTTTAATACCAATTGCTCCATAAGTCGTTCTGGCTGTTGCCGTAGCGTAATCTACATCGGCATCTAAGGTCTGCAGCGGGATACTGCCGAGTTTCTGCGCCTCCTTACGTGCTATTTCCGCCCCTGCCAGCCTTCCAGAACAGACAACCTTGACTCCCTTGGCGCCGGCGTTCATCGCCGACTCGCAATACTCTTTCATCGTGCGCCTGAACGAGGCCCGTTTACTTAGCTGCTCAGCAATTGCTTCAGCTACCAGAGCAGCATTAAGGTCCGGCTCTTTTATCTCGATAACATTAACGCTCATTTTCCGACCTGTCATCCCCTCAAGCTCTTCTCGCAACTTATCGACTTCACCACCTCTGGGACCGATGATTATACCGGGCCGAGCACTGTGCAGTGTTACCTTCACTTCGTTACGTGTTCGGATTATTTCAACCTTTGCCACCGCGCCCTTGGGCATCTGACGGTTAAATTTCCTGTCAATGTATTGGCGTATCTTCTGGTCCTCGACAAGAAAATCACCGTAATCGCTCTTGGAAGCAAACCATGTGCTTTGCCATCCACGTGTTATTCCCGTTCTAAAACCTATTGGCGATGTTTTCTGACCCATAATCTCGTATTTCGTATCTGGTCAACCGGCAAGGGACATTTCATACCTCTTGCGCTTTTGTTACTGTTATATGTATGTGACAGGCCTTTTTGTTGATAGAATACGCCTTGCCTCTGTCTTTTGCTCTCCATTGTTTGGTGCCGATACGCCGTCCTGCATCGTCAACGCGAGCTTCACTGACATAGAGATTATCAACATCCGCCTGCTGCTCATCGGCATCCGCCACAGCAGTTTTTAGAACTTTGTTAACCATTTCTGCAGCTCGTTTTCTTGTGAACTTCAAAATATCCACTGCGTCCTGGACCCTTCGGCCAACTATCAATTGCGTAACCAACTTAACCTTACGAGCAGAACCTGGAGCAAAGCGATAAGACGAACGCCAATCAACCAAATCATTTACCTCAACAGATAAGGCGGTCGCCAGATGGTGAATATCCTCTTTACGCGGCATAGGCTTAAAAAGACCTTTCCGCCAGTTTTTAACAGCCGATGTCGCCTTTTCTTTGTTCAGCCCGCCTCTGACAAGCTGGCCAGCCAACTGCTCTATGCTCATCTGCCGCTGTTCGCAAAGCTTTTTTAACTTATTAGAACTTAACATATCGTATCTCGCTCAACTCCTGACGCTCTATTGCGTTGTTGCTGTCGTCGTAGTTGCTATCTTCCTGCTTGAATGACCTCTAAAAACCCTCGTCGGCGAAAATTCACCAAGCTTATGACCAACCATATCCTCGGCAATAAAAACCTTATTAAAAACTTTACCATTGTGGACCATAAAGGTAAAACCAACGAATTCGGGAATTATCGTGCATCTTCTCGCCCAGGTTTTTATCGGCTCACGAGAGCCGGATTCGATTCGCTTGTTGACCTTGGCAAAAAGCTTCCCATCAACATAAGGCCCTTTTTTAAGAGATCTTCCCATTCGAATTTACTCAACCTTCAAACTTCAATAATTACTCGACCAGCTCTTTTTGCCCTCTAAACGCTAATTACGCCACAAATTGAAAACGTCCGCTTTTTCGTCTTCGAATAATCCTTTTGTTACTTGGATTTCGCGGATTTCTGGTTTTCCCACCTTTTGCCAGGACGCCTGTGGGCGAACAAGGGTGTCTGCCGCCGTTCGCCCTGCCTTCGCCGCCGCCCATCGGGTGAGAAACCGGGTTCTGCGCCTTGCCTCTGACATGAGGCCTTCGACCGTGATAACGTGTTCGTCCTGCTTTGCCCCAGTTGATATTCTGGTAGTCGGGGTTACTGAGCTGGCCAATTGTAGCCCTGCATTCTTTGCGAACCATCCGCATTTCACCACTTGGCAAACTAATGGTAACCCAATTACCTTCTTTCGCCACAATTTTTGCAGCACTGCCGGCACCTCTGACTAACTTTCCGCCCTGGCCTGCGGTCATCTCAATATTATGAATCTCAAGGCCGGCAGGAATTGCCACCAGCGGCATCGCATTACCAATTTTAGGTTCACACTCAGAACCGCTTTCCACGCGGTCGCCAAGCTTCATACCCAGCGGCGCCAATATATATCTTTTTTCACCGTCTGCGTAATGCAGCAGTGATATGAAACAATTCCTGTTAGGGTCGTATTCAATCGCTGCTACTTTTGCGGGAACACCATCTTTATCCCGCTTAAAATCGATGAGGCGGTAAATTTTTCTTGCCCCGCCGCCTCTGAACCGTGTGGTAGTAACGCCGCTATGATTTCTGCCGCCGCATCTTTTAATCCGCCTGCAAAGCGACCTGTCAGGATTAGATGTCGTCAACTCGGCATAATCATTTACCGAGCCATTTCGACGTCCTGGAGATGTCGGTTTATAAACTCGAATACCCATAACACACCTCACATTAGTAATTGGTAATTACCAGTTACCAATTACCAGTTACCAAAGTTAAAACAAATCTATGTGATAGTCCGGTTTCAGAAACACAACAGCTTTTTTCCAACCTGCTGTCACACCGGAACTTCTGCCTTTGCGGCGGTATTTGCCTCTGCGATTAGCCGTTCTAATTTTGCTCACCTTAACACTGTATACTTTTTCAACAGCTTTTTTTATCTGGGCTTTATTTGCCCTTTTGTTCACCTCAAAAGAGTACGCACCTTTTACATTCGCAAAGTGCATCCCCTGCTCTGTAATCAAAGGCCGAATTATTATATTAAGGTCATTAAGCATTCGCCGTTAATTCTCACCTGTCTGGTCTTTCTTCAAAAGGGACAAAAATGCCTCACAAGTTATCAGTATTTTGCGGTGGCTGCAGATATCACCAGCGTTCAATTCAGCCACAGGCATAACAACCACTCTCGGGATGTTCCTGGCCGATTTATAAAGATTGCTATCATAGCCGCTAATCGTCACCAAGCAGCCGCGTTCAATTTTCAAATTACCTAAGACACTTGCAAAATCTCTGGTTCGCGGCTTCTCAAATTTCAGCTCATCAACCACCACAATATTATTGCTCAAAAGCTTTGCCAGAATCGCCGAGTCTCTGGCTAATATTCTCTGCTTCTTAGGCATCCGTTTGCCGAAATCTCTGGCCACCTTGGCAAATGTAACACCGCCGCCGACACGTTTGCCCGTCCGCACTGTCCCGGCTCGGGCGTTGCCCGTGTGCTTTTGCGCATAAATCTTTCTTGTCGAGCCTTCAACCATCCCCCTGCTTTTTGTCGCAGCAGTTCCCACACGTTTGTTGGCGTGGTACATAACGATTGCCTGCTTAAGCAACGGGTATCTAACCGAGCCGCCAAGAAGCGACTCATCGACTTTTAAAACGTCAACTTTCTGACCATCTCTGTTGTAAACAGACAAATCAATCATTTCTAAATTCTATTCTCCAACTATATCAGGCCTTTTGGGCGCTACGGACTACAACATAGCCGTCAGAAGCACCTGGTACACAACCTTTGACCATTAATAAATTATTCTCTTCATCTATCGCCACCAGGTTATGGTTTTTTTCTGTCGCCCTGTGGTTACCCAGATGTCCCGCCATTTTCTTGCCTTTTTTGATGCTCCCGCCGTGGCCGCGGTCGCTGGCAAAACTTCCGATTGAGCCGGGCGATCTATGTTTCCGTTCGGTACCGTGAGAGTCCGGCATCCCGTGAAAATCGTGTCGTTTCATCACTCCGGCAAAACCTTTGCCTTTGCTTGTGCCTACAACATCAACGAATTTATCTTTCCCAAAGACCGAGACCGTAAGAGAGTCTCCGACTTTATACTCCGGTTCGGTATCGTTCGGCAGACGCATCTCTTTGACGAATTTCTTCGGCACTGAATTGGCTTTCTGCGTGTGTCCGACTTGCGGATTCTTTCTGCGCGACGGTTTTACATCGTTATATCCCAGCTGAACAGCGTTATAGCCGTCTGTATCTACCGTTTTGACCTGCATAACAGTGCAAGGGCCGGCCTGTATAACTGTAACAGGCAGCAGCCTGGCCGCCTCGTCATACATCTGAGTCATCCCTATTTTTTTGCCCAGCAACATTGCCATTATCTCTTACCTCGTCCCTCAGGCTTTAATCTTCACAAAAATGCCGGCCGGCACCACCAAACGGTTCAATACCTCAACCGTCCGTGCGTTGGCTTCGTAAATATCTATCAGGCGTTTGTGAGTCCTCAACTCAAATTGCTCACGCGACTTTTTATCAATATGGGGACTTCGCAAAACAGTGTATCTTTCAATCCTCGTAGGCAACGGCACCGGACCACTGACACGGGCATTGGTCCTTCTGGCGTGCTCTACTATCTCCTTAGCAGATGCATCAAGAGCCCTGTGGTCGTAGGATTCCATTTTAATTCTTATCTTTTCAGTTTCAGCAGGCACAGCCTTCCTTCCTGTTTCTGATAAGCCGCCCCTTGGCGAGGTCTCGCCTTTGGCGGACTTCTTTACTTCAAATTCTTAATCTGAAAACTTGTAAAAACCCTAAATTATGCATACTTATAAACAAAATGCAAAACAATTATTTTCAGATAGTCTCTCTTTTATTCACCAAGCACCTCCGCCGAAACGGCTATGTCGCTCACGCGAAGGCGGAATACATCCCGGTTTGATTTTGGCAGGAAAGGCATTTCTTATTGGACTGTCTTTAACTATCTACAGACGACTAAAAAACACGACACCCAGCCAATAATTTCGCCTTCCTTAAAGAATTTCGGGTTCAGACCAATTATGGCCCTGCCCCCCTTCTTGCTTTCGCAAGAAAGCAGGGGGCGTACCCCTTAACAAAATACTTAACAAACCATCCTTGACCACTACATTACAGATATGCAACAGCCCAACTCGTAAACGCAAAACCCATCCTTGGTTATGCTCGCTACGGCTGAAAAAACGGCATAATATCACATAAATCTGCCTTCATCAAATAAAATATCGAAAAAAATCCTGCTTTCAATACAAAAATATAAGGAAGGGTGTTTTTTCACAAAATAATTTGCCTGGCAATCTGCTCCGGCACCCTTTCATAGCTTAACGGCTCCATAGTAAAGGTTCCTCGGCCGGCTGTGGCGCTTCTAATTTCGCTGGAATATCCAAACATCTCAGCCAAGGGCACTTTGGCATCGATTACCCGCATATTTCCACGTAGCCGACAATCCGTAATTAAGCCCCTTTTCCCCAGCAAATTGCCCTGTATTGCCCCAAAATTGGCCTCCGGCACCTCTACCTGGAGCCGCATTACCGGCTCAAGCAAAACCGGTCCCGCCTCTTTGCACGCCTTTTCTACCGCAATTTTGGCAGCCTGCTCAAAAGCCAAATCCGAAGAATCCACCGAATGGAATGAGCCGTCAATGAGCGTAACTTTAACTCCCACAACAGGAAAACCAGCCAACACGCCGCTGCCCATAGCATCCTTTACCCCCCTTTCCACCGCGGGAATATATTCCTTCGGCACCGCATTGGAAACCACCCTGCTCCCAAATTCAATATCGCGGCTCCAATGGCCCTCCTCCGTCAACAGCGGCTCAACCACTAAAACCACATGTCCATATTGGCCGTGACCGCCTGTTTGACGCACAAATTTACCTTCTGCCTGAGATAACCTGGTAATAGCTTCCTTATAGGCGACTTTTGGCTTGCCAACCCTGATATGAACCCCCTTCTCCCTTACCAGTTTGTGCTGGAGTATCTCCAAATGCAGCTCGCCCATTCCGCGGATGATTGTCTGGCCTGTTTCGCCATCTATTTTACACTCAAAAGTTGGGTCTTCACGTCTCAAATCCGCCAAGGCCTCCGCCAATTTTGCCGACTCTGTGCCGGTTTTGGGCTCTATCGACATACTAATAACCGTTTCCGGGAATGTAATACTCGGCAGACAGATGGGATTTTTAGGGTCGCAAATCGTATCGCCTGTAAGCGTTTCCTTTAACCCTACAACTGCAACAATATCACCGGCAGCAGCTGATTCCAAAATTTTTCGTTCGTTAGCGTGCATCTCGAATATTCTGGTAATATTTTCTCGTTTGTTGCGATTCACATTTAACACTCTCGTGCCGGACTTTAACTTCCCCTGATAAATTCTCAGAAAATGCAAATCGCCGTGCATATCCGTAGTAATCTTAAATGCAAGAGCAACCATGCTGGCGTTTCGGTCGCATTTAATTGATATTTCTTTACTTTTATCTTTACCTTTACCAGCCGGTTTATGTCCAACTATATCAGGCTTATCCAACGGAGAAGGCAGATACGCCACAACACCATCAAGCAACCTTTGCACACCAATATATTTCAGAGCTGAACCGGCAAATACCGGATGAAGCTTGCCGGCTAAAGTTGCCTTTCTTATCGCTTTATTAATCATCTCAACATCGACCGGCTTATCATGAACATAGGCGTCCATCAGCTCTTCGTCGTATTCGGCCGCAAGCTCAATCATCCGTTTTCTTTGCCGCTCTGCGGTTTGTCGCAATTCGGAGGGGATTTCGGTTTCTTCAAAGGTCGCCCCTAATTCTTCGGTCTTGTAGAAAACCGCCTGCATCTTTATAAGGTCTATTATTCCTCTAAAAGAATCTTCCGCCCCGATAGGAATCTGCAAACACAGAGGAGAAGCTGCGAGTTTGTCGCGAATACTTTTGATAGTCATCTCGAAATCGGCTCCGACCTTGTCCATCTTATTCACGAAGCAAAGACAAGGCAGGGCGTATTTTTGTCCCTGCCTCCAGACAGTCTCACTTTGGGCCTGCACGCCTTCGCTGCCGTCAAATACGGCTACAGCGCCATCGAGAACCCGCAGAGATCGTTCGACCTCAGCGGTGAAGTCAATGTGGCCGGGCGTATCGATAAGGTTAATTTCAAAACCCTTCCAGGGACATTTCGTTGCGGCACTGGTTATAGTAATGCCCCTTTTCTGCTCCTCTTCCAGATAATCCATAACCGCAGTGCCGTCGTGGACTTCCCCCATCTTGTAGGTTTTGCCTGTATAATAGAGTATGCGCTCGGTTACCGTCGTTTTGCCGGCATCGATATGTGCCATAATTCCGATATTGCGTAATTTTTCCATATATTTCAGCAGATTGCAAAAAAATAGCGTATAGCAAAAAACTAAACGCTATACGCTATACGCTATTTTTTTACCAGGCGAAGTGAGCAAACGCCTTGTTGGCTTCAGCCATTTTGTGTACATTATCGCGGGTGGTCATTGCGCCGCCGCGCCCATTATAAGCATCCATCAGTTCAGCAGCCAGCCGCTCACAGAAGGCAGAACCTTTCTTACTTCTTGCAGATTGTATTATCCACCGAAACGCAAGCGACTGCTGGCGATTGGATCTTACCTGCATCGGAATCTGATAGCTGGCCCCGCCGATGCGTTTGCTGCGAACTTCAAGTAATGGCTTTACATTATTAACGGCGGTCTCAAACACCTCCAGCTCGCTTCTCTGGCTGCCTGCCCCTTCGCCCGAACCACCAGCGACCAACGGCGAGCGACGAATTATATCCATAGCATCATAAAAGGCTTTTTGTGCGACGCTTTTCTTGCCGTCCCACATCAAAGCGTTAATAAACTTCGATACTAATTTGCTATTGTACACGGCGTCCGGTTTTAATTGCTGACCCGAAGCAGTAAGTTTTTTCGCCATAATTTCTCTCTTTTATCGCCGAGGCGGCTAAACCTTTCTATTTTGGCACTTTCGCCCCGTATTTACTTCTACCCTGTTTGCGTCCTGCAACGCCGGCACAGTCAAGCACGCCACGAATGATATGATACCGGACGCCCGGCAAATCCCTGACTCGGCCTCCACGAATTGTAACCGTGCTGTGCTCCTGCAGGTTGTGGTCGATACCCGGTATGTAAGCTGTAACTTCCTTGCCGTTGGTCAGTCTGACACGAGCGATTTTTCGCAAAGCGGAGTTCGGCTTTTTGGGCGTTTGAGTTCTCACAATCAGACACACGCCTCTTTTCTGCGGCGAGCCGCTGATTTCAGACATTCTTTTTCGGCCCTTTGATTTCGCCCTTGGCCGTCTGACCAACTGGTTCATAGTAGGCATAATTTCGTTCCTTGTTTCTCGTGCCACATGCGACGGGGCACTTTCTAATTGATTCCCAGAGCTTCCTTAACAGCAGCCTCTGCCTTTGCCTCGGTCTCTTCAACCTCTTTAATATCTGCAAACTCCTTCGGCAGCGGAGCTTCAGCAAGGCGCTTGACCCTAATATCAAGATGCGGTTTGAAAGCCGTGCCGGCCGGTATCAGATGGCCGAGTATCACGTTCTCCTTTAAGCCAAGAAGTTTGTCCATCTTAGCAGATAACGCAGCAGCAGTCAAGACCTTCGTTGTCTCCTGGAAACTGGCTGCTGCGATGAAGCTTTCGGACTGCAGCGAAGCTTTTGTTATTCCCAAAAGCAGCGTCTTGGCAGTTGCCGGCTTTGGTTTTTTCCCTTTTGCAGATGCGCCGCCGATTGCTTCAACCCTTTCATTCCTCGCAGCAAGCTCGTCGTTGCTGATAATCTGACCTTCCTGTAAATCGGTGGCATCTCCAACGCTGGCTACCTTGACGCTGTCGGCCAATTTCTCGTTCTCTCTTCGGAAATGGAACTTGTCAACGACCTCGCCCGGCAGGAAGGAACTGTCGCCAACAGATTCAATCTCAACCTTGCGCATCATTTGAGAGCATATAATCTCAATGTGTTTGTCATTGATATTTACATTTTGTGAACGATAGACATTCTGAATCTCTGCAATTAAATATCTTTGCAATGCCTCTTCACCTTTAATTCGCAGAATATCGTGCGGAACCAACGGCCCATCTGTCAATGTGTCGCCGGCTTCTGCCATATCTCCGGTGTGAACATTCAGGTGCCTGTCACGCGGAACGTGGTGTTCCTTCTCCATTCCGGATTCAGCGCGAATTATAACCGTCATTTTGCCCTTGCGTTTATCGCTTCGCAGCTCGACCCGGCCGGAGATTTCAGCCATTGCAGCGGGGTCTTTGGGTTTGCGTGCTTCAAATACTTCAGTAACTCTCGGCAGTCCCCCTGTAATGTCCTGGGTGCCGGTGGCCGCCCTGGGTTGATGAGCGAGTAATTGGCCTGCCCGGACTTGCTGGCCCTCAACAACCTCTATCCTGGCCCCTGCAGGCAGATAGTGAACATCGAGTATTTTACCGTCTGCATCTTCTATGATAATTTGTGGATGCGTATCTCCTTTATGCTCGATTATGACGGGCCTGCCGAACTGGCCTTTTCTCTCTTCTTCAAGCCGAACTGTTTCGCCTTCTATGATATCCACAAGCGCAATTTGCCCCGACACTTCCGCCAGAATCGGCGTGCGGTGCGGGTCCCAGGAGAATAACAGCTTACCTAAAGAGCATAGTTGTCCATCCTCTACCTGCATAAGTGCACCATAAGGCACCTTATACTTTTCAAGCTCGCGGCCTTTCTGGTCCAATATAGCAAGCTCACCGCTGCGTTTCAGGACGACTCCTTTAGACCTAACCGGCCTTTTTTCTTTGGGCTTTGTGTCTGCAGGGGATATTTCATCTTTCGAGGAGAAAGAACGAGAATGCTCCCCCGGGTCCTCAACAACGCCTAAATTTCTGAACTCAACTTTTCCTTCAGCGCCGGCTTTCTGGCTGCTCTCAAGTATGGCTCTCGCAGCGATGCCGCCGGTATGGAACGTCCGCAGTGTCAGTTGTGTGCCGGGCTCACCAATTGACTGTGCAGCAACAATGCCGACTGCCGAACCCTCTTCGACAAGATTGCTGGTGCTCATATCCCACCCAAAACACTTCGCGCAAATACCAAACGTGCTGTCGCAGGTCAGGGGACTCCTGACTCTGATGGCATCAAGCCCCAAAGTCTCAATCTTCGCCGCTGCCTGAGGGGTAATAACTTCGTTCTCGCGAACAATCATTTCGTCGGTAATCGGGTTGCGGATATTATCTCTGGCCGTTCTGCCGACAACAAGCTGAGAAAGTGGTATATCAATCTGCTCGCCTCTGCTGATTATACTTTTGGTAATTCCCTGTAAGGTTCCACAATCGCGTTCGGCGACAATTACATTTTGGGCCACATCGATTAGCTTGCGGGTAAGATAGCCGGAATTAGCAGTCTTCAATGCGGTATCAGCCAGCCCTTTACGAGCTCCGTGCGTGGAGCTAAAGTACTCAAGAACAGTCAAGCCCTCGCGGAAGTTCGACTTGATTGGGGTCTCGATAATCTCACCGCTGGGATTAGCCATTAACGCTCGCATCCCCGCAAGCTGTTGAATCTGGTCGACACTGCCTCTTGCACCGGAATCGGTCATTAGGTATATCGGGTTTAGATACGGAGAACCATCCTCCTTTGTATCTTCCTTAAGGGCACGCATCATCTCGCCGGTAACCGCCACGCGAGCATGTGTCCACGCATCGATAACCTGGTTGTACCTTTCCCCCTCCGTCAGAACACCATTGCTGTAATTGGCATGGATTCTACTAACCTTTTTTTCTGTCTCATCGATAATCTCCTGCTTTCTCCCCGGTATTTTCAAGTCCGTAATTCCAAAGCTCAATCCAGCAAGTGTGGCATGTTTGAAGCCCAAATCTTTTATTCTATCGAGCAAATCTACCGTTTTGGCACTTCCAGCCAGCTCGAAGCAGTCACTGATTACCTGGCTCAACTTCTCCTGAGACATCGTCATATTGTAAAACGGCATACCTTCAGGTAGGATATCGTTGAAAATACACCTGCCGACCGTTGTCTGAATTATTTGGTTGGCCCCATTAGATGCTCTGCCTCTAACGGGAGTAGCCGCCCCCTCACCATTTGAGCACCTGACCGGTTTATTAACCTTTACCCTAATCATTGCATGCAGACCGACTTTCCCCATTTGATACGCCATTATTGCCTCGAAAGAGTCTCTAAAAGCCATACCCTCACCTTTTTCGCCCGATATCATAGAGGTCAAATAACAGTTTCCCATAACCATATCCTGAGAAGGCCCAACCACAGGAGAGCCGTTGGCAGGCGAGAAGATATTGCTGGTTGGCATCATCAAGGTATGAGCTTCAGTCTGTGCTTCGATACTTAGCGGCAAATGCACCGCCATCTGGTCGCCGTCGAAGTCGGCATTGAAGCCCTTGCAGGCCAATGGATGAAGCATAATGGCGTTGCCTTCCACAAGAATCGGCTCGAAGGCCTGAACACCCATTCGATGAAGGGTAGGCGCACGGTTGAGCAAAACAGGATGCTGATGTATGGCTTCCTCCAGAATATCCCAGACCTGCTCATCCCGCCGTTCAATTATCCTCTTGGCGGATTTAATCGTATCGGCGAGGCCGTGCTGCTTCAGTTTCCTAATAATAAACGGCTGATACAATTCCAAAGCTATTTTCTTCGGCAAGCCGCACTGATAGAGCTTCAGATTAGGTCCTACTACAATCACCGACCGGGCCGAGTAGTCCACGCGCTTGCCGAGCAGATTTTCGCGGAATCGACCCTGCTTACCCTTAATCATATCGGTCAAGCTCTTCAACGGCCGACTATTACTGCCGAGGACCGGCCTACGGCATCGGCCATTGTCTAACAGCGAATCAACCGCCTGCTGCAACATTCTTTTTTCATTGCGGATAATTACCTCGGGGGCGTTGAGGTCTATAAGCTTTTTCAATCGGTTGTTACGATTAATAATTCGCCTGTAAAGGTCATTCAGGTCGCTGGTTGCAAAGTTGCCGCTTTCAAGAAGAACCAAAGGACGCAAATCCGGCGGAATAACGGGAACAACTTCAAGCACCATCCACTCAGGCTTGTTATTGCTGCTCCTGATTGCGTTGACAACCTTAAGACGTTTCGTAAGGTCTTTGATTTTCTGATTGCTGTTGGTCCTGACTACGGCGGTTCTTAGCTCATTGCTCAAAGCGTCCATGTCAAGATTTGTCAACAGGGCTTTGATGGCTTCAGCGCCCATCAATGCCTTAAACGCATTGCCGTATTTGTTCAATGCCTCACGGAATTCTTCTTCGCTGAGCAGCTGCCCCAGCTTTAACGGGCTTTGGCCAGGGTCGGTAACAACATAGTCCTGGAAGTAAATTATTTTTTCCAGGTCTATCGCCTTCATTGCCAAAAGAGTGCTAAGATGGTTTGGTATCGCCTTGAAAAACCATATATGCACCACCGGCGCCGCAAGATTGATATGCCCCATTCGTTTGCGCCGAACGCGACTATGCGTAACTTTGACGCCGCAACGGTCGCAAATTATCCCCTTAAACTTGGTGCCTTTATATTTGCCGCAGGCACATTCCCAATCCCGCTCAGGACCGAAGATTCGTTCGCAGAACAGGCCGTCCTTCTCCGGCCGATATGTGCGGTAGTTGATAGTCTCTGGTTTGCGCACCTCACCAAAAGACCAGCTACGAATATCATTGGGGCCGGCCAGCGAAATCTTCACAGAACCGTAATCATTAATGCGATCGTATATATCTCCCAACATTAAAGCTTACTCCTATTTTTTGGTGATTGGTAACTGGTGACTATTTGCCATTTACCTAATTACCAATTACCAGTTACCATTATAAAGCAGCGCTTCCAAGCCGTCTCTTTTCAAGTTGAATATTCAATCCCAATCCTCTTATCTCGTTGCACAACACATCAAAGGAAAGCGGCGTGCCCGCTTCGAGCCTGTTTTGTCCTTTGACCATTGATTCATAGATTTTTGTTCGGCCCTCAACATCATCGCTTTTGACCGTCAGCATCTCCTGCAGGGTAAAAGCAGCCCCGTAGCCTTCCAGAGCCCACACTTCCATTTCGCCGAATCTTTGTCCGCCGGTCCTGGCCTTGCCGCCTAACGGCTGCTGTGTAATAAGACTGTATGGTCCGGTCGCCCTGGCGTGGATTTTGTCATCAACAAGGTGATGCAGTTTCATCATATAGATATATCCAATGGTCGCAGTCTGGTCGAACGGCTCACCTGTCCTGCCATCATAGAGCTGCGTTTTGAGGCTCTTTGGCACATTCACAAAAAGTTCATCGTGTGGCGGCGGCTCAACAACAAAATCTCCTTTACTACTTTGGATTTTTCCTTTATTTCTCTGTCTTTCTAACCATTCCTTTATTGATATTCTTAAGCTATCCTTAGGGTCATTTGAATAATGTCTGCCAATCCTATCTAATATACCTTTCCCCTGCCTTAGACCGGCCATCCCTACGTATCCATGATTGACACCAAAATATTCATTATCTTTGCTTTTTTTGTTCCTAAAGAAATAAAGACCAGGTTCTTTGGAATCGGGTTCTTTGACTTCTTTGGGTTCTGAATACCAATGTGTTGTTTTGTCCTTTATTTTCTCAATACATTTTTTAAATATTTTGATTTTTTCTTTATCACCCTTATCAAACTCTGATATGAATTCTTTTATCCCATCTAAATTTTCTGCATTATTACATCTCTTATCGGTTTCTTTGTTGAACCTTGGGATATGTCTCTTTGTTATATCTGGCTTTTCTTTATCATGAAACTCAAGCATTAATCTATTTTCAATATCTTCCAAAATTTCTTTCAACTTGGTATCTTCTTTTGGAAGGTCTGGCGTTGGTAAATATGCAAATTCTAATTCATTTTTCATGTATTGAGTTATAGACCCAGACTTATCAGTATCTACAATGTCACCTACAGATACACCAAACTTAAGGGCACGTTCTTTCATATACTCGTTTGCTTCGGCTGTGAGCTTCTGAATATCATCCTCAACAACGCCATCAAAGACCGGCGTAATCGCCTGGAATCCCAGCACCTTTGCTACCCAGCCAAGATGGGTTTCGAGAATCTGGCCGACATTCATCCGGCTCGGCACGCCAAGGGGATTTAACAAAATATCCAAAGGTGTGCCGTCTTCGAGGAACGGCATATCTTCCTCGGGCATAATCTTGGCGATAACACCCTTGTTACCATGGCGGCCGGCCACTTTATCGCCGATTGACAATACTCTTTTTGTCGCAACATAAACCTTTACCATCTCCAGCACACCACTGGCCAGCTCGTCACCATGCTTCAAACTCTCAATCCTGCGATTTTTTTCTTCTTGAATTTCAGATAATCTCATCCGGAATTTATCCACAATTTTCTGCACATCGTCCCGGACTGAAGCGGGCCTGACCCACTTAACATCAAAGCCCTCTACCTGCTCATAAATAACCTCATCATCAGTGCTGACTCCGACTTTCTGACGCGTGGATGGGTCAATGATATTGACATCGAACTTCTTGTGGATAGCTTCAATCATTTGCCTGAATATCACACATTCTTTGGCACGCATCTGTTCTTCATATTGTTTTATCTGGGCCTTGAGGACTTTCTTTTGTTCCTCACCGCCTGCGCCGCGTCTGGTGAATCGTTCTGTTCTTATCACCACTCCCTCATTTCCACTGGGCAGCTCAAGTGAGTCATTTTTGACATCTTCGCCCGCTCTTCCAAATATAGCGTGCAGCAATTTTTCCTCAGGTGTCAGCTCAGTCTTGCTCTTGGGTACTACCTTGCCTACCAGAATGTCGCCGGGACAGACCCTTGTTCCCTCACGAATTACGCCGTGTTCATCAAGATTCCGCAGGGCTTTTTCGCTGACGTTGGGAATGTCACGGGTGAATTCTTCCCTGCCGAGGCGGGTCTCACGAACCTCCGATGTAAATTCGTCAATATGAATACTTGTGAAACTATCGTTCTTGACAAGTCTCTCACTGACAATAATTGCATCTTCAAAGTTAAAACCGTCGAAAGAAACAAATCCCACAAGCACATTTTTACCGAGGGCCAATACGCCGTCGGCGGTGCCGCCGCCGTCCGCTATGATTTGGTCTTTCTGAATCTTCTCGCCGAGCTTAACTATAGGATTCTGATTAAGGCACGTTCTTTCATTCAGACCAACAAACTTGGCAAGCTCATATTCGTCGGTATGGTTGATAACTATCTTAGTAGCATCCACTGAAGTAACAACACCGCTGCTCCTCGCACGGACGACCATACTCGAATTTTGGCCGACTACTTTCTCCATACCTGTGCCGACCAGAGGCGCCTCTGTCTTCAGCAGAGGAACTGCCTGTCGCTGCATATTAGAACCCATCAAAGCTCGGTTTGCATCATCGTGCTCCAGGAACGGGATAAGTGAAGCAGAAACTCCAACAATCTGCTTGGCTGAAACATCAACGTAGTCAACATCCTCGCCCAAGACCTGCGCCAGTTCACCGTCTTTCATAGCCAACACCAGCCCGGAAGGAATTTTGCCTGTCTCGGGGTCGGCCGTGCCCGGTGCCGCAATTACCGCCTTCATATCCTCATCGGCGCGCAAATAGTCAACCTCGTCGGTAACCTTACCACCTTTGACTTTGCGATACGGCGTAAGCAGAAAGCCATACTCATCAACCGTGGCAAATATCGCTAACGAGGATATCAAACCGATGTTTGTTCCTTCCGGCGTTTCAACCGGACAGATTCTGCCATAATGGCTGATATGAACATCGCGAACTTCAAAACCTGCTCGTCTTCTATTTAAGCCGCCGGGACCGAGAGCCGATAAACGCCTTTCATGTGTCAATTGACTTAAAGCGTTGGTCTGGTCGACAATCTGACTCAGCTCACCGCGACCAAAGAAATAGTTGATACTGCTCGATACGCTCTTGGAATTCACCAGGTCCGCTATCCGCACCAATTCAGCAGCATCTCTTTTTAAGCTCATTCGTTCTTGAATAGTTTTGCGAAGTCTTAACAGCCCTTTCCTGATTTCATCGCCGGCAAGCTCATCGATTGTTCGCAGCCGCCTGTTACCCAGATGGTCGATGTCGTCAATCTCCCCTTCGTTGTTGCGCAGAGCTATTATGTATTTCATTGTATTGAAGAAATCTTCGGGCCTCAGCGTCATCTCATTTTCGTCCACCGCCTGCCCGAACTTCCGATTCAATCTGAACCTGCCGACTCTGCCCAAACGATAGCGGTTAACATCGGAGAATTTCTCATCAAAGAAAGCTTTCGCCTTTTTTTCATTGGCCGGATTGCCGGGCCTTAATCTCATATAAAACCTTAACAACGCCTGCTCATTGCTCTGGCAATCATCCTCCGCAAGGGTGTTCAAAACGAGCGCATCATGCACTTCCTCAATAACCTCGACTTTCTTTGCTCCGGTCTGTTGTATTAAAGAAACTCTATCGCCGATTTGCGCGCCGGCTTTGACTATAATTTCGCCGGTCTTCACGTCAGCTATCGGCTCTACCGCCCACATACCCGGGGCAAGTTGCGACGACGAGATGGTCTTTGTCGGATAAAACAAACGCAGAATTTGCGCCGTGGTGCCGTAGTCTGGGCCCATCGCCCGCAAAAAAACGGTCGCCGGTATCTTACTGGATTGGTCTATCTTGACAACCAAAACGTCCTTGCGGGTTACGCTTATCTCTATCCAGCTGCCTCGCTCGGGTATGATTCTGCCGCCGTGCAGCACCCTGTCGCCTTCCTTGCTCTCGATAAGAAAATCAACACCAGGACTTCGGTGCAGTTGGCTTACTATGGCACGCTCGGCGCCGCTGAAGATAAACTCTCCGCCGCCTATCATAATCGGCATTTCGCCAAGGTATACCGACTGCTCAGCCAAATCTTCGCCGTCTTTAGTGCGCAATCTGCAACATATTTTCAACGGATACCCGTAGGTCAGCCGTAACTGCCGGCACTCATTGGGCGTATAACGGGGTTTTTCCAGTTCGTAGTAAAGATATTCCAAATGCATCGTCTTGTCGTAGTTCACGACGGGGAATATCTCGCGAAATAAACTTTCGAGCCCAATGCACTTCCTTCTGGTTGGCGCCACCTCTGCCTGCAGAAAGCGCTCATAACTTCTTTTCTGTATCGCCACCAGGTCCGGAATCTCAACAACATCACGGACCCTGCCAAAATTACGGACGGCCTGTGAAACCATTTGACTCTCCCATTAACAGCGTATGGAGTTTAGCTCCTTGCCAATCTGTTAAACTTGTCATCACTTATTACGCCAATTCAACCACTGCACCTACGGCTTCAAGCTTTGCTTTGGCGGAATCGGCATCGGCTTTACTTAGTCCTTCTTTGACCGGCTTTGGAGCGCCTTCGACAAGGTCTTTGGCTTCCTTCAACCCCAATCCGGTAATCGCTCTTACTTCTTTGATAACCTGAATCTTCTTATCGCCGACCGCCTTGAGAACCACCGTAAAGCTGGTTTTCTCTTCCTTTTGTTCCGCCTGTCCTTGTGCAGCAGGCCCTGCCATCATAACAGCGCCGCCGGCTGCCGGCTCAATTCCATATTCATCCTTGAGATAATCACCAAGCTCTTTGGCCTGCATCAATGTCAGGCCGATTATCTTGTCACCAAGCTTCTTAATCTCACTGTTCCACTTCTTTGTTTCTTCTTTCGTTTCTTTTGTCGCTTCTTCTGCCATTTTTGTTAACTCCTATTAGTTTAGTACCTGGTGGTAGCCGAAACTCCGTTGTTCCGTTTAACCCATAATAGGGGGCAGCCACACAAGCTACCATATCTCATATCTCACTTTACGCCGCTTGCTTTTCAGCCCTTTCTGCAATCGTCTTTATACAACCTGCGATAACTCCTGCAGCAGCACCGAAAGCGGCGGCCAATCTTGTCGCAGGCGATTGTACTAAGCTGACAATCCTGCCCTGCAATTCCGTTCGCGTTGGCATTTTTGAAAGTCCTTCTGCTACCTTGGCATCCAATGCCATACCATCCAGAAAAGCACTTTTAATCTTTATCACTGGAATCTTCTTGCCGTACTCAACTACCTCTTTTGCAACGTCAACTATGCTGTCGCCGCCATAAGCAATAGTGCAGGTACCGCTAATCAGAGTTGCCGCCGCTTCCATCTGGCGATTACACAACGCTCTTTTGAACAGCGAATTCTTCACAACCGATAATCTGATGCCTTTGCTCTTCAACTGTCCGCGAATCAGGTTTGCGTCAACACCGCCGAGGCCTTTGGTGCTGATAACCAGAAAATCCTTGATATTTTCGCTGACAATTTTCTTTTCTATTTCTGATTGCAGCAACTCTTTTACGTATTTGCTCATCTTTTCACCTTCAATCTCAACGTGCTCATCCTAAGCGTCCTTGTGCTCCTGCCTGCCCGCCGTAGCAAAAGCGAAGGCGGGCCTTAAATGCTGACCATTATGCCCGGACTCATCGTCGCAGATATGCACATTTTTTTGATATACGTCCCTTTCATCGACGCCGGTTTAATTTTCCTTATATACGAGAGAAATGCCTCGATATTACCGACCAATTTTTCGGTCTCGAAACTTTGCTTGCCGACTACTACGTGGACGTTTCCACCGGCGTCGTTCTTAAATTCAATCTTTCCCGCAGCGAATTCAGCTACTGCGGTTGCCACATCGGCGGTTACCGTGCCGTTTTTGGGCGAAGGCATTTTCCCCTGCGGCCCAAGAACTCGACCGAGTTTGCCCACCTTGCCCATCACTTTCGGTGAGGCAATAGCTAAATCGAAATCCTGCCAGCCGTCGGTAACCTTTTTTATCAGCTCATCGCAGCCGGCCTCAATAGCGCCCGCCGCCCGTGCCGCTTCGATGTCCTTGTCCTCACAGAAAGCTATAACTTTCTTCTGCTTACCTATCCCGTGAGGCAAAGATAGCGAGCCGCGAATCAACTGGTCGGTCTGCTTTGGGTCAACGCCTAAATGCAGCACACATTCTATACTCTGGTCAAACTTTACCGACTTAAACGATTTTACTTTTTCGACCGCCTCGACCAGGCTTATCGGCTCCTTGCTTACCTGCTCTAATTCCTTTTTATATCTCTTGCCTCTATTATCCATTCTTCGTATCCGGTACCTCACTTGTCGTTTCTTTGGATACCACCTCGATACCCATACTTCGGGCGGTGCCTTCAATAATTTTTACGGCCTGCTCCAAATTGTACGCATTCAAATCTTTTATCTTGGCCTGAGCGATTTTACGCACCTGCTCAGGGGTTACTTTCCCGACTTTTTCCTTGTTTGGAACGCCGCTTCCTTTTGCGATTTCCGCCGCCTGTTTCAGCAAAACCGCCGCCGGCGGACTTTTGACCTCGAAGCTGAAACTTTTGTCCTTATAGAGGGTTATTACAACCGGCACAATTGTTCCGTTAAGCTCTTTGGTCCGCTCGTTGAACTGTGAGACGAATTGGCCGATATTAACGCCGTGCTGACCCAGCGCGGGCCCTATCGGCGGAGCCGGCGTCGCCTGTCCGCCCGGCGCCTGTAACTTAATCTTTACTGCCACCTCTTTGGCCATTCTTTGCCCTTAATCTTTCAGCTCTTAGGCTACCAAATCAATTACAATTTCTCTATCTGCCAATACTCTATATCTAAAGGCGTGCTTCGGCCGAATACCGGAACAATCACCTTCACAATCCCTCTGTCAGAATCAATCGAATCGACCGTGCCTTCAAAATTCTCAAAAGCGCCTTCCCGAATTTTAATCATGTCACCTTTTTTAAACTCGACCTTGATACTCGGCGCTTCCTCCGGCTTTTCCGCCTCTAAAAGCATCTTGGCCACGTCTGTATCGCGCATCGGCGTCGGGACCCCTTCCGTGCCGATAAAATCTCCCACGCCGGAAGTTTCCTTAATTATAAACCACGCTCCTTCCGGAATTCGGCCATCTGCCGTCGGCTCCATTTCCATAAAAACATAACCGGGATAAAGTTTTCGCCGATGGATTGTTTGCTTGCCGCCTCGGATACGCTTAACCTGCTCAACGGGAACCTCTATTCTGCCGACTATATTACGTAAATCATCCCTCTGCACTTTCTGCAAAAGAGCTTCTTTAACCTGCATCTCTTTATTTGCCGCAACTCGTAAGACATACCACTGCATACCAACACCTGCCAGAATATACAGAGCGGTGATTGGTAGATGGTGATTGGCGAACGTCCACCATATTAACCAGTTACCAATTACCAATTACCAGTTACCAATTACGCACTAACTTAAATGCCAAAAATCTCGAAGAAAAAAAGCTGAAAGCCTAAATCTGCAACTCCAAGAAGTATCGCCATAATAACCACAAGCACAATAACGACTAACGTCGAAACCGCTATTTCCTTTCTGCTTGACCAGCTGACCTTTTTCATTTCGCCTTCAGCGGCAATCAGAAAATCCGCAACCACAGGTCTACTTGACAACCAAAAAATCAAAATTGCAAACCCGGCAGATACGCCGACCGGAACCATTGTTGCCACCCATAATCCCAAATCAGCACCTTCTAATTTCCTGTATAGCAGCAGACATCCCAACACCGCAACTATCCCAAAGCCAAAAGCGCTGCCCAGCCTTGTGTATTTACCCTGGTTAGGTTTATAAATATCAAATATCATATCTGCCCAATCCCTTTTGACTTCCGAACCTCAATTTATAACCTTCAATCGGTTCTACCAAACAGGCCAGGGAGGCCTCGAACCCCCAACCTTCGGTTTTGGAGACCGACGCTCTGCCAATTGAGCTACTGGCCTATCTTTTTCTCCTATTGTCACCACAGGTCGGTTATTACTTACGCCGTATCTTATGAACGGTATGCGCACGTTCATTTCTACAAAACTTTTTTAGCTCCAATTTCGGCGCTCCCTCTGCCACACTAACACTTGTGCGGTAGTTTCTATGGCCGCACTGCTTACACTCAAGCCAGACATACTCTCTTTTGCTCTTCTTAGCCATAAAACCTATCCCCACTACGCCCCCCTTTTGCTTTCACAAGAAAGCAGAGGAGCTCTTGACGGTTATGAAGTCCAGCGACTATTCAAGATACGTTTATTCAATGACCTTGGTCACCACTCCGGCGCCGACCGTCCGACCTCCTTCACGGATAGCGAAGCGAAGACCTTCTTCCATAGCAATTGGCGAAATAATCTCCACTTCCATCGTTATATTATCGCCCGGCATGCACATCTCGGCCGGCTTGCCTTCTCGGCTCTTTATCGCCTTGACGCAGCCGGTTACATCGGTTGTCCTGAAATAAAACTGCGGCTTATAGCCCGCAAAGAATGGTGAATGACGCCCGCCTTCTTCTTTGGTTAGCACATACACCTCGGCGTCAAAATGCGTATGGGGAGTAATTGACCCCGGTGCCGCGACAACTTGCCCGCGCTCTAAGTCCTTCTTTTCCACGCCACGCAAAAGCACGCCGATGTTATCACCGGCTTGACCTTCAGTGAGTGTTTTATTAAACATCTCCACGCCGGTTACAACCGTCTTTCGTATATCTTTGGACAATCCGATGATTGCAACCTCATCGCCGACATGAACCTTGCCCCTGTCAACACGGCCGGTGCCCACCGTTCCGCGACCTTTTATACTGAAAACATCCTCTATCGGCAGTAAAAATGGCTTATCGACATCTCGAACCGGTATCGGGATATACTTATCCATAGCATCGAGCAGCTCAACAATCGGTTTGCACTCAGGGTCGTCAAGGCTCTCCGCTCTCATCGCCTTAATCGCAGAACCACGGATTATCGGCGTTTCATCCCCCGGAAACTCGTATTTGTTCAGTAATTCTCTTGTCTCCAATTCAACCAAATCCAGTAATTCAGGGTCGTCAACAAGGTCAACCTTGTTCAGGAAGACCACAATTGTCGGCACATTGACCTGACGGGCAAGAAGAATGTGCTCACGAGTCTGAGGCATAGGACCGTCGGCTGCACTGACGACAAGAATCGCACCATCCATTTGTGCCGCTCCGGTTATCATATTTTTGACGTAGTCGGCATGTCCGGGGCAATCAATATGTGCATAGTGCCGATTCTCCGTCACATATTCAACGTGCGCCGTGGAGATGGTCAGAATCTTTGTTTCGTCACGTCGGCCCTGAGATTCCGACGCCTTGGCGATTTCATCGTAAGATTTGAACTTGCACAGCCCTTTGAATTCCATCACCTTTGTCATCGCTGCTGTCAATGTCGTCTTTCCATGGTCCACATGACCGATAGTTCCAACGTTTACATGCGGTTTTGTCCGCTCAAATACTGCTTTAGCCATCTTAATATAAACCTCCAATGTGCAGGGTTAGTATTTATATCCTTATTCTCATCCTCGAAAACAGATTTCAAACCTTATATAAACTCGAAGCCAAAACCAACTCTATCCCGCACCAATGGTTCGATTTCACTCACCATCCTGAGCGAAGTCGAAGGACAAATAGCGAAATAGGCTCTTTTAACCTGGCCTGCTTTCATTTAGCTGCTGATGGGATTTGGACCCATGACCTCGTCCTTACCAAGGACGCGCTCTACCGGCTGAGCTACAGCAGCAATACCCAATTCACCGTTCGACATTCTGTCAGTCTCGGCAAGGCCGTCGTGACGAGAGCCTTGACGGAACGGTGAGTCAAAAAACAAAAGATGCACTTCAACCTTCTCTCCTGCCTCAATAAATCTGAACCATTAGCGCAGGAATTCATAACTTCTGTCAACTTTATTTAGTGCAAAACAGGTAATTTATGAAAATAAACGTAAAAGTGCAAACATAAAAACCAAAAAAATACAAAAAAAGCAAAAAAAACCAAAAATCTTCAAATTTTCCGCTTTTTTGTGAAAAATCACCCCGAAATGGCCTTTACCACCGCACCATTATATATATTTTCGCCACCTGCAAACGAAATCCCCCCTAATTACCTCCATCTTTTGGCTTATTCACATCTCCGGGCCGACCAAAACGCTTAGTCCATTGCCGCACCTGCTTGGCCCACATCGGCCTGTTTCCCACCGTCTTTATTTTGCTAAGTGCCTCTAACACAACGTTAGGGTCAGACGTGGCGGCTGGCTCCGTGAAATACCTATCTATCGAGAGCACAACAACATTGTCAGGTCCTAAGTCCTTTTCCAATAAACAATTATGCACTAATTGGGTTGCGGTTTCCACTTTCGGCCATCTCAAATACACGTCCAATAGCTGGGCCAAAATTGTCTCTTTTTCCTCGGGACTGCCGGCAGCTTCCCGCAGCAGCCCTAAACACTTCGCCGCCTGTTCAAACCTGCCGCTTTTGCTGTAAAGTTGCGCAAGCTTACTCCGAGCATTTTTAAGCATTTCTGCCTTATTTTCGCCGATGGCCTTGCGCTCTGCTAACTCAAGAAAAGATATCTTCTGCTCATCCGATAGCTTGGCCTCCATATCCTGCGAACCAAATCGCCCCATCCACTTATCCAGCACGTCTGCCCCAACGGCTTTGAATATCGTGAGCATTGTCTGCCAGGCCGGTTCGCTCTCGGTTGAGCCAAGCTTTTCCGCCAGCCAGGTCAAATCATCACTGCTGCCCACTTCGCCGGCAAGCTCTATCACTCTCTGCCTTATTTTTGCACTGCTGTCATTGGCAAAACTTCCCTTCAATTTGCCAAGCGCTTTTGTCTTGTCTATGTTTATCAGCCCTTCCACCGAGGCCTCTCGGGCCAAATCTACTTTGTCGCTGAGGGCTTCTTCGAACAATCGCTCGAAGGTTTTCGCAGCTTCGGCTTTGTGGGCGCTGCGCGGGCCGCACAGCCCTGCCATTGCGCCCAGCAGCTCTCCACGCAAGGCACCGTCAGCTTTATCTTTTTGCTGGTTATATCTTTCCGCAAGCAAACCAAGATACCCGTCAACCTCGCCCGAAGTTAACCCATCCTGCTCAAGGAGCTTTCTTATAACTTCCGCACCTTTTTGCGCCTTTTTCGGGTTCTCCTCAAGAAGGAACTTTGTCGCCCATTCCAGGGTCTTTTTTCTCGTCTCCTCGGGAATTTTGACCTCTGAACCAGGCAAAAAGGCGTAGTAACACGCTCCGCCAAGCGCAACAAACAGTTCCGTTTTAACCTCATCGTCCTGTTCAATTTCAAGTTGCTGCAATAAACGCTGGGACGAATTCAACTGCCCCATCAAAGACAATAGCCCTGCGGTTTTTAGCCGAACATCTCTGTTCTGGTCCGAAACCAAATTGACTAAAACGGGCCCGAGTTCAGCAGGCAATTCTGATTTTGTCCCTACACGCCATTGAGAAACCTTTTCCAACGCCCACAATCGGACTATCTCTTTGGAATCACCCAAATGCTCGGCTAAAAACCGGCCTTTGGCCGCATCATCACTTACCCCCTCATATATCTTATCCAATGCCGATAAATACATCCCCCGCCACAAGTCCAATTCAGTCTCCAGCTTGCGCATCTGCGTTTCCTGCCGAACCAGCCAATCCCGCAGGAACTCGTCTCTGCCTTTGCGTTTGAGCTCATCTATAATTTGCTTGCGCGTTTCAGCATCCTTGCCAACAGGTATGCCCAGCGAATGCAGTGCATTCTCTGCCTCAACGGCCACTTGCATTTCAGAATCATCGAGCAGCGAAATCAGCTTAAATATCGCCCTCATATCCGGCTGAAGTTTCAATGTATATATTGCATTCAATCTGGCTTTGGCCGGCAGTGAGCTATCCGATGCCATTTTTTCAAGCGGCTCGGATATCTGCTCATACTTGAAAAGCAACGTTGCTTCAGCGGCCAGTTTGGCCTCGCCAAAATCTTTCGTGGTCAAAATCTCAAACAACGGCTGAATAAAATCAGCTTTTGCCTTTATGGACTCCTGTGTCCCCCTGGCCTGACTCAACGCCTTACAGACAGCTACCCGTGCAGCGCTATTTTCCGCCTGCGACAGCGCTGCAAGCAGAATCTCTCGAGCCGGCGGCTCTTCGCTAAACAGCATTACTGTTGCTGCATCGATGCGTATCTGTTCGTTTGCACCCTGGAGCAAGGCGTCCTTGTTAATTTTCAGTTGCCTGCCAAGCTCGGCCTTGGCAACTGTTTTAATTTTATCGGGAGGTTGTGCTGGTTTGTCCTGACCGACTTGTCCGCCGAAGCCTTGGCGAAGGCGGATGCCCCCCTGCTGGCAGCCTATCGCCAATAGCAATATTACCAGATATAACCTCTTTGTAACCATCGCGATAACCCCAGGCAAAATCCGGCTTTTTAACTTAGCTATCATAAAACAAAATCCTTAACAATGCAAAAATCAAAGATTAAAAATCAAAATTGTGGAATCGCTCCTTAGGGGTGATGACCTCCTTAATTTTACATTTTGATATTTGATTTTTAATATCCCTTTTACGGTCTTGGGTGGAATTTTCTGTGAATCTCCCGCAGTCTTTCCTGGTCAACGTGTGTATATATCTGGGTAGTGGCTATGTCCACGTGCCCGAGCATTTCCTGCACGCTTCGCAAGTCAGCGCCGCCGGCCAACAGGTGCGTTGCGAAGCAATGCCTTAATGTATGAACGGTCAAATTCTTGGGCATACCTGCACGAACAGCATATTTTTTGGTTAACCGCCAGATTTCAATACGACTCATAGGCCGGCCTGTTCGGGAAAGCAGTAAAAAATCTCCGCTGAACGGCTTGACTAACTTGGGCCGCAATTCCGTCAGGTACTCAACTGTCGCCGCAATGGCCGCTTTGCCGACCGGTATTACCCGTTCTCTATTACCCTTGCCTATGCAGCGCAAATAGCCGACGTCAAGGTTCAAATCGCGCGTCTTCAGACCCGCTAATTCGCTGGCACGCACCCCGGTTGCGTAGAGTAATTCTAACATCGCCCTGTCTCGAAGGTAAAAAGGCTCCTTCGGATTGACCGCATTAATAATGTCGATAACCTGTTTCTTGCTGCAAATAGTCGGAAGCCTCTGCCATAGCTTCGGGCCCTCAAGGATTGCAACAAAATCATCTTCGACAAGGCCGGTGAGTCTGGCAAATCGAAGAAACATCCTTACAGCAACAAGGCAGCGTTTAATTGAGCTTTCACTTTTTTGCTCGTCCTTCGTGAGGATTCGCAGATAGTTTTGGATAAGAGCCGGTTTTATTTGGTTCAGCCGGCTGATTTTACTGGATTTGCAATACTCCAGGAAACCTGCTAAGTCGCGGCCATAAGCCAATATAGTATTGCTGGCCAGACCCGCCTCAACAGTCAGGTAGTCGAGAAAATCTTTTGCCTCCCTCCCTAAAGGTAATGAGAGTAACTTTTCACCAACAGACTTTAACTGAACTGAGGCCATTGCTCCCTGCAACCAAATGTTAACGACTAATATAAATATCGGCCTTAAAACTAATTATCCTTTAGTTGTAAAACCGAGCCAATACAGTATTACGGTTGGCACTCGCCCAATTTGAAAAAAACAATTGGTTCTTGAGCTAAAAGCTCGACGCATATATAATCAGCACGGTTACAGAAACCCAAAAATGAACGGTAAATAAAATGAACAAACTCAAATCATCACTACTCACGGCTTTTGCGGTCATTTCGTTGTTAGTGGGCTGCGCCGAACCATACAGGGGTGAAACAGTCGAGCAAATCTGCCCGGCCGGCATCGACAAACAGCAGGCAATGCAGATTGCCGAAGACGTCCTCGGTAAATTGCACTTTTCTATCGCCAAATCTGATGCCAATCTCGGCGTTATAAAAACCAGGCCGTTAGCCGGGGCACAATTCTTCGAATTCTGGCGCAAAGATAATGTCGGGTCTTTCAACTCCGCTGAAGCAAACCTGCACAGTATTCGAAGAATCGCAGAATTAAATATAAACCAGCAGGATACGCAACTGTGCATCCGCTGCAATGTAAATACACAAAGACTGCACCTGCCCGAGCAAGAGCTCCGCAGCCACTCACGGGCTTATGACATGTTTTCGCAGAGCAGCCAAACAAGACAAACGTTAATACTGAACCCCAAGCAGAAACGAGGTATGGCCTGGGTAGATTTGGGCAACGACACTAAGCTGGCAACAGTGATTTTGAAGCGGATTGAAAATAAAATCGCCAAGATACAAAATGGCGTAAGCCATCCCCAAGCGGAAGGAAAATCGCTGTGAGAACATTGGTCTGCGGCGGAGCAGGTTACATCGGCAGTAATATGACGGCGATGCTCGCCGCCGAAGAACACGACCCCGTCGTCTACGACAATCTCAGCAAAGGCCACAAAGCCGCCGTCGCAGGATGCGAATTCGTCAAAGGCGATTTGGCCGATTACAGCCTCCTCGTCAAAACACTTAAAAAACACAAAATCGAGGCCGTTTTCCACTTCGCCGCATTTATCGAGGCTGGCGAATCCGTCAGCAACCCCCTCAAATACTATCACAATAATGTATCCTGCACGCAGATTTTATTAAGCGCGATGGAGGCAGCCGGCGTAGAAAAATTTATCTTTAGCAGCAGCGCGGCTGTTTACGGCATACCTGATAAACTGCCCATCACTGAAAATTCGCCGACAAACCCCATCAACCCGTATGGCGAGACAAAACTGGCCGTCGAAAGAATGTGTCACCACCAGGCCAAAGCAGGCAAACTCCGTTACGTATCGCTACGATACTTTAATGCCTGCGGCGCAGGACACAATTGCACCCTCGGCGAAGACCATCGTCCCGAATCGCACCTCATCCCGCTGACCATTGCCGCCGCAATGGGCAAATCCGAGGCAGTCAAAATCTTCGGAACCGATTACCCTACGCCGGATGGAACCTGCATCCGCGATTACATTCATATCGAGGATTTATGCCGGGCGCACCTGCTGGCACTTGTTAAACTCGATACGCAAACAGAGCTTATTTACAACCTCGGCAATGGCAAGGGCTTCTCAGTCAAAGAAGTAATCGAAACAGTCAAAAAGGTTAGCGGCAAAAACTTCAAGGTGGCCGAATCAAGTCGCCGCCCGGGCGACGCTCCAATATTAACCTCTAATGCTGCAAGGGCGATGACCGAGCTCGGCTGGAGGCCAAAATGGACCAAACTTGAAAAAATCATAGAATCCGCCTGGCAATGGCATAACAAATACCCCGATGGCTATCCGGATTGAATTTGAAAATCTCGGAAGAAAGTTATGAGTTCGATTTACATCGGCATCGACCTTGGCGCAACGTTCATAAAGGTTGGCTGTTTCGATTCGCAGTTAAAACTCTTGGCCAAAATATCAACTCCTGCACAGGCCGAAAAGCAACCCAAAGTAATAATAGACAACATCGCCAAAGCCTCCGAGCAGTGCATAGCTAAAGCCGGCTTTTCTACCGATGTCGTTTCCGCAGTCGGCCTCGGCTGTCCCGGCCCAGCTAAGTATAGCGAAGGCATCATTAAAGCGGCTCCGAATTTCCCGACTTTCAGAAATGTCCCCATCCGCCAGATGCTCAGTAACCGGCTAAGCGGGAAAACAATCGTTTTTGAGAACGATGCCAATGTCGCCTGCTTCGGCGAATTTACCGCCGGTGCTGGAAAAGGCGTTGACGATATGGTATTCTTTACTCTCGGCACCGGAATTGGCGGCGGAATCATCAGTAATGGCAAACTGCTGACCGGCGCCGGCGGCAACGCCGCTGAGCTTGGCCATATCATAATCTATCCGGATGGCCGATTGTGCAACTGCGGCCAAAAGGGCTGCGCCGAGGCCTACGCATCGGCAGCCAATACCGCAAAAAGAGCAACCGAAGCCATCGAGGCGGGAGAAAAATCCACTCTTAAAAAAATCCTCGATGTAAAAGGCCGAATCTCCTGCAAGGATGTTTTCGACCACTTAAAGGCTGGCGACAAATTAGCCAAAAAGATAACCGATGAGACCGCCGAAGCGCTTGCCATTCTCTGCATCAATGTTTTGCATACCACAGAACCGCAGCGCATCGTCTTTGCCGGCGGAATGATTGCCGCCGGTGATATTCTGCTGAACCGGATAAAAGATTTCTTCGATGAGCAGATTTGGAAATTGAAAAAAGAAACCGTCGAGATTTGTTTCGCTACACTTGGCGAAGATGCCGGCATAATCGGCTCCGCCGCATTGGCAAAACACAAATCCAAAAACATTTAGCCCCTTGCATTGCAAGGGGTTACCTTGCGACGTGGATTGTCCCCCTATCCCGCAAACTGCCTCAACTGCTCACCTGTTCTACTTTCTCCGCTTCGGCTGCTATCCCATCGGCGCGAGATCCGCTTCTTCCTCCTTAGTGCGAGAGAGTTATAGTTAAAACGAGATTTACTCCTCGCTCCTCTTAATTACATTCAACTTCTCCCATACCCCACGGAATTTCTCCGGATTATATCGTCCGTACAAATCCGCAACTTCTTTTCCTTCGCTCCACATATTCTCCGGCAAGTCCTCTAAAAACTTCACAAGGGGGTCTTGGATATTCGACCACGTCATATGCATATTTTCGTCCGCCGCCGCCTTCTTCAAACACCGTAGCGCCAACAATTCCTTTCCCTTCCCTAACTTGCTTATCCCTTCAATAAATTTCCATGCATCTCTCATCTCCCCGATTTCCCCGCCGCTCAAATCCAAACTCTGCTCTAATAACTCCAGAGTCTCTTTCGCCGGCAATACCGAATCATCCACCCATCCCGCCAATGCTATCGCCTCATCCTTGTTTTCTCCGGGGTTTTCTTTAATCGCCGCAAGTCGCTTGTTCCAGTATTCTCTCATTCTCACTGCGACTTTTTCCTTCTCTTCTCCACCTTCCTCATTCACGCCTTTGAACCCGGTCGTCATAAACTCAGCCGCCTTGCCTCGTAACTCTGCCGATGCCTTATTAAAAAATTGTTTTAATACATCGTTCTCAAAATCTATCCACCCATTAAAGTATCCTATTATTAAATGCTCTACCAATCCAACGTCAGGCTCTTTTCCAAACTTGTATTTGTTCTTCGACCCTATTCGTTCCACCGCCTGCCCATATTTACCTTTTTCAACAAGCATCTCGAAACACTCTGGCGAAGGCCTCCCCCACGATACGTATGTTCCCCAAGTCTCGTCCCACAATTCATCACTTACTATACTAGCGAGATTTTTCTCGAACCACTTGCTGTCCAGCCAGTACATCCTTGCAAAGTCAATTCCAAACATGCAGTTAACTCCAGGGTCTTTGATTTCACGCAGGACAAATTCCCAGCATTTTCTCATCTCTGGTTTCAAGTTACTCTCCCAGTAATTCCCAAAATTCTTTTTGCACACAACCGCAAGCAGGATTGTTAATTCCAGTGCCTGTCCCGGAACCTGAATGCATGACATCTGCATCGGGTCCCGTTCCTCGCCCAATTCGCTTCTGTCCTCCGTTGGAAAATGAACCAGCGTACTCACGACACTCCAGAATTGTTTCGCCATTGCCTCATCGAATTCAATTCTGTCCTCTTCCCTGCTAAATCCAACTCGCAACGCGTTTAGAATCGCATGGAAACAGTTCCTGTATCCTTCCTCTTTATTCTTTTTCTCTACTACTAAAGCGGCCAGTTCAATCAAAGGTTTCCATCCCTCCTTACTGAAACTGCCTTCTCTCGCGCCATAGAAAAAACTCGCAAGAAATTCCGCCGGTACGCCTGCCAGTTTCTCAATATCACATCTTAGGTATTCTAATGTCCGTTTCTTCACATCTTCCTTGAACGTTGACTGCAATGCATAGATATCATCTTGCCATTCTCCCGCTTTCTTCTTACCTTCGTAGTTCTTCGGCTCCAATATGTAATCAAGTACCGCATCGCACACCATCTTCCCCATCGCTTCTGGCTCAAGCGGCGTCCCCTCCATCGGACTAACCCATCTTGCTTCACTCCTGACCATTGGTCTTGGCGCAAGAGCAGTATCATTTAATCCCGATTTTGCTTTATATCCCTCGTAAAGCTCTTTGAATCCTTCTCTTTCCCGTACTAAATATAGTTCTTCTGCTTTTTCTTGGTTTTCCCACTTTTCAAAATCCGGCAGTTTCTCATTGTTCTTCCGGCACAACTCCTCTACTTCTTTTCTCTTCTTTTCTGTTATCTTTTGCTTCTCAACCCATGCGATAAATACCTTCCTCGCTTCTTCCCCCACCTCGTCGAACTTGTCATTCAACAAACGCCTGTGTTCATACCAGTACATTCGATTCTCTATAAACCTGGCATTTCCGACCATTTTGTTGATTCTCTCCGCCTCGGTCCCTTCCTTCACAAACCGCAGAAGATGCATCGCAACTCTGAAGAAAATCCCCTTATTTCGTTTCTCCAAATCCTCTAATAAATGGCTAATTTCCTTTGGTTCTTTTTCGACAACCGCTCGCCCGCTTTCGCATATCGCTTTCACTATAATTGCATCTAAGTCGTAGTCCAACCGCCCAATATTTTCTAAATCTTCTACGCTTATCCCAAGATACTCGCTCGTATCGTATTTCTTCTCCTTGTTGTATTCATCCAGATATTTATCATATATCTCTATAAGCACACGTACTGCCTCAAATGGCCTCTTTTCCCAAACCTTATTGTAATACTGAAACACCAACTCCATATACTCATGCGTAGTAAACCTCGTCTTTATATTGTCCAAACTGCTTTTCGCATCTTCTCCCGGCCACCACACATCAAGCAACGTCCCTGCTATTTTAAATGCCTCTCTCGGATATTTTTCTATCAGTTTCACCATCAGTTCCGCCGCTGGCTCCCCAATGAAATACCACTCTTTACGATCTCGTCCTCCAAGGTACTCCAGCACGACAGGCATACCTTGTACTGCTATATCCTCCGGCATTGCCAGAATTGCATCGAGCATCTTCCTTTGAATCCAGGCATCCTTTATTTTGACCTTCTTGATTATCTCTAACACTGCCTCTGGTTTTTTAGCCGCGCAATCGACAATATAAAATGCTTTAACCCTCCCAGCGATTTCGTTCACGCTTTCAAGCCCTGCAAATTCATTCGCTCCATCAAGCAACTCCAGCCATCCCAAACTCAATGCTCCTCTTTCGTTTTTTGTATAGAAGTACCGCATCAACTCTTGATCGCCCGCATATATATTCCTCGCCTTCTCAAGGTCAGCGATGGTTGGCGTCTCAAGTCGTTTCAAAAGGTCGAGTTTTTCTAGCGCCTCGTAATAGGCCATATTATCACCTTGCTCTTATTCGCCTAATAACTATCTGATTGTTCATAATACAAAACGCTTTTCTTTCCTTTTTTGCTCAAAGGCTTTAATTTCCTTATTTCTAAAAACCAATCTTGCCAATCTCTCTTCTGCTTCAAGCATACAATAACTATCCCCATTTGTTCTAACTTCTCATGTAACACTCGTTGTTCTTGACATCCCGGATCTTTAGGGTTTATTGTTGGCATAAGAGCATAATGTCGAATATTAGGGACTATCGGCTTATAGCCAACCTTGTCCTCACACCTAAGATCCCTATTCTTTAACTGTGCATAAATATTTTCCAATGCTTTATAAATATATATGTCTTCAAAACTGAATCCGATGAACACTATTGTTGTGCGCTCAAATAAATATCCAAGGTATGCTTCAAGACAATTGTCACCATCTTTTGCTCCAGATACTGAGGGATAATATGTCGTGTAGTCATCCTTTTTAAAAATTATATGCTTTTCATCAGCTCGACCATGCAAATATACAATTTTATACTTCTCATAATCAATATTATGCGTGAAAGTCGGCAGGCTTTCTGTGCATGTTTCAATAGATGGTAGATCCTTATTTTCTGCTAACCTTTGATAACTAGCTTCAAAAGTTCCATCAAAGTTTGTAGTTACTACTGATTTTGTGGTGTCCAAAATGTCATATGCTTTTTGATCCCAGGATGTTTCCTTTAAAGACAAAGCGTTCTTTATGATTTCGTCATACTTATTTTTTTTGCCTATCTGTACTAAATTTTCGAATATCTTCTGTGCCTCATCAGGATATTCTTTTTTACTAATATTATTTAAATCTATTTCATAGTTCGCTTCAGCGGCAAGTTTTTCGAGAAGCAACTTCCAGGACCTTGGTACCCCTTCCGCTACAATTCCTGTCCCTGCAAAAACAAGAAAATCTCGTTTAATGAGATCACTTATGAAATCTTCTCCTCCACCCCTTTCCGGGAATCTGCGTGACGACGGTTCTTCTGAAACTTCCTTGCTACTTTCAAACTCTACCTCTGTTTTTCCGTGTTTTATTCGAATTACACGCAGACCATGCTTGGCAAGAAAAATGATTACTGCTGCTACCAAAATTATCGTTATCCATTTACATATATATGGTAGCAATATCTCCATTCGCAACACTTCCCTATTAAAGCATACTTTTTAGGTAATAACTATCGCTGTTGCTCAACCAATTGTCCCCTAAATCCCCCAACCCGTCAAACCAAAAAAACGGTGTTAATTTAGGCAACCGCCCTTGGCGTCCCTTATGGAAGATGCGGTTTACCCGCCGGTCGATAACCTTTTACTCCGTAGAGATTTCTTCCCCCCTACGGCCTGCGCTGTTTCGACCTTGACTTCGCTATCAGAAAGCGTATAAAGAGATGCAGAGATGAACATTGAAAACATTAAACAGGTAAACAATCAAAACTTGGAATCTGTGAAAGGATAAAAAATGTCTTTAGTAACGTTGGTAATTACACTGATAGTAGTTGGTGTGCTTCTGTGGTTAGTCAATACTTATATCCCGATGGACGGCAAGATAAAGAAGATTATCAATGTCGTTGTGGTGATTGTTGTCATCCTCTGGCTATTGCGCGT
>JBELAN010000001.1:0-320845 GCA_049508795.1 Sedimentisphaerales bacterium | reverse complement strand
TGTTGTCGTGGTCGAAGTCTCGGAATGCTAATGAGTCTAAAGTAGATTGGTGATTTACCACCGCTGATGCACGGATAAGGCTTAAGAAGTTATACCCTGCAATTTAACTGTTACAGAGCACTAGTTCCTCTGGTCTCTTTGTCGATTTTTTTTTCTTTCTGAATAGCTTCATAGACTTCTATGCGGTGTACAGGTACTTCTTTCGGAGCGTTGATGCCCAAACGTACTTTGTCCCCTCGCACATCGACGATGGTGATTTTTATGTCGTCACCAATCATAATCGACTCATCTTTTTGTCTGCTTAGAACCAACATTTTCAACTCCTTTTGTCGGCTGGTCTTATTATGTTTTACGAAGAAAGCCGCCTGCCTGTTCACCCCTCTGTTGGTCAAACGCTTTTATATGCTCTTATCCTGAAACGGCTTAACTTGAAAGCAGCGTCCAGCCAACAAACCTTTTGGCTCAACAGTATTTTCGGCTAATTCCGAGGCCTAAAACAACCATTTTTGCTTTTTTTAGGCAACCATGATTGGTTATAGGACTCTGTGTGTGTAACCATATAAAATATATGCACTTACCGTAAATACGCCGCTTGAAAAAAAGATGCACTAAATTTGCCGTCTTCCCCCAAATTGCCTTTTTATCCGTCAAGGCTTGACCTTGCCGAGACTTATAGGTGTTTTCGCCAATGATTATAGCAGATAACCAGCCAGTAGCCGGCAATTGAGCCTAATACCCCAAAAGCCACCGTCTGCACAGGCAAGATGGAATTAACCGCACTGGGGTAAAAAGCCGGCGGGTAGTGCTCGACAAGATGCTGCAAGGTATCCTGCCTGAAGGAAGTAGTAACAGCAAATCCGGTTACCAAAGCCGAAGCCGCTATCGGCCAGATATAACCGGCGTTGAGAAATTTCTTAACAAGAAAAGCAGCTATTCCAAACGAAACTAATACGGCAAAAACAATCTGGCCGACAGCCGGCTGAGCCACAACCGAACCTAATCTGGGGTCGGGTATTCTAATGTCCTGAGCAAATATCCCGATACAAAATTGAGCTATGAAAACCGAGCCGACCACAGCAATTATCGCATTCAAATATATATTGGCTTTAGAGTCGGATTCTTCTCCGCAGGATGCCTGACGGCGCTGGCTTTCGTTCGCCCCGCATCGTATGGTGCGGGGGATGATTTTCTGCCCGATAAGCACACCGCCAAATCCGGCAGCGACAATAGCCAGCCAGAAAATCGGCTCCCATTTAAGCGCCGCAAACAGCCCATGGCGTTGGGCGAGGGTCGGAGCCAGCCGCATCCGCTCTGCCATATTGCCACAGCGCACCGCCCAGATAGCAAGCCCTGCGGGTACCGCCAAAATACCGATTTCTCGGCCGTGCGGCCAAGAAAGAAAATAGCCGATAAAGCCGGCTAAAACCGCCAAGCCAGCCAAAGCTATCGCACCGCCAAAGGCAGGCACGGACACAACCCCAAATGGCTCAACTGGCGCCGCCAGAGGCCAGGCCCAAAAACCTATCAGGATAATGCCAAGCAGCAAGGCAGCGGTTACCTTCAATTTTGTAGCCCAGGAAAGCTCTGAGAACATACCTATACCTATAAGAACGCCTGCAAGGGATGCTACTATCTTGAAAACAAGCAGCCAGGATAATTCCATAACTTAGTATCCTTAAATTACACCTGCAACAGGATAGCACCAAAATCATCGATTATCAATAATCAACTTGAGCAAAACATCTGACTTTGGTAGATTGGCGTTTTAGTGCTGATAGTAATTTAATTTGAGGTTATTTTATGGATGTGCTTTTAATCGGCAACGGCGGACGTGAGCATGCTATTGCCTGGAAGCTGGCTCAATCGAAAAATTTAGGCAGACTCTATATCGCTCCTGGCAACCCCGGCACAGCCCAATGCGGTAAGAATATCCCTATCAGCGTTAATGATATTAACAAGCTGGTGGACTTTGCCAAGCAGAACAATATAGCTCTTGTTGTAGTTGGGCCGGAGGACCCGCTTGCAGCAGGTGCGGTTGATGCCTTTGAGGCAGCTGGTATAAAGGCGTTCGGCCCCAGCGCAGGCGCGGCACAGCTCGAAGCGGACAAGGCATTTGCAAAACAGATGATGCGCTCCAGCGCCATCTCCAGCGCAGAGGGGCAGGTCTTCGAGAGATTCGCAGACGCCAAAGCATATATCGCAAGCAGGGACGAGTCGGTGGTGATAAAAGCAGCGGGGCTTGCCAAGGGCAAAGGTGTTTTTGTCTGTGATGACCCTTCCGACGGTATTTTGGCGGCTGAAAAAATAATGTGCGACAAAATATTCGGCTCGGCAGGCGACAAAATCGTCGTTGAAGACAAACTGCTCGGCGAAGAAGCTTCTATACTGGCTTTCGTGGACGGCAGAAATATTTATGTTATGGAGTCATCGCAGGACCACAAGCCCATCGGTGACGGCGACACCGGGCCAAACACCGGCGGGATGGGCGCCTACAGCCCTGCACCGGTGGTTACTGATGAGATGATGGACAGAATCACACACGAAATTCTCGTGCCGGTGGTAGATGGTATGAATCGCAACGGCACGCCGTATAAAGGCGTCCTGTATGCAGGGCTTATGATTACTGCCGGCGGGCCGAGAGTGCTCGAATTTAACGTCCGCTTCGGCGACCCGGAAACCCAGCCGATTCTAATGCGGCTGAAAAGCGATTTGCTGGAGGTTATGCTGGCGGTTTGTGAAGGCAGGCTGGAAGATGTTACACTCCGGTGGGACCCAAGACCCGCCGTCTGTGTGGTAATGGCTGCGGGTGGTTACCCGGGAGAGTATGAAAAGGGGAAAATAATAACCGGCATAGACCAGGCTGAACAACTCGATGATGTTGTCGTATTCCACGCAGGTACCGCCGCCAAAAATGCAGACCTCGTTACCAACGGCGGCAGAGTGCTCGGCGTAACCGCTATAGGGCAAACTATAGCGGATGCAAAGGCAAAAGCGTATGAAGCCGTAGATAAAATAAAATTCGACGGTGCTTATTGCCGTCGCGATATTGCGGACAAAGCAATAAAAAGGACGATATAGTCGGTAGAAAAACTTAGAGCTATACGCTATAATACGCTTAAATGCTGCAGAAAATGCCGCCAAACTCAAACAAATCCGCTAAAACCGGAAACAGCAAAAGAATTTTTCACCACTGGCCTATCAAAGGTCTGATTCTGGTCTTCTGTCTATGGCTTGCCTTTATACTGACCGGCAGGGTCCTGTGTGGAATCGCTCTTGACCAGATTGCTGAGCTGACAAACACTAAAATTACAACCGAATCGGTTGATTTTAACATCAACGGCTCAGTTTTCATCAAGGAGCTCATAATCAGGCCTGAACAGCAAAAGAAATACGACGATACAATACTAAAAGCGGAAACAGTATACGCACGTTTCGGCGTATGCAGTTTATTGTCATTACATCCTCGGCTGAAAAAAATAAGTGTTAAAGACTTTGTCTTCGACGCTCAGCACGATCTGGACACAGACCAGTGGAATATTGCCGCATTTAGAATCAAGCCACCTAAAGGTGCCGCAGGGGAAATACCCATTATTCGACTCAAAAGAGGAACTCTCCAATACAGTAAAGTTTCGAACGGACGGGGCAAAGCTGTCGTAGCGGTACCTATTGATGCAGGATTTGCCCCAGCCAAAAAAACTCAGGACGGCTACAGCTTTAATATAACGACGGCGGATAGAGCCGACCGTGGCAAAAGTATCCTGACCGGATTTTGGAAACCCGGCAGGATTACAATTACCGGCGGAATCTCATCGGCTGATATCCCCGCCTTTGAGAAGGCTTGGACGATAAATGCTCTGGATGCCGAGTTGAATTATGACCGCAACGACACTTACTCACTGAAGCTCAAAATAGAAGATTTGCGCGGCGGGCATACTCCCGCCGATGATACATTCGCTGCTGACGGAGAAGCCTTTTTGGGCAAGCCGGGCGCATTTTCTGCTCTGCAAAGGTTCTTTAACCGATATCGACCTTCCGGCACAGTTGCTATTGACCTCCGGGCCCAGGGCAGTTTAGAACGACTAAGCGAAAGCACATTAGTCGGCAAAGTCCACTGCAAAGATATTTCCATCTGCGACCGCCACTTCCCATACACTGTAAAGCAGCTGACCGGTCGGATAGACCTTACTGAAAACAGCGCAATCCTGAACAACCTGCGCGGCAGGCACGGCGACACCGAGGTATCTTTTAACGGTTGGTCCAAAGATTTTGGCCCGAATTGGAAGTACCAAATCCAGATTACAAGCGACAATATGGCTTTAGATAACGACTTGTACGAAGCGTTAAGTGCAAAGGAGAAGGAATCCTGGGCTGCCTTTTCTCCGAGTGGTCTTGCGGCGATAGATTACAGATTCAGCCGACGGTCACAAGCCGATAAAAAAGAAACTTTGGCGGTTGAACTGCTCGGCGTCGAAGCTGCATACCGTCATTTCCCTTATCCGTTGAAAAATCTTTCCGGAAGGTTATTGTTCACTGACGACAGTATAACTGTTTCGGATGTGATTTCGCAGGTCAATGGCTGCAAAATAACCTTAAACGGCAAAATAACAGCTTGCAACACCGAGCAGCCAATATACGACATCTCAGTTAAAGCGAAGGATATCCCCCTGGATTCAACACTGGCTTCCAGCTTATCAGATAAAAAAAGCGATTTTTACAACCGATTTAATATGACCGGCCTAGCTGATGCCGACATAAAGATTTTCACACCTGAAGCCTACTCCGCCGAAGCGGCTGCGAAGGCCGGACAGGATTCTGGACCGATGAGTTTTATCGCCGATGTTTCTCTCAAAAAAACTACTTTGTCCTGGGGACTCCTTACGGAGAAAGCAGACGACTTTCCGCTGGTTATCTCCGATATATCAGCGAAGACTATCATTACGCCTGATTTGATACAAGTTGAAGATTTCACAGGCCGTTATAATCAGGCTCTGGTTTCACTGACCGGCCGAATCTGGCCCGGCGACGAAGCCAAAAAACCCCGCTATTGTTTGTTGCTGAACGCCGAACAAACGGAGCTAAACGATGAGTTAATTTCTTTGATGCCGCAGCCGCTAAAAAGAATCGTCTCCGAACTGCAGCCGAAGGGAAAGGTAAATCTCGCCGCCAATTTGAACAAAACCGACAGCAACAACTACCCTGACTATAAGATAACTGTGGACTGTCCCGGCAACAGCATCAACTTTGAGCCGTTCACCTATCCTATAAAAAATATTACCGGCCGGCTGACGATAACAAATAACACTATTACACTGGAGGACATTACCGCCCCCGCTGCCGTCTTGCGACAGCAAGACGCGGGGGCCGCCGATGATACTCTGATAACACCAAACGTCTCGACCGTAAAAATTAACGGGCGAGTAATACTGGCTGATGACGCTCTCAGCAGCAACCGACTTGAGCTTTCGGTAGGTGACATCACTTTTACCGCAGATAGTCTCAAGATTAAAGGCAAATCCTTAACGGGGCTGAAAGCAGACACCTACTATGACCCCAGCCGGCGAAGCTGGATGGCTAAAAGCCTCACCGCTGATTGTTATGGCGGCAAGTTGGCAGGTAAATTTGAATTGAAACGTTCGACCGAGGCAGATTTGGAGTATCTGCTGCAGGTAGGATTTGACAGTATTGATTTGAAACAATTTCTTTCAGACACAAACCCCTCGACTACTTCGACGTTGCTCAGTACAAGTTCGCTCGGGACGGGTCCAAAAGGAGCTCCTCGCGACAACTATACCACCGGGAAAATGAGCGGTGTATTAAGCGTCGCTGGCCGCACGGGTGAAAGCTTACCTTATATCGGCCGATGCCGTCTCCAAATAACCGATATGCAGCTCGGCAGACTATCACCACTGGCAAAGCTGTTGTCCGTATTAAAACTGACAGAGCCAAAAGATTTCGTCTTCGAGCAGATGCTCGTTGATTCATACATTGAGCACAACAGGTTGTTTCTTGAGCAGCTCGATTTATCCGGCGAATCGCTTGCTTTTAACGGCTCAGGCTGGATAGACCTGCAAAGCCGCGATGCCGATTTGGTTCTTTTTGCACGCGGCCGCCGCCTTGCCTCCGCTGAGCCTTCTATTTTACAGTCTCTGACCGAAGGCCTCGGCCATGCTGTTGTCCGAATGGAGGTTACCGGAAATGTCTACGACCCTCAGGTAACAACCGCAACCTTGCCGGTCGTAAAGGAAGCGGTGAAAATTCTTGGCATACCCCGCCGTTAAAAATAAGCAGAAAAGCCTTACCGCACGCCTGATAAGACTAACAAAGTAGTATTTGCAGCCGGTTAATTAAGACGCTGATTACTTCAGTTCGGTTATTTCGGTAAATCGTACCAGGGCGCCTTTGGTTTGCGGATGCGGCTCCGCTGTCCCCACCAGTCCGACTTTTCGGCCCACAAATTTGCTTAAATCCACATCCAACGCCTGACCCTCCGGCAAAGCATAACAGACTGTTTGCCCGGAATCATCGAGTATGCGGTAATGTTTCAGAGATTCTTCCTGACCATAAATTTCTGAGGTTTGAAACTGCCCTACTGCTGCAAATCCACCCAGTTCAGGAACTTGCGATAACTCTGTGACGCGAGACTTTTCTATCTGCTCACGAATATGCTGCAACTGTGAATCCTGAAGCTGAACCTCCTTGTCCACCGCCGAAGCTAATTCACAACGCTCTATCTGCTTAATCGCAAACTCCGAGTAGGATGCGGCCTTGCCGGCCTCTTTGTTACCCGCAAGCTCAGCCAGTGATTTCTTTATTTCCGCATAATTCTGTTCGGCCACCGGTTTGGCTCGTTCGGCCTTGATTTGTTCTGTCAAAGCGTAATACTCCTTTAGCTTTTCAGACTCAATGGAAATAGTAACGGGAACAACTGCAGGAATATTAGCTTCTGGCTCGGCCTTTGGTTTAACAATCACCTCAACCTCGCCAACGGCCCCGACCGGCTTGGTATACTGAGTAAGTACCCAAAGGTAGGCGCCGGTCGGCGGAGTAATTTTATAATAATCGTCCATCTCCTCGCCCATCAACTCGACTTTATCGCCTCTGTTGAGCTCTAACTGCACAGTCGTGGAATGCATCGGCTTGAGGAAGTCGGAGCCGGCATAGACACGGATGGCATCGCCGGTAACTACCCCAATGCCGGGATTATTCGGCTCAACGCTGACATACTGTTTTGAAATCCAGGAAAAACTGCTGGCCGGCGGAACAATGTGAGACCAGCTGTACTTGCTGGCGACCACCTTTACTCTGTCGCCGGTATTGAGCTTGCCGCAGTGGTAGTAATTTGTCCCCGGCCCGGAGCGTATATTGACATTATCGTCGATTATCTCGGCAACATAGGGAAAAGATGGCTCATTCCCTTCCGTCTCAGTGGCTGAAACAGACTCCTGCGGTGAATTAACGGTCTTTTGGGCAAAGCCGACGGACGACAAACTTATCAAACAAACAAGAATAAAGAGATTGATGAATTTGGTATGAGATTGCATTTTCTGTCTCCCAAAAAGAGTCTCTTTCTAAAAATGACCAAAACCTCAAACTATTTTATACGATTTTTCAAATTAGCACCCGCCGCAGAAATTGTCAACTTTTTTCTTGCCCAAATATTACTTCGAATCGCTATGGCGGGTAGCGAATAGAAAAAGGCCGATAGGTGCCCGTTCTACCTTTGCAATTTGGCGATCTCGTCGTTGCACATTTTTACCTGTCCCGGGTCAGAAAGCTTTTGGGCCGCAGCCTGCAAGTGCTTTATCGCCAACTCCGGCTTATGAAGATAACGGGAATACAATATCCCCACCATCAGCTCCACCTGCTCAACATATTCATAGTTGCTGTAGTGAGTTAAAAACTTTTCGTATGCCTGTGCCGATTCAGCGTGTTTACTCTCACTGGCAAGCTGATTGGCGATATCCAGCAGATGCTGGCGAGGCAGAAGCTGCTCACTATCAAGCTCGATAAGCTCCAGATAAACCTCAGCAGCGGCAGACAGATTGTGCTGCAATGTCCGGCTTGCGATTTCCTCGCGGAGTTGCTTGATTTTTTCCTCTCGCTGCTGCTGAGCGGCCGTTTTCTTAATCTCTTTTACCTTTATTTGCTTGGCCGTTGTCCGGCCGGCAAAAGGGTCGTAACCGTCCGAGACAACGTCGCCGTAATGACGACGCTGGTTCCATCGTTTTATCATCGCCCATAAATCGAACCGGCTGCCGCCGATTAAACCGGTTGCAAGCATCACCACCATAGCCAAAATGCCAAAGGCATATCCCGCCAGATGGGCGCTATACGCAATTGCGCTGGGTGAAAATCTCGGTTCAACAATATTGTCCCAGACAATCAGCTTAAAAGCGATAAAGTATAATGCTGAAACCTCAAAAGTATCAATAAAGTAGAAAAACCAGTAAAAAACCGTAACTAACGTCTGCGGAAACAGGACTAGATACGCGCCAGTTACAGCAGCCACGGCCCCGCTGGCGCCGATAACAGGACTACTGCTCATTAGTGTGTGGCCTATTCCGCTGAATACCGCCCCTGCTAAGTAAAGGCATAGGTATCCGATATTGCCGAGCTTGTCATTAACATTATTGCCGAAAAGATACAAAAAGAACATATTGCCGCCAATGTGTAGAAAACCGCTGTGCAGAAAGGCATAGCTTACAAACTGCCACAGATACGGCCGGGCAGGAGTGAGCATAAATTGTAATGCCGCTGGCCGAAGAATCTCCCCCGCCTCGGTAAGAGGGTTTCTATGAGGCCAGTATGTCAACAGAAAAATTAGGGCATTGGCGGCTATCAGCGCGTAATTCGCGTATGGCGCCCGCCAGGGCCGAATACTTGTTCGAATAGGTAGTATAAACAGCATAACCTAACCGCCAATTTTAAGATTGAGCTTAAAAACCAGCTTATTGTAATGGCTAAGCAATGCTGTGACAAGACATAAAAAAAGGACGGCAAAAGCCGTCCCACCTGGAAAGATATTATTTAAGTTCCTCCCCTCACGGAAAGCATCAACAGCCGGCAAATCCATTTGCACTCATCGGCTTCCCCCCAGCCGCTTCCTCTTGCAATAAAAGTATAAAAACAAAATGGCACAAAGCCAAACCCTCGAACAAAAAAAACTTTATTTTTTCCTGAAGTGATGTTAATCATTGTGTATTAATCGAGTTGTGAGTAGCGCAAAATGGATGCAGAAATAATAAAAAAGCGCATCAGGACCATTCGTTACAGTTTGAAGAAAAAGCGGCTCAAGTCCCTTTTGGTAACGAAACCCGCCAATGTAACATATCTTACCGGCTTTTTAGGGGACGATAGCTGGGTCCTGATTACCGATAGGTTCGTTTATCTTTTGACCGATAGCAGATACACCGAGCAGGCAAAAAACCAATGCCCCGCTTGCAATATTATCGAACGAAATAAACCAATGGTCGAGGCGGTCGCCGACCTGCTGAAAAAACTAAAATCAGTACGGGCGGTAGCTGTCGAAAAATCCGTTTCGCTTGCCGCTTTCGAAATGCTGAAAAAATTTGTTAAGGTTCGGCTTAAAACAGTTGCAAACATGATTGAATCCGCCCGTAGCATCAAAGACAAAAGTGAAGTCGCAGCCGTCAGTGCAGCATCGCAAATCGCGGCAAATGCCCTGAGGCAAACTTTTAAATATATAAAACCTGGCGTAACCGAGAGCGAATTGGCCGGCCGACTGGATTTTCAAATCCGAAAAGCTGGTGCAATAAACAGTTTCGAGATAATCGTCGCCTTCGGTCCAAATGCCTCGCGTCCCCATCATCGGCCGACACCCAGAAAGCTCAGGAAAAATGATACGGTTCTTATCGATTTCGGCGTCAGGTTCGATGGCTACTGCTGCGACATTACCAGATGTTTTGTCGTTGGTAGCGTGAATCGCTTTTATAAAAAGGTTCACGATGCCGTGCAGGAAGCACAAACCGCCGCTCTCAAAATGATAAAAGCCGGCGTCGCAGCCAAAAAGGTCGATGCCGCTGCAAGAGAAGTAATTCGCAAAAGCGGTTTGCCCGTTTATGGCCACGGAACGGGCCACGGCCTGGGTCTGGAAGTGCATGAACAGCCCATCATTTCGGCTAACAGCAAAACTAAATTACAGCCGGGGATGGTCTTCACAATTGAGCCCGCCGTTTATATTCCGGGCAAACTCGGCATACGAATTGAAGATGACGTTCTCGTAACCGAAACCGGCTGCAAAATCTTGACCCACAAGTGCCCGCGCAGGATATAAACTGCGCCGAACATTTGTTTGACCGGCTAAAACAATAGGTTATAATAGGATAGTTCACTAGGGGTGGCTTGCCGACGGGCGGGTCTGAGAAAAAACCCTTTGAACCTGATCAGGATAACCCCCTTTCTTGCTTTCGCAAGAAAGCAGGGGGGAATGCCTGCGTAGGAAAGTGATTGACTTCATCAAATTCTGACAGCAGGAACTCAAATCGCTTCCGCCGTAAGGCGTCCTGTGGACTACGGAAGCGATTTTTGTTTTTGCACGGAATTAAAATGGCTACACAACTACAATCAGCAAAAGCTGGAACAATCACCGATGAGATTAAATCGGTGGCCCGGAGCGAAAATCTTGATGCTGAGTTTGTTCGCAGCGAGATTGCATCTGGTCGGCTGGTAATACCGGCAAATGAGCTGCATATTAAAACTAATCTCAAGCCGGTCGGTATCGGCAGGGCACTTCGCACCAAGGTAAACGCCAATATCGGCACAAGCAGCGTCAGCTCGGAGGTTGTGACCGAGATTGAAAAAATGAAAGTTGCGCTCCAGGCCGGCGCAGATGCGATTATGGATTTAAGCACCGGCGGCAATCTCGATGATACACGCGAAAAGCTGCTGGCACAATGCCCCGCGCCTTTCGGCACAGTGCCGATCTATCAGGTCATACAAGGCAGAAATGTCGAAGACATAGACGAAAAGATAATTCTGCAGACAATCGAAAAGCAGGCCAAACAAGGCGTCGATTTTTTTACGATTCACGCCGGTGTGCTGAGAGAACATCTGCCGCTGCTTGAAACCCGCCTCGGCGGCATCGTAAGCCGCGGCGGAGCGCTGTTGGCCAAATGGATGCTGTATCACAACAAGCAAAATCCGCTTTATGAAATGTTCGATGAATTGTGCGGCTTAATGGCTGAATACGATATCTGCTTTTCACTCGGCGACGGCCTTCGGCCAGGCTGCATCGCCGACGCCACCGACCAGGCCCAAATCGCAGAGCTAAAAACCATCGGCGAATTGACCCGCAGGGCGCAGAAAATGGGCTGTCAGGTTATGGTCGAAGGACCCGGCCACGTGCCGTTCGACCAGATACAATACAATATGGAAATCGAGCAGCAGATTTGCAACGGTGCTCCATTTTACGTTCTCGGCCCTGTCGTAACCGATATCGCCCCCGGCTACGACCACATCACATCAGCGATAGGTGGAACCGCCGCCGCCTTTTACGGTGCGTCGTTCTTGTGCTATGTTACGCCCAGAGAGCATCTCGGCCTGCCGAATGTCGATGATGTCCGGGCGGGGGTGATTGCGGCGCAAATAGCGGCCCACGCAGGAGATATAGCAAGAGGACTAAAAGGGGCGGCGGAAAGGGATAGAAAATTAAGCGTTGCACGATTCAATCTCGACTGGAAAACGCATTTTGCCGAATCCCTCGACCCGCAAACAGCCGAGAGAATGCATCTTGAGGCCTGCAAAGGAGTTATGGACGCTGACTTGCCATCGGCTGATTACTGCTCAATGTGCGGGAAGGAATGGTGCAGCGTCAGAATTAACAAAGAAATCCGCGAAATGAAATTTAAAAAGTAGCTGTATTTTTGCTAAAACGGGTAATTTGGGTAAGGTGGGGTAGCACCAAACGCGCAAGTTCGTGTTTGAAAACGTCGAAAAGTGTAGAAAAATTTGGAAAAAGTGAGAAGAATTGCGAAAAAAGTATAGAAACGGTTGAAAAAATTGGAAAGTTTTTTACCCCCCTTGCGCGAATTGTTCGAATCGAACAGTTCGCGCAGTTTTTAGTTTTGAGTTCTTAGTTCATAAAGAAGTTCGGGTAAAGGTTGCCTAAGTTAACAAAGAACGGAGAGAGGATAGGGTTTGGGGTTTAGGGGTTAGGTCCTTCGACAAGCTCAGGATGACAAGGTCATTTTTGGATGATGGCGATTTTGGTGGGGGCGGAAGAAAATCAAAGATTAAAAATCAAAAAGCAAAAATACAGAGCAAAAATTAAAAATATGGAACTGCTGATTTAATAAATTGTTTATACCCAGAGGGCGGAGATGGTGTCAGAGATTTTTTTGGGGAGAAGATTTTGATGAGTTTTTTGTTTTCTATTTCATAATTTGTTTTCCATTTCATAATCAGAGTTGTAGTATATAAGCATATGCGTATATACTTATATCATGATGTCTGGCAGTTGTATCTTTTTTTCTTGAGTAAAGGAAATATCACATAAAGAAAGTACGGAGGCAAACAGTTATGACAGACGCAGAAAAACTGGCGGGGATATTCAAATTGCTTTCGGTAGCAGCAAGGGTGCGAATTGTGCAGGCACTTAAGCGACGAGCAATGTGCGTTACCGAGTTGACGTCGCAACTAGGGATATCGCAGGAGGCAACTTCTCAGCACCTGCGAGTGTTAAGAGAAGCAGGAATTATATGGTTTCAAAAAAGAGGGTTTCATGTTTATTATTCGCTTGATAAACAAAATATGGCTTCAATGCATAAGGCAGTCAGTGCGTTATACGAGCCGGGCTATAAGTAAAGCGGTGGTTTGTATGATTATATAAGTATATGCGTATATACTTATGGACTGCTTTAAGAATGGCGGGATTTTTAAGTGAGGGATTTGAGAAGTGGGGTTGAGAATTGAAAGACTGGGTCCCCGCCAACAACATGCGGGGATCTCCGCTACGCTTCGAGGATCTGCGCTTTGCTACGAATGGCGATTTCGTCGTGGGTCAGGCCGAGAAGATATTTGGCCAGTTATTGCTCCAAGGCTGCTTCGAGTTCAGACTTAAAGTCTTTGTAGGTTTTTTCACGAACAGATGCGAAAAATAAGTCGTAACTGCACGGCGATAAAAATTGAAAATAATAATTCTGTTTTTTCTGTAACTGGTTCACGTTGGAAAAATGTTCCTTAGCGTATCGGAGTTTGGCTTGGTTCTCGTCAGAAATATCGCCGTCCATTTTGATTTCCACAACAATAATATCCTTATCTACTTTGATAAAGAAATCAGGATTGAAACTTCCTTTTTTGGGATGTTCTCCTTTTCGCCAAGAATATTCAATGCTATAGAAACCAATATCGAGGGACTTTATCCAAGCATTTATTGCCTTAGCATTTTGTTCGGTAGTCAATAACCGTACAAATTTACGTTCAGGTTCGTATGAGGCTATCGCAATATTCAAGGGGGTCTTAAAGTTGTACTTGTTTTGCACTTTGATCAAGGCGGATCTCGGAAGGCTCTCGTCTTCCTCAAGTTCCTTTAGTATTTTTTTATCTACGGTTTCTCCTAAAATCATTGAGTAATCATCCCAAAATATAGTACTATCCCGACGGAGAGACCCAATGCCCGAACTAGCTTTGTTCATCGTTATAGTGTTGATTTTATAAGGTTCTTTTGATTTCGGCACTATTCTGGGAAACGTGCTGCTTTTACGCCTGATAACTCCAAAGGCTTGTATTGTCTTTTGGCGGTTTTCTTCACTAACCATATTAGTTTTATCTTTGATTTCCTGCAAGGATCGCTGGATAGCTTTAACAATCCGTTTTTTTGACCATTCTTGGCTATAGTTAGTTCCAGCATCTTGGTCAAACACATATAATCTATTAAAAATATCGTTGGCAATTTCCTCAACGGAGAGCATCTTAAACTCAATCAGCGTCTTTTTGGTATCTTGTTCACCCGAAACCGCCTTGACATAAGTTGTACCTTTTTCTACGACCGCCTTCTGGCTCGAATAGGTAATGTAGCCCTTCTTTAAAAGCTCAAATTCATCTTCTTTAGGATATTCCTTAATCTCCTCGACAATCTTATCATAGTCTATTTGATGAATATCAAAGTTATAATCTTCTTTCTTATCCACAGGGTATGAATGGATGCGCTTCTCAATCTCTAAAACTTCATCTACAAGGTGCCTTATACTGCTTGACCATTTGTTATGATTGAAAACAGTTACGACTGGCTGATTGCCTCTATAAACCTCCGGTATCCTCAAGCCTCTTCCTAAGACCTGCGCAATCAGAAGCTTTGAATTAAACGCTCTCTCCTCATGTGGAACAATCTGGAAAACATTTTTTACGTCCCATCCTTCCGATAACATACTAACAGAGGTAATCCACTCGACAGGTTGGTTCTTGTCATCTACTCTTCGTAGAATTGGAATATTGTTTTTATGTTCGTTAGCAGAAGTAACTATCAAGACCTTCTTCGTTGCTTCCCCTTTGCCAATTTTTTCTTTCTTGGCAAGGAAAGCAATCAGTTTTTCAGTGAGACGTTTGCATGCGGCGATATTTTTGGTAACCAAGATGGTAATGGGTTTAACCTTACGATATTTGGCTGTTTTATTTTCAATGTGATTGTCGTAAATCTTTTGAAACTTCTCATCCTCACTTCCTGAGGAATCCTCCGCCACATATCGTATGGATTTGACAAATTTCTCCTCAATAGAGTCCCTCAGAGAAAAGCGATGAATGACATCAGTAAAATAGTCATCTCCTATATAGCAAGTGCCTGAAACATTCACGATAAAGTTGAACCCATATTTAGGATCAAGTAAAAATTCCTTCCACTTTTTCAGTGCTGTATCAGAAGGACTCATCAAATGATGAGCTTCATCGTTCAATACAAGAGTCTGCCTACCTTTTCCGACCAGACTGTCTTCGATTGCGGATTTAGTATTGATATAGGTAGCGTGAATGTTCTCAATACAGATGTTACCTTTCTGAATGGTATTGGATGCGTTTATAATGCGGGGATTGATTATCTTAGAATTAGCGGGCAGAAGATCCTTTAAAATTCTATCGGCGGAGAGTCCCCGAAACTTTTCAGTCAAACCGGATTCGATGGTATTAGATGGACACAAGACCAACACCTGATTCACGGCACCCTCCGCAAGCATAATGCGGGCGATACCATACATTACATAGCTTTTGCCGGTGGCTGTCGCATGATCCAAGGAGCAGGATAACTTATCCGGCAATTGTAGACTAGTGAGAAAATCTTCAAAAGATGAATACTTCTCCTGAAGTTTGGGGTTATTATGATAGTTTTCTGCCGCCAGTTCTTTGAGGCTTTGATATTCATCCCCCAAAAGGTATCGCGTCGTCTCTCGAATGGCCTCTTTTTGATACTCCCTATCGCCGCAAAGGGCGTCCATAAAAGCCTCGTATTTATTCGGGTCAAACCTCTTAGTATCGTAATTAGGAGATACCTTGAGGACTAAATCTTTATTCTGAAAAGTCTGCCGTTCAAGCATGGCTACTTTTTCCTCTTGTTATTAAAATCAGATAGAGATTTTATCTCCCGCTTCTCGTTGCCGAAGATGTCAATGTAAATAACCATTATTTGCCCCTTGACTTTGTCCTTGGCAAATCGCACCTCGTAGCTGTTCTTCTTTAAGTCCTCGGCGTAGAAGACCTCATCCAAGTCAAAGACCTCACCATCAAAATCGTAATCAAGCATTACCATGGAAAGGGTTTCAAGGTTGGCAAATTGTCTCGGTTTGCGGGAAATAATCCTGCTTTCAAAACGTTCTATCTTGATGACACAATCTTTTGCTTGCCCACTCAAGAGGTCTTTTTCCCTAGGCTTATCCACATAATAGCGGCAGTTCACCGCGGGAGGCTGAATAAAATCGAAACCGACGGCGTCTACCGTATCGTTAACATTCATTTCGCTGACAGGCTGTTTGAGATTGGTAAATCCGCGATTATGAATCTCCTCAATAATAGAGTATGGTATGCGCAAAATGTAATATTTAGTCTTTCCTTTTTCAATGTAGTCTTCAAGGAATTTCACGGAGGCAGCAGGGGCAATAACAAAGAAACGTTTCCCGATTTTGTCCTCAAGATACTTGTGCACGTCATCAATAAAACCTCTGTCCATTATTGCATCTTTATGCTTCTGATAGTTGAAAACAAGGACGCTGCCTGCTCCCAAATAGCCATCCAGTTCAATTTTTGAAACCTCATGCTTCTCATCCCGGCACTGAAAGAGTTTCAGGGCGAATTCCCGATACTGTTCCCAAGGAAGTTCCTTGATCATCTTGTAATCATAAAGACCAGCATTGTAGAGGGTGAACGGCTTGCAAGGCTTTCTATACTTCTTCTTTGGGTTTTCTAAATCCTTGCTTTCTACAATGTTCAAAAGTCGCTTTTGCATAGTGTAAATAGCCAATTTCCCACAGTCCACACCAATCCACTGTCTCCCTAATTTTTCAGTAACAGCAAGGGTTGTACCTGATCCAGCAAAACAGTCCAACACAAGATCGTTGGTATTGGAAGAAGCCAATATTATACGTTTCAAAAGTTCTTCCGGGTTTTCGGTGGGGTAACGCGCCCCAAAAACATATCCCTTAAGATCTGTCCAATTAGAATCAACAGGTGTGTTCTCAGTTTGTAGATATTCAGGTAATCCCTCTATTTTTTTTCCATTCAAGTCGGTATATGCTATACTATCGTTTATACGTATCCGGTTTTCTCCACACATAATACCGATCTTCTTTTGAGTAAATGTCCAATGTCGGCCTCGTGGGGGTAAAAGTTTTCTTCCCAAAATAATTCTTTCTGGTGGATTTCTTAACCCGGGAGAACTCATTCCTCTCCATTGAGGCTCTGCCTCGCTACCACAGAACGAACATATGCGTTTTCGGTATTGTTGGTCAAAAACCGAATCAGAAGACATCGTGTAATAAAAAAGTGAATCGGTCGCTACATTATAACGAGTTATGTCTAACAGTTGCCTTTTGAAACGATTAATTATGATTTCATTTTGAAAATTTTCCACGCCAAAGATCTCATCCATGATTGCCTTAATATAATGTCCAAAATGATAATCTATTCTTATATATATACTGCCGTCATAAGAAAGCATCTCTCTGAGAAATATCAATCGCTTACGCAAAAACTCTATAAAACGGGCACCCATTGTCTTAGCAGAGTATGCAGATGTCCCCTTGCTAATACTATACTCATCTCCTGTTCCAAACGGCGGATCGATATAAATCAGCCTCACCCCCGGTGTTCCATCAGCGTTTTTAAGTTTCCCTTCCTGTTTCATCTGCAAGAGCGTTTTTAGTACTTGAAGGTTATCGCCAAAGATAAGCATGTTCATCCAGCCGTTGCCACTTTTGCCATTTCGGAAGGTTTTAACCGGCTGCAAGGGAACTGCCATCGTGTCAGCAAGAATATCTTCCTCTCGCTCTTTATCAGCATAAACCAGCTCGTATTCTTTCTTAGTATCAAAAAGGATACTATGCTTGAGATTTTCCAACTGGTTAATAAGCTGTTCTTTTTCCGTCTCGGATAATCTTTTATCATTCCTTAAAGTTTGCAGAACCTCGTTGATTTGAATGTTATTTAATTGCCCCATTTCTTTATAAAACCTCGAGAATTCGGGTAAATAACCCCAGAGAGATAGTAAACGCCGTCTCTTACGGCACATCTCACAGGGCAAGGGTATTGTAAACTATAAGAAAGGGGTAAGCAATTTGATTTAATTTAGGATTTGGGTTACAGATCTGGGCCCCAGATAACAACTTTCTGGGGTCTTCGCTTCGCTACGACAAGGTGGGTCCCCGACATGGATCCCAGATAAAGACATTCTGGGATCTTCGCTTCGCTACGAGAAGCAAGGAGGCAACAATCGAGGATCTCCGCTGCGCTACGAAAATCAAGTATAATACAGGAATGCAAGAATACTATGTGTACATACTGACGAAAAAGCGAGATGGAACGTTATATGTCGGGATGGCAAAGGACTTAGCAAGTCGAACCGTAAGGCATAAAACTGGAAGAGGAAGCAAATTTGTTCAAAAGTATAATCTTGATAAGTTGGTTTATTATGAAAAAGTAAAGAGTTATCGTGAGGCACGTAGCAGGGAACGACAACTGAAGTGGTGGAAACGAAAGTGGAAGCTGGTACTGATTGAGCAGATGAATCCGGAATGGAAAGATATGAGTAAGGAAATTCTGGGCCCCAGATAAAGACATTCTGGGGTCTTCGCTGCGCTACGAGGGGCTAAATGGTCAGGTTTTCATTGAGTCGAGCTCGATGAAGGCGATGGGAGCAAAGATAAAGACGGGCAGCCAGGCCCAGAACTCCGGTATTACCCTGTCAAAGACGGCCTCTGTTGCGAACATTTTACAGACAAACATTATGACGAAACACGCAGCCGTCGTGCCAAAGCTAATCATAATGGCTGACTTCATCGACTTTGGGTCTCGACAAACCAAAATCGGCAGGCACACCATAAGCATCACCAGATTGATAAGGGGGTCTGTGATACGAAAGTGCTTCTGGCTGTAAAGCTGGGCCAGGTCTTTGATTTTTGTTCTTTGGGCTGAAAGAACAGCTAACTGATGCGAGCTCAGCATAGTTATATTTCTGGACCTGCGCATTACAGGGATATCCTTTGGAGTAATGTCACTGGCGTAAGAAGCAATCGGCTGGGCGCCGATTTGGGAGCCTTTTTCGATAAACAGCCCATTAATTAAATCCCACCTGCCGGTTTCAGGATTGTAAACTGCCTTGTCGGCTGATATTCGGCCGGTTATCTCCCAAACGACCGAATCGGCCTTTTTGCTGCGTGTGATGATAGTCGGCTTATACATCGTTGACGTCTGGACGTCAAATTTTTCAGTGCAAATTAGCGAACCAGTGCCGTCCTCGATGAACCATACATCATAAGTTTCCTGCCCGGGAATGGCGTCCTGGCCACGCACAAGCTTGTCGCTGAACGGCGGTATCAAAAGTTCCTGGTCTATTACCAGCAGACCCGTCAGCAGAAAGGCAAGAAGGACTATCGGCACAATCACCCGCTTCAAACTTACTCCTGAAGCCATCACAGCCACTAACTCATTGTAGCGTATCATTTTGCCCAGCGAAAATGCGGCTGCAACGACAGTTATCATTCCCGCAAAATCACGAAAGTAAAGCATGCTGTGCAGCCCATAAAAGCTCAGTATATTTCCAACAACTGCAAATGCGCCAAGGTCGGCGTGCTCGGTAAATTCATCCAGGTTCACAAACAAATCAATAACTATTCGCAAACCTATCAGCACGCAAAAGGCAATCACGTACCCAATCAGAAAATTCTTTGCAACATACCTGTCTAATATCTTCATATCGTTTAATTTTTTAACAGCTTTCGATATATCATTACAGCTAACACGGATAAAAGAACTACCGCCGCCCACATCAGCACTACACCAGAGCTTACCTGTGTATAAGGGTTCTTTGTAATATTTTTGCCCATCATTATGCAAACTATCAGCACCGCCGCAGGCGCCGAACTCGCACCAAAAGCGCTGAGCAAATGTCCGCCTCTTAAAATAATACCTAAACCGATGCCAATCATCATCACTGCCACACATCCTATTCCGAATACCAGCCGCGAATGCAGCTCAGCCCTTATATCAGCCAAAGTCCCCTGTATTTTTCTTTGAAGCTTACTTTGCAGACTCTTCAATCTCACGCTCGGCCCTTTTTGCAGCGCTGAGTTAATCGAAGCTGCACTGACAGTTTCCAGAACATCGGTGGTTACAAATTTATCTGTTACGGCCTTGGGGAGAATCAGGCCGCGAATGATAACACGCTGGGCCAAACCCTCCGAGCCGTCCGTCTGCTGCCACCTGGGGCTGCGGAGGTCCATTGTCAAAGTCGGCGCAAATTTATCGCCCTCGATATGCAGCGAGGCCCTTGCACATCGCAAAGTTCGTAAAGTTTTTTTGCTGAACGCATCGTATTCGATCACCACAACTTCGTCGGATAACTGCACTTGTTCTTCGCCCCGAACACTGCATTGTCCTGCGGTAAACTTGACTAATTTCTCGCCGCTATGCAGGTTATAGAAATTGTTGGTATCCTCGATGGCCTCTAAAGACTGAGAAGAGCCTTCGGGGCCTCTGGATATCTTTTCGGCAATATCTTCTGCCAGCAGCTCCATAGTAAACTGTGCGTAAGTGTCGCGGGCTAATTTCGCAATCGGGTCGAAACGCATCAGGTCAAGGCGAATCTTCTTTATCTCGTCAATATTCTTGAACTTTATATCATCGCCCAGCAGCGAGGGGAATGGCATCGTCACCGGCACCCTTTCCGCAGAGAACGGCGCCTCATCTTCAAGACCCATTTGATATGTGTTATATGCTGTTATCTGCACTTCATTAAACCTCCCCGGCAGGTCGAAATTCACTTTGGCTCTCTCGGCAGTGATAATCTTTTCTATTTCGGCCCCTTTCACTTCGGTAATAATCACACCCGAAAGTGTATTGTTCCGCGGGTCAGCCAGGTCGGCGTAGATTCGGTATCGTCCGTCCGGCGGAACCTTATAGTAACCGCTTCGCTGAACATTGCGGAAAAGTATCTGTTTTGCGTCGGCCTTAAGAGACTTTTCTGCGCGGTGTACGAATACCGGCATCACGTGGAAGCTCAAAATCAGATTTGCAATCGCCACTATAATCGCAAGGACCAGGCCCGGATAAACCAGCGTCAGCAGGCTTACTCCGCCTGCTTTGCAGGCATCGAGCTCATTGTCGCTCGCAAATCGGCCGTAGACTAAAGTCGCCGCAAATAAAGCGGCCATCGGCAATACAAACGTCAGTGTTATCGGCAGAAAATAGCCCATAAGATGGACCACCTGCTGAGGACCTACACCGTATTCCTGAATTGGCCGCAAAACACTGCCCAGACTGAGCATCAGTGTTAAGGCCGCTGCTGAAGGAACAAAGACTTTCAGAAGCTCGCGAAATATGTATCTATGCAGCGTAAAAACCATAGGACATTGTCCATTGTAAATCGCATAAAGAGCGCTTTGCAAGTTTATTTTCTATTTGCGTCAAAAACAGATAATCCTTATAATACATAGTTTCGCTCGCGAATTCAGCTTAAAAATGTTAATTTCCGCCTTCGTCCCGCGGGACTATGGCGGATAAACAGGAGTGATAAATGCTCAATCATAAGCGTTTTTGTGCCATTGTGCTGGTGTTGTGCGCTTGCGGGCTTTCACTGGCGGATACGGTTGTTCTGAAAGAAGGTCAGAGTTTGACCGGCAATATTATCGCGGAAAGAGAAACACAGTTGATAATAGATGTCGGCGCAACCATTCTAACTATTCCGAAGGAAAAAATACTCGAATACCAGTACACAAATACCCTCGAAGCGGGGGACATCGATGTCAACGACTTGGATGCGGATGCCAATGCACTACAGCGCCAGCACGATGTAAGCGGCCGATTATATCACACCGCAAATCTGAAAAAAACAACCATCGAAAAATGTGTGGAAGCATTCTCCGAAGCAGTCGTAAAAATCTCAAGCCCCGCGGGAGTAGGCTCGGGCTTCTTTATCAACGAAGAAGGATACCTGATAACCAATTATCACGTGATAGAAAAAGAAACAAAAATTGAAGTTACTATGTTCCAAAAGGCAAAGGACGGCTTCGAGAAAAAAACCTTCAAAAATGTCAAAATCGAAGCCATCAATCCTTTTATCGACCTGGCGCTGTTGAAAGTCGAAGACCTCGGCGACTCAAAGGTCAAATATACATACCTCGGTGACATCGACAGAGTCAAGGCGGGTGAAAAAGTCTTCGCCATCGGCAATCCGCTCGGCCTGGAACGAACCGTCACCGATGGCGTCATCAGCACGGTAAACAGGGCGTTTGAGGGCCTTGTTTATGTCCAAACCAATGCCGATATTAATCCAGGCAATTCCGGCGGACCGTTGTTTAATCTCGCAGGTGAGGTCATCGGCGTCACAAATATGGGATATATATTCTTTGGCGGCCTGGGCTTTGCTATACCAATCGATTACGTCAAGCATTTCATAGATAACCGCGACGCCTTCATATACGATAAGGACAACCCCAACACCGGCTTCAAATACCTTCAGCCGGACCAAAGACGCAATAAGACCGAGCCGAAATTCGCCAGCCCGGTCGGAAATAATCCTGAAAAACAACAAACCCCCAATGGGGTCAGAGACAAACCTCGTCAATGATGAAGCGCATCTCGAACAAGATATGAGATTATCAAAAGGTCTGAAGGTGAAATATGTTCCCCAGAACAGATGACAACCGCACGAGGCGGAAATTCAATTGTGCTCTGACGCTTCTTTGTTGTTGCGCTCTTGGGCTTTTGAGCATCTCAGCTTCTGCCCGGGCTGGGACGCTACCAAGGACAGATAAGCTGCTCCCTCCTGAAACCATCCTGTTGATGAATATTGACAATTTTCAACAACTAAAAACACAGTTTGAAAAAACCAGCCTTTACAAGCTCTGCACAGACCCGGCAATGGCTGCTTTTGTTGACAATGCCAAGACAAAATGGCGCGAAAAAATCCAAAAATTAGATGACAACGATATTTTTAAGGCGATTTTCAGCGCGGATGTATGGCCACAGGGCAGAGTTGCCGCCGCTTTAGTGCTTGACCAGCAGAGCAAAGATTTTAACGAGCCGCCGGTCGTGATAATAACCCAGTGGGGCGAAGGAATTGATAAAATCAAAGAAACAATAGACAAAATGCTCAAGAGAAATATCGAAGTCGGCGGGCACCAAAAAAGAAGTGAGGATTACCGCGGTGTCAGCATTGAAACAACAATCGACGAAGCATCCTCAGAACTGAATCACTGCTTTATTGACGATTGTTTTATAGCCGCTACGAATCTTGACCTTCTTAAATTTGTCATCGCACATATCAAAGGCGCCGACAGTCCGGCACTGGCTGACGACGCCGACTACAACGCTGTTATGAAAACCGTCGGCCCTTATCACGACATCGATTTCTATATCAACATAAAACAAATCATTAAAATGATTCTTACCGAAGACCCTGCCGGTGAAACGCACCAATGGACAGCCAATCTGGGCCTTGATAACATCGCCGCTCTCGGCTGCTCAGTTGCCGTGGCGACGAGCCCCGGCAGTTCCGCCTCCGCCAAAGCATTTCTCAAAATTAACGGCGAAAAAAAGGGTATCTGCAAAATGCTCGATATGGAATCAGCCGTTTTAAACGCCCCTCGATTTATTCCTGCATCGGCTTATTCGGTAACATTTTTTAATCTGAATATTAAAAAGGCCTACGATGAGCTTTACAGCATTCTTTACAGTTTTAATCCCCAGTATGCTGCAATGCTGCAGGCGCTGGATTTGCCGGATAGTCCCGACGGTGAGACGGGATTGAAATTGAAAACCGATGTCATCGGTCACCTCGGCTCGCAAATTGTATTCTCTCAGAGCGTCAATAAGCCTTTCTCAAATACTTCAATGCCGACAGAATCACTCATTGCCTTGGCGGTAAATGACCGCGAGACCATCGAAAAAGCTCTCTCGCTTCTCCACAGCAAAATGATAGCTCAGAATAATCCTGATGCAAAGCGAGAGTTACTCGGCCACACCATTTATCTGCTCAGCCCGTCGGCCCTGCCGTTTCTCCGTCCCGGGATGACACCGATGCAGGTCCCTTCCGAATCAAACGCTCCACAAATACCCATAATGGCTTTTACCGTCACTGACTCCCATCTGATTTTCGCAAGCGAGTCCGTTGTTGAGCGGGCTATCCGTGCCTTGAGCAGCGCCGATGCCCCATCGCTCGGCTCGGCAAAGTGGTTCACCTCCGCCAAATCTGCCATTCCTTCGGCTGTCGGAATGGCGGCTTTGGAAGATAATGCAGCATCGAGCGAAATTTTCTGGTGGATGGTAAAGCAAAGCAGCAAAGCCGGGTCTTCGGCTGGTCCGGCTGCGATGAAATTCGGCCCAGCGGTAATCAGCGAATTAATTAATTTCAGTCTTTTACCTGATTTCGACGCTGTGCGCAAATATTTCGGCCTGTCCGCTTTTTATGGCATCAGCACTCCCGAAGGATTCTTCTTTGAATTCAAAGATATCAGCCCGACCGAACCGGCAGGTTAATTAGTTAATTGGTTAATTGGTAACTGTAAGGGAACTTTTGATATGAAGGCAAATGACTTGCGAGTTGGTATGGCCGTCACTTTCGATGGAAAGCTTTATGTATGCGTTCAGGCAAAGCATGTAACGCCCGGCAACCTGAGGGCTTTCGTTCAGGCCAAGCTAAGATGCATCGCCGATGGCATCATAATCGAAAAACGCTTCCGCTCCACCGAAGAGCTGGAGCAGGCCTTTCTTGACCGCCGTGAGATGGAATATCTCTACTCCGACAGTTCCGGCCATATCCTTATGGATGCACAGACATACGACCAGACTACCGTCTCCGATGATTTAATCGGCGAATCGATAAAATTCTTCAAACCTAATACGTCTTTAACGACTCTGATATGCGATGGTAAAGTCGTTGCCGTTGAGCTGCCCAAGACCGTTGAATTGACCGTTACAGAAACAACGCCAATGCTAAAGGGAGCCACCGCTACAAATCAAATGAAAGAAGCAATTCTCGAAACAGGCCTGAAAATTCGCGTCCCGCCGTTTATTAACGTCGGCGATGTCGTCCGCATCAGCACCGACGACTCCTCTTACCTCGCAAGAGCTAAATAATCTCAAATCCGCTTTTTGTTCAAGAAAGTACAGGTGAAGATATGAAGATTATTTCTACAATCGCAGTAATCGTTTTGCTCTCTGTTTCTGCCGCCGCATTCGGCGCAGTGGATTCGACAAGCTCACCACGGGAGGCGGCCCCCAAACCTCAAGACAAGCCGATTGAAGTAAGCCCGGACATCCGGCTTAATTCCCTTGGGTATCTGCCGGCGGCCCAAAAGAGGGCAACTATAATCTCAAAGTGCTCGGACTTCGCCGTCAAAACGGCCAAGGGGCATAAGGTCGTTTATTCCGGCAGGACATCGGGGCCATTTTATCAACAGGATGTTAATCAGACCGTCTGGATTGCAGATTTTTCCGAAGTGAACAAACCGAACAAATATTACCTCGATGTGCCTGGCGTCGGCAAATCTTATAAGTTTGAGATAGGCGATAAAGTTTATGACTCTGCGCTTTATACAACTATGCGGGCGTTCTATCTGTGGCGATGCGGCACCGCAGTGAAAGGCAAGTATAACGGCAACATTTTTGCGTATGCACCCTGTCATCTCAATGACGCCCGGCTGGATTACGTCGGCGAGCCGAACAAAATAAAAGACGGCACGGGTGGCTGGCACGACGCCGGCGATTACAATAAATATGTGGTCAATGCGGGTGTTACAGTCGGGTCATTGTTTTTCGCGTGGGAGCATTATCAAGACAAGCTCAAAAAACTTTCGCTCGATATTCCCGATACGGCGAAGGGCTATCCGGATTTCCTGAAAGAAATCAAATGGGAGATTGACTGGCTTTTCAAGATGCAATACCCGGACGGCTCCGGAAGGGTCTACAGCAAGTTGAGCACTTTGAATTTTGGCGGCTTCATTATGCCGGACAAGGAGAGAGGCAAACGGTTCTATGTTGACTGGAGCTCGGCGGCCACGGCTGATTTCGTTGCAATGATGGCTATGGCAGCCAGACACTTCAAACCCTACGACGCCGATTATGCGCAAAAGTGTCTCGATGCAGCAAAGGTAAGCTACAATTTCCTTGCGAAGAACCCCGACAGCAAAATGGCAGACCAAAAGGACTTCCACACGGGAAGCTATATCTCGCCCGACATTGATGACAGGTTGTGGGCAGCGGCGGAGATGTGGGAGACGACGGGTGAGCCGAACTACCTCAAGGATTTCGAAACAAGAGCCGGCGCCTTAGACAATAAGATAAGCTTTTATTGGGACTGGGGCGACGTGAATAACCTCGGTATGGTCACATATCTGCTGAGCAGCAGAACCGGTAAAAACGATGCGCTCGTAAAAGATATAAAGCAGGATTTGCTTGCGATGGCGGATAACATTGCCGCCAAAGCCGACAAAGACGTGTATGGCAGGCCCCTTGCCGACATATACAAGTGGGGCAGTAATGGAACTGTCGCCAGAGAGGTCATCACCTTAATGGCAGCTAACAAGGTATCGCCGAATCCGGCTTATGTCAACGCAGCCCAGAGCGCTATAGACAACATATTCGGAAGGAACAATTACGGCAGGTCTTACGTTACCCGCCTTGGGCATAATCCGCCTATGAATCCTCACGACAGACGCTGCGGCGCCGACAAGATAAAAGAGCCGTGGCCGGGCTATATCGTCGGAGGCGGAAATTCTGCAAGAGACTGGGAAGACGTCCAGCAAAGCGCCAGAACCAATGAAATCGCTATCAACTGGCAGGCCGCTTTAGTCTATGCGCTTGCGGGAGTAACTTGCGAACAACCCCAATAAGGCCTTAGAGTAAACATCCTGATTTTAGTCTTGACATACAAGCGCGTCTGCATATTATAACTGCTTGTTTTTTATCTAAATGTCGGTGCGCTTATGCTAAGGATGGACTCTCTTAACCATATTCAGGGACATCAAAATAAGGATATGATATGCAGCTTCACGGTATCGATATCGGGATAATCGTTGCGTATGTTGTCGTCATTATGATAGCCGGCTTTGCAATGTCAAAAATTGCCAGCCGAAACCTCAAATCCTATTTTCTCGGCAGCAATATCGTTCCGTGGTATGTTCTTGGCATTGCTGACGCATCCGGAATGTACGACATCACAGGCACGATGTGGCTGGTGATGTGCATATTTGTCTATGGGCTAAAAGGGGTTTTGCTGCCGTGGGTCTGGCCAGTCTTCAACCAGATTTTTTTAATGGTATATTTATCCACCTGGCTTCGGCGCTCAAACGTTATGACGGGGGCCGAATGGATTCGCACAAGATTCGGCACAAGCCGCGGGGCAATGCTGTCGCATATCAGCGTCGTCATCTTCGCAGTCGTCAGTGTCGTCGGGTTTTTAGCTTATGACTTTCGCGGTATGGGAAAGTTCGCACAGATTTTCCTGCCCTGGGACCTCTCGCCCAACACATACGCAATCATCCTTATGGGTATCACCACGATTTATGTCATCTTCGGCGGGATGTTAAGCGTGACTGTTACCGACGTGATTCAGTATGTGCTTATGACGGGCGCTTCGATTTGCATCGGTATTGTGGCAATGAGGCACACAAGCGCCGAGGCGATAAAGGCGGCGGTGCCCAGCGGCTGGGGCAATTTGTTCTTCGGCTGGAAACTTAATCTCGACTGGTCGCAGCACATCGCCTCGCTCAACGACAAAATCGCCCGCGACGGCTGGGAGCTGTTTGGCATATTTTTTATGCTTATGATGTTTAAGGGCATCCTCGTCAGCGCCGCCGGCCCGGCGCCAAACTACGATATGCAAAGAATCCTTTCCACGCGAAGCCCCAGGGAAGCAGCGAAAATGAACTGGTTTGTTTCGGTGGTATTATTTTTCCCGCGATACCTGATGGTCGCCGGCATAACCGTTCTTGGGCTTGTATTCTTCAAGAGCGAGATTGTTCAAATGGGTAAAGGGTTCGATGTTGAGCAGGTCCTTCCCAACGTCATCAGCAAATTCCTGCCGGTCGGACTGGTCGGCTTCGTGCTGGCAGGTCTATTGGCCGCCTTTATGAGCACATTTACCTCGACCATCAACGCAGGGGCATCGTATGTTGCAAACGACCTCTATAAAAAATATATCGACCCCAATGCACCCGAAAAAAGATACGTCCACATAAGCTACCTCTGTTCGATTTTGGTAGTGGTTGTAGGCATAACATTCGGTTTTATGACGGAGTCAATCAATACCGTGACGCAATGGCTGGTTGCCGGCCTGTGGGGCGGTTATACTGCACCGAATGTGCTGAAATGGTATTGGTGGCGGTTTAACAGCAACGGTTACTTTGGCGGTATGATATCCGGTATCGCCGCAGCACTGGTACTTCCGTTGATTTTCGCCAAACCGCTGTTGTGGCACCTACAGCGGGATATAGCTGTCTTCCCGATGATTCTGGCGATAAGCGCAGCGGCATCCATTGTGATTAGCCTGCTTACCAAGCCGGATGAGGAGGAAGTGCTGAAAAAATTCTACAAGCAGGTTCGCCCCTGGGGATTCTGGGGACCAATACGCGATATGGTTTGCCGGGAAGACCCTGATTTTGTGCCGAACAGGGGCTTCCTGCGGGATATGGTGAACGTGGCGGTCGGCATACCCTGGCAGCTTACGCTGGCGCTGATTCCTACATACCTGATTATCAGGGACTTCAGAAATATGTGGATTGCCATCGCGGTGCTGGTTGCTGCCTCGATTTTCCTTAAGAAAAACTGGTATGATAAATTAACTGATTAATTAAACTCATAAAAGGGAACCAAAATGTCTGCTAAAAATTATGAAAAGGGAGTCGCAACGTTTGTTATGCCCCACTGGAGACCTGAAAATGATGTAACCAAAAGGTATCTGGATGAAACACTGGAAAATATTTTTAATCAGACGGATTCAAACTGGCAGCTTATAATCATCGACGATTTGTCCCCGTGCAAGGAAGCCATTGATTACCTCGACAAGGTAAAGGCAAAACACCCGGACAAGATATTTGTTATTAAAAAACAGACAAATAACGGCCCCGGCCACTGCCGGAATATGGGTATAAAATGGGCTTATGAACATAATTCGCCCATAGTTCTCTTTAATGATTCAGATGACATCTCCGATAAACGACGGCTGGAAGTGGCGAGAAAAATCTTTGTCAAAGACCCTCAGGCAAGCGTAGTTTATTCGACCTTCAAGGTCATTGATGAGAACAGCAAGATAGTACCTATGGAGAAATTGACGCAGTCCATCGTTGAAATCCTCGAAGGCCATCAGCATAGTCCTCCGCAGGGAATAAACGCCTGGATAGATATAGGCACGGCAAAAGGCTACACGAATCTTACCTCGGCGACAGTGGTAGATACAGAGCTTGCCTATAAATATCCTTTCCCGCCGGAAAAGGTTTCGGAAGATTCAAATACCTGGATGAGATATTCAGCAGGCGGCGGAAAGTTCATTTATTCCGGGGAAATACCAACCCTTTACAGAATCCCTCAGCACACAGCCGGCTCTTCTTCACGCTCAAGAGAGGGCGGAAAACACGGATTTTACATAGCCAAAGCCCGTGTTGATACGGATGGCTTTACCCGCGCGGTGGAAATTGCCATTACCAACGGAAAGATAAAGGTAGAACAAAGAGATGAGCTGCTTATAAAGTTCTATCTCAAACTCGGTGAAACGATGTATAGAGAAAAAGAAATGGACATCGCTCAGGAGCAGGTTGAACATGCAAAGCTTATAGATAAAGAGATATCAAAAAAGGTCATTAAAGAAAAAGGGTTCCAGTCCTGGGCAAAGATATAAACAATAAGGGAATAATACAAAGATGGAAACAAGCTGGCTAAGTTCAGATTTTAATCAAGATAGGATAATCCTGGCAGGGGACATCGGCGGCACAAATACTAACCTCGCCGTCGTCGGAGAAAAGGGCGGCAAATTCACCATTCTTCTCAAATGTGTTTTCAAATCTCAGGAAATTGGCGGTGTCATAGACCCAATCAAAGAGGTAATCGCCACGGCAAAGAAGAAAAATCCCTCCCTGAAAATAGACCTCTGCTGCATTAGTGCGGCAGGGCCGGTTGAGAATAACTATTGCCAGCTTACAAACTGTGAGTGGGATATTGACGGCAACGCAATAAAAAAGGCAGTAAAAATAGACACCCTTATTATCAACGACTTTTTAGCCATCGGCTATGGAATTCCCACCCTCGATGTAGACGACCCGAAACAAATTACAAAGCTGCCTACCACAGAAGGTAATTTCCCCAAGCCAACCGGAACAACAAAGGCGATAGTAGGCGCAGGCACAGGATTGGGCGTGGGATTCCTCACTGCCAGAGACGGGAAATATATGGCACACCCATCTGAAGGCGGTCATTCCGGCTTTGCGGCCTTTGATGATGAAACAATAAAACTAAAGGAATATGTCGCCAATAAAATAGGAATGCCGCCGGGAGTGGAGCTTTTTGTTTCAGGACAGGGTATTTCCAATATCTTTAATTATTTCGAAGACAAGAAGAGCATAAAGATAGAAGGCGTATTAAAAGACATAGACCAGATAAAAGATGAGGATAAACCCGCACTAATCTCAAAAAATGCCAAAGATAATAAAGTCTGCAGGGATATTATGAAGCTCTTTATCAGAATGTATGGCAGCTTTGCCGGAGGGCTTGCTATTATTTTTCTGGCGTTTGGCGGCGTATATCTCGCAGGGGGCATCGCAACAAAAAATGAATGGCTCTTCCTGGAAGATAATCTTTTTATGAAAGACTTCGAAACAAACTACAATCCCAGTATCAGCCCGCTGTTAAAGAAAATACCGGTTTATATTATCAAGGATTATTCCATCTCTTTATATGGCGCCGCAAATGCCGCTGTTACACTTATGGGCAAATGACAGCCGTGTCTGCAATTATTGCAATTCAGGGCAATAAATGGTATAATAGCATAGTTTCGACCTTCAGGGCTGGTCTTTTGAAAAGTGAATACGGGGGCGAACGGCTTCGACCGGATGGCGGAGAGCCAAGATGCATGTCCAGGACGCCGGTTGGCCTGGCTAATCACCCGGCAACAAATTTAATTGGCAACTACCAGTTGCAAATGGCTGCCTAATTTAGCAGCCCGTCCTGTCTGACTTTGCCTGTGGGTCCGGCAAGGGCGTAAGCAAGCAGGCTGGCCGAGCCGGTTGTTCGGGCCGGCAAGGCAAGATTTAATCCCGGAATAGCCAAGTTAAGAGCCTGTCGTTTGGCGCTTAACAAGGCGAAAAAAATAATAGAACGACTAAACATGTAGATGCTTGTCTCGAAACATCTCGGGACGGGGGTTCGAATCCCCCCGCCTCCATCCGCCTTCGCCAAGGCTTCGGCGGATGTAGTCCGCAGAAGCCTTAAGGCGGTGCCCGCCATAGCTTTTAGCGAAGGCGGGCTTTTATATTGTTTTTTTCATGGAAGAAAAGTGCGAGCTGTCTATTTTATCCGAAGCATCGGTCATCCTCAGCAAACCTATATTGGCGTAACCTCCGACCTCAATCAACGTCTGAAAGATCACAATGCTGGAAAATCTGTTCACACCAACAAATAGGCACCGTGGAAACTCGTTGCAGCAGTTTGGTTTACTGATACACAAAAAGCGAACGCTTTTGAGCGTTATCTAAAAACCGGTTCGGGAAGGGCTTTTGCAAAAAGACATTTCTGGTAACCTAATCTAACGGTAGTATCGGAGTATTTCAGGTGATAAATTCTATAAAACCCGATTACTTGACAAACTCTGAGAATCAATTAAACTGTGTTGCTACAAAGGATTAGAAAAATGGCCTGACGGGGCAAAAAATGAAGAAACAAATCTTCTTGTGCGTTTGTTGGATAGTTCTGTTATTCACAAATGCTTTTGCTAAAGACTATCAAAGCAGCCACTTTATAATCCGCAGCGACTTAGACCCCTGTTATGTTCAATTCGTCCGGGCAAACGCCGAGGCATATTACCAGAATCTGCAGGGACGGTATTTTCAAAACGGCTGGCAAAAACCTTTAACAATTTACTACTCCAGGACACAATCCGACACACAGCAGCTTCTTAACAAGCACGGCCACGAGGATAAAGTCAACTACGGCCTCTACGAATCCAGTATGCCGGCGGTCTACACGCACCAATTTATGGATAACGGGGAGTTGAGCGGCTGGGGCACTGTCTTTCATGAAATCACACATCACTTCATCCAGCTAAATTATCGCGACTGCCCTGCATGGTTTAATGAAGGGCTTGCCTGTTTCCTGGGCGAGCAAACAAGAATCGTCAAGGGCAAACTAACCGTGGGAAGGCCGAATCCCTGGCGGGAACAAATATTGAGAAACGAGATTGAGCAAGGTCGCAGGCCTAATATAAAACGACTATTATCCTCCTCAACAGAACAATTCAATGATTGGGATTTGGGTTATCATTTTGCGAGAGCGTTTTTTTACTGGCTGCACGAAACAGGCCGGCTGGAACAATACTTAAAAAATGTGCGGAAAAAAGGTTATGAGCTTCCGGTTCTCGAAGAAACAGTATCAGACCCTTATGGAAAAATAAATGTAGAGCTTTCAAAGTTTATCAAAAAGGACTGCTATGCCGGGGCGTATTTGAAAGACGGCCAGCAAACTGAGGACCACGCTCAAAAGATTCAGGCATTTCTAAAAGCCCTTGAGCTGAAACCGGATTATCAGACGGCTCAACTGGAATTGGCTGAATGTTATTATCGAAGCAGGGATTATGAAAAGTGCAGGGAGAACCTCAAACAAATTTTAGATGACCCGGAAAGCATTGAGTATCGGCAGGCAGCCGCTCTGATGGCTAACACATATTATAATGAGAAGGGCTATTCCAAGGCGCTCGAGTATTATAACAAGGCCTGGGAATACTCAGATTATTACGAATATAAATATCGAACGGCCTACCAAATTGGAAATTGTTTCTATTATCTGAAAGACCCGGAAAGCGCTAAGCAATGGTATAAAAAGTTTCTGGATTGCAAGTGGGAACAGGAAAGTATGAAGGCCGGTGCCGATTACGCACGAAAATACATAGAACCTGCTGCGCCAGGTGCGCAGCACGGCGAGCACACCGATACGGCAATTGATGCGAATCAGGGTGAGTGCAAAAGAGATACTGAAAATAAATGAAGTCGCCGACGCTCCATAGCTTTGGCGACGGAGCGCTGCTTGCTTTGATTGCTGCTTTTATATTACCTCCAGCCGGCGAAGAATGGTCTTTGCCCAGCGGCAGCTGCGGATATACGAGAAGATAAGCAGCAGCAGTGCTATCACCCAGTAGCCACAGAATCGAAAATAATAGAAAACCTTGTAGAAGATTCCGCTGTCTTTGAGGGCCGCAAAAGAACTCTGTAACTCGCTTGGGGTGTACATCGCTCCGAAAATCCCGCCGGCAAAAAATTTCTGCCAGGGTATCTGCCAGGGCAGAAGCAAAACAAGAAAGACCAGTGAAAGAAAAAATGCTCGACAGATATGGTTTATTCCGCCGAGTCTCCCTATCAGCGAAACCTTTAAGCTGAACAGCATCGTAAGGCAGTAAAGTATCGCTGCAAGCACAAGCACAAAATTGACAAGGAGGATAAGCCAGGCAAGGTGTTTGAACTCTACCTTGAAGTGAAGTTTGGCGAATTTGTATTGCGGCTGGGGTGCTGCTTCGGTCGGCTCTTTTGGTGTCGCCGCCACTTGTTCCGCAGCTTTTTTAATATTTTCTTTCGCCTTCACAGACTCTGCAATCTGCTCCGAGTCGCTGGCCACAGCAGTAGAGACCTTATCGACCTGTTCTGTTGCAACGTAGCCGGTATTTACAAGCCAGAAGGATGCCTGTAATAAGAGCAGACAAAGTATTACAACTATAAACAAAAAGTTTTTCCATCCCTTGAAGACACCGATAGCTTCAAGACAATCGGTAGTGTCAATCAGATTTTTTTGCTGGTCCTGTTCCAAATCCATTTTCGTATCTCCTATTGTCCGTATTTCGTATTGCTTATAACGCTGGCTACTATTATGTTTCCTGGCAGAGACAAGTGCAAGGAATTTATTTGTGGGGGATTGCAAGGGAAACGGGGGTTTTGTTATAAAGATTGAAAATTAGTTTTTCTGCCGAATCAATTTATTCCTGGCTGAGCCAATGTTCAGCCAGTATCGCGAAGTCATAGAAGTTCGTTTCGCCGTCTTTATTGATATCGCCAGGCAGATGCTTCCTCAGGAAGGGATATGTCTGATTCTCCCCAATATCCCATACATTTATCATATCCCAGCCGGCATCGGTAAACGTACTTCGCATCTGCAACTGTGCCGTAGGCAGACCAATCAAGTTCGGGTCACTTATGTTGCCGATACCATTCATATCCGGGTTGATTGCCGTATCCCAAAAGCAATTCAGAACATTATTTCTCATAGAGTATCCAATGAACATACCTGTGAATTGACCCTGTGATACTGACGCGCAGGAATAAGACCGGGATATCGAAGAGTCAAAAACGCTTCCGATAAGCCCTCCAGCGTTTTCGTTTGCATCTACACTCCCAAATGAATAGCAGTCTTCGACCGCAGAATAATCATTTCCTCCGACAAGACCGCCGATTCCGCTGTGACCTGATACCTGGTTATTCGAAAAGCTGGCAATAATTCGGCCTCCTGCGGGATTATAACCAACAAGCCCTCCTGCGTATTTATTAAAAGAACCATACGTCTGAATCAAACCGCCGGAAGACCAACAATCCTGAATTAATCCGCTATTCATTCCAACTAATCCGCCTGTTTCATGGGCACCGTCGATTATACTGCCGGTTGTATGGCAATTAAGGATAATACCCATGTTATAGCCGGTCAGCCCCCCGGTAAATCCGCCTCCCGATACAGAACAAGTGGAATTACTATCAGAAATGGTGCAGTCAGGGTGGTTATCGCCGGTTAGCCCCCCAACTCCGCTTGTTCCACTGACAGTGCCGCTGGTAGAACATCTTGAAACATCGCCTTTATTCGCACCGACGAGTCCGCCAACTGTACCATCTCCATTTACAATACAATTGGCAAATGAGTCTTCAACAACACCGATAGACCAACCAGCCAGACCCCCAACACAATATCCGCCGGTTACTTTTCCAGTAACGGAACAATTAGATATTACTCCGAAATTGGCCTTAACAAGTCCTCCCGGCTGGTCTCCTGTCATGTTCACATCAATCAACGCCAGATTTTTTAATACGCCGGGCTCGCTGCCGAGCGTTTCAAAAAGACCTTCCGTGCCGCGGATGTTACTGATACTGTGACCATTACCGTCAAAAACTCCGATGAAGTTTCCGCTAATCATAAAAACAGGATGGGTATCATAAAAACCTGCCATATTGATATCGTTGACCATAATAAAATTCTTATTGTAGTCTTCGATGTGGTTACCGATGTCGCATAAGTCGTTCGGTGTGGCGATTATGTATGGGTCGTTCGGCTCGCCTGTGCCGCCGCTGTATTTGCCTGATGAAAGACTGCATAAGACAAAGAGCAGTATGAATAACAGTACCGCAGATTCCTGCTTTTTCGCCCTGCTAAAAGTCCACATATCCGACCTCCTGAAAGGTGATAAATATTATACCATAGCAGGCATTCAATTAAAGACCAAAATCCGAAAAATCTCGACAACACCAACTCAGTTTGTTATGTTGCGAAAGGCATTTTGCGCAGCCTCGATGGTTTTTTCGATGTCCTGTTTTGTATGGGCCAATGAAATAAACATTGCCTCATAAGCGCTTGGGGCGAGATAAATGCCCTGCTTTAGCATTTCTGCGAAGAACCTTTTGAATTGCTTTATATTGGTCAACTGCACATCGGCGAAATTTCTTACTGGTTTATCGGTAAAAAAGCAGCTCATAATCGAGCCGACGCGATTGATTATAACGGGCACGCCAGCGTCTTTGGCGACTTTGCTCAAGCCGGCCTCCAGCATTGCGGATTTGGCTTCGAGTTTATTGTAGCAGTCGCCGTTTGCGAGTATATCCAGCGTTGCATTGGCCGCTGCGGTTGCGATGGGGTTGCCGCTAAGTGTCCCTGCCTGATAGACTGCTCCTGCCGGTGCGAGCATATCCATAATATCAACTCCGGCTCCTAAAGCCGCCAGAGGCAACCCTCCGCCTATTATTTTGCCGAGACACGTAATATCCGCTTTTATACCGAAAAGCTCCTGCGCTCCGCCGTAGGCAATACGAAAGCCGGTTATCACCTCGTCGAAGATAAGCAGCACCTTTTCTGCATTGCATAAATTCCGAAGTGCCTGAAGATATCCTTCAACAGGCGGCACCACGCCCATATTTGCAGCGACCGGCTCAACTAAAACCGCTGCGATTTTCCCCTTGTGTTTCTGAAAGGCAGTTTCCGCAGCATCGATATCATTATACGGTATCACTATGGTCAGTTCGGCAATCAAATCTGGGACGCCGGCGCTTGAGGCAATGGCGGCCTCGGCGAGTCCGGAACCTCCTGCCACCAGCATTGAATCGCTGTGGCCGTGATAACAGCCGGCCATCTTGATTATTAAATCTTTTTTGGTGTAACCCCTCGCCAGCCGAATTGCAGTCATTACCGCCTCGGTGCCGCTGCTGAGCAGCCGAACCTTTTCGATAGAATCGAAAGCGTTGACTATCCTTTTAGCCAGGGCGGTTTCTGCCAGAGTCGGAGCACCGAAAGAGGTCCCTTTTTTCACAGCGGCCTGGATAGCCGCTATTACCTTCGGATGGCCCTGCCCAAGTATCATTGGCCCCCACGAGCCGACGTAATCGATGTATTCATTGCCGTCGATATCGTAAATTTTTGAGCCATTTGCGGCGGCAATGAAAAGTGGCTCGACATCTACACCGCCGAAGGCCCTTACCGGCGAATTAACACCGCCCGGCAGGAAATTTTTGGCCTCAATAAACGCCTGAGCCGATTTTGGATAGCTTTCCTTTTGTTCTTTCATCGTCATTCGTATTGTGTCGTGCGTATATCGTATATCGTGTTGCCTATATTGTCTATCCTGGGTTTTAGGCAAATCGCTATTTTTCTTGCAAAGCTGGGGGCGTTGGATATACTTGTATAGTTTCAGGTGATTGGTAACTATTCAACATTCACCATTTACCAATGGAGCATAGTTATGAATCCAATCAAATGGCTTCGCAAAAATAACACGAAAGTGATGGCCGTTGTGGTCATCTTTATATTTGTCGGCTTTGTGGGAGAGGCATACTTGGGTCGACTCGGCCAAAGAAGAACAGGCCAGCGAAAAACCATAGCATACTTCGCAGATAACAGGGAAATAACAAACTACGACATTGCTCTGGCCCGGCAGGAGCTGGAAATTCTAAAGCTCCTGCAGGCAGATAACATTCTAAGAAACATAAGCTCGCCGGTGTTTCGCGTGCAGGATTTACACGCCGTCCTGCTGGCTGAGCTGCTGTTTTCCGAGAGGACAACTTCGCCGGCATTAATCGGGTATATAAAAAAAATAATAGGAGCAAACCGATACAGAATCAGTGAGAAACAAATTAATGATATTTATAAACGCTCGATGCCAACCGAGATATACTGGCTGCTGCTGAAGAACGAAGCGCAGCTCGCAGGTGTAAGAATGTCGAATGAAAATTCAGGCAGGCAGCTTGAAATGACAATACCACAATTTTTTAAGGGAGCAACATATTCACAGCTAATCGGGTCAATAGTAAACCGGCAGGGCACCTCAGAAGAAGAAATACTAACAGCGTTCAGTAACTTGATGACGGTATTGATGTATGCCGGGATGATTTGCACGAGCGAAAATATTACAAGCTCGCAGATAATGCATAATGCAAGCTGGAAAGAGGAGACGATTGACGTTGAATTTGTAAAATTTGATTCGGCTGTCTTTGCCGAAACCGGGGATGAGCCAAACGAAGAGGAATTAGTCAGGCAGTTCGACAAGTTCAAGAAATTTTTTGCAGGGGACATAAACGACCAAAACCCTTACGGCTTCGGGTATAAGTTGGACGACAGGGTCCAGCTTGAATATATCGCCGTCAAGCTTGATGATGTTTCAGCGACAGTAACAGCGCCTACACAGGAAGAGGTAGAAGAATTTTACCAAAAACACAGAGAAGAATTCACTGCATCGGCTCCCTCGGACCCGAACGACCCAAATTCGCCGCCGATTAAACGAGTTAAAAGCTACGGTGAGGTGGCAGGTGTCATTTCGAAAGGCCTGCTGCAGAACAAAATAAATTCCGAGGCGGAAAAGATTCTCCAGGAGGCCAGGACGCTTACCGAGGCCGGTCTGCAGGCGACAGATATGGAGTCGGCGAAAATCAGTGCCGAGCAATTTAGGCAGATGGCCGGCGATTATGCAACTGCTGCTGAACAATTAAGCGAAAAATACAAAATCAAGGTATATACGGGGCGGACAGGACTGCTTAGTGCATCCGATATTCTCATGGATAAATATCTTGGGGGGCTGTTCCTAAAAGGATACGGTTATAATCCGGTGGGATTGACTCGGGCTGTCTTTGTAATCGACGAGCTCAAAGCCGGTGAGCTCGGCCCGTTTGATATACCAAAGCCGAGATTGTTCGAAAATATTGGGCCTGCGAAAGATATGCTCGGACGAATAATGGTGGTTGTGCGGGCGATAAAAGCTGAAAAGGCCTCCGAACCGGAAAGCGTAAATCAAACCTTTGCCAAAAGTTCGCTTGATTTCGACGAAGACCAAAATCAGCCAGGCAAAGAGGTTTATTCGATAAGAGAAACAGTAGTGAAAGACTTAAAAAAACTTGCGGCAATGGATACCACCAAAAACAAAGCCCAAGAGTTCATCGACCTGGCGGTAAAGGATGGCTGGGAGAACGCAGTTGATAAGTTTAATAAGCTTTATGGGCCGCAGGACAAAAGCCGAGAAGACGCCGATGCGTTTGAGCTGCAAAATTTTACAAATCTGCAGAGAACCTCAAGTCTGGAGCTGGAGACAGTGGCTCTGCAAAGTGCAGGTAATCCGGCAAGACGGTTGTTAGTCAACAAGGCCGAAAAGGAGAACCGGCTCATAGGTCAGCTTTATTCGCTGATACCACAGGATAGTAACACCATCGACACCCTGCCTTTGGTTATGGAATTCAAGCCGGATATGTCCTACTATTGCTTAAAAAATATCTCAGTTAAACGCCTTGACCAGGAACAATACGACAAAATCAAGGCATTATACAACTACAAAGAAGACTTCATTCAATCTCAGTCTCTGGCGCCGGTGCACTTTAATCCTGAAAACATATTAAAGCGTATGAGATTTAGGCAGGTCGAGAAGGACAGAGAGCCGGCCGATACCAATACGCAGTCGGAACCACAAGGAGGCTCGTAATGGCACGGCTTGCGAAGAAAAACCGCACGCAGTTTTTGCTGATTGTTGGACTGCTGAGCTGGCTGGCACCGGGCGCAGGCTATTTCGTGCTTGAAGAAAAAAAACGGGCAATAATTATCTTCGTAACTATCAGCTTAACTTTCTGCATGGGATTGTATGTCGGCTCAATTGGTGTAATTGACCTGGTTGGGCCATCACCATCGTATGTGAAGGCGGCACAGGTTATGAATCCGCCGATAGTTTTGGTTTTATCCCATTATACTGCCGGCGGAGGGCATCCCGTCTATGGCTGGCCGAACGAAATCGGTCAGATATATACGATGGTCTCGGGCCTGCTTAACCTTTTGTGTATTGTCAATGCGGTTTCTCTGGCTCATCTTGGCAGAATAGCCCCGGCGGGAGAATAAAATGTCGGTAATAGATATTTTTGTGATAGCGACCTTTACAGCGCCGGAGCAAATCCTCGCAAATCCGCAGGCAATGCTGTGGCTGCTGCCGTTAACGGCGGCGATAGCCATTGTCTATAAAGCTACGAAGCTGCCGACAATTACTGCGACCGGTTTCTTAAAAGAGACAGCACTTTTGTTTGGCTCCATTGTCGCTTTCATAATCATAACTGCATTGGTCTTATACGCCCTGGTCTGGCTGATTTCTGTGTGATTGCCAAACCATTTGCTCGCCAGGGGTTTATCCGCCTCCGGCGGATTTAGCTGTCGCCATCCGGCAAAGTGCCTTTAAGGACGCCCAGCTCGACGAGGGCGTTGAAAGCAGCTTTTTGCTCCGCTTCTTTTTTGTTTGTCCCCCAGGCGCTCGGGAAATGATGCTCGGCTATAACCACTTCCGACTCGAAACACTTGTCGTGGTCAGGTCCTTTTTCATCGAGCAGCACATAAACAGGCGTAGTATTAAGCTGCTGTTGGGCGTATTGCTGCAGTAATGATTTGAAATTGCCGTGAGATTGTTCTGCATCGGCCAGGCTGATTTCCGGAGCGAAAGCTCTTAAAATGAAACTGCCGGCAGCGTCAAATCCGCCGTCAATATAAATTGCAGCGATAACGGCCTCCAATAAGCTGGCCGCAAGGGAACTGGTCAAAGCCCGGCTGTCGGCCATCCCTTTGCCGATTTTCAGGAACTCCTGAAGCCCCAGCCGCTTGGTAACTTGAGCACAGGTCCCGCGGGAAACAAGCATACTTTTTATTTTCGTCAGGTCGCCTTCCATATAACCCGGGAACTGCTCGAAGAGCTTCCGGCAGATAACCGCAGCCAGAATGGAGTCGCCCAGAAACTCAAGCCGTTCATTGCTAAAGAGACGGTCGTCAACTGCGGAGGAATGCGCGAATGCTTTGGATAGGAGATTGCGGTTAGAAAATTTATAACCTATTATCTGCTCGATTTGCTGCAGAATTTCTTCGTTCATTTATACTGTCTCGCTTCTGCACGGGCCCGGCGAGCAGATTACGAACACCGCCTGCATAAGTGGTTTTCGTAGCCAGCTCAACAAGGGCTAAACATCGTTGTATTATACAAAAAAATAAACTGTCTGTCAAGTTCCTTAGTCACGGCTAAGTGACAATCTGCAGACTTGCCAGGGCAACGAACTTGTCATCAGCAAGCTCAAAAATTCCGTCAAGACCGGTTACTGTAAAGATGCCTCTGGTTGCAGGAGCAACGTTGCAGAAAACAAGCCGATGTCCACAATCAACCATCAGCTTGCGCAATTTTAGCAGCTTTGAAAGACTTGAGGATGTTATAATATCAACGCTGGAAAAATCAATTACCACATCGCAGTCGCCTCTGTCGCGCACCATTTCGGTGACGGTTTTGAGCTCATCGCCCATATTTGGTTCTTGGGGCAAGTCCACGAGAATAATATTCTCCGACCAGTTTTGTATCCCCATTTTAACACTCCTTTTTTTCTAACTCAGCGTAACTTTCGCAACCTTCAATAATTGTATCGGCACAAGTTTAGGCCGGGTTAAGCAAGGAACCTGATTTATCTTATAGCATCGCCCTATAAAAACCGAAGTTTCTGTCCCCTGAAACTTACCCTTGGTGCAAACCCGCAGCGAGGGGCCAAAATTTCTATTCGTTGCCCCTTTTTGCAACATAATCCTCACAGGATAGTGCTCATCAGTTAACGGTGGACCTGTCCTGAGCATAGCCTGCGGTGAGTCGAACCGTCGAAAGACTTGTCCTGAGCCTGTCGAAGGATTTGTTTTAACTAATATCCCGTATCCGTAGAAGTTTTTGGGGACTGGCTTGAGCTGCTTAAGGAAAAAGGCCTACCTTTAGCGTCCCTGCGGTCATAAGGTTCGGCTCTTATGGGGGCTTGCAAAACTCTTACTGCCATACCGCTTTTTGAATTAACGATGTAGAGACCGTCGTCTGCCGTCCTTATAAGTGCTGAACCTTCACCTATAGCCGAAGGTATGGCAATGCCGAAATCGGCTTTGTCCGCACTTCCGGCTCCTATTACAGCGGTAACAATAATTCCCAATGCAATCCCTATGACAAGTGTCTTAACATCGAGTTTTAGCTCCATTTTGTTTCCCTTTCAAATTAATGAATAAACAAACTTTACACGCATCTTTATAATCCTCGGGCTTAATCTTTACTGATTTTTGTAAATTCCGCAAGTCTTTTGTGCCTCGCCAGAACGCTTTCGGTAAGCTAACTTGAAAATCTTAGTTCGAGAGAGTATATCTTTTGTCTTAAAATAAATAATTACTTCTTCGCCTTTTTCCCATAATACCTCCTGCTCAACAACGATTAAGTCTGGTTGCCTTTCTCCCCTTTCATTTCCCTTTTATTCCTTCTATCCACCCCTCCACCTTCTTCAGCTCATTCGGCACCCCCATCTTCTTATACAAATCCCGCGACTTCTCCCAATACTCCCTCGCATTTTTCCCTTCCCCTCAATTACCCAACTCGCCCAATCATCGCATTTTAGCACCCCCGCCTTCATTTTCACCCCCAAAACTTGTCCACCTCGATTATTTGTGCATTTTCTATTTGGCAACTGCGGTTTTATGTATTAAGTTTAGTAAGAGGCAGATATGAAAGGCTGACAGGGAAGACGACCGATAAAAAATGTTTTTGTAAGGAGGGGTTTCTTTATGGGGGCCAGGAGAAGCAAACTTATATTTCTGCTGATAGTTTATTTTGCCGGCTTTGCAACCGCAATCTATTGTTTAGCGCCTGCTCCCGATGCACAGGCCTGTCGGTTTTCTGAAAAAAGCTTTGCATATTCAGCGTTGAAATCAGACGAATTCGCAAAATCTTTTAACGTTGGAATGCACAAGTTCCTGTATTATAGCAAGGACGCTGCCAAGCGTTTGAGCGCTTTTCTGAAACAAAAATATGATAGACATCAAGCCGTGGTAGCTAAGCAGTAATAATGTTGCACAATACAAGTCGGAGGGGGGGAGAGGGGTTTGTATATAATGTCTGCTGGCCGTGGGCATATCAGCCCACGGCCATCTTTATTATGATAAATCTAATAAGTGGGCTTTGGGTAATTTCTCCTCGATAATGGCCCGTGCCAGATTGACCCAGCTCTTACAGCCATCGAGCACAACGCTGTCACTGCTGGCTGCGGTCAGGTCGGTCTTTATCAGTTTGGCATCAGGGCTTGGGAGAAGTTCAATCTCCCAGTTCCACTTGTTTTTCCGCGCCAGTTCGCCAATCAGCGTTTTTAATCGCCCGCTATTCGAGACCGGACTATCCAGCAACCACAGGCAATTGTCCACGTTGTGCTCTTTCAAAAATTTACCTATAAGCTGCACAGCCGGTATCGTTTCGGTAACCTTACGGTATGTTCCGTGTATGCTTGCCAAGTCTCGAAAGCAGCCGTCCCGGCCCTTAAAAACACAGGCGCCGCTCATCGCCGCTTCGACGGTTATCAGGACGTTGTATCCGTCAATAACAATGGGCAGGCCGCTAAGATTGGCGACTTTGACTTCACGCTGCTTTCGGGACGTTAACTGCTGGTCGGAGCAGGCGCTTCGCATAATTGCTAATCTTTGTCTTTCTGTAAGTGAAAACTTATCCCCCACTAACTTAAGAGTGCTTTTTTCCGCATAACCTTTCGTCAATAGCAGAGAAAAATCAGCAAGGGCCGACCGCAAATCCGAAATTGCAGCAGGGGCGAATAATTTAGCATCTGCCGGATGCGGCCCTCTGTGAGTTCGCTTATCAGGCATAAAGCATTTGTCCTTAATTAGACCTAACAGCTATGATAGTTCAAAAAACGCCAGTTCACAAGTGCCCGCCAAAAACAAATTGACATAACCGGCACTCGTCTCTACTATTGAGAAAGGGAAATCGTTGATTCTACACTGGACCATAAATGGCAGACAGGAATATGGATTTCAAAAAGCTCGCAGAGCAAGTTATCAAAAGGGATGTAAACCGTATCCTTGGCGGTTAGCTTCTGACGCAGTGAGTTTCGATGAGTAAAATTGGCTTTGTTTGGGTTTGTTTTGACCAAGCGTACATTGCTCCTTTTTCGTTGTAATTCCTTATTACTACCAATGTTACAACCATTTGACTTTCTTGGAAATTGGCTTTGTTTGGCATAATTTAATTCATTTTGATTGATTTTTCCATTCAGCGCAAAGAATCTCCGTAGCCGCCGAAGGCGGACAAAAGATAGAAAACAGAAAACAGAATTCGGAATACAGAACTCAGAATAAAGAAAGCATAAAAATCGAAACCATTTTTAATGAATTATTTGACTTGGGCCTGCTGGACCTAAGACCTTGCCCTGCTGGGCGATATGCGTTTATCTACTGATAAACTGGTGGGAATTTTAACATATTTTCGAAGAAAAGTCAAACGAAAAACGAATAAAAAGAACATGTGGATTCGTAGACTTTCTTATTTCTCTTTGACATCACGAGATCTTAACAATTTTATTATCTCTGGTGATTTAGCATAATCAAGCGGTGTTTTACCATCTTTGTCTTGAATGTTTACATTTGCTCCATTTTCGACAAGAAATTTAGTGCCGAGCAGATTATCGAACTCTGCTGCAATATGAAGTGGTGTTTTGCCCTGATCATTCTGCGATGTTACCTCTGCTCCAGCTTTTACCAGCGCTTGTAGACTTAATGTTCGATATGTTGTCTTCGTTGTCAACCTATCCAAACTACTTTCAGGATAAATCTTAGTCAAATACATCGCCAAATGTAATGGTGTATTGCCATTGGGCCCTTTAAAATTAGGGTTTGCGCCCTTTTGCAGAAGGTAAGCAATTGACCCGTATGCTTCGTTCTCAAAAGTAACATAGTTTGAAACTGCTATCAATAGAGCGCTAAATTTATTACCTTTGAATTCACCGTCCAGTTTGGCACCTTCTCTAAGAGACTGTTCCATTCTGATGATGTCATGATTTTCAGCAGCATCAAGAAGGCTAAGCTGCGCAGCGACTTGGGGCTCAACAGGCTTAACTCCTTGTTTAATCAAAAAATCTATAACGTCTTTAGAATTATACTTAACGGCAAGTTCGATTGGGGTTACTTCCCCCACTGGAGTATTTAGGTCTGCTCCTCTTTGAAGTAGGAGATCTAAAATGAGAACGGAGTTACGCTCAATTGGCCAACGCAGATAACTTTGTTTCACTCTTGCCCCAGCATTGAAGAGTTCCTTTAAAATCTCAATACATTTCTTTTCTTCTTCCTTTACCCATTTTTTGTCCTCGTCCTTCCTATAAATTTCTTCTTTTAGGGAAGGAATTGAAATAATAGCCCACTCTACCGCTGAAAGGTGCCCGAAGCAGGCATTAGGGTTAGCTCCTGCTTTTAAAGCCTGTTGCACCCCGTTAACGTCACAGCCAATAAATGCTCCTCTTAGTTGCTCATCGACAGAATGTGCATAATCGGGAATGACCAACCTTTTCAGTTTATTTTTGACATCTGTTTGAGAATAAGTTACCGAAAGACAAACAAGTGTCATAATACAAAGACAAACAAGTATCATCATGCATATTAACTTATGTTTACGTATCATTTCGGCTCTCTACTGACTTTTCGTCACAATACGGTTTATCATTCTTCGGCTCCATGTGATTTCAATAATTTTATCATCTCTGCTGATTCAGCATAATCCAATGGAGTTTTGCCTGAATCATCTCTGTCCATAATTTTGGATCCTTCTTTGATAAGCATTTCAGCCGCTTCAAGACCATTGTATTTCGCTGCTATGTGTAATGGAGTCTGGCCATTATATCCACGGGATGACACGTTAGCACCTGCTTTCAGCAAAGCCTCCACAGCTAATCGGGAATAGACCCTCATCTCTTCGTGGGCATCTTTTCTGTCATTTAGAGACATCCAAACTATTGCATGATGCAATGGAATGCCTGCTGTTTCCTTATATTCTTGTGCCGACTCCAAATTTGGGTTCGCTCCTTTCTGGAGCAAAAAAACAATTGTGAGATAACCCTCAAGGTCGAGAGGTGTGGCTTCACATAAGGCCGTTTTGCCTGCGCTGTCAGCCTCATCGACATAAGCTCCCTCTTCTAATGCTTTTACCATTTCAATGATATTCTGCTGTTCACCAAATTCAGTCTTCTTATAGGATTCTCTTGCTAACTGTACGAAACGGCTTTGTAATGCTTGTCTTTTAGGAACAGGCTTTGCACCATGTTTAATGAGAACCTCAACAACTGATGAGTGCCCGTACGATTCTGCCCATTCGATAGGAGTCTTACCTTCTATTTTTAAAGTAGGACTGGCTCCTTTCTGAATGAATAGCTCTACAACTTCAGGATAATCTTGGGCAATCGGAACAAACAGAATATCATTATCACACCATTGCAATTTTGCACCCGCATCGAAAAGTAAATTTAAACATCGAAGACAACGGGGTGCTTTGTCCTTATCATAAATCGTATCCAAAAGCCGGTCTATAATAGAATATCTTTTTGGTGTATCGGAAACCCAGTTAGGATTAGCACCTGCATATAGGGCAATCTTTATGTCGTTTGGGTCTGCTTTTTCGACAGCATCTAATAATTGAGCATCGAGTTTGATTTGAGAATTAGCGTTGTCGTTTGGGTCTGCTTTTGCAAATAGAATACCCTGATACAATATAACAAATAGAAATATTGCAACTGTGCTTTTCTGCATTTTACCTTTCCATTTCGTATTTTGGATTGACTTATAATTCTACCCAAACTGCGTTCATTTGCAACGGCAAAATCAAATAACCCGCAACATAAAGTTGCGGGCTTTCGGATAAGGCGGAAAATTAGAGAATTGGGGAATTTGGTTGGAAAAGTGCGAAGGGTGTGAAGAGTGAGAAAGGGAAAAAGCAACCCCACGTGAAACGTGGGGCTAAATATTTTTGAGAAAGATTGACCCCTGGCATAAAGCCAGGGGCTTTCGGATTTGGCTAAACAGGCGGTTGCATATCCTGACGGAATGTGATATAAACAGACTGCGCCAATTACGACAAATATGTGAGACTTAAATACGATGGAAACTGCAGAATTAAAATCAGCCATATCAGAGTTGTTGGCCCGGATTGAGAAAATCCGGGACTGGCTTTGACTTGTCCAGTAAAAAGTCCCAGCTGGCGCAATTAGAAAAGAAAATGGCCAATACGGGATTCTGGGACAATCCCGATTCAGCCCAATCGGTGGTCTCTCAGTTAAGCGCACTTAAATCAATAATCGAGCCGGTGGAGGAACTGACCCGCGAGGTTAAAGATTTGGCGGAGCTGTTCGATATGGCGGCGGCTGAATCGGACAAAGAAGAGCTGGAGCAGTTAGAAGATGATTTGGCGGGGCTGATAAAGCAATGCGGACAAATCGAGCTGCAGGGACTATTGTGCGGGCCTGATGACGCGAAGAACTGCTTTTTCAGCATTCACGCGGGAGCCGGCGGGACGGAAAGCTGTGACTGGGTCAGTATGCTGCTTAGAATGTACGGGCGGTATTTTGAAACAAAAAAATACAAGGTCGAGGAGCTTGATATGGTCCCCGGTGAAGAGGCCGGTATTCGGTCAGTAACGCTGAAGGTAAGCGGGCCGTTTGCGTTCGGCAGACTTTCCTGCGAAATGGGCGTTCACAGATTGGTGCGGATAAGCCCTTTTGACGCCAACAAAAGACGACATACCAGCTTTGCGGCTGTCGATTGTTTACCTGAGTCTGAGGATGTTGATATTGATATAAAAGAAGATGACCTCAAAATAGATTACTATCGTGCAGGCGGGGCGGGCGGCCAGCACGTCAATAAAGTCAGCTCGGCAGTAAGAATTGTGCATATACCCACAGGTCTTGCGGTGCAGTGCCAGAACGACCGAAGTCAGCATCGCAACAGGGCAGAGGCAATGAAGATGCTAAAGAGCAAATTATATATGCTCGAACAGCAAAAGCGAGACGCTGAACTTGCAAAACTATACGGCAATAAGGGCGAAATAGCATGGGGAAATCAGATACGAAGCTACGTGCTGCAGCCCTACCAAATGGTCAAGGATCATCGAACAAACTTCCAAACGGGCAATTCGGACGCGGTGCTGAACGGAGACCTTGACGACTTCATCGAAAGTTACTTAAGATACAAAGTTAAAAATAAAAACAGGGAACCAGAAGTAAAAACGGGGAAAAAAGGCGAGGATTAGCAAGATGAAAGAAATTATCGATGTCGAACTAAAAACACGGAAGGTTGATTTCAGCAAGTGCAAAACAGATTTGCTTGCAGTAGGGCAGTTCAGCGATACCAAAGGACTGGACAAGTTAAACGCAGAGCTTAACCAAAAGCTCGGAGGCGCCATTGAACAGGTTATAAAGCTGGGCGATTTCAAAGGCAAGGAGGGAACCAGCGTCGTTGTTTATGGCAACGAAGGCATAGGAGCCAGGAGGGTTCTGCTGGTCGGCTTGGGCGAGAAAAAGAAGGCAACACTTGATACGGTTCGCAAGGCGGCGGCCAATGCGGCAAAAAAGGCGGTGGAAATGAAAGTAGAAACTCTCAGCCTGGCACTGCATCGAGCATTTGAGGGAAGGTTTGATTTGTCGGCGATGGGACAGGCAATGGCAGAGGGAACATATTTTGGCAGCTACCGCTATGATGAGTTTATTACTGAGGACAAAAATGGGCGATTGGATTCGCTCAGCGTCGAGCTGATTGATTGTGATTCGGCGAGAACAAAAAAGTTGAACAAAGGACTTCAGAGCGGGGCTATTATCGGCAAAGCTCAAAGTTATGCCCGGACGCTGGCAAATCGGCCGGGAAATATAATATATCCTGCCAAACTGGCTGAGGAAGCAACGAAGCTGGCACGCAGTTTGGATGGGTTAAGCTGTGCTGTCTTCGACGAAAAGCAAATGGCGGCAATGGGGATGGGCGGCGTGTTTGCCGTTGGGTCCGGCTCGGCAAATAAGCCGAGATTTATCGTTTTGAAATACAACTCTGCCGCTAAAACTGCAAGCACCAAACCAACCGTAGGCCTGGTCGGCAAGGCGATAACATTTGATTCCGGCGGAATAAGCATTAAGCCCTCGAGCAGAATGCAGGATATGAAACTTGACAAGTCCGGCGGAATCGCAGTGTTGGCGACATTAAAGGCGGCAGCAGAATTAAAACTGCCGGTAAATATTTATGGGATGATTCCTGCGGCAGAGAATATGCCGAGCGGAACAAGCTATCGGCCCGGTGATATTATCACCACCTTTAGCGGCAAGACAGTCGAAGTGCTGGACACCGATGCCGAAGGCAGAATGATACTCTGCGACGGGCTTGCCTACGCAGCAAAGCAAAAATGCGACCCGATTATCGATATTGCAACCTTGACGGGCGCGTGCTTGGTTGCTTTGGGCAGACATAAGGCAGGGCTGATGGGCAATAATGAGAAACTGATAAAACAGCTGCAAAGAGCAGCAGAGGACAGCGGTGAAAAGGTTTGGCATATGCCAAGCGGAGAAGAGTATTTAGCCGAGATGAAAAGCAAGAACGCTGATTTGAAAAATTTAGCCCATATCAACAAATACGGCGATGCCTGCGACGCGGCTGCTTTCTTAGGCCAGTTCGTGGGGGATGCGAAATGGGCCCACTTAGACATCGCAGGGATGGATATATTCCAGGAGCCCACGGAACTTACTGTGGAAGGTTCGAGCGGGTTCGGCGTGCGGCTGCTGACCACTTATCTTATGAACGTTACCAAGTAAGAAGGTGAAAAATATGCATTCAGAAAATAAGTCGAAAGTAGATATCGAAAGGATTGAGAAAGCAGTCAAAGAAATACTTTTGGCTGTAGGTGAAGACGTTGAGCGCGAGGGACTAAAGAGGACACCGGCACGAGTAGCAAATATGTATGCTGAGCTGTTAGCCGGGATGCACGACGACCCCAAACAGCATCTCCGTAGTGTTTTTTCCGAGGACTACGACGAGATAGTTCTGCTGCGTGACATACCTTTTTATAGTATTTGCGAGCATCACTTAATGCCATTTATCGGCTCAGCTCATGTTGCATATCTGCCGAGCGGCGGCATACTTGGAGTCAGCAAGCTGGCTCGTATTGTGGACTGCTTTGCTCGCCAGCTCCAGACTCAGGAGAGACTTACGGGCCAGATAGCTGATTTTATAATGAATGAGCTAAAGCCACGTGGTGTTGCGGTGGTGCTGGAGGCATCGCATAGCTGTATGACCATCCGTGGGGTTAAGAAGCCCGGCTCGGTAATGGTAACTTCTGTGCTTCGCGGGATATTCAGGAGAGACCCGAAGAGCCGAAGTGAGATTATGAGTTTGATGCACAAGGGTAACAAATAGAAGGCTCCTTGTTTATGCATAAACTATCACGGCTGGTGCGGTTTTCGATTAATCCTTTCTTGCCAAATGATGGTAGTGGATTTAATTCTTTTGCATCCCGGCCGGCAGGTGAAGGGCTGTCAATATTTTTCGAATTGACCGTCGCTCTGGTTGGCGAGGTTGAGCCGGCTACGGGATTTGTCGTCAATGTGAACGATATTGACAAAGAGGTGCAGAAATACGTTGTGCCGATATTTGCCCGGCAGATAAGAAAAGACTTTCGGCAGGGTCAACATATTGGGTTTTTCGGAATAACAGAACTTTTGAAATCAGCGTGGGGACAACTGGCCGATAAGTTCGGGACGGCAAGATTAAAAGAATTGAGCATAGCACTGAATCCTTTCAGAAAGGCGGCGATTGACTGCGAAGATTGTAGAATGAGCTATTTTAGTGAGAAATTTGAATTTGCGGCGACGCACAAACTTTGGAACAATGATTTTTCGGATGAACGAAATCGGAAAGTTTTCGGCAAATGCGCAAACCCTGCCGGCCATGGGCATAATTATATCGTCGAGGTTACGATAAAGATACCGGCAGGCAAGGATAGTCTTTGCATCGGCGATTTTGAAAAAGTAGTGGACGATGAGTTTATAAAATTAGTTGACCACAAGAATTTGAATGTGGATGTCCCGTATTTTGCCAAAGTGATTCCGACCGTCGAAAATATTGCAGCTTTTGCGTGGGAGAAGCTGGTGGGTAAATTCGGCGAAGCGGCACTGCATTGCGTAACAATCTGGGAAACCGATAGGACCTACTGCTCATATTATGGGTAGTGGAACTAATAGCAAAAGTCGAAAGAAGAATTTGTCACAGAAGTCATATCATCTCGATGTCCTCATTCGGCCAAAGGGGTCTTGAGAAAAGGCCCGATAAAAATACACTATTTAGTATTGAGAGCAACGATTCTATCGCTTGGCATAGAGGCGGTTTTCCACTATCAGTTTGGCCATAGAAGAGCCATATTTTGGGCTTTGTGTGTAGCTGTGCGTTATGAACTTATAAACGATGAGGCACGTATAGTTTTTATTGCAAAATTGACTGATAACAATAGGCAGGAGCGTGTCTCACTAAAGCTATCTCCTTTATTTGCCGATAGTTATGCTATAAGAAGGCCGGCGAACAAATTTGTGTGCCCCGACTTTCGATAAGAGGATGGCTTAAAAAAACTTGATACAATGCTTAGGATGTGCTTGTTTTTCTGGCGCAGCCGACGGGGACGGAGTCTGTGAAAGTTGATTATTTACTACTGAGGCCTATATGAAAGGGCTTATCACAGGCGGGGCAGGATTTATAGGCTCCCATCTGGCGGAACGGCTGCTGAGAGACGGGCACAAGGTGGCGGTTATTGATAATCTCAGTACCGGCAGTCTAAAAAATATTGAGCATTTCAGAAAGCATTCCGGTTTTGAGTTTGTTGAAGGCGATATCCGCAATGCCAAACTGATGGAAGCCCTAACAGAGCGATGCGATGTGGTCTTTCATTTGGCTGCGGCTGTCGGTGTTAACCTGATAGCGAATGACCCTGTTCACACGATAGAAACAAATATTGGCGGCACCGAGACGGTGCTGGAGACGGCCTATGAGTTCGGCAAAAAAATCCTGATTGCTTCAAGCAGTGAAGTTTATGGGAAAAACGAAAGGATGCCCTTCAGCGAAGACGACGATATTGTGCTCGGCAGCACAGGTATGTCGCGATGGTCTTATGCCTGCAGTAAGGCGATAGATGAATTTTTGGGATTGGCTTTCTATCAACAGTATAAGTTGGACGTGGTAATCGGTAGGTTCTTTAACACAATCGGCCCCAGACAAACAGGTCGATATGGAATGGTGGTGCCCCGTTTTGTTCAAAGGGCGTTAAAGAACGAGCCGGTTTCGATATATGGCACAGGCCGACAGAGCCGGTGCTTTTGTTATGTGGAGGACCTCGTCGATGCGGTCATAGGTTTGATGAGTTGCAAGGAAGCAGCAGGGGAGGTGTATAACATCGGCTCAAGTGAAGAGATTGCCATTGAAAGTCTTGCGGATAAAATCATCGAGATGACAAACAGCAAAAGCAAAAAGGAATTTGTGTCATACGAAAAAGCCTACGGCAGGCCTATTGAGGATATGATGCGGCGCGTGCCGAATCTCCAGCGGATAAAAAAGACAATCGGCTGGGAGCCAAAAACAAGCTTGGACAAGGCGCTGCGGCTGATTATAGAAAATTTTAAACAAATGAGATAACAGGGGATTGTTAGAGAGGCGAGATATTATGAAAAAAGCGTTGATTACCGGTATTACAGGGCAGGACGGCTCATATCTTGCGGAACTGCTGCTGCAAAAAGGGTATCAGGTCTGGGGTATTGTGCGGCGAAGCTCATCGTTCCACACAGGCAGAATCGACCACTTGTATAAAGACCCACATCAGAGCCCTCGACTTAGATTGGTATATGGAGATTTGACCGACGGCAATAATCTGTCAACAATTATGAACGAGGTTGAACCCGAAGAGGTCTATAATTTAGGCGCTCAAAGCCATGTTCGAGTAAGTTTTGATACGCCTATCTATACAGTTGATACAGACGCACTTGGGACGCTTCGGCTGCTTGAGGCGATTCGTTCCAGCAATAAGTTGGCGAAGTTTTATCAGGCCTCCAGCAGCGAGATGTACGGCAAGGTCGTCGAAACGCCACAAACGGAGAAGACGCCATTTTATCCGCGCAGTCCATACGGTTGTGCAAAGGTGTACAGCTTTTGGCAAACGGTGAATTATCGAGAAGCTTACGGCCTGTTCGCGTGTAACGGAATTTTGTTTAATCACGAATCGCCGAGGCGCGGCGAAACATTCGTTACAAGAAAAATCACACGAGCGGCAACGCGAATCAAATTAGGATTACAAGATAAGCTGTATTTGGGTAATCTGGATGCGAAACGTGACTGGGGATTTGCAGGCGATTACGTCGAGACAATGTGGCTGATGCTGCAGCAGGAAAAAAGCGATGATTATGTTATCGCCACGGGCCAGACACATTCAGTGAGAGAGTTTTTAGATGAAGTATTTGGCTATCTCGATTTGGACTGGCAGAGGTATGTTGAGACCGACCCGCGATATTACAGGCCGAGCGAAGTTGATTTTTTGCAAGGTGATTCGAGCAAAGCCAGGAAGGTTCTCAAGTGGGAACCCAAAGTAACATTTAAGGGACTGGTGGAAATGATGACCGACGCTGATATGAAGCTTGCTGAGGACGAGAAGATTTTGAAGGACCACGGTAAGAGATAATGAGCGGCTTTTTCGGAGGCAAACGAGTTGTTGTTACCGGTGGAGCGGGTTTCCTCGGCGGGTATATTGTTAAAGGGCTGCAAAAACGGGACTGCAAGAATATTTTAGTGCCGAAAATCGAAGATTATGACCTGGTTAATATGGGTGACATCGTTCGGATGTATGACGATATGAGGCCGGATATTGTTATCCACCTTGCAGCAGTTGTCGGCGGCATTGGAGCCAATCGCGAGCATCCGGGCGAGTTTTTCTACAAGAATCTGATGATGGGGGTTCAGTTGATAGAGCAAGGACGAGTTCACAACATCGAAAAATTTGTGGCAATCGGGACGGTTTGCGCATACCCGAAATTTACGCCGGTGCCGTTTAAGGAAGAGGACCTCTGGAATGGATACCCAGAGGAGACTAACGCACCTTATGGATTAGCTAAAAAGATGCTATTGGTGCAATCACAATCTTACCGGGCTGAATACGGTTTTAATTCGATATTTTTATTGCCGGTAAATCTTTACGGCCCGGGTGATAATTTCGACCCTAAAAGCAGTCACGTGATACCGGCGCTGATAAAAAAATGTATCGATGCAATCGAATCGGGCGTCGACTACATTGACTGCTGGGGCACCGGCAAGGTCTCGCGGGAGTTTATCTACGTGGCTGATGCCGCTGAGGGAATCCTGCTGGCAACGGAGCATTACAATGGAGCTGAGCCGGTTAATATTGGGGCTGGATTCGAAATAACAATAAAGGAATTGGTGGGAAAAATCGCAAAGATAACGGGCTTTAAGGGCGAGATTCGCTGGGACAGCTCTAAGCCGGATGGCCAGCCGAGGCGACTCCTGGATGTTTCAAAAGCTAAAAAATATTTCGGTTTCGAAGCCAAAACCAGCTTCGAGGATGGACTTAAGGAAACCATTAAATGGTATCGGCTATTTGGTGGGGTAATCCGTCTTCGCTAAAGCTACGCCGGACAAGAGACCCTGCCCTTCGCTACCGGGTGAAGCTTCGAGGCTTTTTGATGAACTCGAATAAGTGGGACGAGCCAATGAAAGGGCCATCTATTTGATTAGTGTCGGGGCATTCAACATAATGAGTGGGATAAGAAGTAACATTGTAGCGTTTGGCAATTTCGGGCTGTTTATCGACGTCAATCAGAATGGGAATGAAATTAGCTTCGACATATTTTTTGACATCGTGTCTGTTGTAGACGTTTTGCCACATGTATGAACAAAAAGGTGCATTTTGTTTAGAAAAGCAAAGTAAAGCAGGTTTGTTTTGTCGTTTTGCTAACTCAATGCCGGTGTGATAATCTTTTTCCCACCAATCAGTTGGATACTCCTTGTTTTCGGTCAAAAAGACAGTTACTACGAATATAATGAAAACCAGAATGATTATCCATAGCGCTCGAGATTGTTTTTTTGCCGCGGAATGCGTAGCTTCCTTCGGCGTCCGGCTGGTCGAGACATCATAATTGTTGGCCACGTGGACCTCCATATAAGATTATTACAATGAGTAATTTATTATAGGTAAAGCTGTCAATCAGTCAAGCTTTGCCGAGCTATTTTTTTCTTTAGTTTCAAAGGAAATAAAGGTATGAGTAAGGATATTTTAAGTATTGCAGTTGTCGGCGCCGGATATTGGGGTAAGAACCTGGTTCGCAATTTTGCCACCGCCAAAAGGTGCAATTTGAAATACGTCTGCGACCTCGATAAGAAACTGCTGGCTGTCCAAAAGAAGAATTTTCCTTCTATTATAACCACAGCCGAGCTGGAAGAGGTTTTGAGCGATGCTGAAGTTGATGCGGTGGTGATTGCGACTGAAGTGCCTACGCACTTTGAGATTGCACAGAAGTCTTTGGAGGCCGGTAAGCATACTTATGTTGAGAAACCATTGACCTTAAAAGCTGCTGATGCAAAGACGCTGGTTGAGCTCGCAAAAGATAAGAAGCTAAAATTGATGGTAGGCCACCTGCTGGAATATCACCCTGCGGTCAATTACCTTAAGGAAATGATAGACAAAGGCCAGCTTGGTCAGCCGTATTATATGTATACGCAGCGGGTTAATTTGGGCATTGTTCGTCAAGATGAGAATGCGTGGTGGTCGCTGGCACCGCATGATATTTCGGTTATCTGCTACTTGCTCGGCTCTGAGCCGGTATCGGTGACGGCGCACGGGCAGTGTTATCTGCAAAAGGATATTGAAGACGTTGTCTTTGCCACGATTAAGTTTGCAGACGGCAAAGTGGCAAACGTCCACTGCAGTTGGCTGGACCCTCATAAAATCAGAAAGATGACAGTTGTCGGCTCCGAGAAGATGGTAACCTTTGACGATATGGAGGCCACGGAGAAAATCCGAATTTATGATAAAGGTGCAGCAATAAAGCATGATATAACTACATCATACGCAGAAGTAATATCGCTTCGATTCGGCGATATAGTGATTCCAAAGATTCCCAGCGGTGAGCCGCTTTCGATGGAATGCAGGCATTTCATAGATTGTGTGCTCGACGGGATGCCGATACGCAGCGACGGCATCGAAGGCCTGAGAGTTGTTCGGGTATTAGAGGCGGGACAGAAGTCGTTAAAGAGCGACGGCGAGCCCATTAATCCGGAGGATTTTTAATGAGCGACAAAAAAGATTATTTCGTTCACGAATCGGCATACGTCGATGAGCCTTGCGAGATAGGCAAGGGAACGAAAATATGGCATTTTTCACACATAATGAAGGACGTTAGGATTGGTGAAAGGTGCATATTCGGCCAGAGCGTTAATGTCGCCAGTGGTGTTGTTATCGGCAGTAATGTGAAGGTTCAGAATAACGTTTCGATTTACACAGGCACAATTATCGAAGACGATGTTTTTCTTGGGCCGTCGTGTGTTCTGACAAATGTCACCAACCCCCGCTCGCAGGTTGTTCGGCACAGCATTTATGAAAAGACAATTTTTCGCCGTGGAGCGACCGTTGGGGCGAACGCAACTATTGTCTGTGGAATCGAGCTTGGACGTTATTGCTTTATAGCCGCCGGCGCTGTTGTGGTTAGGGACGTTCCGGATTATGCACTGATGATGGGCGTACCGGCCAGGCAGATGGGATGGATGAGCCGACACGGAATCCGTTTGCCAAAGCCGGATTCGGACGGCGTTATGGTCTGTCCGGAGAGCGGCTATCGTTATAAAGAAATTAAGCCGGGGGTAGTCAGGTGTCTGGATTTGGATGAGGAGTCGCCTCTGCCGCCGGAAAAAGCGGTTGGGAAAATACCGTATGATGATTTTAAAGAATCTAATTAACAGGAGATTATGCGATGGATGTACCCCTTTTGGATTTGAAGGCACAGTATGCAACAATAAAAAACGAGGTTTTGGCGGCTATTTCGGAGGTGCTCGAAACTCAAATATGTATAGGCGGTCCGAAAGTTACTGAACTAGAAAAGAAAGTAGCCGCTATAAGTGATTGTAAATTTGCAGTAGGAGCCTCCAGCGGCACCGATGCTATTTTGAACAGCCTGATGAGTCTGGAGATTGACGGCGGTGACGAGGTTATTACTACGCCTTTTACGTTTTTTTCAACTGTCGGCTGTATTGTCCGCACCGGTGCGAAGCCGGTATTCGTAGATATCGACCCGCGGACTTTCAATATCAATGCCGAACTTGTCGCCTCGGCGGTTACGAAAAAGACCCGGGCGATTATGCCCGTCCATTTATTCGGGCAGATGGCGGATATGGACCCTATTGTGAAAATTGCCAGGAAACATAATCTTGCGGTGATTGAGGATGCTGCCCAGTCGATTACGAGCACCTATAAAGGCAAAAAGGCCGGCAGCATCGGGAGCGTTGGCTGCTTTAGCTTTTTCCCCAGCAAGAACCTCGGCGGCGTTGGGGACGGCGGTATGATTGTTACCAATGACGAGCAGCTTTATAACCGTTTGTTTGTTATGCGCAATCACGGCAGCAAGCCGAAATATTATCATAAATATGTCGGCGGTAATTTTCGTCTTGACCCACTACAAGCAGCGGTGCTTCTGGTCAAACTGCCGCATTTGAACGACTGGTCCGAGGCCAGGCGTCGCAACGCAGCCTATTACGATAAAAAATTTAAAGGGACACTCGTGAAGACTCCTTATATCAGTCCTGATTGTGTAACCATTTATAATCAGTACTGCATCCGTGTGCCGAAACGCGATGAGCTGTTGGCACATCTTCAGAAGAATAAAATTGGCTGCGAGATATACTATCCGGTTCCGATGCATCTTCAGAAATGCTTTGAGTACCTGGGCTATAAGCAAGGCGATTTGCCTGAAGCGGAAAAGGCGGCTAATGAGATTATGGCTATTCCAATATATCCCGAGCTTACGGATGAAATGAAGGATTTTGTGGCGGAAACAATACTGTCTTTTGTAGGTTGATGGAATTGTCAGCGAATAAGATTGACGCGAGGATTGCCGCAGAATCTGAAGTGCAGAGCACGGCTGCAGAGTTGTATGCGCCGGCCTCGACCAGGAAGAATTTCGGCTGGATTCTGGCAGGCAATATTGTTGCTGAGCTTTCCCTGTTTGGAGTTTTGATGGGACTTGCAAAATTAGGCTCGGCTGAAATTCAGGGCAGATTTCTGCTCTCTCTTGGCATCGTAACCCCAGTTGCTATGTTCTCCTCGCTGGGACTAAGCCCGCTGTTCGTAACCGATTCACAGGAACGATTCAGCTTTTATGATTACTTCTATCTGCGGATTGCATTTTGCGTCCTCAGCGTAATCATCTGCCTCTTAATAGGCTCGTATCTTGTATTACGAGGTAGTTATGACGCGAACTTTCTGGTGGTGCTGGGGCTGATCGGATGTTTCAAGGCCGTGGACTTTGTCTCAGACATATGCTACGCGGTGTTTCAGAAGAAGCAGCGAATGAAGTACACAGGCATCAGCAGGGCTCTGAAAGCAGCAGGGGCTCTTACAGCTACAATAGCCATACTGTATGCTACGGGAAAGCTGGCGGCGGCCCTGCTCGGATGGCTTGCAGCGTACAGCGCGATGATGTTCTTGTATGATATTAAGATAGCGAAGCGGTTTTATCCGAAGCCGGTTGAATTTAGCTTGAGTCGCAGTTTGACGATAAGCAAACAGGCGATACCTCTGGTGGTGTGTGCGGCTCTTATGACGCTAAACAACAACCTTAACAGATACGTGATTGCGGCCTACTGCGGGGAGGCGGATGTCGGATATTTCGGCTCAATAAGTTATGGCAGTGTGGCTTTGTCAATGATTTTCGTGGCGATGGGCAGCGCACTTTTGCCAAAGATGGTGGATTATTTCAAAACTCACCCGCTGTATATCTGGCATGTGGCAGCAAAGGCAGCAATGGCGGCTGTCGGGCTGGGCCTGCTGGCGTTCTTGGTCAGCTTGCTGGCAGGCAGATTCGCTTTGAGGGTTTTCTTCAGCGCTGAGCATGCCGCTCATGTTAAAGTGCTGTGGATATTGATGGGCGGCAGCGCCATTGTGGGTTTGGCATCCGTGATGGGTTTTGCGGGCACAGCGTGTCGCGCGTTTACGCCCGGGATTTTTGCATGGGCGATTGTGGGCTGCATCACGCTTTTGGGTGGCATTATTCTTGTGCCAAAATATAGACTCGTGGGCGCTGCGATTGCTACTATAATGTCAAATATAGCGGCTTTTGTCTTGGCGACCTCGATAGTCGCGATATACACGTGGCGAAGGCACCGGCAAATAGTGTTGGCGGGCCGAGAATAATAACTGGCTTAGGGGATATATTATGGGTACGCTTAAAGGACGCAGGATATTCATTACCGGTGGTGCCGGCTTTATTGGGTCTACTCTTATCGGTCGTTTGATCGAAGATAACAAAATCACGGTTTATGACGACTTTCGGCGGGATGCGCTCAGCGATAAGCCTTATAAAAACCATCCTAACCTGAGAATTGTCAGAGGGGATGTTTTAGATTATCCATCCCTGAAAGCAGCAATCGAAGATTCACAAATAGTCGTCCACTGTGCTGCCATTGCTGGTATAGACACAGTGATAAAGAAGCCAACCGAAACAATGCGGGTTAATATGATAGGGACTGCAAATGTACTTGAGGCGGCTAAGGAACTTACTGAGCTTTGGCGATTGGTTGACTTTTCAACGAGTGAGGTTTTTGGCCAATCGGCGTTTCGAGCAGAGGAGGGTGATATAACGCATATAGGGGCAGTCGGCGAAGCGCGGTGGACATATGCAGTTAGCAAGTTGGCCGGCGAGCATTTGGGCAAGGCGTATTTCGAGGAATTTCATATGCCCACCGTTTGTGTCAGGCCGTTTAACATCTATGGGCCCGGTCAAGTAGGCGAAGGTGCCCTAAGAACGTTCATGTTGCGGGCGCTGCGAAATGAAGATATCGAAATTCACGGCGACGGTAACCAGATTCGGGCGTGGTGCTATATAGATGACCTCATCGAAGGGTTGTTGCTTGCTATAACCCACCCGAAAGCTGTCGGCGAGTCGTTTAATGTGGGAAATGCCAGAGCTGTCGTCACAATTTATGGTTTGGCTCAGACAATTGTGCGTGTGCTGAATTCAAGTTCGTGGATTCGTTTTACCAGGAAGGATTATGCAGACGTGGAGTTACGAGTCCCCAGCATAACCAAGGCACGAGAATTGCTCGGCTTTGAAGCGAAGGTAGACCTCGAAGAAGGAATACTAAAAACGGCGGAGTTTTTTAGAAAGCAGATGCAGATATGATTCGGTTAACAGTGCCCTCTATCGATGAGAACGACCTGCAAGCTGTGAGGGATGCACTCGCGAGCGGGTATCTGGTTCAGGGTGCACGAGTGGCGGCTTTTGAACAGGCAGTCGCCCAGTATGTAGGGACAAAGTACGCAGTGGCGGTAAGTAGCTGCACTGCAGCTCTTCACATTTCGCTTCTTGCTCTGGCGGTTCAGCCGGGCGATTTGGTGATTGTTACGGCGTATTCCTGGCCGGCAACCGCCAATGTCATCGAATTATGCGGGGCTAAGCCGGTCTTCGTGGATATTCAGCGCGACACATTTAATATGGATCCAGCCTGCTTGAAAGTAGTCCTGGAGGAACTGATGGGTTCGAAGCAAACGCGGCAACGCGTCAAGGGTATCCTGCCGGTGCACACGTTCGGCCAGATGGCCGATATGAAGGTAATTATGGAGCTGGCTCATCAGTATGGATTGCCGGTAATTGAAGACGCAGCGTGCGCTCTAGGCGCAACATTACACGGCCGTCAAGCTGGTACTTGGGGAGCATTGGGTTGTTTTAGTTTCCATCCGCGAAAAGCGATTACTACCGGTGAGGGTGGTATGGTTGTAACTGACAACGAAGCATTGGCTCGGTGCTTGCGTGCCTTGCGTAATCATGGCCAGGACCCTCAAGCTTCGTCTCCCGACTTTATTATGGCGGGTTTTAACTATCGCATGACTGAATTTCAGGCAGCACTTGGTATTACTCAGATGGCCAAGCTGGATAGTATAATTGCGGCGCGTTGCCGGCTGGCGGCCCGCTACGACCGTCTGCTGCGCAACACTACCATAAAAGTGCCGGCTGTTGCCTCTGGCAGCCAGCACGTTTATCAATCATACGTGGCATTGTTGCCTGCTGAAGTTGCTGGGCGTCGCGATGAGATAATCGCCGGCCTTAAAGAACGGGGCATCGAAACCACAATTGGAACTTGGCATATCCCGATGATAACTTACTTTCGTCGCCGCTATGGTTACAAGATGGGAGATTTCCCCGCAACGGATGAGACCTTCGCGTGTGCGATGACACTGCCTCTGCACAAGAAATTATCCGAAAAGGAGCAGGAAAAGATAGTAGAGTGTTTGGCGGCGGAAATTTCTTAGGAGCGAGCAGTAGTTCTTTACAAGCCTTACCTGTTCAAAAAGATTTCTAAAAATAACCTACAGAGGGTAATGTGAACTCCGAAATCCAGGTCGAACTCTATGAGGGTGCCGGCGCCATTCGGCCCGACATACTCGCATTTTTAGATTCCCTGGAGTTCGTTCCGGTGCAGCACGACCCCCGTTGGGCCGAGGTTTATGGGAAGCTCGAAAATGAACAATTCTTCTTTGCGGTTGCCAAACAAAAAGACATTATTCTCGGTGTTTCTCCTTTCACTGTTTTTAAAGGACCATTTGGGGCGATTCTTCACGCCAACCCGTATATGGGCTACGGCGGTTGTTCAGTCGTTGCTGGAAGGGAAAGAGAAATGATTGACTGCTTGATGAAAGCTTTGGTCGATTGTGCCCGACAATGCGGATGTATCACCGTATCCGTGGCTATACCTTCCTTTAGCGAGCAACTGGTTGACTTTTACATCTCAGCGTTAAAACCTGAGCATTGCCTCAAAAAATTTTATCAATATTACTATCTTGACCAGCACCCCTTTAAGGGTTTGACGAAAAAGCGTCGCTACGCTTTTGCGAGTGAAATCAGACGTGCTGAATCTTCAGGAATCACAATTACGCAGACGGCTGACGATTCGCAGATACAGGCTTGGCTCGATATCTACGAGGCACGCTATTCTCAGATTGGCGCAAGGATTTTACCGAGGGCGTTTCACAAAGCGATGGTGGAGACCTTTGTGCCCGCCGGGAAAGCCCAGCTTCATCTTGCGTACCAGGGTGGCCAACTGCTGGGCGGCACCTTGTTTTTGATTGGTCGTGGCATAGTTGATTATTTTTCCACCGCTTTTCACACGGAGAGTATGAAGCTGTACCCAGGTACTTTTATATTAAACAAGGCACTTCACCAATTTATTGAACTTGGCATTAAACGATTCAATTGGCAGTCAAGTCCTTCGCGAGACAGCGGCGTTTATAAGTTCAAAGAGCGATGGGGAGCGCAGGAAGGACAATATCTAATTCTTACAAAGGTGCTCGGCGATGCAACAGTTTTTACCGGCAGACCTCTTGCCGAGGTCCGCGATGCGTATGGTTTGCATTTTGTCCTTCCGTATAGTTTATGGAAAAATGAATAACGGGCCTCAAACAGAAACAGATTAAGCGGTATCTTTAAAGGAGAAAACTATGATAGTTGTCATCGGTGCTTCGAGTTCCATCGGTATGTACTTGGTGGACAAGCTGATAGCTCAGAGGCGTGAGGTTTTCGCCACAACAAGAAGAAATATCAATGAAGGGTACTATGCACGCGATGGCGTCTCCTACGCTAAGGTCGACATCACAGCCAAATCAGATCTTGAGAGATTGCCAAAGGATAATATCGAAGCTGTAATCTTGTTGGCTGGTTTGTTGCCTGCTAACTTGGAGCAATACGACCCAAAATACTATGAACTCTATGCTGACATCAATTTCAAGGGCACACTAAATGTTTTAGAGTACTGTCGAAAAAACAAGGCCAAGAAGATTATATTTGCTAGTTCGCACTCTGATGTGGCTGGGCTCTGGGGTTGTGGCAGGGCCATTACAGAAGACGACCCGCGAACGCTCGTTTATACTAGTGACCACACGGTATACATCATCACTAAAATCGCAGCGATGGACCTCGTCGAGCACTACCACCAAGAATACGGTATCCAGGGAGTATCGTTTCGACTTCCGGCAGTTTACAGCTATGGTCCACGCATCGGAATCTATGTCGATGGTAAGTTTGTCGTAGCTGGTTTCAATGTTTTTATTGAAAGGGCGATGGCTGGCAAACCTATTGATATCTGGGGCAATCCTCAAAAAGGCAAGGATATGGTTTATGTTAAGGATGTGGTGAGCGCTTTCATCAAGGCTGTTGACAGCAACAAGGCCCATGGCCTTTACAACATTGCCACAGGTATCCGTACTTCGCTGCAGGAGGAGGTTGAAGGAATCATCGAAGTCTTTTCTCCTCCGGGCCATCCTTCAAAAATCACCTACAGTCCGGACAAGCCGGATGGACTCACCTACCTTTATGATATTAGTAAGGCAAAACGTGACCTCGGTTACGTGGTGCGGTATCCTTATAAAAAGATGCTTGAGGATTACAAGATGGAGATGAATAATAAGCGTTTTGAAGACCTCTTCGAATGTAAAGAACAATGATTTCATTGCGGGTGAAACTGTTCACGGGTTAGGAATGATTTAAATGCATGTATTGTTAGTTTGTAATGAAATGACCCTCGGCGGGGCAGAAAGATACCTGATAGACCTTGCTAATTCGCTCGTCGAACGAGGCGTTGAAGTTACGATGGCCTTCGGTGGCGCTGTTCACCATAAGCCCGGGCCTGTAGAACAGGTCCGTCACCTGGAAATTAATTTGTGTAGGCGTTTCGGCAAACTCGGCCCTTTCAGACTCATAGTTGACCTGCCGGTGGGGAAACGGTTCTACAGATACATACGTGACGCTAAAGTCGATGTTGTAAACACCATTATGATTGATTCGGGTATCTGGTGTTGGTTGGCCAGCCGTTTTCTTTCGGTGCCGATTATCCATAAACCGATGCATGTATTCAGCAATTACAGCAGCTACGAACGCTTTCTGATCAGCAGCAGATTGGGTGCGAAGATAATCGAGTTTCTTGGAGTAAATTTTCTCCCCGGCTCTGATTATTCAGCGTGGGAGTTGACAAATATAATAGGCGTGCCCCCTAAGCGCGTATATATTGCAAGAATGGGTGTAGATTTACATAAATTCAGGCCTAAAGCCGCCGATGATAGGATTAGAAAAGAACTCGGTCTTGTACCTGGTCCGGTAATAGGTTCTATCGGGAGGCTGTGGCGTGTTAAAGGCTGTCATAAGATTATCTCTGCAATGCCGACGATTTTGCAGATTTGCCCCGAAGCGCAGTTACTGCTTGTGGGTGATGGGCCGGAGCGCCAAGCTTTGGAAAGACAGGCAAAAGAGTTGCGGGTGCGGGATAATGTAATTTTTGCTGGCTGGCGAAATGATACGGCGGAAATAACCGTATTGTTGGATGTATATATTCAGACAACGGATGGCCCAAGCTTGGGCATTTCGGTGTTGCAGGCACTGGCGCAGGCTAAACCGCTGGTGGTTTTCGCAGCCGATGAGCTTGAGAAAAAAATGGCGTCTGGTGCGGTTCAGGATGGGGTTAATGGTCACATAGTACCGACTAATGAACCCGATAAAGCCGGAGAAACTATCGGCAAAATGCTTACCGATAATCGAAGGCTTAAAGAAATGGCATCGGCTTCAAGGAAGTTGGCAGAAGAAAAATTCGACTGGCAATTGCATGTTTCAAAGGTAATAGAAATTTATCAGAAACTGCAGGATAAGAGCGAAGGTGAATGATTTAGCTGACCAGTATGATTCGGATGAGCAGCTCCTCAGTGCAGACGTTGCTCAGCACGGCACGGAAGGCCCATCGGTGATGCATTACCTGTTAGGCGCAGTGGTTGGTGCGCTGGTAATGATGGGAGTGTACGTTGCCTATCCAGCCATTCATCACTGGGCGTTTTTTCCGTTGGCACTGAATGCTATTATTCTTTTCCCAGTGTTGTTTACTTGGCTAATCGGAAAGCGGGATACTTTTGACCCCTTGGGGTTGGCATGCCTGCAATTGGTGCAATTCGGAGTTGTCAGCGCACTTCTTTGCTTGGGAACAGGCATTTATGGTCCACTTCTTATTCAGCCCGACGCAAAGGATTTATTAGGCCAAGTTGCCGTTATCTATTTGTTAACCCTGGTCCCTTTTTTCCTGGGCTACAAAATACGTTTGGGGGAGTCATTGGGCCAGCGTATTTTTAGTAAGCCGAAAGTGGTTAGTTTTGAAAGGCTGCGCTTGGCCATTGTCATTATGATAATTTGCTCAATCCTTGCGAGAGTTTACGCTGTTGTTAGGTATGGGGGGGTGTTGGGTACGACATTCGAAAGGACACAATCATTTGGCACCGGAAAAGGGGTGTTGCTTATGATTGCTGATACCTTGTGCACAGCTTTGGTGTTGTGGTTTGCCTATGGAATTGCCGTGATGCGTGAAAGAGGTCAGTTAACCAGCGTGGTAAGAACCCGTATTCTGACAAAAGCGTTAGTGGTAGTTGCGTTGATAGTTCTCATTGTTGGCCTGCGGGGCAGCCGGTCAATAATTGTGATATATGTATTATGGGTTGGTGGGATATATCACTTTCTTGTCAAACGAATCAAGGCTGTGACCGTATTGGCGGTTTTTATTTGCTTTCTTCCATTGCTCCACGGCTACGCAATGTACAAGTCTTATGGGCTAAAGGCGATAGGTGCAATATTCTCAGCCGAAGAAAGAGCCAGATTCGAAAAACCTCAGGGCCCCGGCTTATTAGGAACTGTGATAGGCGACCTTGGACGTATGAATGTTTGGATGTATGTGAAACAGGAGATTGATAGTGGTAGGTACCCTTTGCAGTTTGGCAGAACATACTTCGCTGCGGCCTTGGGGGTAATCCCTCGTGCCATCTGGCCGACCAGACCGTATGGAATGAGCGAAGTAATTACCGATATGAGAACGGGAAGGGGCGCATATGCAGCCGCTTTTGAGAAGACCTCTATGGTCGCTGGCCTTATCGGGGAATCTTATGCCAATTTTGACATCTTCGGACCGTTTTTGGGTATGTTTTTTTACGGTGTCATTCTGCGGGCATTGAAGACATTGATGGATAGGCGCTCGGAAGACCGGCTGATAGCATTTTTGTTGCCGATGATTGTGTACTTTGTGCTCGCGGCTTTCCCGGCTGATTCGGATGGAGTTGTGTACTCGGTATTGAAATTCCTCGGCCCGGCTGTCTTGGCAGTTTGGTTCTCAGGAGTGAAAACCGGTGCCGGCCAATACGGTGGCGAGCAAATTTACAGCTACAGTGAGTTAGGTGTGTGAGCAGAATGGCGGCGAAAACAATGCGAGTTATAGTATCGCTAGAAGCTCATTTCGGCCAGATTCCTGACGGTTCTATCTACGTGAATTGCGTTTATGATTATAACTTTTTGCGAAGATATTTGGATGTTTTTGATGAGGCATTAGTGTTTGCTCGAGTACATCAGGTTAAAGAAGGCGACCTTTCTACCGTTCCATTAAAGGCGAGCGGTCCGGGCATAAGATTTTTTCCCCTTCCAGACTACCTTGGTCCTTGGCAGTATCTCAGGTGCTGGAGTGGACTAAAGGCTTTAGCTAAGCAGGCCTTACGGGGTGAAGATGCGTGCGTACTTCGGGTGCCGGGGCCTATTAGCACCCTGCTTTGGCGCGAATTAATCAAGGCATCTCGACCATACGGAGTAGAGGTTGTGGGCGATGGTGCACTTGTGCCAGGAAGTGTCAAGAGCATTTTGCGGCCCGTGCTGAGGTGGAAGATGAGATGGGAATTGACTAAGCAGTGCCGAATGGCAAGCGCCGCTTCCTACGTTACGGAATACAGTTTACAGAAACGCTATCCTCCGGGGTGCTGGTCGACACACTATTCCAGTATTGAACTCTCACCGCAATCAATAGTAAATGACAGGCTCGTGGAAGAAAGGATCAGGACAATATCACGAAAACACGATTCGAAGGGACCTTGGCGCATTTGTTATGCAGGCAGTATGGCCAACCTGATGAAAGCCCCAGATGTGCTTATAGATGCCGTCGCAGAATGTATCGGCGGAGGGATTAATCTGGAATTGGTTATGCTTGGGGATGGGCAATTTAGGGCCTCCCTCGAACATCGGGCGCAAAAGTTAGGTATTGGCGATAGTGTCAAGTTTCTGGGCCGTTTACCATCTGGTCAGCCAGTATATGAGCAGCTTGACAAAGCAGATTTGTATGTTATGCCCTCGAGGCAGGAGGGGCTGCCTCGTTCAGTCATCGAAGCTATGGCGAGAGGGCTGCCGTGTGTCACAAGCAATGTGGGTGGTTTTCCGGAACTGGTGGAAAGTCAATACATGGTTAAGCCGGATGATGTATCGGGTTTGGCTGAGACAATAGCAAAGACGATTTCTAACGCTGAAGAGATGAAGAGGCTGGTCAGGAGAGGCGTAGAAATTGCATTAAAGTATCGTTCAGATATTTTACAAAAAAGGCGCGTTAAATTTTATTGTGAGTTAAGAGATATCACGCAGGATTGGCTAAACAATCATAAAAAGTGAAAGGTGGTGACTGGCGAGCGGGCCGTTTTCTAATCCGCAATCAAGGTTAGACAATGCGTGTAATCGTGGCTATTCAAGAACGTTTCAATATCACTCCTGATGGCGATGTATATCCGACTTCTATCGTTGATTATGCATTTTGGTCAAGGTACCTGAAGGTTTTCGATGAGGTGGTCGTATTCGCACGAGTCTATCCGATTGATGAACCCGACGCTGCCTCTATTCCTCTGAAAGCCAGCGGTCCGGGTGTAGTATTCTTCCTGTTGCCCTGTTATATCGGCCCGTGGCAATATTTGAAATGCAGACAAAAGCTAAAAAGACTGGCTAAGCAGGTTTTACTGAATGAGGCTGCGTGTATACTTCGCGTACCGGGGGTTATTGGCACTCTGCTTTGGTATGAGCTAATCAGGACAGCTCGACCATACGGACTAGAGGTTGTGGGTGATCCCTGGGACTCACTTTCTCCAGGAAGTGTAAAAACTGTTTTGCGCCCGATAGCCAGACGAAAAGAAAGCTGGGAATTGACTCGACAGTGCCGCATGGCCAGTGTTGCTTCTTACGTCACTGAACACAGCTTGCAGAAACGATATCCTCCGGGTAATTGGTCGACGCATTATTCCAGTATTGAACTTTCAGCCGGTACGATCGCGACTGAGGAAGATATTAAACACAGACTTGAAAATATTGACGCTAAAGCACTTAATCACGGGCCATGGCGAGTGTGTTATGCAGGCTCTATGGAGCAGCTTTATAAAGCTCCGGATATTCTCATAAAAGCAATAGTGATATGTCTTGCAAGAGGCATGAAGTTGGAACTTGTTTTGCTGGGTGACGGACGATACAGACCACAATTAGAGAACATAGCCAGAAAACTTGGGATATCCCGGCACGTCATATTCCTTGGGAAGGTGCCCTCTGGCAAGGCTGTTTATGATCAGTTTGATATGGCCGATCTTTATGTTTTGCCGTCACGACAAGAAGGATTACCGCGTTCGGTAATAGAAGCGATGGCGCGTGGACTTCCTTGTATAGGTAGCAATGTAGGCGGATTCGGCGAACTGTTGGAAAACGAGTATATGGTTCAGCCGGATGATGTGTCGGCGCTAGCCGACAGAATAGCGAAGGTAATTGCTGACCCTGATGGTTTGAAAAGTGCTGTTAAAAGAAATGTGGAAGTGGCGAGTCAATATAGCTCGGATATCCTGGAAAAGAGACGGATTGAGTTTTATGCCAAGGTTAAAGAAGTTACACAGGATTGGTTAAGAGGCAAAAGGGAGTAATTATCTACAGTGGTCTTTAGGTTCCAAATTTGTTGCCGTATGCCTGTATGTTTTATTGTCTAATTGGGGGCCAGATAATCGGGTTGCGGTAAGAATAGGTCTTTTCAAGAGTTTGAGGTAAATACGTATTGTATCTCGAGATGATATTGTAATCACCACTGACCGCAACATTAAGTCGTATATTGAGGTGGCGTATGGGTCAGAGAGCTCTTATTACAGGTGCAGCGGGTTTTCTTGGAGGGCATCTAATCAGTTCTTTGTTGGAAACTAACGCGCAAATAACAGCAGTTGATGTAGCTGAACCCAATCGGGAACTGTTGAATGGATATGGTAAGAGGGTAAATTGGGTTCAAGCCGATGTGGTAGTAGATGACTTATCGGAACATTTAGCCGGAATTGACGTTGTGTATCATTTGGCTGGCAGAACTTTACCAGGTACCTCGGAGCAGATTTTTAATGAACTTTGCGAACTCAATGTTAATGGAACGAGGAATGTGGCAAATGCTGCTGTGGCTTCGGGTGTCAAAAATTTTATACATATTAGTAGTGCCGCTGCATGCGGAGATTCGGATGATATGGTTATTAGGGAGGAAACCGGTGGACCGGTAGCAAGTTACGGTCGTAGTAAGTTAAAAAGTGAGCAGGCCGTCAAAGAAATTGCCTCTCATAAGATGACATATGTTATTCTGCGGCCTACAGCATTTCTGGGGGAAAATCATCTTGGTAGTTTGTATGAAATGGTCAGGGCTATAAAGCGGAAAAGGTACGTGTTGATTGGCAGTGGTCGTAATCATATGAATTTTTTGTACGTTAAAGACCTTGTGGACGTCATGGTCGAAGCTGCGAATGGGCCTGCGATGGCAAATCAGGTTTTTATAGTGGCCGATACGCCTATAACCTTGTTGCAACTTACGGATTTTATAAAAAAAGAACTGGGTTTGCCGCCGTCTAGATTTCACGTTCCAAAATCTGCGGGAATGACCATAGGATTCGGTTTTGATATTATTTCCAGGATGTTTCATCGGCCGATGCCTTTGTCGGTAAGCAGGGTCAGAAATATGACCTTGGATGTCTGTTATTGTGCTGATAAACTGAAGGAACGGTTATCTTGTGATTTCAAGTATGGCATTTATTCGGGATTAGTTAGAACGATAAAATGGTATAAATCACAAGGACTGATTTAGCGCACCTTTATAGCTCGTACAGGTGTTTGCCGCTTAGGGCTTTACCTGCTATAGGGTTAAGAGAACGGAATGATATGATACGGCTTTGCATAATTACGACAGTGCCGATTACGGTAAAAGCATTTTTTGGCGAACAATTGCGTTTTCTGCAGGCTAACGGTTTTGATGTAACCGTTATTACATCTCCTATGATTGCCCAGGATGAACGTTTTGGTGACAGTTTTCCTGAGGGTGTCACACTCAAAACCGTACGAACGGGGAGGACTATTAAGCCGATTGAGGATGCAATAGCACTTTTTAGGATATTGGCTATCCTAAAACGAGGCAGATTCGATATTGTTGAATATGCTACGCCCAAAGCATCTCTTTTCGGCTCGATTGCATCGTGGTTGGTTGGCGTTCCTGTTCGGCTTTTTCTTATGTGGGGGTCATACTATGTGACCCAAAAGGGAATAAGAAAGAGTATATTTAAGGTTTGTAGGAAAATTGTCTGTCGCCTGAGCACAGATATTGCCCCCGATAGTAAAGGCGGTTATCAAACTGCTATCAAAGAAGGTTTTTGCGTAGCAGAAAAAATTGCGGTTGTCCACCGCGGTTCCGCCAACGGCGTCGACACGGAGAAATTCAACCCACAAAAACTCGCAGAGGCAGGTATGAGAATTCGTAGCGAGCTGTCATTGCCTCGTGGAGCGAAGGTATTTGGCTCTGTGACCCCTATTGTTGGTGACAAAGGCGTCAATGAAATGGTTGCGGCATTCGTCAAGATTACCGAACAGTACCCTGATACCTATCTGCTTATTGTCGGGCAGACTACAATCAAGGACCCTGTAAAACCAGCCACCTTGGAAATTATAAGGAACCATCCCCGAATTCGGAATATTGGTTGGCAAAAAGAAATAGTGGGGTATTTCGCTGCAATGGACATTTTTGTTCTACCTACATACCGCGAAGGATTTGGGGTTGTCAACATTGAAGCATGTGCGATGCAGTTACCGGTCATATCTACCGATGTCCCTGGTCCACGAGAGTCTATAATTAACGGAGAGACCGGTCTACTGGTGCCAGCTAGAGCGGTTGAGCCTCTTGTCAATGCAATGAAAAAACTGCTCGACGAGCCTGATTTTGCTCATCGGCTTGGCGTCGCAGGCCGACGAAGAGTCCAGAAATATTATGAGCAGAAGCAGCTTTGGAAGGCAATAGTTGAACATCGTCGAGCCTTGTTGAAGAAAAGTGGACGATTCAAGGAAATCGATGGGGAAATAATTCGTGTTTGATGGATAAAATAGTAAACAAGAGCGAAGAAGGAACCGAACAGGTATTCGACAGCAGGAATATGATGTGGGCAACAACTGTTGAACATCATTTGAAACTCCGTTACGATAAAGATTAGTTGGGGGCGAAGCCAAGGAGATTGCTGTGAAACAAAATAAAGGAATTATTATATTAAAAGGCAAGAAAGCTCTGGTAACGGGGGCAGGTGGTTTTATTGGCTCTCATCTTGTAGAAGCTTTACTTGAAAAAGGTGCGGACATACGTGCTTTTGTCAAGTACAATGGTCGGGGGGACTGGGGGATGCTTTCGGATTTGCCCTCGCAATCTCAAAAAAGTATAGAAGTAATTGCCGGAGATATTCGTGATCCATTTTTTGTTCGAAAAGCAGTTGGCGGCTGTGATTACGTATTTCATTTGGCGGCTTTAATTGGTATTCCTTATAGTTATGCAGCACCAAGTGATTACATTTCAGTTAATATTCAAGGAACGGTTAACGTTCTTCAGGCTTGCTATGATGAAAGAACGCCGCTTCTTATACATACTTCCACAAGTGAAACATATGGCACTGCTCAATATGTCCCGATAGATGAAAAACATCCGTTACAGGGCCAGTCACCTTATTCGGCGAGCAAAATAGGAGCAGATAAAATTGTCGAATCCTATCATAAAAGTTTTGAGTTACCCGTCGTTACAGTTCGGCCTTTCAATACCTTCGGACCTCGTCAGTCAGCAAGAGCTTTCATTCCTACCATTATAACTCAGGCATTGACACGTGACAGCCTTAATGTGGGCTCACTCACCCCGATTCGTGATATGACATTTGTAAAAGATACGGCAGAAGGACTCATTAGAGTTGGTCTTTGTGACAAAGTTATAGGGCAAGTTGTAAACCTGGGAGTAGGCAAGGGCGAAACAATCGGAACAATGGTTAAGGTTATCCTGAAAATTTTAGGCAAGGAAGATATGCCTATCGAACATGACCTGTCACGTATCAGACCTGCAAAGAGTGAAGTCATGCGTTTGATAAGCGATAATTCTGTGGCACGGAAAGTCTGTGGTTGGCAACCAAAGTATAGTCTTGAGGAAGGATTATTGGAGACGGTAGGGTGGATAAAGAAAAATCTTGACAGATATAAACCTGATATGTATGAAATTTAAGTCCATTGTTTAAGAAAAACATTAGAGGTGATTATGAAAGCGGTCATCTTAGCTGGCGGCAAGGGAACAAGGTTGAGGCCATATACGACAGTTTTTCCTAAACCCCTTGTACCTGTTGGCGACATGCCAATCCTCGAAATAGTATTGAGACAACTCAAGCGCAATGGCATCGAAGAAATCACGTTAGCAGTGGGGCATCTTGCAGGCCTTATCAAGGCATTTTTTGGAAATGGTGAGAAATTAGGATTAAATATCACTTACTCTATGGAAGATAAGCCCTTAGGTACTGTCGGCCCTTTATCGCTTATCGATGGCCTTGTTTCTGATTTTCTTGTTATGAATGGAGATTTGTTAACTACACTGTCATATTCTGATTTGATCGACAAACACAAAGAAAAGAAAGCTATGGCAACAATTGCTGTACACAGAAGGGATGTAAAAATTGATCTTGGAGTACTAAAATTCAATGAGGAAAGCAATGTTACAGAGTACATTGAAAAACCAACTTATCACTATTGGGTAAGTATGGGGGTATATGTTTTTTCTCCTGACATTTTAAAGTATGCGGAAAAAAACAAATATCTAGACTTCCCGGATCTTATACACATTCTTCTTGAAAAAGAAAAAAAGGTTTATGGCTATCAAAGCAACGATTATTGGCTTGATATTGGTCGTCAGGACGATTATCAGGAAGCAATTGAAGTTTTTGAATCAAAGAAACATCTTTTTCTCGGTGATTGATTTCAATTAGGGAGAAAATTGTGGAATGGAAAGTCCCGCTAAGTGATATATCATTCGATGACAGCGAAGAGCAGGCAGCAGTCGAGGTGATAAGATCACGTTGGCTCAGTATGGGTGCTAAAACTCAGCTTTTTGAAAAAAGATTTGGGGAATTTACGGGTTCAAAACATGCCCTCGCGGTCTCCAATTGCACAGCTGCTTTACATCTTGCCCATAATGTTTTGGGACTGAAACCCGGCGATGAAGTAATTGTACCCAGTTTGACTTTTATTGCAACGATCAATACTGTTCTTGCGACAGGTGCTACGCCAGTATTTGCAGACGTCGAAAGCCTCGATAATTGGTGTATTTCTGCCAGGACCGTTGAACCATTGATTAACCCCAAGACGGTCGGACTGGTGGTTATGCACTATGGCGGTTATCCGGCTAATATGACGGACATAGTGAAATTGTGTGATTCACACAATCTTTATTTGATTGAGGATTGTGCTCATTCTCTTGGCGCTTACTGGAACGGTGTACACACGGGGAGATTTGGACAATTCGGCTGTTTTAGTTTTTTTGCGAACAAGAATCTGTCAACAGGGGAGGGGGGAATGATAATAACCGACAATGACGAACTTGCAGAGAAGGTTCGCCTAGTTCGTTCACATGGCATGACGACTTTAACATGGCAAAGACACAAAGGGCATGCCTTTAGTTATGACGTTACAGTACTTGGTTATAATTACCGTATGGATGAAATTCGTTCTGCTTTGGGATTAGTTCAATTGTCAAAATTAGTTGAAGCTAACAAAAAGCGGGCAGTTATTGTTGCGGAATATCGAAAACGACTGGCTGAGATTCCTAATATATTTGTACCTTTTTCCGAACATCCAGGCCAAAGCAGCTATCATATTTTTCCTATCTTACTCGACAAGAAGATCGAACGTAATACGGTCATATCTGGAATGATGAAAAAGCAAATTCAGGTCAGTATTCATTATCCTGCAGGACATTTATTTACATATATCCGGTCTCACCTTGGAACAAAAGAAGGTATGTTACCACTGACAGAAAAAATTTCTGAGAGCGTTTTAACCCTGCCTCTTTTTGCTGATATGACTATAGATCAGGTCGAGATGGTTGTCAGCGCATTAGATGAGGAGCTATCCAAATAGAGTTCCCATCGCCTTCCGAGCAAAAATGAAATCATCGAAGCCAAACATAGCAATAATAACGACAGTTTCTTTTTCTATTCAAGCTTTCTATAAAGGCCAAATTGAAGCATTACGGAAGGCAGGGATAAAGACTTCTGTAATATGTGCTGATGATAGCGGGATAAGAGATTTCTTACCATCTGAAACAGACTTTTTTCAGGTAGACTTTACCAGAGAGCATAACCCTTGGAAAGACATCAGAACGTTGTGGCAGCTATTGATGATTTTCAGACAGGAACAATTTGATATTGTCCAGTATAGTACTCCCAAAGCGGCACTATTCGGTTCTATCGCCTCGTTTTTGACTCGGGTACCCTTACGTCTTTATCTGCTGTGGGGTTTGTATTATGAAGGTCAAAAGGGTATTACAAGGGTGATACTTAGGTTTTTCGAAAAACTGATTTGTCTTCTTAGCACTCACGTCTTGCCAGACTCACGCGAGATGGTTGATTTCATTGTTCAACAAAGGCTAACAAAAAGATCCAAATGTGATGTTATCTTAAATGGCAGTGCCTGTGGAGTCGATTTAGAGCAATTCAATCCTGAAAAATGGAAGCAGGATGGTGAACGAATAAGAAGCGAGCTGGGGATACCAAAAGCTGCTGTTGTTATTGGAGTATTCGGCAGACTAACCGGAGATAAAGGTGTGAACGAAATAGTAAGTGCTTTTAAACAAATTATACAAGAGCATGATAATACTTTTCTCTTAGTGGTCGGAAGACAGGAACAAAGGGATAAGTTATTGCCTGATACAGAAAATACTCTCAACAATCATTCAAAAGTGGTGCACCTTGCTTGCTGGCTAAAAAATCTGATTCCCTACTATGCTGCCATAGATATTTTCTGCCTGCCGAGTTATCGCGAAGGTTTTCCGCAGTCGCCATTAGAAGCCCAGGCGATGGGAAAACCTGTTATCACTACTGATATACTTGGTGCTCGCGAATCAATTGTTGATAACCAGACGGGTTTTCTTATTGAACCTAAAAATAGTAAAGCTTTGGCTGAAGCGTTAAAAAAACTCTTACTGGATCCAACGTTGAGAATACGTATGGGAGCGAAGGGGAGAGAAAGGGTTAAACAAATGTTTGATTCCAGAGTTTTCATGCAAGCTATGGTTCACCATAGATTGAAATTACTGTCAAGAATCAAACCAAAGGCGAAAGTGGGTTGTCGTAAGTGAAAATCGATAAACTTGAAACCAGACACGCAAAGGAGATTGCAAAGCTGCATATTCAAGGCATAAGCACCGGATTTATCAGCTCCCTCGGCGTCGACTTTGTTACCGCCTTATATGAGGCAATCGCACAGAGCAAATCCAGCTTCGGCTTTGTAGCACAGCAAGCCAATAAGACTGTCGGGTTTGTGGCATTTGCTGTAAATATCAATAAGCTTTACATGTCCGTTGTTCTGAGAAAAGGACTGCGTTTTGGGTTTTTGTTGGCAGGCAGGATGTTTTCTCTGAGACGCATTAAAAAAGTGTTTGAAACGTTATTTTATCCAGCCAGGATAAGAAAAATGTATTTGCCCAAACCCGAGCTTCTTTCAATAGTGGTTGTCGAGGAGCAGCGGCGCAGGGGTATTGCCTCATCCATGATACGCAAAGGTTTTGAGGAGTGTGTACGCAGGAAAATAGAGGAGGTAAAGGTTCTTGTCGCTGCGCAGGAAAAATCGACGAATGAGTTCTACCTAAAATGTGGTTTTGAACTCGTCGGACAAATCGAAAATCACGGAGTTATCAGCAACCTTTACGTGGCCAAAATTGGTGCTACAAGATAAAAAATGAATACTAAAACGCTTATCTTGTGCCTTATGCTTTCAGCCGTTTCCCGCAATTGCGCTGTAGGCGAGTCTCAAAACGACAATAAATCAAACCCAAACTCTGAAAACAGTATCGTGTTCAATGGATGGTATCATTCGGGTAAGGAAAAATGGCAGGGAACTATTCACAACAAGATGTTGTTTACTTGGTTTACTGCGGTGACGACGGCATCGAGCGAGGCGGAATACAAAAAACTTGTTTCTTATCAACGTCAAAATGGAGTCAAATATATTGGCTACTATTATTCATCTACAACGTCAGCTCCACAAAAACCATTAGAGTATCCGGAAGGGACAATACCCAACGACGCTATTAAACCTTCTTGGGTCGTCCGTGACAGGGCAGGTACGCCAGTGACCTGGCCTGGTCAGGAACATAGGTTCTACCTCGACGTCGGTATTAGGCAAGTGCAAGAGGCAATTTTAGAAAGGGCGATTAAAAACGCCAAATCGCTGGGTGCAAATGTCTTGTTCCTGGACAATTGGAGCTACAAATCCTTTGCTCCAGGAAACCTGCAAGAGCAGCAGTGGGCGCAAAAGTGTTTGTCCCTTTTAATACGTGCCAGAGAGCTTAGCATGCAAAACAATATAAAGCTTGTTGTAAACCTATCCTCCCCGGTGGAATCTTGGGTTGAATTTGCCACTTATCTGGACGGTATAGCTTATGAAATGGCCGCACATCCAAATCGTTTAAAAACGCGAGACCTATATGAACTTGAGTTAAGCAGTTATGAGAAAGTACTGGCGATGGGCAAAAGTATCTTTTTGTACACGGATACCTTGACCCATAATGGCAGGCGGTGGGACGAGGATGGAAGAAAAGTTGCCGCAACTGCGATGCTTGTTATGCCCGAAGTTCAGCCTTATTGGGGCGGTATTTACGTCGCAAATCCTCGATATGAAGTTTGGCCTGTGGGGGGGTGGGCGTTGTGGCCTGAACAACTTGGTAAACCCTCAGGACCCAGAAAATGGGAGGGTAATACTGTCACGAGAAACTTTGAACACGGCTCAATTGCTGTTACCGCCGGAGACCAGCCAAAGTTTAGCGTAACTATTAACTATTAGAGTATGAAGCTGTACGATATTTGTAAACGCATTTCCGGCGTATCAATTTCTTTGATAGTGACGATAATTTTGTTGCCGATTTTCGCTATCATAGCGATAGCAATCAAGCTTTCGAGTAAAGGGCCAGCTATATTCAGGCAGGAAAGGGTAGGCAAAAACGGAAAGTCATTTATATTCTACAAGTTCCGCACGATGAAGCTCGAAGCAGACCCATTCGGGCCGAGTCCAAAAGCTGCTGATGACTTACGCCTGACAAAAGTAGGAAAACTCCTTCGTGAATATTCACTTGATGAGTTGCCGCAATTGTTTAACGTATTGAAAGGGGATATGAGTATTGTTGGGCCTCGGCCATTGTATATTTCACAGATGGCCGAGTGGGACGAAAGGCAAAAAAAGCGGCTGCTTGTCAAACCCGGCCTGACAGGCGCCTGACAGGCCTGGCACAGATTTCTGGCAGGGGCGAGCTTACGCGTGAAGAAAAACTTGAGCTCGATGTCAAATATGTGGAAACGGCCGGTTTCTGGCTCGACTTAAAGATAATTCTCACAACCATCGCACAAGTGTTTGGGCGGAAGAATATATACGAAAAAAAATATTCACAAGCTGAGTATACAAGGGGAGAACAGGGTAAAAAGTAAACCAACGTCAGAATATTTAACCCCGCAAGTGAAAACCATCCTGCGTCAGCTAATCACAGGATGGTTTTTGGTTTATATCTTGTGCTGTGCTTCGGTTTTTGCGCTTGAGCCAAACGAGATTTTGGTAATAGCAAACAGCGACATTGGAGCATCTGTACAGCTTGCCCAATATTACTGCGCAAGACGAGGTGTACCGGCAGGCAATATCCTCGCCTTGCCTTTAGGAGCAACCCTCAACGACACAATCGCCAGAAACGATTATGAAAAACAGCTTGCTGAGCCGATTCGCAAAAAAGTATCCGACTATGACTTTGCCGCTAAAATCAAATGCCTGCTGACGACATACGGCGTGCCAATCAAGGTAGGAAAACGTGGGCCGTTAAAGGACCAGCAGGATAAACTAACACAATTGGAAAAACTGGCTGAGCAGGAAAAAACCAGGATTGAACAGTTAAAGCAGAATGGTGTAACCGACACCGCCAAGGAGATGAAAGATACCAAACTTAAACTGGCTCAGTTGCAATTAGAAATTGATTTTATCGTCGGTAAAGAAACAAATGCGTCAGTGGACAGCGAACTATCAATGGTACTATTCGGCAACTATGAGCTGTATCGCTGGCAGCCGAATAGACTAAAGGATAATCCGCTGGGTCTGTATTCTAACACGCTTATGGTTTCCCGCCTTGATGGGCCGAGCTTCGAGATAGCAAAAGGCCTTATCGATAAAGCAATAACAGCAGAAAAAACAGGATTAAGAGGCATTGCTTACATCGATTCACGGGGCATCATAGATGACAAAAAGCCTTACTCGACTGGCTATTTTGACCAATCTTTGCGGGATTTGGCAGTAATTACAAGATTTCGAACAGGAATGACTGTTAAAGAAGAGCGAACAGAGAAACTTTTCGAACCAAATTCATGTCCGCAGACGGCCATTTATTGTGGCTGGTATAGTCTGAAGAAGTATGTTGATGCCTTCGATTTCGTTGATGGTGCGATAGGGTATCACATTTCAAGCTGGGAAGCGGTTGACCTTCGCGACCCGAACAGCAGTCAATGGTGTCCGGCTATGCTCAAACATGGAATAACCGCCACCCTGGGAGCGGTGGATGAGCCGTATCTTCATTCATTTCCTGAGCCAAAGGAGTTCTTCCTGGAGCTATTCAACGGTCGCTGTCTTGTTGAGGCATACTACCACACAAACCCATTTAATTCCTGGCAGCTGGTTTTGATAGGCGACCCGATGTACACGCCTTTCAAAAACCTCAAAAAATATTAGGGTGACAATTTCCGAGTGAGACCCCGGCGAAATAAAGCAATCAGGCAAATTGTGGCAACCACAGTTATTATTCCTACAGTAGAGATGATTACATCTTGCACTACAAAATCTTTGCCGAAAATTACGGAAAATAATTTTACAATTAAGAGTAAACCTATTGGCAGGGCTAACGCCGTTATAATCCATTTAGGTTTAGGAGCTTTCATCGGCAGGAAAAGATGTATATTTTGAAGCCACAGCATAGTAAAAAATCCGTAACCAAAAAGATGAAACATCGCGTTTGTAATCGGCACCAGGTCAGCCAGATTTGCGTGTATATAGTTCGTTAAAATAAATATAAAGACGCCCGTTACCACAAGCAGCACGGGCCAAAAGGTGAAAAACGAAAACAGGACCAGTCCCGCAAGCGTCCCCGTTAAATCCGCCAAAAAATCCATAACATCGCAGCTGCGTCCGACATAACCCTGAAGCACCTCGTCGGCAACCCCATACCAAACCACCACGAAAAGCACCCACCAAGCGGCCGCCTTGCGCCAGTTTACCTTTTTGTCAGGACTGATTGTAAACCACAGCAGAAAAGTCAAAATCAGATATACAAGGAAATGAAGACCTTTATCGGACACCTGGGCTTTGTAGACCAATTGCGGGATTGGTATATGTGCAAGGATAAAAATACCAGGCCAATAAAGCAGCAATGAGATTACAGTTAGCTTTTGTCGGTGCGATAAAACCATTTACAATCATCAATCGTCAATAATCAATTAAAATTTAGCTGGTTCTTTAATTTTACCAAAGATTGGTTTATGATGTAATGGACAGTTTGTTAAAAATTGGAGAAAAGTTATGTTCAGCTCAGTAATTGAATTTCTCAAAAGTGCGATAATGGAAGAGATAATAAAGGACCCCGTCTGGGCAACAATAGCCTTAGTGGGACAAGCGATATTCGGCGGACGATTTATACTTCAGTGGATAGTCAGCGAATACAAAAAAAGGTCTCACGTGCCGGTGGCTTTCTGGTTTATGTCCCTTGCAGGTAGTGTCATTCTCCTGGCTTACTCTGTCCACGAAAAAAATCCTATTTTTATGCTGGGGTTTTCACTAAATATGCTCATATATTTGCGGAATCTTCATTTGATTTATAATCACGCCAAAAAAGGTGTAGTAACAGCCGTCGAAGAAACTGAGGACTGAGCCTTTGAATTATCACCGCCGGCAGGTAGTAACAGCATAGCTACCTTGTATTGTTACAAGAGCTGTAGCGATTTGTAATCGGCAATCTTCTGTCTTTGCCAAAGGCCTTTGGCGTAATTTTTACCCCCGGCGGTGATTGCCTTCTTTTATACTCATTACGGTCAACCATACGAATAACCCGATGCACTTCCTCTGCCGGCAAACCCGCCTCGATGAGTTCATTGGCCGGTTTATCCTCTTCAACGTAGTCTTTCAGGATTTCGTCGAGCAAATCATAATCCGGCAGTGAATCACTGTCTTTTTGGCCGAGCCTCAGTTCAGCACTTGGAGCTCTGGTCATTACGCTGGCCGGTATAATCTCTCGTCCCGTTATTTTGTTTATATGGTTGGCCAGCTTATAAACAAAAGTTTTCGGCACGTCTTTTATTACTGCGAAGCCACCGGCTGTGTCGCCGTAAAGCGTAGCATACCCGACCGCCGTTTCGCTTTTGTTGCCGCTTGTCAGTACTAAAGCGCCGCTCTTGTTGCTCAGTGACATCAGGATATTGCCGCGGATTCTGGCCTGCAGATTCTCATAAGCGATGCCTTTGTTGTCCCAGTCAGGGGTCTGCTTTAAGGACTGGTCGAATTGTTTGAGTATCGGCCCAATCGGAATGCTTAAAAATTCGATACCCAGATTTTTTGCTACCTTCTCGGCGTCAGCTATCGTTGCGGGACTGTTGAATTCCGAGGGCATTGTAAGGCCGACAACATTTTCAGCGCCTAAGGCGGTAGCGGCAATAGCAGCGGTTACGGAAGAATCTATACCTCCGCTGAGGCCCAGCAAGACTTTTTCAAAACCGTTCTTTCGCGTGTAATCCCTTGTCCCCAGCACAAGCGCCTGGTAAATCTCATCTATCGAATCGGTCGGCTGGGGCGACGGCGGCGTTATTGGCTCTATTCGCACACCTTTATTCGTGATAGTGACATCCGCAATCAGTAAATCCTCATCGAAGGCCTTTGCACAGGCGACGATTTTGCCGCTTGAATCGGCGAACATACTTCGGCCGTCAAAAACTATTTCGTCCTGTCCGCCGACAAGGTTGCAATAGGAAACAGCGCAATTAAATTCTTTTGCGCACCGGCTGAGAATCGCCTGCCTTTGTTTGGTCTTGCCTGTATAAAAGGGCGAAGCTGAGATGTTTAGCACTATATGGATTTGTCCGACATCTCTAAGGAAATTGGCCAGCCATTTAATATCCCACACATCTGCGCAGATAGTAATAGCAACACCGAATTCTGCCACCTTGATTACTACGGGTTTGGTGCCGGCCTGAAAATACCTTCGCTCATCGAACACGCCGTAATTCGGCAGGAGCACCTTTCGATAAATTTTGCTTATTTTGCCGTTCTGCAGGATAGCAGCGGAATTGTAACCGTTGCTCCCGGATTGTTCGGCAAAGCCGACTATTATGGTTCCCTGCGGGCAGTCGGCGGCTAACTTCTCGACAGCGGTGCGGCAATCCTCTAAAAAATGCCTTTTTAGCAGCAAATCTTCGGGTGGATAACCGCAAATGGCCAGTTCCGGAAAGATAAGCAAGTCCACATTTGACCGAAGGGCATCGGTGTAGATACTGCGCATCTTTTCGGCGTTGCCCGCCAAGTCGCCTACTACCGCGTTAAATTGCCCTAAAGCTATACGCACCGAATAAATGTCTCCAAACAACCGATTGGTAATTACCAATTACCATTTAACCAATTACCATTTGGACTATCAATGACTTTTCATTTTTAATGGGCGTTTGTATTTAGCCTGGCGTTTCACGCCAGGTTGCCCGCGAGAGGAATACTTCCTTCTTACTGCGAGACAGTTGTCGTTAAGTGTTTTTTTGGTTTGACGGATTGAGGGATAATGGAGTAAAATTGGTTGAGCAACTTTAGGGAGGAAACAGCTTGGGGCGAGTGATTCGTATTTTGTCTTTAATGAATAGAAATTGTGGTTTTGGTTAATATGTGGTTTGGGAGTTTAAGATTCGAGAGCAAATAATATGGAAATATCTGAAATTGTGATTAAGGACTTCATGGGTATTGAAAAGGTAGAGATGCGGCCAATCAAACCGATAAATGTTTTAATTGGACGAAACAACTCTGGGAAAAGCTCGATCTTAGCTGCTCTAGAGTATGTGAGTAAATGCTGGGACGCAAATAAGAACATTGTAGGGAGAAATCCGATAGTAGAAGAGCAGTTTCGTTTGGAGGGCAGTGAAAGAAAGAAGCCGGTTTCCGTCTCAATTACAGTGATGCAGAGCAAGGAAGAGCAACAGAAACAATGGGGGCAGATTGTCAATAGTTGGAATAGCAAGTACAACACTCAGTTCCCACGGGGTACCGAGGAAACACTAGTTCGCACGGGTCTGTTGCCGAGGACAACATTCAAGTTTGTAGGGGAGATAGGCGAACGGGATTTTTCTATCTCTACGGTTTTGATTGGTGGTCCCCAATTATCAAATGATATTGTGGTGCTTTGGACTGCGGGAAGAGCTGGGGATTATAGAGGTATCAAGATTGAAGGGCTGGTTAATAGTATAAATTCACCACGCGGTTTGGAGGAAGCGATCAGGAAGTTTGGCTCAGATAAGCAACAGGATGGGATTACAATGAACAGACAGCTAACTGGGGGCAGAGAGCCATGGGATGTTGTGAGAATGTTGTTTTGGCCGGCGTACGAGCAGATTTTGAAAACCTTAGGGTCAGCTTTTTTAATAAATGCGTATCGGCATGCAAGCGATTATGGTGGAATCGGTGGAGAGATGGTGTTGGATGCCGGAGGAGCTAATTTGGTCAGTTACTTGACGTGGTTATTTATGAATCGGAACGCGCAATTTCGGAGGATTATCGAGACTGTGAAAAGAGTTGTGCCCGAAATAGGACGGTTACATTCGCGCACTCAGGGCGGTCAGCTTGAACTTGCGTGCGAGTGGGAGACAGATGAAATAGTGCGACTTGTGCGGATGGGTGGTGGCTTGGAGCAGATATTGATGTTTGTGTGTTTTTTACTAGATAAAAGGCGATCGTGTTTGCTATGGGAAGAACCCGAGACCCATTTGCATCCTGGTGCACAAGATGTTTTATTGAATATTCTGGAAGAAGAAATAGGAACTCGAACTATTTTCTTGACGACACACTCGCCTGTGTTTGTTCGAGACAGTGACAAGATTGCTGTGCATGTGCTTTCGAATCTAGGTGGGCGTAGTGCAAGTGGTAGGACGCTGATGGAGAAGGATTTTCGGGATGCGGTTAACGTAATAGGATCGCGTCCTGGGCATTTGGCGCAAGCTGATATAGTAGTTTATGTGGAGGGAAAGAGTGGCGCGGCGGCTGTGGAAGAATGGTTGGGTAAATGGCCAGACAAAAAAAAGACATTAAAACACCTAATTTTGCTTGTTCAACCTATTAATGCTGATGAGATGGGGACCGAAGATTTTCAATTAGACGGACTTAAGAAGGTAACGTCCAATATGATTATATTTGTGGACAAAGACAACGAAGCAGGGGCCGACGAACCTAAAAAGGCAAGAAAAGTTTTGATGGACAAGTGTCAGAAGGAAGGAATTCCGTGCATAATTACGGAAAAACGAAAAGTTGAAGATTATTTCACAGAAAGTGCTGTTAAACAGACATTGCCGAGCAATTTGCTAAAGGGGTGGGTTTATGACCCCGAGAAGCCGATGGGTGAACAGCTTGAGTCGGGATGGAAAAGACACAACCGTGGTATAGCAGCTGCAATGGATTGGAAAGATGTTGAGAATCATAAAGATGTAATGAAAATTTTCGATGAAATTGGTAATTACGCAGGACGTTTAATGCCGGCAAGTGAACATTAGGTGGTTAACGTGCGGGTTATAAATTGGTGGGGGAAAAAGTCAATCAAATGTACAGGGGGGTAAGAGCGAAAATCCATTTTTTTCAAAAATTTTTACTCTTTTTCTCACATCGAGTTACGAGAATCGGGAATCGAGAATCAAGAACCTTTTTCGGCTCAATCGCGCATGTTCGTCCAATTGTAGAGAGAAAGTCTCTCTTGAAAGGAAACCCCTTAGGGGAATAACCAATGAGCGGTTACCAATAACTAATTAATACTGTTTATAATTTACTTCTCTGTGTTCTCTGTGGCTGAAATTGCGGCTATGGAGATTTTCTGCGCTGAGCGGAAAAATCAATCAAAATGAAGTTAATTATGCGAAACGAACCCAATTTAGGACAAAGTCAAATTTTTATAACCCTAATACATAGAATGAATTACAACGAAAAATTGAAATTGGACACTTGGTCAAAACGAACCCAATCAAACCCAATTTTTCCTCCAGTTTAAGGAAAATCCTTATATGCACTTATACAGTAGAAAATCGTATAATGCATAAAAACTTATTCGATTTGGGAGATTTAATATTAATCCTATTTTGGGAAGGGGCAGTATTATGGTAAAGCAATTTGTGGCGGGCAGTTGTTATTCGTATATTCTGAGCTCAAACGGAGATTGTCTGATTATCGACCCGCACATAAGTTTGGTAGAGGAATATAAAAGGTATTTAACAAAAAATAAACTTACACTGAAATTCATAGTCGATACACATACACATGCAGACCATTTTTCAGCAGCGGCGGTATTGAAAAAGCAATTTAAGGTCCCTGTCCTGATGCATGAAAAAGCCATATCGAATGTCGCAGACAGGCGGCTTAAAGATAATGACGAAATTAACGTCGATTCCAGCGGTCTTAAAGTTATATACACGCCGGGGCATACGGATGACGCAATCAGCCTGTATGGAGAAGGAAGATTGTTTTCGGCTGACGTACTTTTAATCGGAAGCGTCGGCAGAACAGATTTTCAAAACGGCTCACCTGAATCTATGTTCGATACACTGCAAAGATTGAAAACACTACCCGATGAAACTATATTATGCCCGGGACACGATTATCATAATTTGCGGACATCAACTATCGGCAAAGAGAAAGAAAATAATCCGTTTCTGAAGGAAGATAACAAAGAGAACTTCGTGAAGAATATGCGTTCGAAAGTAATTCCCAAGCCTTTTAATATTGATAATATTATACGAGTAAACCAGAAAGGCGAAGCGTCTTCAATAGAGATGATATCGCCAAACGAGGCGGCAAAGATTTTAAAGCAAGACCAGCAGGCTAAGATTCTGGATGTGCGTTCGGCTATGGAGGTCAGTCAAACTCATATAGATAATTCGATAAATATCCCGATAGATATGATTTCAGCAAAAATCGGCGAGCTGAGTCAATCCAAACAGAATTATCTTGTTCTCTGTCATAGCGGAAACAGAGCGGCCATGGCTGCGGATATGCTAATGCACTCAGGGATTCATACTGTCAAAGTAATACAGGGCGGCATCGCTCGCTGGGAAAGAGAAAAACTGCCGGTGATTAAAGGACAGGGCGGAATATCTTTGGAACGGCAGGTGCGGGTCATCGCAGGGGGCCTTGTGCTGACAGGGGTAATATTGGCGTGGCTGGTGAACTGGGGATTTATATTTATCTCGGTATTTGTCGGTAGCGGTCTTGTTTTTGCCGGAGCTACCGATAATTGTTTGATGGGAATGCTGCTGATGAAACTGCCTTATAATAAAAATCTCTACAAAAGCAAATTGGGAGGAGGGACCTGTTCAATAAGCTGAACTTAAGAAAATCCGTGAAATCCGCCTTCGCCAGGGCTTCCGTCTTCGCTTCCACCTTCGCCGAGGCTATGGCGGACAAGTGCGCTACGCCGGACCCCCGCCAAAGAATTGCGAGGGCAGGCAAGTCGGCGAGACAGGCGAAGAAAAATTAACCACGAATCCATTCGGCTTCGCTCAGGACAAGTTCACACGAATAAGCACGAACGAAACCAACAGAGAGAAGTCAGATTACGCGGGAAATTTTGACGTTGTAAAAGAATGAGGTTCGGGTAGAATTATAAGTCAATTCTTTCTGCCCAACAATATATTATATAATCATGATATCTGAGGAAGATTTTTGATATCATTGCGGCATTGAAAGGCAGGGTTGCGCAGGCGAGCATTTAGTACGGGAAATTTCAGCGCAGGTAAATGTATGGGTAAATTCAATGGAATTATAGGGACGGCTTTATTGGCAGGAATTGTTTTCCTGACAAGCGCAAATGCCGACGAATACAAGCCCCTTTTTGGTTTAGCTCATGGACCATTCAGGGAAGGACAAAGCCCTGAGACGGGCGTTTTTCCTACGGAAGCCCAGGTCAGGCAGGACATTTCCCTGATTAAGAGACTGGCAAAGGCGGAAAGAACCTTCGGCTGTGATAATATTCTGTTTTATATTCCACAGTATTGCTATGAAGCCGGGGTCGATTGTTATGTCGGAAGCTGGTTTAATCAATGGGACAGCTCCGGAGACCAGCAAACCGTAAATCTTTTGCTTCAAATTGCAAATCAAAACTACCCTACTACAAAAGCGCTTATCGTGGGAAACGAATTTTTGCTTGGAAATCCCGGAGGAGAGTCCAGACTGATATCTTTAATTAACCAGGTAAACAGCGCAACAAATGTTCCCGTAACAACAGCAGAAACCTATGATACATGGCTGGCCCACCCGAATCTTGCAAGTGCCGTCGATTTCATCGGCATACACATTTATCCTTACTGGGAAGGAATATCAATTGACGGGGCGGCACAATTTGTTGTCGATAAATACAATTTAATAAAACAAACATTTCCCGGAAAAGAAGTCGTAATATTCGAAACAGGATGGCCGACAGCGGGAAGCGCCCATTATTCCGCAGTTCCCGGCGAGGCAAACCAAAAGAAATTTTTGGAAGATTTTATTCCGTTAGCAGAACAAAATAATATCAAGAGCTTTATTTTCGAGGGGTTCGATGAGCCGTGGAAAGCCAAATTCTCTGATGTCGAGGCGCACTGGGGAGTTTTTTATGAAAACAGAACTTTAAAGCCGCAGCTCGAATCAGTTTTAAACACGAATCCCGCTGATTTGAATAACGACGGAAGCGTTGATTTTAGGGATTTGGCCGTCATTAAAAACGGCTGGCTAAATCCGTACGACCTTGTTGATTATGCCGTTTTTGCCAATAACTTTGAATGGAAAAAGATTCAGTAAATGGATTCCCGCTCCCTTGGGGATAAATTCCCAAACCCTAAATAGACTATGGCAGCTTTACCGGATAATTTGGGGCCGTTTAGTAAAGCCGTTTTGAAGCTGTGGGATTGTATGAATCCCTGTATGCTCTGTCCGCGGAAGTGCAAAGTTGAGCGCAGTAAAGGCGAAATCGGCTTTTGCGGAATCGGCGATAAGCCGATAGTCAGCTCCGTCGGCCCGCATTTCGGAGAAGAAAGCGTCCTCGTCGGCTATGGCGGTTCAGGCACAATATTTTTCGCCGGCTGCAACCTCGGCTGCGTCTTCTGCCAGAACTTCGATATCAGCCATCATCGCAACGGACGGCAGGTAACAATCGAACAGTTGGCGCAATCTATGCTTGAGCTGCAAAGTTATGGCTGCAGCAATATCAATTTTGTTACGCCTACCCACGTCATCCCTGCAATTACGGTTGCTCTTGAATTAGCCAGAAAGTCCGGCCTGACGCTGCCGACGGTTTATAACTGCGGCGGATATGATTCTGTCGAAACGCTCAAATTGCTGGAGGGCTTTATAGATATTTATATGCCGGATATGAAGTATTCGGATTCGGCGGTTGCACAGGAGCTATCCGGCGCAGCAGACTATCCGCAGGTGAACCGCGAGGCCGTCAAAGAGATGCACCGGCAGGTCGGCGATTTGCAAATAGAAAAAGGGCTGGCTGCGCGCGGCCTTTTGGTGAGACACTTAGTTTTGCCGGAGAACCTGGCAGGCAGCTTCGAGATTATAGATTTTTTAGCGCAAGAGATTAATCCAAGAACAGCCATAAATGTGATGGACCAATACCGTCCCTGCTTTAAAGCCGGAGCACATCCTAAAATAAACCGAAGACCGACTACACAGGAAATCAAATCCGTCTGCGATTACGCAATCGAAAAGGGGCTGCGAGTCATTTCATAAGGTTTCAGAAACGGGGTTAGTCGAGTTTGGTTCTTCATTTACCTCTGCGGGAGACTTTTCCTCAGATTTTTCCTCAGACGGTTCCTCTGATTCTTCAGAAGCACCTTCCGGTCGTTCTTTAAGTTTGTCGGCAGCCGCTTGTAACTTTTCGCCCTCGTCCTGCAGTTTGCGGACTTTCTCTGTCTCTTCTTTCAACTGTTTTCTCAGCATTTCAATCGCTATCTGAGCGTTTTTCGCCTTGGCGACAGCAGCGTCCTGCTCGCCTGTGAGTTCGGTAACCTGAGACTGCAGTTTCTCCTGGGCCTGTGCGGCAGCGGCAAGCTCAGACCGGGCATTTTCCCGCTCTTCTGAAATTTTAGCCACGCTCTCCTTCAGTTTGTCCATTTCGCTTTGAGTTTGCTCCAAGGCGGCCCTTACCGTCGCCAATTCGGCTTTGGCCTTTTCTGCTTCTGCGACAGCAGCGGCTCTTTCTTTATCGCTGCGGCCGCAGCCCGCCAACATCGACAGACAAACCAGCAAAGATAATAAATTGAGAACGGATTTCCTTTGATTCATTTCTTTGCTCCTTAAATTTCTTCTTCCGCGGTTTTTCAGGAAGTTTTTTTATTTATTACCAAGTTCGAGCTTATAGCTCAGCAATTTGTAGATGAGCTTGGCAGCGAGGAAATCGGGGGCTTTGTTTTTTGCATCAGGGCATAACTCAACAACGTCAAAGCCGACGACATTTTTCTTTCCGGAAACCGCCTTTAATAAAGCCAGCACGTCATACCAAAACAATCCGCCCGGCTCAGGAGTCCCGGTAGAGGGCATTATAGAAGGGTCGAATACATCGAGGTCGATTGTTATGTAGACATTATCAGAAAGTTTGGAAATAACTTTCTTAATCCAATCTGTATTGTTGTATATGTCCTTTGCGAAAAACGTCCTGGACGAGTCCATATATTCTTTTTCAGAGTAATCCATACTTCTGATACCCACTTGCACAATTGGGCAAATCTCTTTAGCACGAGCCATAACACAGGCATGGTTGTATTTTGAGCCGTTGTATTCTCCTCTTAAATCGGCGTGGGCGTCCAATTGCAAAACAGTAAGATTCGCAAAGTGTTCGGCATAAGTTTCTATCGAACCGATACTGACCGAGTGCTCTCCGCCTATAACCACTGTGAATTTGTTTTTTTCAAGATAATACTCTACCACTCCGGCAACCGCTTTAATCATCTCCGCAGTGGAAATCTCGCCGGTTATTGTCTCTTCAGTAAATAGGCCTTTTTTGTAGACCTCGGAATCGGTCTCTATATCATATAGCTCCATATTGCCCGAAGCTTCAAGGATTGCCGCCGGGCCTTTGTCAGCGCCTTTGACCCAGGTGCTCGTTCCATCGTAGGCAACAGGAATGATAACTATGCCGGCATCCTCCGGATTAGAATATTCTTCGGGCAGATACCCAAAGTTAATTGCTTCTTCCATGGCAAATCCTATCGAGGTATTTAATCAAACAGGAACATCGCTATCGCTACTGTTGTTGTCCAAAGTCCTTCCTGGCCTTTGGCGGTTTGTGTAATATTGGTGGTCTTAACAAACAGTCCGCTGGATTTGTAGGCCTGCTCCTTCTCCGACCAGGCCTTGTCCGGGTCCAGCTCCAGCCCCAAGGTTGTCCCCAGCATACCTGCTGCCAGGTCTTCAGCCAAATCTGCCGCCTGCTGGCTGTTCATACCGTGGCCGTGCACCTCACTTAGATATCCCCACTGCTCTTCGTCTTTAGGCAGGGCAACTCCTATCGAGGATGCTATTAGTCGGCCGTGCTCATCCGTATCGGCCCTGGCCAGCACGCAGTAGGATATTTGGCCCGGAATCAGCTTTTTCAATCCATTTTCCAGACTGATGACTTTGCACCGCGGCGGCAGAATAGATGATACCTGAACTAAATTCTGCTGGGCTACTCCAGCTCCTCTTAACGCCGCCTCGAAGGACTTCAGCTGGTATTTATGCTGCCCAACTCCTTTGGTCAAAAATATTTGGGTAGGGACAGGATTGTCCATCTGACACTCCTTTATTTTAATTTCACTTTATAAAATTAGTTGATTAACAAATTATGTCAAACCTTGTTCACACCTCGGCCACTGACTCCAAACGTCGGAATCTACCGGCCAGTTATAACGTTCGCTACCGGTTTTCTTTTAGACCAAATAACGATAATACTTTTTGCGTGAAAGTCAAATTTTTTTCTTGACCATTTGGTCAGTTTTGACTAAATAGTCAAAACTTATGGAAACTAAGACAAAAAATACGGGAAAAGCAGGTTATAGGAAAGAGCCGCTCGGGGCAGGACTGAAGACGAAATCGAGGAGAGCATTAAGCCGCTAAGGCGGGTTTTTGTAAGGAGCTTATGCACATTTCTTGGGCGATGACCTTTATCTGTGAAAGTTACGCTATAAAGAGCTGTTTTTGAAGGAATATAGCTTACTTGTGGGCAGTGAGACTACTATGGAGAAAGAGCGAAAAAACAAAACTAACTTGACATCAGCCGAAATAGAAAAATTCAAAGTTCTGCTGTTGGCAAAGCGAAGCGAAATACTCAACAACGTAACTCATATGGAAAATGAGACGCTGCGGAAGCAAAGGAGCGACTTATCAAATATGCCCATTCATATGGCCGATGCAGGAAGTGATACTTTCGAGCTGGAAAACACCTTAGGGCTTATGGATAGCGAACGAAAACTCCTTCAGGAAATTGACAATGCACTGGAGCGTATCGAAAACGGCACTTACGGTATTTGTGAAGGCGGCGCAGAACCCATACCGAAGGCCAGATTAAAAGCGATTCCGTGGGCCCGATATTGCGTAACGTGCGCAAGCTTGTCGGAAAAAGGGCTTCTCGCCGGAGAAGGACCTTTGGGCGAATCGAATTATGGCCAAACCAGGGAGGAGCAAAATGACAATTTTGACAATACCGCCGACGAACAAAATAACAGCTAAGAAAATAAGCAAAGGGTTTATTTTCCCAAGCGCTGCGCTTACGATTAAACCAAGCCAAATCAAATGTTACCGACTTTTTGACAAGCCACCGCAGGCGGGAGACCTCATTTACGGAATAATCGACTGCATCGGACAACATTCATCCCTGGAAAACGCATCAGGACGCATACATATGATTCATGACGGCACAAAAGCAATCTTCGTGTTTGGAAACAGGTATGCCCCCGATTTCTACGAGGGTTTAGTGCCCGATGAGATGACAGATGAAGTTAACCTTCTCGCACGCTCAGGAGTAGTCGGCGTCGTTAAAACGAAAAATTCAATGATAAAAGACCCGACAAAAGTGAAAATTTTAGGGTATGTCTGCGACGAAAAAGGCGATGTTTTAAACACGCGGGATTTCCCCCTTATAAAACCCAGAAATACAACGAAAAAAGAGCCGAGGTCACGAATGATTTTAGTATGCGGAACCTCGATGAACAGCGGTAAGAGCATGGCTGCGGCCGCCTGCTGCTGGGCATTGACGTCCATCGGCTACAATGTAAGAGCTTCCAAGATTACCGGAACAGCCAGTCTTAAAGATATTCTCCTTATGAACGATGCCGGCGCCAGTCACTATGCCGATTTCACTTATCTGGGGTATCCATCAACATATTTGCTGACAAAGCAGGAGCTGTTAAGCATTTTTAATCAGCTTGACTTAAAGTATGCAAATAACCCCAAGAATTTTTGGGTCGTAGAGATTGCCGATGGGGTCATTCAGCGCGAGACCGCGATGCTCCTCAGCTCGCCGGAAGTGGTATCAAGGATTCACAGATTGATTTTTTGCGCCAGCGACGCCTTTGGCGCAATCGGGGGACTGCGAACCTTGAAGGAAAAATTCAATTTAATACCTGATGCTATATCGGGTATATGTTCAAGCTCTCCCTTACATACCAGAGAGCTATCCGAATTTACAAACATCCCGGTATTCAATAGCGCCCCGTATATAAGTCGATTAGCAGATATTTTAGTTAATACCTGTAAACCATCTTCACAAGCCATCACAACGGCTCTAAGTCTTAAATGCAATAAAAAGAAAACGATGTAGTTCGCCAACTTGTAAGCATATCGAGGACAGCTACGCAGCCAGCACAAAACTGCACGGGTTAGCTGAGTAAATGAGGCGGCTTCTCTGAGTTATTTAATAAATCACGAAAAGAAATGAGCTCAATATTACATTCTTTGATGCAGTTTTTAATGTCTTTATCACATGCAATTTGAGTATCAAACTCCCTGGTTTTTCTGAAAGCAGGGGACTCCATGGATTTTTCATCATAGTAGCCGGGGTGAAGAAGCAATTCGGAAACTCCTTCAGGAAGTGAATTAAAGCACCGGATAAATTGTTCTTTGGGGTCGAAATGGCAGGGTATGAGATATCGCGGCGAAATCATTCTATCCGGCAAGGGTAATCCGGTTTTCTTCGCGATTAAATGATTAAATATTCGGGCATACACTGATGGGAATCTTCTCAGGTTCAATAACGTCTTTTTAAGTTTAAAATAGAAATTTGCTTTGGGGTCGGTCCAATATAATCTTTTGCGTGTTCTAACTGCAAAGACGCCGTATCGCTTATATAATTTTTTTATAGCTTTTCTTACTACAAGTTTTTTTTCAATTCTACGGTGACCGGTACAATGTGATATATTAACTCCTAAATCCAAAGCGCGCAGCAACTGTGCTTCAAACTCTTTGTAAACCTGTTCTTTGACCTTCTTGTTAGACCGAAGATTTTTAAACTGATTCGATTTATCCAGGAAATTTCCTTCGGAATCCACTAAACGGTCAATCTTATCTGGTGCGGCAAGAGGCTTTCCCTCAGTAAGATTTAAATGTAACCCGACAGAGAGTTCTGGAAAATCCTTGGCTTTTGAAGCTGCGTATTCAGCAAATGGCATATTGCTCATTAAGGTAGTACTTGTTACTATGCCATTACTGTGACAATCAATTATTGCATCCGTTATGGCTTTGGTGAATCCAAAATCATCTGCATTAACGATTAATTTTTTCACCCTTTTTGCCTTTATGTGACGACAACCGAAACCGTTAAAGTTTACGTCGACAATTTATCCGTGAAATTGTGAATAATACATAAAAAAAGCTGAAAAGCAAGTTTTCATCGGAGTTATTTACTCTGGACGTTGAAGAATATCCTAACCCACGGCTGGTATTGCGGAGTTAAGCGGTTAACATTTTTCTTAATGTTTTTGCATTAGAAACGGCGTAAGCGTTGTAGTCGTTGTTGAAGTAGGCGAAGAAGGCCTTTTTGCCTTTTATATTATCCTTTACCCAGTCTGCCCAATCCCGCAAGGCGGGTTTTGAGTAGCTGCCTTGATACCTGCCGGTTGTGCCGTGAAAGCGAAGATAGATTACATCGGAAGTAACTATGCGAGGGACATCCATTAAATCGTGAATGCAAAAGCCGGCGTTAAACTCCTTTAGCAATCCGTAGGCATCTTCTGAAAACCAGCTTTCGTGCCTGAATTCAAAAACAGCGATGAGTTTTTTCGGCAGAACTTTCAAAAAAGCTTTCAGGCGGTCAAGGTCTTTGTGCATACTCGGCGGCAGTTGATACAAAATTGGGCCGAGGTTTGACTTTAACAGCCGAACTCCCTCGAAGAACCGCTCAAGCGGCTCTTTCACATCTTTGAGCCGTTTGATATGAGTGATATACCGGTTGGCCTTTACGACAAAGAGAAAGTTTTTTGGGGCCTGCTTGCGCCAGTTTTTGAAAGTTTCCGGCTTTGGCTGTCGGTAGAAGGTATTGTTGATTTCAACGGTGTCAAAATGTTGAGCGTAGTATTCAAGCCACCTGTTTTTCGGCAAATCAGCAGGATAAAACCGCCCTGCCCAGTCATCGTAATGCCATCCTGAGGTTCCTATCCGGATATCGCATTTGGTTTTGCTCATAGAAAATATTTTAACACTTTGAACAATTCTGAAAACTACTATAATTTATTATAGTCGGCGCGCAAATGAATGGAAAGAAATGGAATTTGGTCCGCAACAAGTCGGTAAATGGCTAATTCTGATGGGAATTACTATTGTGCTGGCCGGCGGCCTTATAATGATATTAGGCCGAGCAGGCCTGTTTAAATTACCCGGCGATTTGGTACTCGGCTCCAAAAACTGGCGGATTTATCTACCCATAGCAAGCTGTATAATAATTTCGATTGTCTTGACGGTTATTTTATGGCTTATTAATTATTTCCGCCGCTGATATTGCCTCTCAAAGTTACTCAGCCTTTTTATAGAATTCAGCTTCCTGCTCAGAAAGTCTCTTCTGCTGTATCATTGTGCGGATGCGCTGCAAATCAACATCCCTCGGCCGGCCGGCACCGGACACTGAGACAACAGGTTGGCTAATGCCGGCGGGAATGACCTGCAGGAACCTATTCACTGAAACCGCCGATACAAGAACCGCCGCTATAAGTACATAAGTCATAAATGCACGAGGCACAAATGCTCTTATACTCTTAAGCTCTTGTGCACTTATGCGATTGGGCTCTTCATAACGACACTTGTCACAATATAAACAATCCGTATGGTCTTTTGGGGCAAGGCCGAACTCGCATCTGCCAAATCTCTTTGCGGGTAAAAATCGCTTCAGCACTATCGCATTGTTGAGCAGAGACAGAAAAGCCCCCACCGGGCACAGATACCGACACCAGAAGCGGGTATAAAAAATCGAGCCGACCAGAGCTGCCGCTACTATCAAGCCTATGCTAACCGTATACAGTGCGGAACTCCTTGAAAAGACCGCTATAAGGGGGTCTGCTGCCAGCGTTGTTCGATTTCTGGAAATAAAGAACACCATCACCAAAACAAAAAGAACCACATATTTGATAAACCTTGCCTTCTGCATCGATTCAGCCGGTATGGCAGGTTTGAATCTGCGAGGAACAACATAGCCGAGCAACTCCTGCACAACTCCAAATGGGCAGAAGTAGCCGCAATAAATGTTGCCGAAGATTATTACCAAAAGCGGCATTCCTGCAACTAACAAAAAGGCGCCTGATAATCCTATAGCCGGGGTATGCAAAGACAACACGGTCGCTATTTGCTCACTGGAATACTGAGCGTTCAAAATAATGCCGCCGACCACAAGATTAAAGCAAAGGACAGCCAGCCGGCTCCAGAATCCGCCGCGGTAGATTACAATAAGACTAAGAATGAAAGCGGTTATCAGATATATGCCTGTGGTATCGGGCAGGTAGCCGGCCCGTAGAAAATTTTCTTTGATGGCACCGGATTGTTGCGTCTGGCCAAGAATTTCGCCGGCGAACCTATGACCTGACTTCTCCATCGCCAAAAGGACAGCCTTGGAGCTTATGGTAGCGCCGGTTACTGCGTTAATACCGGCGAAAGGCCCAGGCTGGAAAAGTTGATGCTTGCTGAGAAGTCCGCGCCATTGGCTAAGAAGCTCAAGATATGCAGGAGTTTCGTTAGACCATATTATATGGAAATTATTTAACCCGCCGGTAGCATCCACGTAGATGGCCAGATTCATCTTTCCGCCGAATCCGCTGACCTCCGGCGCTAAATCTTGTGAGCTAAAGATATAGCCATTTAGTTTATTGTTGGCATCATAAACTCTAAAATAATTAACTTTTCGAGCACCATCGCCGACGACCGCCGATGCCCGTTCAAGGCGTGCCTGGCCGGCCAGTGCTTGGGCAGCATACTGCGGCAGCGACGGTCTCAACTCCACAGCGGCTTTAGCAAGCAGATTCGAGCAGAGGATAACCGATAGCCCGATGCCAAAGAGGATGTAGCCGAGCCGGCGTAACTCAAAAGCGGTTGTAGCCAAAAAGTGAGCTTTTTCCGGCTTGTATAGTCTCAGTGCGGCGGGCGGCATATTGGCCAGAACAAGCAGAGTAAATATAAACAGCGTTACCTTCGTCCCGAGCACCGGAACAAGGGCAAGGCCTGTCAGTAACCCTCCTGCTGAGGCGCCAATGTGGTCAGCGGTTTCCAGCTTACTGCCCGCCTGTCCCGTTTCAAAACCAGAATCAGCAAGCTGCCTTGCGGCCAGGGGGAAATAGCTGCCGGTGCACAGGCCGCAAAGAAAAAATGCAATCGTGAAACTGCGATGCGTCCATCGTTCACTTGGCCAAAAGATAATTGCACTTAGGATTAGTATATGCACAAGTATCGCCGCAAATAACAGGATTTGCGGTTGAAGTTTTCTTTTGCCTGAGAGTAAATGGCTGATTAGAGCAGCCCCGGCGGTCAAGCCCACCATAAACACAGAAGAAATAACTCCGATGTATAGGTATAGCGAACCAAAATAGGTTTGATACAAATACATCAGGACAATCACCACTCCTATCCCCACCCAGCCGGCTGAGAAAACCAAAAACGAACTGTCAAAACTCGACACTCGATGCTCGATGCTGGATACTCGATACTTGTCGTTCGGGAATCGAGAAATATAAACAGAGCGCAAGGCTATAAAAACCAAAATGGGAACAACAAACGCCAGCGGGCCGGCTAACACTAAGTATTTAACAAATTTTGTGCCCGGCGCTCCCGATTGCTTCGCCGCAAGCAATAAACTGTATAAATGCGTCAGGGGTCTGGAATCGCGATTAACGAGCAATCTCTCAGGCAAATCCGCACCCGAATAATTCTCCATAGCGACAGCGGCACGGTCCGGCAAATAAATAGACAGCAAGCCATCCGGAGGGAAAATATCAGCCCCACCCTTTACGGTCGCAAAGCGGTCCCGCAAGCTGCCGGGGTCGCCGGTAAGTTTCCCGGAGTCGGATGCAATAAACCATGTATCCTCACCGGGCGTCAGGACAAGCTGCGAGAAAACCTTCTCAAGTGTCAGTTTTGTCGAGCCACCGAGGTTGATTAGCTCGGTGCCCATAATGTTTTCCCCGCCTGCTATACGGACTGCCAGCACGCCGTCGGGCCGCAGTGCCTCCTTAATCCGGCGATAGAATTCAAGTGTGTAATAGCGGTTTAGAACCGAGCTGGTTACATCGGGCAGATTAAGGATTACTAAATCATAATATCGCCTCTGTTTGGCCAGTAGCGAACGAACGTCACCGCTCAGGCGGTGAAATCGCTTATCGTTGACCTTAAACTCCGCAGGTATAAATCTCTCAACATCCCGCACATATTCGTTGTCGCAGTGCGCCCACGTTACACGCTCAATTTGTGGCAGGCGCAGGAATTCGTAGCACAGACCCAACCCCGAGCCAATGACCAAAACTCTCCCGGCATCAGGATTTTGACACAGGCCGATGGCTGCTATCCTGCCGGCGCTGCTTTTATCAGGCAGTGTTTCGCAAACGCTGCCTTCGCGAACAGCTACCCACTGGCCGTGGTAGATGCCGTAGAGATACTCCGCCTGAGCTGTTCGGAACGAGCCAATCAAGGCATCCTTGGGAAGTAGTTTTGTCCATCTTACAATTCGCACATAACGCATCAGCGTTTTATCGGCTCCGAAGGCCAGGCAAAACAGAACACAAAACGGCAGCAAAAAATAAAACGCATCCGACACAAGTAGTCTTGTGCCCTTTTCTCTCTGTGCCTTTGTGTTTTGCGCAGGTCTCTTGGCAAGCCGCACGACAAAAACCGATGAAGATAGAATAAAAGCGAGTATAAAGAAAATCCTTGCCGAACTTACACCGACTCCCAAAAGCAAAGTTGTCCCCAGCCCGCCTAGAAAACTTCCCGCTGCTTCGATAATGTACACACGCGAAACAGCAAGTTCCTCCTCGCTCTGAACCCATCGGCAGGCAATAGGAAACAGCATCCCCGTGATGATACTGACCGGTGCATTAACCACTATCGATAAAAGCACGATTGTCTTTATGGGCAGCAGTGCGTAAGATTCGATACCTGCAAGCTCACGCGCCTGAATAATCAGTATCAACTCCAGGATAAAGGCCGGCAGGTAACCCAAGAACAGAAATTCTATATTTTTAAGCAGCTTCTCAGCAAAAGTTTTAGCTCTATATACCAGTAGCGCCCCCAAACCGACCCACAAGAACCACGAGCCAAAGAAGATTCCGACACTTATATCGCTGCCTTCAAAAGTGGTTAAAAAATCGCGAAAGAGCAAGGCTTGAGCGGCGATAGTGAACAGCCCGTAACTGAATATCAGCAAATTGCGAGCAAATCTCATTTTTCGTTCTCACCAAAAACATCAGCCTGGAAAACGAGGAAGTTCGCACCTTCCTTCCAGGCATCGGCAGGCAGCCCTGCTTTGCGAGACAATTGTGTGAGCATTTGATTGACATCCCAGCCCTGTTCGGGTGCAACCTGGGGCAGAAATACAGCCGAGCGGCCATTCTTATTCAGCACAACCCCGTCCATGCCGATTCTGATTTTATCAGGCGAAGCAATGGGGGCTGGCGGTGTCAATGCAGATATTTCAATTGTAATATTGTTACATTCGGTCTCTGTTACCGTGGGGAAACGCCTGTCGTTGACGCCGGCGTTAATGGCGTTGGAAATAACCGACTTATATAAAGGCTGCCGCGGGAAAATATCGCCGATACAGCCTCTAAGCTGAGAATTTTCTTTGAGCGTTACGAACGCCGCCCGCTGGCATTTCATCGCATCGCTGACCGTGACATTCAGCTCGGATGCCTCCGGAGCTCGCTGCCTCCGGAGAAAATAAACCAGCGATTTACGGGCCAAAGCCAAAAGCTGCTTTTTGTCTTCGCCGCTTAATTCGCAACTGCCTGCCTGCGGTTTGGTTACCGCCGCTGGATGCCCCCACCTCCCCGAAAAAGCCACCGAAAGATAACTCACCGAGTTGGTATAATCACCCGTCAATTCGCCGGAAGTTGTATATTTAACCAATTTAGCCTCAACAGGCCTCTCTAACATTGAAAGCAATATCGCTATTGGAATATAACCGCATATTGTTGCGCCGGTTTTACTGCGATATTCTAAAAAGCCTTTATAATCCAAGGCCTTAATACGCTCATACGCCCCCATATCAAGCTGCTTTAGCTGCTCAGGTATATTCTCCTTGAAGGGTATGAAGCCATAGTTTGGACCAAAATGGGTAAAGTCCGAACTTGCAATAACAAGGGTGTCATCATCCACTAAACTTTTCAAAATGGCGCCAGCTTTACCGATTGTCTCGAACGAGCAATCCCCGGCCACAATCAGCACAAGCTTAAAGTCCTTCTGCGCATACTGCAGCAGCGGCACTTCTATCTGGGTGCTGTGTTCATATTCGTTCGCCTGCGGTATGTTCCGGAATATCGGATATTTCAGAAGCTTATCTATAAATTCCACATCAAGCGGTATCTGTCCGAGCGGCGTTTCGTAATGCGTTGCCCTCGGCACACTCAGCACCTCTTCCATAGGGACACGGTGACTGGGGCCAATGACAATGACCCGTTTATATTGTTTGCCGGTGGTTTTAATCGCAAAAGCCGCCGTCTGGCCGGAGAACTGATAACCTGCGTGCGGAAGGATAAAGGCGATAACGTTATCTATCGGTTCGACCTCGGCCTTTTTGAAAAACCCCTCGATTTGTTTGCTAAGTGTGCCGGCGTCGGCAGGATACCAATTGCCGGGGAGTGTTGACCGAAGAACGACCTTAGCCGGCTTTGCAGGCTCTTCTTTTTCAGGTTTAGCTGTTTCTTTAACCGTAGCCGGAGTTTTTTTGCAGGAAGTTACAAAGAGTGCGCACAAGACACATACAAACAGAATTGCTAATTGCAAAGGGTTCTTTTCACTGTCGGATTTGTTTAGATGTTTTTTCATTTTTAACCACTCCATTTGCTTTGTTTATAAACGTTTTGCAAGGGCTTTAAGAAGCCGGGATACTTTTTAAGTTTAACAGCCCGAACGAACTTGCGCGGTGCAGCTTTTTTCGCTATCCAGCAAACGCCGACAATAATTGCTGCCCCACCTTTTATCAATTCCTGAATGAATTTTCTTCGCGTCATTTCCAAACCCCGTATATTTCTTTACCGCAATCCGGACAACAGCCGGCTTTTAAGCGGTTTTGCATAATAGTACGGCCGATGCGTTCGATAAGTAACTTTTTGCAGCCCGGACAATATGTGTTCTGACCATCCCTGCACTGGACATTTCCTATATATACAAATTCCATCCCTTCGGCCATTGCAATATTGCGAGCCATCTCCAGAGTCTCCGCCGAAGCGGGCGGCAAATGCTGCATCTTGTATCTGGGGTAGAACCCTAAAAAGTGCAGCGGCGTCTCACCGCCAAGATTTGCTTTAACCCATCGGACAAGCTCACGTATCTGCTCGGGCTTATCGTTCAGCGTCGGTATAACTAAATTCGAAACCTCAAGCTCTACTCCGCTCCCTTTGGCCACAACCAGAGCATTCTGAACAGGCTTTAACGTGGCCGAGCAAACGTCCCTGTAAAAGTCCTCGGTAATCCCCTTCAAATCCAGGGTTACCGCATCGACGTATTTAAGCAGTTTCCTCCACGGCTCCTCATTTATATAGCCGGCGGTTACAAGAGCGTTGCGTATCCCCGCTTCTCTGGCCAGCTTCGCTGTATCATAAGTGTACTCATAATAAATAATCGGCTCGGTATAAGTATAGGCGATTGAAGCGAATTTCCCCTCCTTCGCGATTTCAACAACTCTCTCAGGCGGGCAAGCATAAGCAGCCGCATCTTCCGGATTGGCTTGTGATATTTCCCAGTTCTGGCAGTTCAGGCAGTGCAGGTTACAGCCGGCGGTGGCAATGGAAAGGATGCTGCTTCCCGGCAGAAAGTGAAACAGCGGCTTTTTCTCGACAGGGTCAGTGTGAATTGAACAAGGGAATCCGTAGACAACAGTTCGCAAGACGCCGTCGATATTGATTCTGACGCGGCACTCGCCGCTCTGGCCGGATTCAAGCAGGCATCTCTTCGGACATAGCTCGCACTGAACTTTCAATCTGGGCCTCGCTTCTTAATACCTATAGTAGGTTTCCTTATAATTATAACAGATTCTTATACTACTGCCATTGTCTTAAAGTTCTGTTGAGATGCAAGAGCTTATATCGTCTTTATCTGATATAGCGTAGCGAAAAACGGTGTGTATTTGAAAAAATCCGAACTGATTTTGCGTGCGATTGGCTCGGCGGGCAGAATTCCCCCTTCTGCCCCCATCGCCTTAAACTGGTGCGGAAGGGACAATCTCAAATTTTTCTTTGGCAGCGGTAAATCAGAAAAGCATTAATAAGAAGCAATATCATTAAACCTATGTACGAAACAATCTCAATACGAGTTCCTTGAAATCCTTCGTCTATGCCGTTGTATAAAATCCAAAGAAAGAAAAGTACATTTCCGGCGACGGCGATATATCGAAGCAGATGGTATACTGCTGAATCTTGGTTCATATTTATTCTCCATAGTCTTATCTTGCTTAATTGAGTCTTCCATTGGTACGCCTAACCCTTTGGGGATATTCGCCATAGTTTGAACGCTTGGTTTATTAACAACACCGCTTTTGACCTTCATGAGAATTTTACCTCTAATGCACTATTAGCAAATAAAATGAATTTAATCAATAAAGATTCAAAAAGCCCGCTTCTGGCGTTTTGCTTTGCAAAACAAAGACAAAAAATCCAATTTTAAGCCTAAAATCGGCTGGCGAGCCCTCGCAGAGGGCGAGCCAAACCTTTCTTTTTCCAACTGGCGGAGAGGACGGGCCCGCCTACGCTAATGCTTCGGCGGGTAAAATTCCTCTCCTTACCCGACGCGACACAAGCAGTTGTGTCGCTCCCCTCCGTTATTCGCTTTGCTCATAACGGAGAGGGCGGGATTGGAACCCAAATCCGCAAAGGCGGATTTCCATAGGGGCTCTGCCCCTCTGATCCGCCTGCGGCGGTCACCCCGACGACGTGGGAAAATTCTTTTCCCACACCCTTTGGGAGTTCGAATCCCGCCAACACCAGATTAGCAGATTCAACGGAGAGGGCGGGATTCGAACCCGCGGTAGGGAAACCCTACACACGCTTTCCAAGCGTGCTCCTTCGGCCACTCGGACACCTCTCCGGCAGAAAACCAAGAATACCTGCTTCAAGACCGTTTTTCAACTTTGAATTTTCAAATTCCATACGTAGTGTAATATAAGCGCTTCGAATTAAACTGGCTTTCCACAGAATAGCTAATAAAATGTTGAATAACGGTTGTCCTAAAAAATAAGGATATGCTTTTCGCATAACGGGAGGTGAACTTATGCAGTATCGAGAATTGGGACGGACGGGATGGAAAGTTTCCATGGTCAGCTTCGGCTGCTGGGCGATTGGCGGCACGTGGGGCCCCGTCAAGGATACCGAGTCTCTGGCTGCGCTGCACCGGGCCGTAGAGCTTGGCGTCAACTTCTTTGACACCGCTGATGTTTATGGCGACGGTCGTAGCGAACGACTGGTGGCGCAACTTCGTCGCGAACACAGTGAAACCATCTATATCGCCACCAAGGCCGGCCGGCGATTGAATCCACACACCGCAGAAGGTTACAATCGCAAAAACCTCTCGGCCTTTGTCGAGCGCAGTCTCGGGAACCTGGGGACAGACGCCCTTGATTTACTTCAGCTCCATTGTCCGCCTGTCCAGGTCTATTATATGCCGGATGTCTTTGGAGTGCTTGATGAGCTGGTCGAAGCGGGTAAAATCCGATATTACGGCGTCAGTGTCGAGAAGGTCGAAGAAGCCCTCAAGGCAATAGAGTATCCCAATGTTCAATCCGTGCAAATCATTTTTAATATGTTCCGCCACCGACCCTCTGAGCTTTTATTTGAGCAAGCCAAGAAACGTAAGGTGGGTATCCTTGCCCGGCTGCCGCTGGCCTCGGGGATGCTCACGGGAAAGCTAAAACCGGATACTACCTTTGCTTCTGACGACCATCGAACCTTTAACCGTTATGGAGAGGCCTTCGACCGAGGCGAAACTTTCTCCGGTGTTGATTACAACATCGGCTTGCAGGTCGTTGACCAACTAAAGGCCGTCTGTCCGGCGGCGATGACTATGGCGCAGTTTGCCCTGCGATGGATTCTGATGTTTGATGCCGTTGCCTGCACTATTCCCGGCGCCAAGAGGCCGTCACAGGTCGAACAGAACTGCGCTGCTGCAGACCTGTCACCTCTGTCTGACCAGACTATGGCCAAGGTGCGCACAATCTACGATAACCACATCCGTAAATTAGTACACCATTACTGGTAAAATCGGTCGGCAGCAACTATTGACTGACGACTGTCAACTATAAATTTCTTGCTTTTCCCGACAATCCCGATAATAATAAAACCGGCAGAAGCAAGATTAAGTCAGCTAATATAAGGGGAAAATTATACAATGTCAGTTGAGGAGCTAACTAAAATGAAAAGATTAATTTTCTTGTTGATTTTGTGTCTCCCGGTCTCTCTCTGGGCCAAGAAGTTCGAAGGGCTGGCGCTGACACCGCCTATGGGATGGAATACGTGGAACACCTTTGCAATAAATATCAGTGAAAAACTGGTCAAAGAGATGGCGGAGGCTCTTATCTCCAGCGGAATGCAGGAGGCAGGCTACAAGTACATTGTGCTTGACGATGCTTGGATGGCAATGGCAAGGGACGCCCGAGGCAATCTCGTTGCGGACCCAAATAAATTTCCCAGTGGTATGAAGGCGCTGGGCGATTATCTTCACGAGAAAGGATTTAAATTCGGTATCTACAACTGCGCTGGCGCTAAAACCTGTGCCGGTTATCCCGGAGGACGCGGACACGAATTTCAGGACGCCAGGACATACGCCTCGTGGGGCGTCGATTATTTAAAATACGACTGGTGCAACAGCGGCACAGCCAATGCCGAAGAAACTTACAAGATAATGGGGGATGCTTTAGATGCGGTCGGCAGACCAATCGTCTTTAGCATCTGCGAATGGGGCAACAACAAACCGTGGCTGTGGGCGCAGGACGTCGGGCACCTGTGGAGGACCACCGGCGACATTACCGACTGCTTCGACTGCCAGCAAGTTTATTCGATGGGATGGAAGATTATTCTCGAAAGCCAGGTAGGCCTGGAAAAATATGCCGGCCCGGACCATTGGAACGACCCGGATATGTTGGAAGTGGGTAACCCGGGACTGTCGCCGGCCGAGTCTCGTGCGCATTTTAGCTTGTGGTGCATCCTGGCGGCGCCTTTGATGGCAGGTAATGATGTCAGAAAAATGTCTGATGAGACTCGTAATATTCTGACCAACAAAGAGGCGATTGCCATCGACCAGGACCCGCTGGGCAAACAGGGTTATCGGTTTATGACTCAGCCGGGAAAGCAAATCTGGGTCAAAGAATTATCAAACGGTGAATGGGCTGTGTGCTTTTTCAATAGCGGTGATAATCCTATGCAAATGAAGGTGAACTGGTCGAATCTTGGGTTTCTCAAAGGCACCTATAAGATTCGCGATTTATGGCAGAAAAAGGACCTCGGCACAACAAATAAGGAATTCGCTGGCAAGATTGCTCCGCACGATGTGCTTTTGTTCAAGTTAAGTCCGGTTAAATAGTTTTTCTCTAAAGTTAGCCAATATGGAGACAAGGGGTTATCGAATGAAATGCGCCGGCTCGAAACAATACGTCGTATTTCTAATCGTCACTTTTCCGGCTTGCGCCCATTCATCAGCACAATTCCTTGACGATTTTAACGGCACTTCAATCGCAACCGACCCGCGTGCCATAAACGGCTCTTTTTATTCTATGGAAAATCAAGGTGGGAAATTCAGTCCTGCCCTGCGGTTTAATCTGCAGAAGTAAACAGCAGAAAAAACAAAGAAGCAAAAATAAACGTTTAACATAAGGGATAAAAGATGATGCGAAAAATTATAACCATTGTCGTTTTGCTGCTGACAAGTAGCATTTTCGTCGGCTGTGCCAGTCAGCAGGAGCGTGCTTTTCAATCGGTAGAAGGCAAAAAACACTCAGCTGTTACACCTGTGCAGCAAAAAGATAAATGGGCCGTCAAATGGTGGGGCCCTCGCCATGACGCAGTCAACGAACGGCTGAAAAAGGGAAATGTCGATTTGCTTTTTATCGGTGATTCAATTACCCAGGGCTGGGAAGACGCGGGCAAGGAAATATGGGACGCCTATTACGCACCGCGCAATGCGGTTAATATGGGTTTCGGCGGAGACCGCACAGAGCACGTGTTGTGGCGACTGGAACATTCGAACTTCGAAGCTATCTCTCCAAAGCTCGCTGTTGTTATGATAGGCACAAATAACCCCAACAGAGCCGAGCAAGTCGCCGACGGAATCATTACGATATGCAAGCATCTGCGCAGCAGACTTCCAAACACAAAGATACTGCTGCTGGCGATATTCCCGCGCAACCATACACCCTCCAATCAACGTCAGAAGAATGCCAAAGCCAGTTTGTTGGCTTCAAAAGTCGCTGACAACAAAACGATTTATTACCTTGATATCAACAGCCGTTTTCTGACAAAAAACAAACTGTTGACTAAAGATATTATGCCGGACTACCTGCATCCCAACAAGGCCGGATACAAAATCTGGGCTGAGGCCATAGAGCCGAAAGTCGCCCAGCTGATGGGAGAACGCAAATAGATAGTAGGAGAATTTGTTATGATAAAAGTACACATCGTTTTTTACAGTATGTACGGACACGTGTATCGACTGGCTGAAGCTGTGGCTGAAGGTGCTCGCGAAGTCCCGAATACAGAAGTAGCCCTCTATCAGGTGCCGGAGCTTGTTCCTGAAAAAGAGCTGGAAAAAAGCGGCGCGAAAGCCGCACGGCAGACATTCGCACACATTCCTCTTGCACAACCCGGCAAGTTGGCTGAAGCCGATGCAATTATATTTGGGACGCCGACGCGATTCGGCAATATGTGCGCTCAAATGCGAAATTTCCTCGACCAGACCGGCTCATTGTGGATGAAAGGCGCCCTCATTGGGAAAGTCGGCAGCGTTTTCGCCAGCACCGCAACTCAGCACGGAGGACAAGAAACAACCATCACAAGTTTTCATTCTACGCTGCTGCATCACGGAATGATTATCGTCGGAGTGCCTTACTCCCATCAGGGATTGCTCAATATGAAGGAAATCACGGGAGGCACACCTTATGGGGCAACAACTCTCGCTGGTGCCGATGGCTCTCGTCAGCCGAGCGAGAACGAGTTAGCAATTGCCAAGTTCCAGGGCAAACACGTCGCTGAGATTGCCGGCAAGCTCTGCCGGTGATAAAACATTTACCCGACAGGCCCAGTGACATCAGCGATTTGCACCTGCCGGTCGATAACTTACAAAGGCTATGTTCTTACTATCGGGCGACCACGAGGGGACATTGATTGTTCCCTGTCCGCCGAATAGTTTAATTAAAACCTTCGGCTTATAGTCGGAAGTCGGCATAATCCGCAAGGCAACATCCTTGTTGGCGGGATGTCCTTCTACAGTTTTGTCATAGGAAAGAAAAATAATCCATTTATCATCAGGAGAAGGATGTGGGAACCAGTCGGCGTATTGCTCATCCGAAGTAATCTGCTTTTGGTTTTTGCCGTCTGCGTTCATTCTCCAGATTCGCATAATGCCTGTGCGCTGCGAATTAAAATAGATATATCGGCCGTCGTGAGAGTAATCCGGGCCGTCATCCGGGCCTTCGGCATCAGTTAAGCGCAATTCCTGCCCGCCGGCGACAGGTATAACGTAAATATCGTAGTTACCGCCTCTTTCGGCACAATAAGCCAGAGTTTTGCCGTCCGGCGACCAGCCGTGCCAATAGGACGGCCCTGATTCGGTTACCTGCCGGGGCGTTCCTCCTTCGCTGGGCAATACGTAGATAAGTGACACTCCCTTGTGATGATGGCTTATCGCTATAAGCTTGCCATCAGGCGAGAACCCGTGGTCATTGTTACAGCTAACTGCAAACTCTGTATTTAATTGCTTTGGTTCTCCGCCGTCAACGCCGATAGTAAAAAGTTTTCCCTTGCTGTTAACCAGCAGATACTTTCCGTCACGCGACCAATTTGGGGCCTCGAAATGATTGTAAGAAGAGTAAATTACTTTTCTTACGCCCGTTTCAATATTGATGATTTCCAAATTACTTTCCAATACTCGTTCTTCCACTTTGTAAACTCCTTTTAACTTCATCCCGACATTTTTGAAGATAGCTGTTTCAGTGGTCGCCTCATTGTGCGAGCAGACTGCCAGGCCTGTATATACTGGCTCCGTCAAGGTAAGGCAAACGGCTCCTGCGGGGTTAAAGGTGTTTCCATCCTTTGATACGAACAGGGAAAAAACATCTCCATCGCGGGTTAGTTTTAATGCAGCAGGCGCCGAGACGGGAGATTTAATTTCCTCGGTGGGGCCGCCTTTTGTTAAACGATATTGAAGCGATGTTAAACCGTCCCCGTGAACCGTTGCATCGACGTAGGGACTATCGGCATCGAGACTCTGACGTATCATCCAGCCGGCCTTGCGGTGTTCGTGTTTGCCTTCTCCCACCCAGGAAATATCTGTAGTTAATTCCAAATCGCCTGAAATTCGTTTCCATACATAATGGAAAGCGTCCTTTTCGCCCCACATATTTTCGCCGCTGCCGGTAATATGATATTCGTTCGAAACTGGGTCGTATTTTGCCGTCCCGGCATATTTAATCTTGCCTATATCCGATTGCCGCTCGAAAATGCCGTATGAATTCCCGCCGAACTGGCAGCCGACGGAAAACAAACAAATACAAACTATTGCAATACCAATTGACAGCTTTTTAGTTAAGATATCGTTTTGCATAAACCAGCCGTCTTTAATTTTGCTCTGTGTTTTCTTCTCTGCGTTTTTGGAAGAACTGTTGTAATAATTCCGAACATTCATCAGCCAGAACGCCGCTGGTAACTTCAAGACGATGATTTAGCCGACCATCTGTCACGATGTTATACAGACTTTTTACTGCGCCTGTCTTTGGGTCGTCGCAGCCATAGACTAACCGGTCAATCCTCGCCAAAACAAGCGCACCGGCGCACATAGGGCACGGCTCCAAAGTAACATACATTGTGCAGCTATTCAGGTGCCAGTTCTCCAAAGCCGCCGCTGCTTGAGTCAGTGCAATTATCTCTGCGTGAGCTGTTGGGTCTTTGAGCTGCTCTCTTTGATTATATGCCTTTGCGATGATTTGATTTTTATGGACGATTACCGCCCCAATCGGCACATCACCGTTTTCCTCGGCGATTTTCGCTTGGTCGATAGCGATACGCATATATTGCTCATCAAGGGTAGGTTTTGGGGTGGAATTAGCTGCCGGTTGAATCATAATTCTGCGAAGAGTATCCGACTATGCTCTCATGCAAATAATCAATCATCAATAATCAATATAAAATGAAAAAATACCCCCAAGGGGAATCGAACCCCTGTTACCGGGTTGAGAACCCGACGTCCTGGGCCGCTAGACGATGGGGGCAAAGCCAAATCAAAAAGTAAAATGCAAAAATCAAAAAAAATAGCGGCGGTCGGAATCGAACCGACGACCCTGGGCTTATGAATCCCATGCTCTAACCAGCTGAGCTACGCCGCCAGAATTTTTAAGTCTTTGTAATATAACCACTTCCTTCTAACATTGTCAACCCTTCGAGCACTCAAAACAGGCAAAATTAGCGAAAGGCGTCAAAAAAAGTGCCAATCGCCGTCAGTAAACTTCTTTAGCTCTGTTTGTTATCCATTTGGAAAACCGCTTGTAGCCTTCGTCTTTGGCTTAAAAAATCGGCTTTAAGTTATCGTGTCGAAAGCAATTACAGCCAGAGTTGTAGGCTCGAAATCCGTTGACAATTCGGGATAAGTTTGGTAATCTAATGATAGTAGAGGTTCCAAACAGGTATATAGAAGGCCATACTATGAAAGCTTCTATCGGAACCAGATCTGTTAAAGTTGTAATTGTGTGTATGCTTCTCTATTCAATCATACCGCTTAACGCTGCCACGCCCTGGCTGCATGTAGAGGGCAATAAAATCAAAGACCCTGCTGGCAATGTTGTTGTTCTAAGGAATTCAGATTGGTCCCTCCGCTGTGGCGAAGGCGAAATGGGCTATTTTGTGAAAGATAAGCTTTACGAAAAGAAGAATGATAATCAGCTTGGCCTGGGCTTCTTTAATTTTGTCGACTTTGCTAATTTTGCAGGTCAGTGGTACCAGGATGACTGTGGCCCGTCGAATATGTGGTGCAGCAACAGAGTGGAAAAATGAAGAGGATATATCTAATTGCAGTTACGGCGCTGGTGTTATTTCTAAGCCAAACGGCGGGGGCCGCTTATAATTACGGCGAGGCGATGCAGAAGTCGATTTACTTCTACCTGCAGCAGCGGTCCGGCGACCTGCCGGCCGATAACCCGGTGATATGGCGGGCTGACTCGTGCTTGAACGATGGGTCTGACGTCGGGCGGGACTTGACGGGCGGCTATTACGATGCCGGCGACCACGTGAAGTTCGGCCTGCCAATGGCCTCAACGGTGGCGACACTGAGCTGGGGCGTTTACGAATATCGAAGCGCCTTCGCCAGCGCAGGTGAGCTGGATAAAGTTCTCGATGCCATCAGGTGGGGCACCGATTATTTCATCAAATGCCACACGGCTACAAACGAATTATACTATCAGGTCGGTTCCGGAAGCACAGACCACAGTTGGTGGGGCCCGGTTGAGGTAATTGAAGAGGTAATGGCCCGGCCATCCTACAAGGTCACCCTCGCAGCACCCGGTTCGACCGTTGTCGGTGCGACGGCTGCGGCTCTTGCATCGGCCTCCATCGTCTTGGAGCCGACCGACCCAACGTATGCTGCCACATGTCTGACCCACGCCGAGCAACTATTCGATTTTGCTTACTCCACCAAAAGCGACTCCGGCTACACGGCTGCCAGCGGATTCTATAATTCCTACAGCGGATTCTGGGACGAGCTGTCGGCCGCTGCCGCCTGGCTGTACCTGGCCACCGGGGACGCAAACTACCTGGATAAGGCCGAGCTCTGCGCGAACAGTTGGGGTAAGGAAGGAACGACCGGCTTCTGGAGCTACAAGTGGACCCATTCCTGGGACGATATGCATTATATGGCACAAATCCTGCTGGCGCGGGCCACCGGAAAGCAAATCTACATCGACTCCATCGAACGCAACCTGGACTACTGGATGCCCGGCGGAGGTATCACCTACACCCCCGGAGGACTGGCCTGGCTGGACTCGTGGGGTTCACTTCGCTACGCCGCCAACGCATCGCTTTTGGCGTTTATCTGGGCCGACGACAGTTTGGGTAACGCGACAAAGAAGTCAACCTACAGGAATTTCGCGGAAAGACAAATCAAATACATCCTCGGCGATAACCCGCGTGCCGGCAGCTACGTTATCGGTTTCGGCGTCAACCCGCCGAGGAACCCGCACCACAGGACCGCACACGGCTCTTGGGCCAATAGTATAAGCACGCCGGCAGAAACCAGGCACATCCTCCACGGGGCGCTGGTCGGTGGACCGGATAGTGGCGACTCTTGGGCTGATAACAGAAGTGACTACACAAAGAACGAGGTGGCCTGCGACTATGATGCGGCCCTGGTGGGGGTGCTCGCCAAGATGTACTCACTGTACGGCGGGACTCCGATATCCGGCTTCCCGAGGCCGAGTGACTTCGCAAGGGATGGGGACCCATACACCGAGTACTTCGCCAACGCGAAAATCAACTCTGAGGGTCCCGTTTACACGGAGTGGAGCGTCGACCTTACCAACCACTCGGCCTGGCCGGCACGCGTGACCGACAAGCTGTCCTACCGGTACTTCTTCGATTTAACGGAAGCATTCAATGCGGGCTACACTCTAAGCGATGTCACAGTGACGAAGAATTATTCAGAGGTGCCGGTGACCGTGTCTGGTCCTACGCTTTTGAGTGATAACATTTACTATGTTACCGTAGATTACAGTGGAAGCGCAATCTTTCCTGGCGGGCAATCAGAATGTGCACGAGAAACACAGGTTCGCATACGCCTGCCATATACCGCTCCCGATGCCGCCTGGGACCCGACGAACGACTGGTCATATCAGGGATTGACCGGCACGTTTGCCCAGACCAGTTACATTCCTGTCTACGACAACGGCGTATTACTCTACGGACAAGCGCCTGGACCTGTCCTGCCACCGGTTTCTATCGCCGGCTACATTAAGAACGAATGCAACGTGCCGATAGAATGCGTGCTGGTTGATGCCAACAATGGCGGCGGGCAGGACACGACTGATATGAACGGCTTCTACGAGGTATTAGTGGATTACAACTGGTCCGGGACTGTGACGCCGAGCAGGAAGCATTACACCTTTGACCCGAATTGGACGGCCTACGTGGACATACTTGCCGACCAGGTCGACCAGAACTACGTCGCTTACAACGCTTACGACCTCGACTGCGACGGAGCAATTGGCCTGGGCGATTTGGCCGTGTTGGCCGACAACTGGCTTATGACCGGTCCTGGAATACCGGGCGACTTTTTCGCCGATGAAATAGTAAACTTCCTCGATTTCGCAAAATTCGCAATCGTCTATGCAAACAATCCGCCGACCGTTTCTATCACTTCTCCTGCCGACGGCGCTACATTCACCGCACCTGCGAATATTACTATAAACGCCGAAGCATCCGACAGTGATGGCAACATCTTAAGTGTAGCATTCTATGCAGGTTCCACGTTACTTGGTTCAGATACAACTTTGCCTTACTCATATATCTGGAGTAACGTGGCCGAGGGCAGCTATAGCTTGACCGCCAAAGCGACCGATGACGACGGCGCCGTAACTACCTCATCAGCGGTCAGTATTACAGTGAACGCCGCAACCGGCTGCACCTGCATCGCAGGATGCGACACAAGAACAATTATTACTGCTGATTTTGTTAAGGAAGGGACGGGCGAGTTCTGCTGGGAAGCAACCTCGCTCGGCACTTACATAAACTCCTGGGCTCTAGATGTGTTAAACATAAATGGGACTAACTACACCAATACGTATGTCTTCACCTCTGGTATTCCTAAAATCGACGGCAAATACTATGTTTACTACAAAGGGTCCTATCCATGGAGCCACTTTGAGGCCAAGAATTAGAAATTAACGCACTTGCGATTGGACCCAGCCGCACCTTTGATTCCCGGCTCTGGTGCGGCAGTTAAAAGGCGGCAAGCCGAGTCGAAGGGGTTTTGAGAAGAAAACGCTATAAGAAATGCCGCGACAAGTTATCTTTTGAAAGTGGTTATTTCTTTTTGTAGAACCGCTTGGCTTCTGTTGTAATTCTAATAATGAAATCAGTTTTGGCCTTGGTATAGGCCTCGCGGTCATTAGGGTATGTTTTAGCCAGGCGCAGCTTCAACGCCTGATATTCAGCGGCTGTCTCAGGGTGTTCAATGAGATATTCACGAAAAAGCAGCTCGTCCCACTGCTCAAAGGGGTATTCTATCATATGAATATGGTGTGTTCTGACGCCGGCGGAGTTTCGCTTGATAAACCAGGCGTAAAACGCCGGCCCTTTAAACAATGAGGGACGCCAGAAATACTCATACCCCTGCGATTCGAGAACGGGAGCTATTATTTCCTTTGTTTGCTCAATAGATGTTACTTCGACAAGGATATCGATTATAGGTTTGGCGGACAGGCCGGGAACAGCGGTGCTGCCGAAGTGCTCGATGCGTCTGATTAACTCCTTTGGTAAACACCCCAGCAAATGCTCTTTTTCCAGTTGGAAAAGATGCGGCCAATTCGGGTCATAAGGCACAATTGAGATTTCCTCACGCACGACTCTCTGGATTCGTTGTTCGAGGGTTTCTTTTTGCCGCTGTTTAGATGAGGCCATTTATAACTCAGAGCGTTAAGCCATTTTCGCCAGGCCGTCGAAGCAAATCTGCGACCAGGTTTCCATAGTATCGCGGACCTGCTGCAACTCGGCGGCTGTCATAAAGGCCATCTGAGTAATCATCTGCTCGCGTTTGTTAACCTTTGGGGCATCAAGGAGCCAGTAGTGCACCGCGCCGAGATGGACGCTGCCGACCTCGGTAGAATCGTCGTTGAGCAGGGCGACAACGCGGTCGGTGTGGGTGGTTTCGACAGATACTTCCTCTGCGACTTCACGTTCAACTGCGGTAAGATAATTTTCGTATAAGTAAGCAAATAAAGGACTATTATCAGCATCAATCGGATTTATATGGCCTCCTATTCCGATGGACCTTAAGCCGAGTAGCCGTGTTTCGCCGGCTCGTTTTCCCCTGACGTAGCTGAGATACCTGCCATCGTGAGCCATAATTACATAGGGGATGAGCTGCTTATAAGAGGGGTCTTTTTCTGCCTTTGACCTTGGTATGAAGCGGGGAACGCCGGGGGCGAAGATTTTGTAGAGATAACGGTCAACGTCGAATGTGAGTCCATTAAACATCCCGACTTGCTCAAGAACTTTTCGCTCGATGACTAACACCTGTTCTTCCAAGGCCACGTTGTTACTCCTTACCTTAGAACAGCCAGGGCGTTAAAGAGTCTGAGACTTGCAAGGCATCGGGATTATTCCTATTCGGAATAATAAAGTGCTCCGGCACTGGAAATTGTGAGGACAAAAGCAGAACTTCTTTTCCAACCTCTTCGATTACGGATTCATCGTCAATGTTCTCAACGACTTTATTTATAAGTGAGGCAATTTGCTCAGCCTGCTCTTCTTTCATTCCACGGGTGGTAATCGCCGGCGTGCCTAAACGCAGTCCGGTAGGGTCAGCAGGATGGGCCGGGTCCATAGGCGTGGTGTTATAATTAGTAACAATTCTTGCCCTATCGAGCGCTTTTGCCAGTTTTTTGCCGGGGACGTTTTTATTTCGCAAATCAATCAGGATTAGGTGATTGTCTGTTCCGCCGGATGAGAGGTTAAAGCCATATTCGAGGAGCTTTTTGGCCAAAGCTTTAGCATTTTTGACAATCTGCTTTGCGTAGGCGATAAACTCAGGCGTATCGGCCTCAGCCATTGCTACCGCAATAGCAGTGAGAGTGTGCATGTGGGGGCCGCCCTGCAGACCCGGGAAAACGGCTTTGTCCACGTTATCGGCGTGTTCTGCTTTGCAAAGTAACATTCCGCCACGAGGCCCGCGCAAGGTTTTGTGTGTCGTGGTTGATACAATATCAGCATAAGGGACGGGGCTTTTGTGTATGCCGGCTACAACAAGGCCGGCGATATGGGCTATATCGCTGACGTGGCGGGCGCCTACTTTTTTTGCGATTTGGCCGAATATTTCAAAATCAATTTCTCTTGGATAAGCTGTTGCGCCGGAGATGATGATTTTTGGTCTGTATTTTTTTGCGAGGTCTTCAATCTGGTCATAGTCGAATCTGCCGGTATCGGGGTTGACTGTATATTGGACGGACTTAAATATTCTGCTTGTTACACTGACTTTCCAGCCGTGTGTGAGGTGTCCGCCGTGCGGCAGGGACAAGCCCATAATAGTATCGCCCGGTTCGGCCAGGGCCAGATATGCGGCCCAGTTAGCTATTGAGCCGGAATACGGCTGGACGTTTGCATGGTCGGCTTTGAATAATTTCTTGGCACGTTCCTGAGCCACTTTTTCGATGAGGTCGGTTACCTGCTGGCCTTCGTAGTATCGTCTGCCGGGATAACCCTCAGAGTATTTGTTGGTAAGGCAGCTTCCGCTGGCTTCCATCACGGCTCTGGATACGTAATTTTCGGAGGGGATAAGACGGATACAGGCGCTCTGGCGTGCCTTTTCCTGTCTTATAAGCTCGTAAATCTGTGGGTCATACCGTTCAAGTGCTGTTGCCATAGTTGGCTTCTCCCTAAAACATACTTGTTAGAGCCGGAGTTCCGGCTCTCATTTGCGTTTGGGGGTTTCTTATAGCATAACCTTACTTTTTATACAAGTTTATTTGTTGACAAAATTGAGCCGAAAGTTAGGATAAACGCTATAAGAACGCGTCGGAAAAAGGGAGTCGGTTAAAACTTATGCCGGAAAAAGATATCAGTCAGGTATTGGCTAAGGCCAGGGATTTTTTTGAAAGAGCCAAGGAGGCGGCGGAGAGAGGCGATTTCGAGCGCGCTATAGATATGTATCTTGAGGGTCTTCGTTGTGTGCCGGATGCGGTGCAGGAAGGCCATATAAAGCTTCGTGAATTGGCGCTTCAGCGAGAGAGAAAAGGCGGGTCAAAGCCATCGGCAGCAGAAGCGGCAGAACGATTGGGCGGTGAAACATCTCTTGAGCAGATGCTCGGCGCCGAATACCTTCTTGCCAAGAACCCAAGTCATTTGCCGTATGCGGAGGAGATACTAAAAGCTGCGGTAGCAGGTGGTTACAAGGAAACGGCTAAATGGATTGCCGATTTGATGTTTCTGGCGAATAATAAAGCCAAGAAGCCATCCTTACAAATATATCTTTTGTTAAAAGATTCATACATGGCGGTTGGTCAATTGGACAGGGCGGTTGCTGCGTGTCGAAGCGCCATCAGACTTAAGCCTGGGGATGCGGCTTTGGTTGGGGAGTTTAAAAACCTCTTAGCCAGACAGACCGTAGGGTTAAGCAAAAGCGGCGAAGATGACGTTTTGAAGGTGGATGACCGCTGCCCGTCGGCAGTTGAAGAAGGCATAGAAGTGAGTCAGTTAGAGCGTGTGCCAGAAGAAGATAATGGTCCGTTATTGGCCAAGGCCAAGTCTTTTTTCGAAGGAGCGGGGAAATCGGCGGAAGTGGACAATTTTGATTACGCTATCGATATGTATCTTGAGGGTCTGAGTTATGCGCCGGACGCGCTTCAAGATGGTCATATACCGCTTTGTGAGATGGCTCTTCGCCGGCAGGGAAAAGGCGGTAAAAAGCCCACAATGCTGGAAAGAGTAAAACGTCTTCGAGGTAAAACGGCCCTTGAGCAGATGCTTAACGCTGAATATCTTTTCGCCAAGGAGCCCGACCATTTGCCGTATGCCGAGGCGATGCTGAAGGCGGCGATGGCAGGCGGTTATAAGAAAACGGCCGGCTGGATTGCTAATTTTGTGTTCCAGGCAAATAATGCCGCCGAAAAGCCGTCTTTACAAACATACGTGTTGTTAAAGGATTCATACGAAGCCCTTGGTGAGCTTGATAAGGCGCTTGCTGCGTGCCAGCACGCCTCCAGACTTAAGCCCGATGACGGTAAATTAGCGGATGAGTTTAAGCGATTATCAGCCGAACTGACTGTTGCCAGAGGCAGATATGACCAGGAGGGTGATTTCAGGCAATCTATAAAGGACCGTGAAAGCCAGGAAAAACTTCAAGCCCAGGAGAGCGTTGTCAAGACGGAAGATTATCGTCGCTCGGCGGTTGAAGAAGCCAGGAGAGCGATGGCGCAGGACCCAAATCTGCCCAAGAACATATTTAATTTGGCCGAGACTTTATCGGATTTGCGAAACGACAAAGCTGAAAATGAGGCAATAAAGCTGCTGGAAGATGCGTATAAAGCAAAAAGGGATTTTAGCTTTAAGCAACGAGCAGGCGAGTTAAGGATAAAGCAGCTCAAACGTAAGGTAAGAGAGGCGGAAACTGCTCTTGCAGCCGAGTCCAGGGTGGCGGAATTGTCGGCACAGCTAAATAATACTGAATTGGAACATTACCGTCTCTGTGTGGAAAATTATCCGACCGACCTGCGGGTCAAGTACGAGTATGGCGTTCGTTTGGTCCGTGATAAAAGATATGACGAGGCGATACCTTTGTTCCAGGAGGCGCAGCGAGACCCGCGACATAAGATTTCAGCGATGAATAAAATAGGATTTTGCTTTTTTATGAAGGGCTGGTTTGCAGATGCAATCGAGGTTTTTACGCGGGCGATAGATTCCTACGAGATAAAAGACGATAGCATCGCCAAAGAATTGCGGTATAATCTTGCCCGCTCTTACCAGGAGCAGGGCGATACTGAGAAAGCCCTGGAAATTTATCACAAGATTGCCCAGCTTGATTTTGCATACAAAGATATTCGCCAGCAAATAGATAAATTGAGAGGCAAGAAAACAGATACAACCTCTCAGTGAATAAGAGTTTGTAAATAAAGTGATAGTGATTTTCAGGAGATTACAGTGGCACATTCGTTATCAGCAAAGAAAAGAGTGAGACAGAACACTAAAAGAAAAGCAATTAACCGCGCGCGCAAAAGCCAAATAAAGACACAAATTAAGCGTTTTGAGACAGCATTAGGCGGCGGTGACGTAAAGGCCGCGAGCGAACAATACGGGCTCATTGTCAAGAAATTGGACAAGACCGCTGCCACAAGCGCAATGCACAAGAAAACCGCTGCACGAAAGAAATCACGTCTGGCGAGGCGGCTTAACGCTCTTAAGGCAAAACCAGGATAACACTCGATTACCAGCACAATACACGGCAGAGTCTCCGGTTTGATTTCAGATGAACATATCGCCCGGTCGATATTAAAATTGATTGGGCGGTTTTTTTGTTTTTTATAGGTCGGTCGAATGCCTGAGATTTTCAAGAGACGAATAATTAAATTTTTGAAGCACCCTGATTATACGCCGTTGAAAGTGGCGCCGTTGGCCAGGGCGCTTGGCGTCCGCTCGGAAGATTATCCGCAGTTCAAATTGGCTTTTGAAGAGCTGCGCCGGGCAGGGCACGTGGTGATAGGCGCCGGCAATTTAGTCAGCCTGCCGCTGTTGTCCGGGCAAATCATAGGGACATTCAGGGCAAACCCCAAAGGATTTGGTTTTGTAACACCTCTCGAACCCAATTCGCAGGGTGATTTGTTTATACCGCCGAGCGCAACTGCGGAGGCGATGACCGGAGATATCGTTTCAGCCAAAGTTGTCAAAGAAGGCAAACGAGCCGGACAGATGCGGTGCAGCGGCAGGGTAGTCGAGATTCTGGAACGAGCGCGAAATAAGGTCGTTGGAACCTTAGTAAAACGGCCTGAGGGATGGATGCTTGAGCCGGATGGGAAAGGGTTTATCGAGCCAATCAGCGTTGATGATGTTACCGCAAAGAATGCGAGGGAAAAGGACAAAGTGGTTGTCGAAATACTGACCTGGCCAACGGAGAAATATCTGGCACGCGGGGTGATTATCGAAGTTTTAGGCAGGGCAGGGCGGTATGAAAGTGAGATAAGGTCGATAATTCACCAATATCACCTGCCAAGTGAATTTGATACTGGCTGTATTGAGCGGGCCCGCGGAGCTGTTGCTGAGTTTAATCCGGAAGAGGTTAGCGGCCGGGAGAATATAACCGGCAAAGTGGTTATTACGATTGACCCGCCGGACGCAAAGGACTTTGACGATGCGATAAGTCTGGAGAGAAACACAGAAGGCAACTGGGTGCTGGGCGTTCATATTGCCGATGTGAGTTATTTTGTGACGGCTGATTCGCCGCTGGATGCTGAGGCAAAAAATCGCGGAAACAGTGCATATCTGCCGGGCAGGACTATTCCGATGTTGCCGGAGATTTTAAGCAACGGCATTTGCAGTCTGCAGCCGGGACAGAAGCGCTTTTGTAAAAGTGTATATTTGACTTATGACCGGGAAGGTAATGTTCTGGCCAGACGTTTTGCAAACAGTATTATTGATTCAGCTCAGCGTTTGACCTACGAAGATGCCGACAGATCCTTGAAGGGGCGAACTAAAGGAATCAAACCTGAAGTGGTTAAGCTGCTGAAAGAAATGGATGCGCTCAGCCGAGCGATTGAGAGGCGACGTGAGAAAGCCGGGATGATACATTTAGATTTGCCGGAGATGGAATTAGTGATGGATAAATCAGGTCGGGTTGTGGACGCTCACCCGGCTGAGACAAGCTATCCACACACGATAATCGAGATGTTTATGGTTGAGGCCAACGAAGCTGTCGCTTCGCTTCTTGACCGACACAACACACCCTTTATGCGGCGGATTCACCCGGAGCCGGACGCTTTGGGTATGAAAAGTTTATCGCAGCTTGTCAGGGCGTTCGGAGTTAGTGTGCCACGGGTGCCGGACCGTGCTGCCATACAGGAGCTGTTGGCTGCGGTCAAGGGAACTGATTGCTCATTTGCGGTGAATTTAGCAGTTTTGCGAAGTTTCGAAAAAGCACAGTATGCACCGCTGCATATCGGGCATTTTGCGCTGGCGTCAACTCATTATTGTCATTTTACCAGCCCGATACGACGATATGCGGATTTACTTGTTCACCGCGTTCTGGAGTATTACCTGCAAAACCGTCTTGATTTGGCCAAGCAAATCTCTGCGGGATTGGATTTGACCGAGATTGGAAAGCACATCACTTTTACCGAGCAGCGGGCGGAAGATGCAGAGAACGAGCTGAAAACCGTTTTGATATTACAGATGTTAAGCAAACGCATCGGTGAGGAGCTTGATTGCGTAGTAACCGGTCTGACGAATTTCGGCGTATTTGTGCAGTCGCGAAAGTTCGGCATCGAAGGCCTTATCACGATGGGTGATTTGGAGGGCGATGTCTGGAAATACAACCAAAAGGCCCAATGCGTTGTGGGGATGCGTTCTGGCACAAGTATTCATTTGGGCAAGGCGATAAAAGTACGTATAGTTTCGGTGAATGTCCCGGCCAGACAGTTGAATCTGGTTCCCGTCAAACCGTTGGTTTCACCGGCAGCAGAGAAAAAAGAAGACAGGAGAGTAAAAAAATTCAAAAAAGCAAGACGCAGAAAAAAGCGCAGATGAATCCGACTCTAAAAAATATTCTAAAGAAAACCATCGGAGTTATATTTATTGTGTGGGGTCTTATAGCTCTGGTAACTCCTTTTACTCCCGGCTCGTGGCTTGCGATAATAGGGCTTCAAATGCTTGGGTTTGGTTTTTTGCTGGAAAACAGAATCGGCCGAGCCACAAAAAAGAAGCTTGAGAACTTAAAAAGAAAAGTCGGACCAAAGTAAATGCTCCGGCGACACAACCGTAATTATTCATAGCCGTACTTTTTAATAAACCATTTTTTCCCTATCTGGACTAAAAAAAGGTAACTAACAACTATAAGGAAGAGGGCTATAAAATATGTCAGCGGAGGAGCGACGAATCCGAAAAACTTGCCCAGCGGGGTAAACGGTATTATTAACCCTATCGTTACAATGTAAATGGAGGTGAATATCAAAAACTGGCTTGGTTTACTTTCAATAAAAGGGATTTTGCCGGTGCGAATTATATGAATAACCAGAGTTTGGGTGCAAAGAGATTCTATGAACCATCCCGTGTTAAAAAGAGGCTGGGAGGCATGAAAAACAAATAATAATACTCCAAAGGTTATGAAGTCAAATATGGAACTAATAGGGCCAATAAAAAGCATAAACTTTTTGATGTACTTTACATTCCAGGGTCTTGACTTTAGAAGATAGTCATTATCCACTTCATCCGAAGGGATAGCCACCTGTGACAAATCATAAAGAAAGTTATTCAATAGTATCTGGATGGGCAACATAGGCAAAAACGGCAAAAATAAACTCGCGCCGGTCATACTAAACATATTTCCGAGATTCGAGCTTGACCCCATCTTGATGTATTTGAGGATATTGCCGAAGGTTTTTCTGCCCTCTATAACACCATCTCTTAGAACCATAAGGCTTTTCTTGAGCAAGATTATATCTGCGGATTCTTTGGCGATATCAACGGCGTTGTTTACGGAAATACCCACATCTGAAGATTTCAAAGCGAGTGCGTCGTTTATGCCGTCGCCCAAGTAACCGACAATATGCTTATTTTTATGCAACGCATGAATTATTTTTTCTTTCTGCAAAGGTGAAAGTCTGGCAAAAACAGAGGTGGTTTTTACCAGTTCCCTAAGCTCTTCATCACTTGCCTTTTCTATCTCGTCTCCGGTAACTAATCCCTGGACATCGAGGCCGACATCACTGCATATCTTCTTTGTTACTAATTCATTATCGCCGGTTAAAATCTTAAATTCTATTCCCAAGCTTTTTAATACTTCGATTGTTTTTCTTGCAGTCGGCTTGGGCGGGTCCAGAAAGGCGACATATCCTTTCAGAATCAGTCCCTGTTCATCATCTTTTGAATATACATCTTTTTTGTTTTCCATATCCTTATACGCGACAGCAAGAACCCTGAAACCATCTGCGCTCAGGTCATTATATTCCTCTTTCAAATCCGTAAGTATCAAATCCTCCATATCCAATACTTCGCCGTCTAATTCAAATTTTGTGCATCTTTTGAAAATTTCTTCCGGTGCTCCCTTAGTAACAATGGTATGTTTGCCATCCATCTCGACGACCACCGACATTATCTTTCTGGAAAAATCAAAGGGCACTTCATCGACCTTTTTATACTGCTTTACCAGTAATTTCCCGTATTTCAAGATAGCTTTGTCCAATATGTTTCTAAGGCCTGTCTGGTAAAAGCTGTTAATATAAGCAAACCTTAAAACATCATCATTTTCATTCCTTACCACATCACAGTGTTTTTCCAGGACAATTCTGTCCAAAGTAAGGGTGCCTGTTTTATCGGTGCAAAGCACATCCATCGCCCCGAAGTTCTGGATGGAGTTCAACCGTTTTACTATGACTTGCTTCTTGGACATCGCTATCGCGCCTTTGGAAAGATTTATTGCCACCAGCATTGGAAGCATCTCAGGAGTAAGTCCCACGGCCACAGCCAGAGAGAAAAGGAGCGCCTCAATAAAATTGCCTTTTAGCAAGGCATTTATGCCGAAGATAAAGACCACCAGGAAAACCATAAAGCGAATCATAAGCCAAGTAAACTTGCGTATCCCTTTATCAAAGCCGCTCTCTATTACTATGGCGGCAAGATTGCGGGAAAGTTCGCCAAACTGGGTGGCGAGACCCGTTTTCACAACCACGCCCAGTCCTGTTCCGCTGACAACACTGGAGCCCATAAAAGCAACGTTGGTCAACTCGGATACAGCTTTACTTTTAGGATGTATCGGCTCGGAGATTTTTTCTATAGGAAACGATTCTCCCGTCAGGGAGGCCTGATTGATAAACAAATCTTTGCAGGATATTATTCGCAAATCCGCAGGCACCATATCTCCGGCGAATAAATCTACAATGTCTCCAGGGGTTATCTCCCTGATTTTTACTTCCTTTGCTTTGCCATTACGATATATAGTTGCGGTGGCGCGCACCATTTCGCTAAGTTTCTCTGCCTCTTTACCCGCACGATATTCTTGGAAGAAAGACAGAAATACACTCATAATCGCCATCAATATGACCAGAAGCGCACTGATCTTTTCACCAAAGAACAAGGAAAATGCTGCGATAATCAAAAGCACTATAACCAAAGGATTGAAAAATTTTGAAAGAATTTGAAAAAGGATAGTTCTTTTCTTTTTTCTGGCAGGTTCATTGTAGCCATATTCTTCAAGACGTTTCTGGGCTTCTGCCTCAGAAAGACCTTTAGGAGACGTGTCCAGCTTTTCAAAGACAACTTCTATGGGAGCACTCACATAATCAAAATCCAGTATTTGGGACCTTTGACCGTTTGATACTCCAAACCTGTTATTTTTCACTTCAAGCATAAAATTCTTTTATACCAGATATATAGTTTACGTCTCCAGAAAAAACTGAGATTAAATTGACCCCGGATTAGGAGACAACTTCAATTGTCAATATTTTAATGTTATACCTTTTCCTTTCAAGGACAGTTTGCGTTTTTGCTTTCTTGACATTTTAAACCAATTTTGCAATACTTATTTCGTGATTCTTGACAAAATAAGCAAAATTCTCATAAAGATTTTCGGCTCCCGCAACGAGCGATTAGTGAAGGCATATTCTGTAGTTGCCAAGCAGGCAGGAGAGTTCGAAGAACAAGTGCAGAAGCTCGATGACGAGTGCCTGCGAGCAAAGACGGGTGAGTTCAAAGCCAGATTAAAAGCCGGTGCTGAAGCGGAGGATATTTTGCCTGAGGCCTTTGCAGTTGTTCGTGAGGCGGCAAGGCGAAATGTCGGGATGCGGCATTTCGACGTGCAGCTTATTGGGGGTAATGTCCTCTATGACGGCAAGATTGCGGAAATGGTAACCGGCGAGGGCAAAACGCTGGTTGCGACGTTGGCGGCGTACTTAGTTCATCTTACGGGGCGGCACGTTCATATTGTAACAGTCAATGATTACTTAGCCAAGCGTGATGCGGAGTGGATGGGGCCTATTTATAAGGCATTGGGATTAACCGTGGGGGCAATTCAGGCGGATATGGATACAGCCGGCGACGAGCGAAAAAGTCAATACGGCTGCGACATAACTTATGGGACAAACAATGAGTTCGGATTCGATTATCTTCGAGATAATATGAAGCTGTCTCTTGAGCAAATGGTGCAGGGGCCGCTGGAATATGCCATAATCGATGAGGTCGATTCGATTCTAATTGATGAAGCGAGGACGCCTCTGATTATATCGGGACCTGCCTTCGACGATGTTACCCGATACAAAAAGGCAGATGAAGTGGCAAGGAAGCTAATTTCCCTGCAGAGTAACTACGACCGCATTAAAAAACAAATTGATTCTTCTGAGCGAACACAGGCCAGCGCTGAGGGAGAATTGGCCGAGGCAAAGAGGGACAAAGATAATAAACGAATCGAAGGTGCTCAGGAGGCAATTGAGAAAGCCGAGAGGGAATTTGCGGATGCACAGGCCAGACTAAGCGGAGCTACGCAGTATTACGAAATTGAACACGACAGAAAAGCAGCGCATCTTACGCACGAAGGAGTGGGAGCGGCGCAGGAGATAGCGGGTGTGGGCTCGTTTTTTACCGGCTCAAATATGGATTGGCCTCATCTTCTGGAACAGAGCCTGCGGGCGCATGTGACCTTTGAAAAGGAAAAAGATTACGTCGTTATGGACGGCAAGGTCATTATCGTCGATGAATTTACCGGTCGGCTGATGCACGGCCGGCAGTGGTCTGACGGCCTGCATCAGGCAGTGGAAGCAAAAGAAAATGTTTCGGTAAAGGAAGAAACTCAAACACTTGCTACTATTACACTGCAAAATTTCTTCAGGTTGTATGACCAAATAGCAGGGATGACCGGCACGGCTGCCACCGAAGCCGAAGAATTTATGAAGATTTACAAGCTTGAGGTCGTTGTGATACCGACCAACGAACCCTGCATCAGGGAAGACCAGGATGATGTAATCTATAAAACAATGCGCGAAAAGTTTGATGCGATAGTGGAAGAGATAAATAGCGTTAGCGTCTCCGGCCGACCGGTGCTTGTAGGGACGGTAAGCATTGAAAAAAATGAGGCACTGTCCGAAGCCCTTAAGGGGCGATACGGTAAAGAATATGAGCACGAGATTTTAAACGCCAAGCATCACGAACGAGAAGCTGCGATTGTAGCCAAAGCCGGTCAGCAACACGCGAGCCGGGACGGCCAGATGCGAGGCAATGTAACAATTGCAACAAATATGGCAGGGCGAGGGACAGATATTGTTTTAGGGCCCGGCGTGGCTGAACTCGGCGGTTTGCATGTTCTTGGGACCGAGCGCCACGAGGCCAGGAGAATCGATAACCAGCTCCGAGGCCGATGCGGCAGACAAGGCGACAAAGGGTCGAGCCAGTTTTTCCTTAGTTTCGATGATGAGCTGATGCGAACTTTTGCCCCTGAATGGACGGTCAAGGCACTTTCGTGGATTGGGTGGGAGGAAGGACAGCCAATCTATCACAAGCGGATAAGCAAGGGAATTGAAAGGGCGCAAAAAAAGGTCGAAGAGCGGAACTTCGAGATACGCAAGAGCCTGCTTGAATACGATGAGGTAATGGACTACCAGAGAAAGATTTTCTATTCCCGCAGGCGCAAAATCCTGACAGGCAAAGGCCTCAAAAATATTATCGAAGAAATGATAGAGCGCTCTATCGCAAATAACTGCAATACTATACTTGCCAGCGGTTATCCCTTGGAGTGTATCGTCGAATGGGCCAGAACAAACTTCGGCGTTGATTTGAAGCCGTCCGATATTGGCGGCGATGAAGCAACAGAGATTGAAAAGCTAATTAAAGAGCAGGCAAAAAGCACTACCGCCAACGAAATATCTCTTTCTATGGGAGAGTATCTGGAAGACTATTCAGACCGGCAAAGCTGGGATATCGCGGGTTTGTGCAAGTGGGCGATGAGTGCATTCAAAGTTAATTTAAGCCCTGCCAAAGTCAAACAACAGGAGCCGGAGGAGATTGAAGAGCAATTGATTTCGGCTGCTGCCGAGCAAATTGACAAGAAAGATTGTTCTCAATTAGCTGAATTTTTGAAAGAAGATTTTGCCGTCCGCAGGTTTGCCGAATGGGCACGAGCTAAATTCGACGTAAAATTAGACATTGCCGAGATAGCAAACCTAAGCGCACCTCAAATCCGTCAGCGAGTCGGGGAAAAGGCCGCAGCCAAATACAAACAAAGGGAGATTGAGTATCCTGTTGAATTTGCGATGAATATGGTTTACGGCCCCGGCGGCACTAATGTGTATGCGTTTGAGTCATTAGCTGACTGGGTGAACAAAAAATATAACGCTGATTTTTCAATCGAGCGGATACAAAATACCAAGCCCGGGGCCTTGCATAAGCAACTGCTCGAATTAAGTGAAAGCTTCAATAACGGCCAGTTAGAGCGGGAGCTTGATAACAAAATCGCTCATCTAAACATTGCTGAATTAGTGAGCTGGGCCAACGAAAGATTCGAAGCTTCTTTGAGTGAAGACGACCTTGCCCATGAGGCGGAACGCAAAAACAGACTCTCTGAAGCGGCGAGAGAGTTTTTGCGTGCCGAGCTTAGCGAGCTTGAAAAATATGTCCTGCTCCAGATTTACGACAGCACCTGGAAGGACCATCTGTATTCGATGGACCAGTTGAAGAGCAATATTCATTTTCGCGCTTTTGCTGAAAAAGACCCAAAGACCGAATACAAACGCGAAGGTTTTCGAATGTTCAACGAGATGCTCGGAACTATTGAAGACCGGGTTACGGATGTTATATTCAAGGTGCGCCTCGAAGCCGGCGCCAGAGCCAGGAGCGTTTGGAATGTAAGGGAAACAATCCATGATGAGGTAGGCCAGTTTGCAATGGCTGAGCAACAACGGGCCGCCGCTCAGGCGCCACAGGGTGAGCAAAAAGTAAAGCAAATTCGGCTGGAACAGCCTAAAGTTGGACGAAACGACCCCTGCCCCTGCGGAAGCGGAAAAAAATACAAAAAATGCTGCGGAAAGAACGCATAGAACAGGAAATCAGGGGGATATAAAAAAAGAAAACATCGAGCAAAACCTGCTACTCGATGTTTTCCGGAGGGGAGAAAAATTCCTTTTTCTGCTTTGTTATCGGCAGCAGCACAAGTGCCACTTTAACCGAAAAAATCGCAATTTTGCCTGTTCCTATAAAATCTTACGCTGTCAGTGCATAAAGGTTCTGTATTCTCCAACAGAATTGTGGATTTGCTTGTGAGCTTGGAGACCCTGTCGGCTAATAAAGACTCATCGGCTCACGGGCTCTGCTGCGGCGGCGATAAATCGTAATTCCTTTACAGCCAAGGCGATAGGCCAGTTTATAGGCCTTATCGACCGCTGCAACAGAGGCCTTTTCACTGAAATTTATGGTTTTGCTGACTGCTGCGTCGCAGTGCTGCTGAAAAGCGGCCTGCATTCGAATATGCCATTGGGGCTTAATATCGTAGGCACATTTGAAGATTTTGCGTATTTTGGCTGGGATTTGAGGGATTTTCTGAATGCTGCCGGTTTTGGCAATCTGTTTTTCTAATTTTTTGCTGTAAAAACCGCCTTTCTCGGCTATTTGTCTGAAAATCGGGTTTATTTGCAGCATTTTTGAGCCATCCAATATTTGGCGGACAAACACCAGCGAATAGGCCGGCTCAATTCCACAAGAACAATCTGCAAGGATGCTTATGGTGCCGGTCGGTGCTACGCAGGTAATAGAAGCATTGCGAACCTTTTTGTTCTTTTTGGTCCGCCAGATGCTTGTCTCCCAGTTTGGGAAAGGGCCTCGTAAATCGGCAAGAGTGCTGCTGGCCTGGTGTGCATTTTCGTTGATGAATTTCGAAACAATTTCGCCGAATTTGATACCCTGTTGAGAATCGTAAGGGATGCCGAGCAGAAACAGGCAATCAGCGAAACCCATAACGCCGAGGCCTATTTTGCGGTTGGCCTGAGCGAGGCGGATGGTATCCCTTACAGGATAATTGCAGGCATCAATAATGTTGTCGAGAAATCGCACGGACAATTTAACGGTTTCGGCCAGCGCCGGCCAATTCATTTCTGCTCTCGGCTGGTCTGAAGTAACAAATTTTGCAAGGTTAATACTGCCGAGCGTGCAGGCCTCGTAAGGCAGCAGCGGCTGTTCGCCGCAGGGATTGGTCGCTTCTATTCGGCCCAGCGAGGGGGTGGGATTATCGCGGTTGATTCGGTCTATGAAAGCCACGCCCGGCTCACCGGTTTTGTGAGCGCATTTGACTATCGTTTTCCAGATGTCACTGACGGTGAAAAATTTGCCTGCGTGCCGCGGTGGTTTGCCGGTCAGCTTATGCAAATCGTTTATTGTGTAGTTTGCGATATCAATTCGGCGCGGCAGTAAATACCGCTGCTGCGTGCGAGGGTTTTCCACGATGTGGGGGGACTTTCCTGATGTGGCGAGTGTTTTCATCCAGTCATCGGTGATTTTGACAGAGATATTGAAATTGGTGAAGGCCTTTAAGTTCTGTTTGGCGTGCAGGAATTTTAGAATGTCTGGATGTCCGATGCTCATCATACCCATATTAGCGCCTCTGCGAAAAGCGCCCTGTTGAATTGCATCGGTGGTCTCGGAAAAGACCCGCCAAAAGCTTATTGGCCCTGAGGTTGTGCCGCCGCTGGATGCGACACGGTCGCCTGTGGGTCTTAATTTATCGAGGGAAAATCCGGTGCCGCCGCCTGCTTTTTGAATCAGAGCGGTCTGCTTAATCGTCTCGAATATCCCTTCTATGCTGTCTTCAATCGGCAGGACAAAGCAGGCGCTGAGCATTCCCTGCCGGCCTGCGTTCATCAGGGCGGGGGAGTTGGGCAGGAACCGAAGCTGTGCCATCAGGTCATAATATTTTCTGTGCCACTGTTTGACCTCGTCAGGCGATGCTCCGTATTGGGCCTCGGCCTTGGCTACCAGCAACGCAACTCGGCTGAAAAGCTGGGCCGGCGTCTCGATGCACTTACCCTGCTGGTCTTTGATTAGGTATCGGCTTTGCAAGACAGTTTCCGCATTTTCGCTAAGAATAGGTGCCTTGCCCGGCGGTGGTATAATATTAAACTTGGCCATAAAAACTCCAACTCCGTTCTTAGCCACAGAGAACACATTGTAAACAGCGTGAATCTGCGTTAATCTGCGTCTAATATCTAAAATTTTCGCAGCCACTTAAATCTGAAAACGTCACGTACTTTTTCTGTAAATCGGACTCCCAGATGCTGTGTGCTGGTTTTAAACTCCATTCGCCGCAAATCCTCCGCAGTAGGCTTAGTCACCGGCCTGCCGAATACCGACGAAAACCAGCCGGCGCACAGACCAAGAAACGTTCTTTTTTTAGAGCTAACAGGCATTTTCTAATCGCAATTTAGACCTTATACGCAGTGTGATATTTTAATATAAGATAGGCGGTAGAACAAACGTTTTTTTAAGGGTTCGGTTAGTCCACAACCTTACATTAAAGATTATTTGCTTTTTTACGTCTTCTTAGAATCACCGCACCGAGGCCGAGAAGCAAGAGCGTGGCTGAAGTCTTGTTCCTATCTTGCAAAAGACGCTCAAATTGCTACACTACCCGGTGGAGCGAGTTGTCGGATTCCCATCCTCTTCAAGAAGTTGCTGCCAAAGTCCCGCCTACTATTACAAACAGCGATCCTAGTAACAGTTTCCAAGCATTAACATCTTTCCACTCGGCAAAAACATATAGACCAATGAGGACTGCCACCAAAGTATTTATATTGTAAAGCGGCACAAGCTTGGAGATAGGGACTCTATACGTCGTAAGGGAGAATGCTACTAGACCAGCAGCAATAGCCCATGCTAACCCTACAAGCAAAGCAAAGAGGCCGGAACGAAAAGATATGGTCTTGTCGGGCAGCAGAATATAGAACACCAAGCCAGCCAATGCGGCCGCAAGGCCAACAAACAAAAGATATAAACCTGTGCCGATACCTGCTTGAGTACTCGGTTTAGCGAAGACCCCTGAAAGACCAAAAAAAACGGCGGGGAGTATTCCCCCTACGATAATGCCTGCCATGTCTTGTGTCATAAGTGTCACTCCTTATCAATAATTGTTGATGTTTATAGCGCACCGATTGCGCAGATTGCTCTTTATGCGGACTGCACATAATAGACGCGATATCTCTCTCATACCCTTCTCCTCTTTGCCTTTTGCCCCCGCAAAAGACGATACTCTTATACGCTTTATGCGGTAAAAGTCAAGGGAAATCGGGGTGCATCGCCAGCCCGCTTTGGAATACCTTCTCTGAATAATCGAGGGTGAGAGAGTATACCTTTTGCCTTTAAAAAAATGATTGTGTGAATTTAAAAAATGCGATAAAATTTCCTCTGCACCTTTGGAGAGGAAGCATCACGAGGTTAATGTTTAGCATTTGGATTTACTTTGATGGGAATTTGAGTTTGGGTAGAATTGTAAAACAATTAAAAAGAGGAATTATGACAAGATGAAAGAAATAACTGATATCGAAAAACTATACGTCCAGAAGATTCTCCGACGTATGGAGCGGCTTCATTTACTTGGCGTCATCTCAATTTTTTGTTTGAGTATAGTTCTCCTTATTTTGCTGATTGTAAAATTACGTGCTTTTGGTCACATACCTGATAAGGCAGCAAGTTATATGCTCTTAGCTGGTCCTTTTAATTTTTCGACCTCCACCTTATCCGATATACTCATCTCTGAAACTGGAAGCGCAAAGATCCTCCCTGCGCTTCTCTCGATCTACTGGGGCTATTCTATTTTATGCTTTCTTGCATTCACGGGGATACTTGTTGTATATGTGAAGAAAATGTCTGAAACAACGTATCATCGTACGTTCAGAAGAATCATTCGACTTGTCGAGGCCATCAATGCATATCATATAAAGACAAACTGGCTAACCAGACTGCGTTTTACTCGATGCGCTTCTCTATTTAGAATTTACAATTCAGTTTCACCATTGAGTCATTGCTGGTATAAAGAATCAAGGTACCAATGGTTCAAACCCTCCGTTCTCCCCGAACAGGAACGTTCTATCGTATACGCTTTATCGAAATTTGAGGATGTTGTACGCTCCGTTTCTTTCTCGTACGCAGATTGCATCAAACTTCTTCCGGCTTTATCGGCTCTTCAAGATTTCATGTTCTCTGTCGCACGAAGGTCAGATCCTTTCTTCAAGAAGCGAGGACATGCTGACCACTCGCCGAAGGGATCCGAGATAGGTATCCTAATTAGTTTCCAACAGGCCGTACGTCCTTTGATGAAACTTGTCACACCACATAAGGCCCAATCCAAGAGGTTATTATTTATCCAATGGGTAACAACTGTTGTAACCTCACGACTCGTGCAATATGCGATTACACTTTCTGTTTTATCTGCCATCGTTATGTTTCTCGGCGTTTTCCTCTTTGGAATTGGTAAACAGCAAGCTTTTCTAACTTGGTTCACTGCAACATTTGGCAGCTTGACAATCTCGGTAAGCATCACGTCTGTACTTAGCAAACGGAAAAATGATAAATCTACCAAACCTGACGAACCAACATCGCTTGAGAGGTAATAAATGAAACAACCCAAAACGTTCTACTGAGGACCAATCAAGTAACAACAGAAGACGGGCAATTCGTTGAAGCGGGGAATGGCTGCGTATATTGTGTGGTGCTGCTGGGGGCCGCAACGAGGGGGCAAAATCAATCAAAAGCGAATGTACCTGCACACCCAAAACGGCTAATTTGACAATTTTTTTTACTCATTTTCTCACATCGAGTTACGAGAATCGGGAATCAAGAATCAAGAACTTTTTTCGCCTCAACCGCGCATTTTCGCCCAATTATGAGAGAACGATACTCTGTTCTCGAAACGGAAGCCCCTTAGGGGGAATTACCAATGCCATCCGGCTAGTTCAAATAATCATTTATAAATAGTAAATAGTAAATAATAAATTGTCCTTCGTAGCGTAAGCGAAGAAGGAAGCGATGATTTTCTGCGCTGAAAGGAAAAATCAATCAAAATGAACAAAATATGTCAAACAAAGCCAATTTTCAAAAAAGTCAAATGTTTATAACCGCGATGAAAACAACGAATTACAACGAAAAATAAACAATGGACACTTGGTCAAAACGAACCCAATCAAACCCAATCTTGTCCGCCGTAGCCTTGGCGAAGGCGGATTCAAAAGGTACACTTGCTCAGTCCCGGGGACTCCTGACGGAGAGCAGGCAGGTGGGGCTAAATTATTTAGGCGTGTTTTCTTCTGTTTTATACCAGTCGGCTGTGGCGTCTTTGTGGTCGAGGAGGATTTTGAAGTCCTTCTTATCTATTGTGCCATCGGCATTTATATCGCCGAGCAGATAGGTTTTGGGTGATTTTGCACTGGTCAGCACGTTATCAACGAGAATAGTAAGGTCCAAATCGTTGACAATGCCGTCGGCATTCAGGTCATACAAGAGGATATTGTCATTATCTTGTTTACTGACATTTCCGCCTTCGCCAAGGCTGCGGCGGACAAGCCAGGCCAGGCCGTATCGCTCGGCTGAAGCTGTCTGGTTCGGGTCATCAATATTACTGAAGGTTACGACAAGCTCATAGTTGGTATGATTTGCATCGCATCGGGCGTAAATATGCTCGACGTTATCAATTTTACTGTCGCTGTAATCGAGCAGGAAATTATTGTCGGGGTTGTTTGTGTCAACGGCCCAAAGCTCAAGCCGAAGGTCGGCATCTTTATCCGGCATCGGCTCAAAAGGATAAACGCTGTTATAATGCCTGTTCCATACGAGCGTGGCGGTGATAAATTCCTCGTTCGGTTCTGCGACAGTGATTTTGTAAATGTTTTGCGGGTTTTCACTTTTCTGCAGTTGGTTATTGTCCCAGCCGATTACGGGGGCGTTGCCGGGCTTGGTTTGGCCTGCGATTAGATGCTCGTAGGCGCCAACGGCGTTTAACATTCCCGCACCCTGGATATAATCCAGCGGCGCCTCGTGGTCATCGTCTTTCTGGAGCTTGCCTTTATGCCAGTAGGGCAGTTTCGTTGCTGAATTTAGTAAAATAGCTTTCATTACGCAGTTTCCGCCGTCCTTCGCAACCGCCGAACTCAAATTTTGGTCCCCTTTGGCTTTTTGAACGAGCAGGCCGATTGCCCCTGTGACAATCGGCGTTGAGAAGCTCGACCAGTTGCCGGTCGGCTCATATCGGCTGGGGTCATTTGCATCGGCGGCCAGGCAGTTGCCGGGAGCGACGATATCGGGCTTACATCGTCCGTCTGCGGTCGGTCCGATGCTCGAATGCTCCGGATGGGCCAGCGAGAAATTTGCCAGTTTAGCTGCAAGGTTGTCAGCATTTACAGAGTCAACGACTCCGACGCCGATAACGTTAGCTCCGGCGCCTGGGTAAAGTAAAGGGTCGTAAGCGTTCGAGCCGTTTCCTACACCAGCTACGACGATGAGACCGTCGTGCTCGGCCATCGATTCGATTCCTCTCGTCCACCAGTCTTCGAACTGGGTGCCGAAGCTGGCGGTTACAATATCTGCCTTAGGCGGTGAGTTAGTAAATATATTATTGGTTAAAAAATGCCAAAATTCATAGTTATCGGCCTGGGCCTGTGGTGCAACCCCTTGATAGTGGAATTGGCCCAGTTGGGGATTAGATGCGTTGGGGTCTTCGCCGAGCAATATGGAGCAGATAGCTGTTGAGTGTGGTGAGATGCCGGCTGCGAGTTCGCCCTGGTCGCTAAACTTTAGTTGTTTGTCTTTGAAACAGCTATGCTCGATGTTCGGCCGGTAATCGTTTTGGGGTTCGCCATCTATGTAAGTATTACTTCGGCAGATGACAGCGAATTTTACGCCGGCGCCTGTCAGGTTGGGGTCTAACTGTCTTAACGCATAAATCCCGCTGGAATTTAGTCCCTGCGGCTGCAGCGTTTCGGTTGTCTGTGGCCCTTCGGCTTTGGCGATAGTATTCCCGCTTGCCAGCATTGCTGCCATACAGGCTATCAGGCACAAGCCGAGTATTTTTTTGCCACTCTGAGCCATTCCGCTCCTCCGGAAATAGTGGTAAAATCCAAAAGGCAGAAAATAGCTTCTCAAGTTGCGGATAGTAAATCTGCCCCCTGAGTTCCTGATAATACGGTATTATGATACCATAAACCGGTTTTCTTTTCAAGTAAATTACCTGCAATATGTGGCGTTTTCAGTATTGAAAAGCTGGTTTGGGAAAACTTGATGTAGAATTCTTGCCTTTATCGGGCGTGGTTGTTATACTCAAGGCGATTTTGGCTAAGGGATTGCCATAATATGAAAGTGATTTTGAACGCCGAACAAATCGAGCAAGTTCTCGAGGATTTGACAAGTCGCATTATTTCCGAAACCCCCCCTCAATTGGATGTTGCCGTAATTGGTGTTCGCAGCAGAGGAGAGATTCTTGCCCAGAGGTTATCGAGCCGATTGTCGGAAGAGCTGGGCAGGGACGTTCCCTGCGGGGCCCTCGATATAACACTTTACCGGGACGATTTGAATTCACCACAAAGCAGCGCCCAGCCGCGGGTGCGAACTACTGATATCGGATTCGATATAGACGATAAAATAGTTATTTTATTTGATGATGTTTTATATACCGGCCGCTCGACACGTGCGGCAATGGACGCCCTTATAGATTTGGGCAGACCAAAGGCGATAAAGCTGGCGGTGCTTGTTGACAGGGCGGGAAGGGAATTTCCGATACAGGCGGATTATGCCGGCTACAAAACCGATGTTGCACCGGGCGAATTGGTCCAGGTTTTTCTTTCCGAATCGGATGGAAAAGAAGAGGTCGTTATCGGGTAGATTATGGCGTTATTAAAAAGAAAAGGTGAACAGTTCCAGTGGCAGCACAAGCATTTATTGGGCTTACGCGATTTGAGCGCAGAAGAGATTACGTATATTCTCGATACAGCTAAAGGTTTTGAGCAGATAAGCACTCGGTCGGTGAAAAAGGCCCCGCCTTTGCGCGGCAAAGTTGTAGTGAATCTGTTCTTTGAAGACAGCACACGGACGCGAAATAGTTTCGCCTTAGCGGCAAGCCGATTAAGCGCTGATGTTATAGAGTTCACCAAAGAGATCAGCTCCGTCAGTAAAGGCGAGACGCTTTTAGATACGGCCAGGAATCTGGAGGCAATGGGGATTGATATTGTCGTTATTCGGCATAGTGCCGCCGGTGCACCGAAATTCCTGAGCAGGAATATCAATGCTTGTGTAATAAACGCCGGCGACGGCTTCTGCGAGCACCCCACCCAGGGTCTTTTGGATGTTTATACCATTCGCAAACATAAAGGCACTCTCGAAGGTTTGAAAATAGCAATTGTCGGCGATATCGCCCATTCGCGAGTTGCGCGCAGCTGCCTGTGGGCGATGACAAAACTCGGCGCCGAGGTTATATTCGTCGGCCCGCCGACGCTTATGCCGGCGCAGGTTGAAAAGCTGCCGGTCAGCGTAAGCTATTCGCTCGATGAGGTTATCGAAAAGGTTGATGTGATAAATATGCTTCGGATTCAGTTTGAGCGGTTAGGCGGCAATCCGTTTCCTTCGGTGCGGGAATACTCACATTATTTCGGCCTGACGGTAGAGCGTATGAAAAGGGCGAAACCCGATATTATGGTTATGCACCCCGGGCCGATTAATAGAGGCCTGGAGATGGAAAGCGAAGTGGCCGACGGCTCAAACAGTGTTATCCTCGAACAGGTTAAAAATGGTCTTGCTGTTAGAATGGCGGCATTGTTCTTAGTCAATCAGGCCGCTGCAGTGCAAGAATGATTATTTGCGGTTGATAATCTTACTATGAGTGAACTGTTAATAAAAAACGGCAGGGTAATAGACCCTGCGAACGGTATCGATAAAGAATGCGATGTTCTTATTGTCGATGGCGACATTGCCGAGGTCGGCAAAATCGAAAGAACTGCGGAGACGGTTATTGATGCCACAGGTAAGCTGGTAACGCCGGGCTTGATTGACATTCACGTTCATTTCCGTGAGCCGGGCGATGAAGAAGAAGAGACAATAACAAGCGGCTCGGCAGCAGCGGTGGCGGCTGGTTTTACTTCGGTTGTTTGTATGCCGAATACCAAGCCGCCTATCGAAAACGAGACTGATGTCGAATACGTTCACCGAAAGGCGCGCCAGACAAGAAAGACGCACGTTTATACGATGGGGGCCATCACCAAAGGCCTTGAGGGCGTTGAGCTTGCGGAGATGGGATTTATGGCTGAGGCCGGCGCCGTTGGTTTTACTGATGACGGCAACGGCGTTCAGGACTCCTCGGTTATGCTGCGGGCATTGAAATATGCCGCTATGTTTAATGTAGTGGTAGCGCAGCATTGTCAGGATAACGGTTTTGCCGGCAATGGTGTGATGAATTCCGGCTACTATTCGACCATACTTGGTCTGCCGGGGGCCGACCCGCTGGCTGAAGAGGCGATGCTTTGGCGGGATATTCAGCTTGTTAAGAAAATCCGCCTCGGCCGGATTCGCTACCACGCCCAGCATATATCGACAGCCGGCTCGGTTGAGCTGATGAGAGCCGCCAAGAAAGATTCTTTGCCGGTTACCTGTGAGGTGACGCCGCACCATTTGCTTTTAACCGAAGAAAGTTGCGCCGAATATGATACTAACTACAAAGTCAATCCTCCGTTGCGGACAGCAAAAGACATCGATGCTTTGAAGGAAGCGATTGCCGAAGGTCTGGTTGATGCTTTAGTAACTGACCACGCTCCGCATTTGAAAAGCGAGAAGGAGCTGGAATTTTTAACCGCACCTTTTGGCATAGCGAGTTTGGAATGTGCATTGGCCCTTTATGTTAAAGCGTTGATTGAGCCGGGTATCCTGGATTGGCCGAAACTTATCGAATTGATGACGGTTAGACCGGCGAAGATAATAGGTGTTGACAAAGGCACGCTGGGCAAAGGCAGGCAGGGCGATGTTACTATTATCGACCCGGATGCTGAGTATGTAATCGATGTAAATAAGTTCCGCTCTAAAAGCAGAAACTGTCCCTACCACGGCTGGACTGTCAAGGGCAAGGTCGAAAAGACCATCGTCGGCGGCGAGATGAGATTCTCTGTGGATAACTGATAGAATGCCGGTTATTATTGATGGTCATAATCTGCTGCACTCAATTCAAAAAGAGGACTCCGATTCCGGCCCAATCAGCGATGTTCAATTGTGCCACATCATAGGCAGATACCTGAAGCTTATCAGCGAAAAGGGCGAGGTTGTTTTTGACGGCACCGGGCCTCGGGACAAAAGCGGATTCGATAATATAAGCAATTTGGAGGTTTTCTTTGCCGGATTGCGCAGCGATGCCGACACGGTAATCGAAGATAAGATAAAAGCAAACACGGCGCCGAAGCGGCTGACGATTGTCAGCAGCGACAGAAGGTTGCGAGATGCGGCCCGAAAAAGAAAAGCAACATCGGTCAAGTCGCAGGTTTTCTGGGACAATGTCCAAAAGCAATTAAGCCGCAAAAATAAGGTAAAAGAGCCACCTGCAAAACGCGAAGGCATTAGCGAAGGCGAAACCGACCAATGGCTGAAAATTTTTGACCTTGAACAGTGAAATTTATCCGCCTGCGGCGGATTTACCTGCATTGGTTCAATTCCGACAAATTTTGCGTTGCTAAACAGTCTAAAAAAGTGTATAAAGAAGAGCTTATTTTTACGTATTTTTATTTCTTTTAAAAAGGTGGAAAAACTATGAGTCGCAAAATGGTTACAATCGACGGCAATACGGCGGCGGCAGCCGTGGCACACGCTACCAGCGAGGTAATTGCAATATATCCGATTACTCCCAGCTCGCCTATGGGCGAGATGGCTGATGCAAAAACAGCAAAGGGCGAAACTAATATCTGGGGGACGGTTCCTTCCGTTACCGAGATGCAGTCGGAAGGCGGCGCAGCAGGAGCCGTCCATGGCGCTTTGGCGACAGGCGCTTTGACGACGACTTTTACCGCCTCGCAGGGACTTCTGCTGATGATTCCCAATATGTATAAGATAGCGGGAGAACTGCTGCCGACCGTCTTTCACGTCTCGGCTCGTTCATTGGCCTGTCAGGCGCTTTCGATTTTTGGCGACCAGGCAGACGTTATGGCTTGTCGCCAGACCGGTTTTGCTTTTATTTGTTCGTGTAACGTTCAGGAGGTCGGCGATTTTGCCCTCATTGCTCAGCAGGCAACGCTGGCCTCACGAGTTCCGTTTTTGCATTTCTTTGATGGTTTTAGGACCAGTCATGAGGTTCAAAAGGTCGAGGAGCTGACTTTTGATGATATGCGGGCGATGATTGACGACGATTTGGTGGCTGGCCATAAAGCCAGAGCCCTGTCGCCCGACAGGCCTGTTATTTCCGGAACGGCACAAAACCCCGATGTTTATTTTCAGGGCAGAGAGACGGTGAACAAATTTTATTTGGCTGTGCCGCAGATTGTTCAGCAGACAATGGATAAACTCGCAAAAGTGGTTGGGCGAAGCTACCATTTGTTCGACTATGTTGGCGCTAAGGATGCGGAGAAGGTCGTTGTTATTATGGGTTCGGGGGCTGATACCGTTCACGAGACGGTTGAATTCCTGGCCTCTAAAGGCGAAAAGGTCGGCGTGGTGAAGGTGCGGCTTTACAGGCCGTTCAGCACCAGACACTTTATCGATTGCTTACCAAAAAGCGTAAAGAAAATCGCCGTATTAGACAGGACAAAAGAGCCGGGTTCACTCGGTGAGCCGCTGTATTTGGATGTTCGCACCGCCGTTGGTGAGGCGATGGCGGAAAAGAAATCGCCCTTTGAAAAGTATCCTTTAATTGTCGGTGGACGATACGGGCTGGGGTCAAAGGAGTTCACCCCCGCTATGGTAAAAGCCGTTTTTGATAATCTCGATGCTGCGAAGCCCAAAAGTAGTTTTACGGTAGGCATTATTGACGATGTAACGAACACCAGTCTGGAAGTTGACGAGTCCTTCGATGTCCCCAGCAGAGGGCTTTTCCGCGGTATGTTTTACGGCCTCGGTGCGGATGGAACGGTAGGTGCAAATAAAAACTCCATAAAAATTATCGGTGAGCTAACGGACAATTACGCGCAGGGTTACTTTGTTTATGATTCGAAAAAGGCCGGTGCTGTTACCGTATCACATCTGCGGTTTGGGAAAGAGTTTATTCGCAGGCCTTATCTTATAACTGAAGCCGATTTTGTTGCGTGCCATAATTCAACTTTCCTGGAAAAGTTCGATATGCTTTCAGCCGCTCGCCGGGGCGGGACATTTTTGCTTACCAGTATGCACGGCAAAGACGAAGTCTGGGATACTTTGCCGCAGGAGGTCCAAAAGCAGATAATCCAAAAGAAGCTGAAGTTTTATGTTATTGACGCCATTTCGCTTGCGCAGGAAATTGGTCTTGGGCCGAGAATAAATGTGATTATGCAGACCGCCTTTTTCAAGATAAGCAATGTAATCCCGCTCGATACGGCTGTCAAAGCTATCAAGGATGCAATTAGAAAAACCTACGGTAAGAAGGGCGAGAAGATTGTTGAAATGAACAATGCTGCCGTTGACGGTGCTCTCGAAAGAATTTATGAAGTCAAAGTTCCTGACAAGGTAACAAGCAGGATTAAGATGCGGCCGCCGGTTCCGGAGGATGCTCCTGATTTCGTTAAAGATGTTACCGCCGAGCTTATAGCTCTTCGCGGCGACAGGATACCCGTGAGCAAAATGCCGGCGGATGGTAAATTTCCGTCCGGCACGACCCAGTATGAAAAGCGCAACATCGCTGTCAATATCCCTCAGTGGGAGCCGGATATTTGTATCCAGTGCGGCAGATGCTCTTTTGTTTGTCCGCATGCTACTATTAGAATAAAAGCTTACGACCAGCAGTACCTCAAAGATGCACCGGCAACATTCAAAATCGCTAATGCAAAAGGAAAAGAGTTTGCCGGTATGAAATTTACCGTTCAGGTGGCACCTGAAGACTGCACCGGCTGCAGCGCCTGTGTGCTTAATTGTCCTGCCGAGGAAAAGGACGAAAGTAAGCAGCCCACAGGCAGAAGGGCAATCAATATGGTGCTGCAGGAGCCGATTCGTAATAGTGAGCGCGAAAATTATAAATACTTCCTCTCGATTCCGAATACAGACCTGAAACTTTTCAAGCTCGATACTGTAAAGGGCAGTCAGTTGATTCAGCCTTTGTTTGAGTATTCCGGCGCCTGTGCCGGCTGTGGTGAAACCGCTTATGTAAAACTGCTCACTCAGCTCTTCGGTGACAGGGCTATGATTGGAAATGCAACGGGCTGCTCGTCGATATACGGCGGCAATCTGCCGACAACGCCTTATGGAAAGCGGTTTGACGGCAGGGGGCCTGTTTGGAGCAACAGCTTGTTTGAGGATAATGCAGAGTTTGCTATGGGTATGCGACTGACGGTCGATAAATTCAGGGAAAGGTCCCTCTACTTGCTGGCTAAGGTGACAGAAAAAAACTGCATCGATGCCGCTCTGGCGGAGGAAATCCGAACGGCTGCTTATGCCAATGAACCGCTGCAAACTGCTATTGAAGAACAGCGGACACGGGTGGATAAACTCAAAGAGCAATGCAAAAAGAGCAATTGTGCAGAATGCAGGCAGTTATTGGACGTTGTAGATTATCTCGTCCGCAAATCCGTCTGGGCGCTTGGAGGCGATGGATGGGCCTACGATATCGGGTATGGCGGGCTGGACCACGTCCTGGCCAGTGGCGCCGATGTCAATGTGCTTGTCCTGGATACGGAGGTCTATTCCAACACAGGCGGGCAGATGTCAAAGTCCACACCGAGGGCGGCGGTGGCTGAATTTGCAGCGGCTGGAAAACCAAGCCCTAAAAAGGACCTCGGCCTTATGGCTATTGTCTATGGCAATATCTATGTTGCCAAGGTCGCGATTGGTGCAAATCCGAACCAGACGGTAAAGGCTTTTATAGAGGCGGAAAGTTACCCCGGGCCTTCGCTTGTAATTGCTTATGCCCATTGTATTGCTCACGGTATCGATATGGCGGCGGGCTATCAAGAGCAGAAAAAGGCCGTTGATTGCGGCCATTGGCCGTTGTATAGGTTCGACCCGCGACTTAAAAAAGAAGAAAAGAACCCCCTACAGCTCGATTCGAAAGCTCCTACACTTGACTTCAAAGAATATGCTTATGGGCAGGGTCGTTATCGGCAGCTTGTGCAATCGAAACCGCAGGTAGCGGCGGAATTGCTCAAGCTTGCCAGCAGCGATGCGACCCAAAGGTATGCTTTAATGGAGCAGCTTGCAAAATTGAAATGCGAGACGGCGAAACCATAAGGCTGCCATCTGTTCAAATCAAGGCAAATTATTGTGGTTAAGGGTATTTGATTTTTATAACCAACCCACTTTGCTTTTGCCTTTTAGCAGCATTTTGAACACATCACGGCTTATTGGTATGTCATAGTCATACGAGGAAAGAACGCGCCCGTCGCTGACATTGATGACTCGTGCTGTAAGATAAACCTCTTTTGAGGCCACGGCGTAGGTCCCCACGACTACGGCTTGTGCGCGATGCTTGGTGCTGATTTCCGCCAGCTCACGGGAAAGCAGAAATTCACCTGAACCTTCCCTTATGAAAACATTTGTCCGTAATTTCATCTCTATTGTGGCGTAGTTTCTTTGCTTAAATCGTGATGCGAATTGTTCTGCCACTACCCTTCCGAACGTCGAGGAGTCATCCAGGTCATCAATATTAACAAAGCTTGCTACCAGAATGGGACTGCTTTTGGGCAGTTTGGGCTGCACGTTATTGAGCAGAGAATCTGCTGCATTGTAGTTGACGCCCGGCATAGACTTGCCTGTCAGCCGAACCCAAAAGTCGTCAGTGAGTTCTACTTTGGATTCTTTGACAAGTTTTTCGGTGTCGGTTTTATTCTCAAGGTCTGTAATATGCTGTTGGTGCCTTTCAGTCTCACGCTGGCTTGCCTCATTGATTCTCTGGACATCGGCCCTGGACATAGCCAGCTGGACAGCCGGGTCACAACCGCTAAGCAGACCACATCCCAGCACGAGCAATGGTATTAACGTCATATATTTAATCATTGGTTAACAACCTCCATCGTTTTTCCCTGTAATGCGTAATTGCTGTCCCAAAGGGGAGTATCAATATAATAAGTGCCGGTGTGACTCATTACATAAGTATTGCCTTTTTTGACGGATGTTGTGATTACGACTTCGTAAGGCGAAGCCTCGGTGCCGATGTAAGCCCCGTCTGCACCTCCGGTAAAAACTCTGCCGATGTTGGACATAATATGCGGTGACCGAACAGGACGATTGTTATGTTTAACTAATTGTATGTCGAATGTCATTATCAGCTCCGCTGCTTTGCTATCGTTAACTACGTTATAGCCGGCGTTGACTAACTGTGTAATTAGATAATTTTGGTAGGCCCTTTTGAACGGTATAGTGGCAAGCCGGTCGGATTCATCTGCTTCGGCTAAGGGGGCGGTGGCCGTCCAGACGGCCGGGTACTCTTTACTTGGCAAATGAAACTTCGGGACTACAAACAGCGGCATACTGTTCGAAATCCTGTTGCTTTGCTTTAGTTGACTGACCACCTCAGCTGCCAATACCTCCCAGTGGTGGGGGGCCTGCATTTTTTGCTGCTCGCTATACGGGTAATTTGTAGCAATGGGTATTTGGGAGGTACAGGATATCAAGAATGTTGGAACAAGTAATAGTAAGATGGTTAGTATACATTTTGCAGTTACAGACTCACCTTTCTCTTTCAGAATTTTGCCCATTGACAGGTCCTCCTAATTTACCACATAACTACACTCTAGTTAATTTGAACTATTGAGTATATAAAGAAGCGATTGAATTGTCAAGTTTTGATTTTGCGGTTATTTCTGACAAAAATCGTAACTACTTTAATTGCAGATACTTAATTTTGGAACTGAAAAACTTTTGCTCTCCCTGCTTTCTGGCGTAAGCGACTCGACTGAGCTCGTCGAAGTCCATCCCGGCGATTGCGAAAGCAAAAAGGGGGGCCTTTTATCTGCACCCGCCATTAGGCGAGGTCTCGCCTTTGGCGAACTGGTATTGCGATAGTTATCGGGCTTTATCGTCAAGATGGCTTACGCCAGACAGAAGAGCCGTTAACGAACAAATCCCGTGCTTAAACAGTATAATTAAATTATGGATTATTTTGTAGAAAGCGAGGAGCTGTCCTATAAGAAGTGTGAATTGCCTAAATCATCAAGATGGCTTACGCCAGTGCAAGTAAGCTTAAGATTCTTATAATTTTAGCTCACTTTTATTTTCTTTTTGGCCTTATGGCTGTTAAAAAAGTTAAGCCAACAATGTATTAAACCGATTATAAGTGCATAAGCTATAAGTGCATAAGTTATTTTTGCAGGGTGTTCTTGTCCGGCTACAGTTTGGTGCTTCGCCGAGATGAGTGGTTATATGCTTTGTATTTTGGGGATGTTAGTGTGATATGAGCCCCTTATCAGAAGTCAGAAGTCAGAGGTCAGAGGTCAGAATCCTGCCCCTGCAAGTTGTAGGCAGGGGTCAGAAGTCAAATTTCTGCCTTCTCCGTAAGGAGTCCCTAGGACTGTTTTCTGCCTTCTGTCTTCTGTTTTTTGCTGGCTGCGGCAATAAGTTTTTCGACCCCGGGCAAATAGGCAGGTTTCGTCCTGTTCCGGCAGTGAATGTGATACTGGATTCATTGGGTGTGGCAGAGGAGACTCCGTCTGTTTGGGAGGGTGCGGAAGCGCCGAAACCAATAGATGTTGTGGCGTATGAGACTGACTATGTGTTTAGCCCGGGTGACAGTGTGAGAATATCCATTTTCGAACTGCTGCAAGAGGGAGTGCAGTTTACAAACGAGTATGTGGTTACCGAGACCGGCAAGATATCAATACCAGACGTTGGGGTGGTCGAGGCGGTAGGCTTGACTGAATCGCAGCTTGAGGAGGAGATAAGGCAAATCCTTTCACCGAGTATATTGAAGGAGCCGTCGGTTGTCGTGGCCTTGGTGAGTTCGGAGCAACGCACGTTTTCAATATGGGGCGATGGTGTGCCACGACCGAGCAGATATGCCATTCCGCGGTATGATTTTAGGTTGACAGATGCAATTGCAACGGCAGGCGGGATAAGGCAATTTAACGTAAGCTATGTTTATGTTTCCCGTCCTCTTACAGGCAAAGAAGCAGTAACAGAGCCTGTTAACGTAGGGGTTACTGAACCGGAGAAGACGGAGGAGGAACTGACCGAACCTGAAAAAGAAATGCTGGAGATAATAGCGCCGAGAGCAAAACAGCAATGGCCCAGCACCAACCCGGTTGGTGCTGGGTTAGTTATAGCTTCGGCGGAGATGATAACGGATAAGGAACTTGCCGAAGCAGCCTTACCGGAAGGTTTTGAACCATTAGCCGATAACGAGAAGGCGCCGGTGGACGTGGAGGGCGTACCGGAGTCACCACCCGGACCGTCCGGTCGTGAGACGATAAATGCGCCAATAAGTGAGGACGAAGGAGGCCGTATTGAGTGGATTTTTCAGGATGGCAGATGGGTTCCGATTCAAGTTGGTCGGCCAAAGCCTCCAGCGCCAGAAGTTAGAGTTGGGCCTGAGAAAGCAGCCGAGCCGCTTAAGGAGAGAGTGCCGGAGGAGTTCAAGTGGGAGGAAGTAGGAACTGGAGGAGTGCAGGCACGAGTTATAGCAATTCCTGCAGATAAGTTGCGAGGCGGTGACCCTCGCTATAATATTGTGATAAGGTCCGGTGATAGTATTCATGTTCCTGTTGATATTACAGGCGAATACTTTATTTATGGTAATACCAACTATCAGGGAGTTGTGCCTATGGAGGGCCGACCGGTTACTTTGAAGATGGCTGTGGCCGCAGCGGGTGGTTTGGGGCCTTTGGCATGGCCAAGGCGTTGCGAGGTGACAAGGAGAGTCGGCAAGAACAAAGAAGAAACAGTTATGGTGGATTTGGATAAAATCGCCAGCGGCGAACAACCGGACTTTTTTATCAAACCGCTCGACCTGATTAATGTCGGCACACATGCTACGGCTCAGTGGCGTGCGGTTTTGCGAAATTCATTCAGGGCTTCTTATGGGTTCGGTTTTATTTACGACCGTAATTTTGGGGAGACAGATGTTGGAACCGGCAGGCCTTTCAGTAGTATATATAAACACATTTTCTAATTATGGCAGAGGATAATATTGATTCCTCTATTGCAAAAAGGTATCATTTTGCAGAAAATCATAAAATGGCAGCCCGAAATAGTGAATCGCAAAGTACGAACCACGAAGCACGAACAGGTGGGACACTATCCTTTGGGGATGGAAACTCTGTTTGCACAAGCTGGCGTGAGCTTTCGGTGCATAGTTACGTCAAAATAGTGATAATTGGGGGGTTGTTTGTTTACCTTTTTCATAACGAGATTGAAACTATTGTTGGTCAATGGATTACTGACAGTAGCTGGTCGCATGGCTTTCTGATCCCCCTTTTTAGTTTATACTTCATTGACCAGGCAAAGAGCGAGATTTTGAACCTTCGACCCAGGCCGAATTACCTCGGCTTGTTTTTTCTGATTTTGGGGATTTTGTTTTATTTTTTTAATATAGTCAGTCCATCTGGATATGGATATTTTCGCCCCACTTCCATGATAGCAACTCTTGGTGCGATTGTATTGTTTTTGGGCGGGTGGCGTTTGATTAGATATACATGGCTTCCAATTGCGTTTTTGGTCTTTGCTGTTCCATTGCCGACGAGATTTTATGTTAGTCTGACTATGCCGATGCAAAAGTTGGCGGCAGGGGTTACTACTGTTCTGCTGAATTTAGTTAATGGGCTGGAAGCTACGGTTAGCGGTGTGGTGATAGATGTAGTTTATAAGGGCCAAAGGATGGACCCTCCACTTAATGTAGCCGAGGCATGTAGTGGAATGCGATTACTAATGGCCTTTTTGGCTTTGGGTGTCGCTATGGCGTATTTACACTACAGACCTATGTGGCAGCGAATCATTTTGTTGGCCAGCACAATACCGATAGCGATATTTTGCAATGTCGTCCGAGTTACGGCTACCGGATTTATCTATATTCTGATACACCCCAGGTACGCTCAGGGTATTTATCATGACCTTCTTGGCATGGCAATGTTGCCGTTGGCTTTTGGCTTATATGGTTTTCTTGCGTGGTTTATGTCGAGTTTGTTTATTGAAGAGGATGAGATGGTTGCTGAGGATATTGTGGTTCGTCATAAAGAATAACGGATAAATGAAAGAGAATAGCAAAAATAGAAAAGAGCGAACAGGAAACGCAGGTGGCGCATATATTAAATGTTATATGCAGCCGGCCTTTTTGATATGTGCAGCGGTACTTGCAGTGGCTGGCGGCGGTATGTCGGTCGCCATAAAAAGTTTAGGGATATACTTAAAGAAGGAACCCTGGCCATTGAAAAAATCTTTAGACCGTTTGGATGAGAAAGGTCTGGCTCCTTACAAAGTAGTATCAAAAGACAAAATCGAAAGTAAAGATGTTGTTGATAGTCTTGGCACGGAGAATTATATTCAGTGGGTCATGGAAGACCTCGATGCGCCAGCTGATAGTGCTGTTCGTTATTGTTCGTTGTTTATTACTTATTATGAGCTTCCGGATAAAGTGCCGCATGTGCCGGAAGAATGTTATATGGGTAGTGGCTTTCAAAGATTGGCATCTGACAGTGTGGCACTCGGATTTGGGGTACAAAAAATTCCGGCAAGATACCTTGTTTTTACCAGTACGGGTTCTGATTACTGGCAGAAGAGCACAAAATTTCCGGTTTTATATTTATTTAGGGTTAACAAGGATTATGTCAACAGTAGAGAGGATGTCAGACTCGTTCTTAACGAAAACATTCGCGGCAAGCACTCGTATTTTTGCAAGGTTGAGTGGAAGTTTTTTAATATGGCGAGGGGGCAGAGGGGAAGTGTTTACCCGGGCAAAGATGAAGCAGTGGCAGCAAGCCAAAAGCTCTTAAGCGTAATCTTGCCCATTTTAGAAAGAGAGCATTGGCCCATTTAAAAAAGGAGAATGAAATTTATGGCGAGGAAAAGATTGAATAAAAAAGTTGCACTTATCGGGTCGGTAGTTTTTGTGTTTTTGGTACTGGGTGCTATTTTGCTATTTTTGTATTTGAGCCGAGACCCGGAAAAGTTTATCAAAGATGGTGATGCAGCTCTTATGGCGGCTCGTGAGGCGACAGATAAACAGGTAAAAGAGAAGGAGTATAAAAGGGCTGAATACAGTTATCATAAGGCACGCTCTCTGGCAAAGACCGATTCGCTTAAGATAGAGATGCTTTTCAAACTTGTGGATATGTATATGGAAACCGACCAGTGGCGCAACGTGCTCGGCTGCTGGAGCGCGATAATCCAGATAGACCCCAAGAACATCAAGGCTCGATTGGGACGGTTGAACTACATTTATATAATGGTTGATAGTGCTTCGAGTCAAGTTTGGCAATGGCAGGAAATTGAGTCGCAAGCATCGGAATTTATAGAAATCGTGGAGAATGCGGGACTGCTTATGGAAGATACCGCCAAGTGGGAATACCCTAAATTGCAGGAACCGGCAGCGCCTATGGAACGGCTGGGTCCATACTTGTATCAGCGTAGGGGTAAAGCCCTCCTCGAAATAGCAAGGCTGGGAGCGGTAACCGACCCCAATGCTTCGTTGTCGAAGGCCGTCGATGATTTGGAAAAGGCGAGAGAACTTGAACCGAATAATGTTGATATCTATCGCTATTTATCGCAAGCGCTCATCACAAAAGGAGAAATTCTCGCTTCGAAAGGTGATATTGAAGGAAGAGATAAAAATAGAAAGCAAGCTACGGAAATTTTAGAGCAGGCAGTTGAAGTTTTAGGTGCTGACGTGAGGGCACACGCTAGTCTTTTAGCAATGAAAACTACGCTTGCTCAGCTGGGCGGTAGAGAGCAAATTCAATCACTTGAACCTGAATATCTGTCGCTTGTGGAGAAATTTGATTCGAATGCGCTGGCATTTTCAGCGTTAACCGGATTCTATTCAATGCTGGGCTACAAATACCTCGATAAGGCTGTAGAGGCAGTTGAAAAAGCGGTTGAATTGGACAAGGAAAGTGTAGCTTATGCAATGAATGCAGCCAATTTGCATTATCAGAGGTTCTCTATTTATGGGCAAAAGCCGGATATCTATAGGGCAATAGAATTGGCTAAGGATGCATTTACATTGCCGGGTGCGCAGGACAAACCCGGGCCGCGAGAAGGGGCAAGTAGAATGTATAGAATCTCATTGTATCTTTTTCTTGCGAATTGTTATATCGAGCAGGTGCTTGAGCCTTGCGAGGTAAGAACTGAGGAGGAAAGCAAAAAATGGCTGGCAGATGCGGAGCAGATGGTGCACGAAATTGAACAGTTTTTTGGTAGCGGTGAGGACCCGCACGTTGTTCAATGGCAGGGGATGCTTGAGCTCGCCAAGGGCAATAGAAACATCGCTGTCAGGAAACTGTATGCAGCTTACGAGCAGCTTAAAGCATCTGGATTAGAAAATGCTCCGCCTTCTCTTTTGCGGCGTTCGTATGCCCAGCTTTCTTATGTTCTTGCGAAGATTTTCGGGGATACTTCTGAACTTGGCGCGGTCAATGACTTCCTGGTGAGCGCACTCAAGGCAGGTATTGCTGAGACAAAGCCTGAAGCTCTTTTGGATTATGCGGATGTGTTGTTAAAATTAAGGAGCTATAGCGCGGCCTTGGGTGGTGTAAACTTTTTTGAGAGCCAGTATTGGACCAACGAGAGAAGCCGGACACTTCGCATCAAAGTTTATATTGCCGCGAGGCAGTTTAACGAAGCTGAAGAAGAATTGGCCAAGAGGCAGCCGGATGACCCAAATACGATTGAACTTAACCTGGCACTGGTGGAGGCCAAGATTGGGCAGCTTCAAAGACTTATAGAACAAAAGGAAATGGAAGAAGATTTGGGTGTTATTTTCCGCAGCGTCGCAGGTGGGGAAAAAGAGGATGTTAATAAATCATCACAAACTGCTGAATTAAAAAGCTATAACTCGCTCAGAGCCGAATTGGTGGGAAAACTACTGCTGACGAAACCTGATTCTGTTGGAGAAGCTTCTGTCGCTGCTGTTTGCGATAATTATATGGCAGAAGGGAAGACCGAGCAGGCCAAAGATTTGGTTAGTCGATTTTTGAAGCATTTTCCGGCTAATACAACGGTTCTGTCTTACAAACAGATGCTTTCCGAGCCTGAGCCCGGGAAAATTTCGCAGCAGAGGCGCAAGGAGATAGAAAAGCAGGTTTTATCAGGTATTGCTGACCCAATAGAAAGGTCTATGAAACTTGGTGTATTTTATCAGGAGCATGATGAGCCGAACGAAGCGGTCGGAGAATTCAAAAAAGTCCTTAAAATGGAGGTTTTGCAGGAAGGTGCTGTTGAGAAGCCGGTTTTTGACCTGAGCGGGGAAATAACAGATTCGCAGCGTCTTGCCGCGGACCATCTTTTTGAGATAGCACTTGGGAAGAAAAATTGGGAGCTGGCTGAGCCGATCGCAGAGGTAGCTCGACGTGAAAATCTCGATGATTGTGAAGGCCAGTTTTTTGCAGCCCGTCTTGCTATGGCTAAGGGAGAATACGAAAAAGTATTGGCAAAACTCGATGAATGTTTGAAGCGAAAGCCTGTCTTTTCCCGCGCCTTTATATTGAGAAGTAATGCCAATACTGCTCTTGGAAACGAGCACGCATCTATTGAAGACGCCAAAAAAGCGGAATCTTTGAATCCCTTAGATAAAACTATTGTAAAAGAATTGGCGTTTGTACTGTACCTGCGTAATGAAAAGCTTGGTGACAATGTGTCCTCTGACCAGATAATTGAAACGAGGGATGCTTTGAACAGAGCAATGGCATTGAACGTAGATGATTTAAGGTTGCGCAGCTTTTATGCTGAATATATACTTACGACACAGCCGTTGGCAGCATTGGCGATTCGCCAGAGATTGCAGAAAACCGCCCCGAGTCTGTCGAATGCTGTCCTGCTGGGGAGAATGGCGATGAGACTGGCTTCCGGCGATGATAATGTGGAACGCAAGGAGGCATTGTTTGCTATTGCAGCTTCGTCTTTCGAGCAAGCCAGAAAGATAGACCCGAACGACAAAGCAATGCTTGTTAACTATGCAGAATACCTTCGAGCGAGGGGGCAGGAGGAAAAAGCTAAGCAATTGCTGCAGGAATCGGAAGACCAAAAATTGCTCTGGGCCTATCATCTTCAGGGAGGCCGATTTGAAGATGCCAAGAAGATTTTGGAGCAGCTGTATCAAACTGAGCCAAAAGACTATGACACGGTCAAAGGTCTTTTGCTTGTTGCAAAGAAAACAGCCGATGAGGAAGCCATAAAGAAATATTCTGAGGAGCTTTTATCGCTTGAGGACACCATAGAAAACCGTCTTTTTCAAATTCAGACTTTCCTTGAGGTTGGTCTTGTCAAAGAAGCTGAATACAAATTACAAAGCTTTAAGGAAAAGTTCCCCGATGAGCCAAGAGCGCTGTTGCTTGAGGCATGGTTGGTAATGAAACAGGGGCAGCTGAAAAGGGCTTTGGATCTGACAAATCGAAATCTTGAGACCAATCAGGACAGCGCATCGGCCTGGCGGTTGAGAGGGCAAATAAATCTTTTGATGGCAAGTTATGACCAAGCAGTTAATGACCTTAAAAGAAGCAAGTCCTTGTTAGATGATCCTCTCACTCGGCTTGCTCTGGCAAGGGCTTATCAGCGAGCAGGCCGGGGGGAAGATGCTATAACCGAGCTTGAAGGTATGGTTGACCACCCACAAGCTCCTGTGCAAGCCAGGATGTTGCTTGAGCAGATGTACTGGCAGCTTCACAAAAAAGAGGCATTAAAAAGCTTCTATGATGAGACTCTTAAGAAATTCCCTGATAGCGTGTACTGGTACAATCGAGCAGCGTCATTTGCTATGACAGTGGACGAAGTAGGCAGGGCGGAACAATTGTACCAACAAGCGTGGCAGAAAGCTAAGGAGAAGGGTGCCGGTGACGCTGTGGCGCTTGAAGGATATTTGTGGGCACTAATAGTAGGCGGGAAGTGGGATAAGTTCTTTGAGGAGGCTGGAAAATATGTTGACGGTGATTTTGCTCCCCAAACTTTTGTCAAAATGGCTGAGGCAAAGTTGAAGCTCGGTGATAAGGAAGCCGCTATACAGTATCTCCGAAAAGCTGTTGACAAAGCGGGGACAAATGAGGGTTTGGTAGCTAATATTTTGCGAAGAATGTACACGCTGCTCGGTGCGGAAGAAACCTTGAAGTATTGCCGAGAAAAACTTGAGACCAACCCTGATTCGCTTGCTGCTAATATGGTTATGTTTAATTTGAAAATGATAAACGGTGAGTTCAACAGTGCGGCAGATTATATTGACAAATGCCTGCAGATAATAGGACCTAACAGTTCGAATAAAGCTGCTTACATAATGAGAAAAGCAGAAGCTTTCGCTTTGGCTTATAGCAAGACTTCCGATAATAATTATCTTAAGAAGGCCGTTACTGAATACGAAAGTTTGTTAGCTGAAATGCCGAATAATCCAGATATCTTGAATAATTTGGCGTATATGTTAGCCGAAGAGAATGTACGGCTGGCCGAAGCGCTCGAATATTCAAAACGGGCTTGCGAAGCAAGACCGAATGACCCTGGTGTTTTGGATACTTATTCTTACTTATTGTATAAAAACGGCAGATTGTCAGAGGCAGCCGAATTTCTGCAGTCTGCTTTACAACAGTATGAGCGGAGCAGAATCTCTGCACCGCCGGATGTGTATGAGCATTTAGGTATGATGAAAGAAGGGCTTGGCTCTGCGGATGAGGCCCTTGCTGCTTATAAACAAGCATTGGAAATAGGAGCGAAGGAGTTGTCGGAGGTAGTTAAGGGGCGAATAAAGGCGGCGATTGAGCGCCTTAGCTCACAAGGCGAAAATAATAAATAGCGGATAGCAAGTAGGAAAAACTAAACGCGAAACGCAAAGTGTTAGAAACTGACTATGGTAGAACAAAGACAAACCGCTGTGAATAGGATGGTGGGGGTAGCCGGCACCAGGCCGATGTCGGCTGCCATAGTGTTGACGCCGAAGGAAATTTTGGGAATGTTACGCCGGCATATATTGCTGGTGGTTTCTTTGACTATATTGGGTTTTATAGTTGGCAGCGTAAGCTGGTATTTATTAATGAAATATATGCCAAAATATACGGCCAGAACTTTTATTAGAGTGCTGCCGCCCATAGAAAAAGACCCTATGGCCATTGTGGGAGGTCAGGTGGCCCAGGACATTCAATATGGTAATCGTGTGTCAATGGCTGCTCTTATGACCCAGCAGAGTACTCTGCAAAAATTGGTTGACAGAGACAAAATTAAAGCAACAAGCTGGTTTAAGCGCTTTGGTAAGGTTAGGGAGAGAAGTATTGTAAAAGCCGTTGATGATTTAAAAAAGAAATTCGGTGCTTTTGCCCAGAGGGATGGTGATTATATTGTAGTATCGATGACTTGCGGGGATGCAGTAGAGTCGGCCCTGATAGTGAACGAAATGGTGGATTTATTTCTTGCTTCCCAGCGAAGCACAAAAAAGGCGGACGTCGCTGAGAAGCTGGCGAGGCTTCAGGACCAGCGAGATAATATTCAAAGAGATTTGGATGCCGCTGAAAGGGCATTGGGGGAAGTTCGTGATAGATGGGGTTTAACCGGCCTTGAAGATTACAAAAGCCAGGCGTTCCAGCCTACAATTACCTTAAGATTGAATGATTTGGAGCTTGAGGAAAATAAGTTAGCTCTGGACATAAAGCAGCTTCAGGCTGATGTAGAAAGTCTTGAACAATTGGCAGTAGGGCCTGTTAATGAGCAGGTCGAAAATGAAATAGAAAGAGACCCTACTATGACTATGCTTGCCGAGCAGCTTGCTTTGCAGGAGGCGTCACTTGCATCCAGACTTACAAAGTTTGGTGAAAATCACCGAGAGGTGCGCCAAGCTCAGGAGCTGATAAACGAAATCAGAGAAAGAAAACGAGTCAGAAAAGCGGAAATAGCGGAGCAGACCAGGCAGGCAAATCTTAAAAATGCTGAGAGTCAGTTAGTGACGTTGCAGCAAAAGTTCACAGAATTGGAAAAGTTGCGACAGGAGGCGCTTGCAAAACAAAGAGAGCTTGATTTGGCCCGTATACAATACCAACAGCGAGCAAGTATAAGGGATGAACGAAAGCAAATGCTTGATTCGGTTAAAGAGCAGCTTGAGAAATTGAAGATAATGCTTGAGGACCCGGAAACGCCGAAGGTGCAGTTTGTCGGACCTGCTCCGGTGCCGCTGGAGGTAAGCTTCCCCAGATGGGAGGTTTGTTTTCCTGGTGGAACGGTGTTGGGCTTTATGCTTGGCGTTGGTCTTGCCTTTCTTATCGAGATGCTTAATGACCTCGTGCGGACACCGAAGGACGTAGGTAGGTATCTGCACATTCCGCTTTTGGGTGTTGTTCCCGATGCAGACGAAGATGAGCAGGTTCGCGATATCGACCTTTGTCATGTTGTTCGTCAGGCGCCTTATTCTATTATAAGTGAATCTTACAGACAGCTTCGGACTAACTTAAAGCTATCCGGCCCTGTGGAGTCTTTGAAGGTTTTGCTTGTTACCAGTGGTGCAGCAGGGGACGGCAAAACTTCTGTAGTAGTTAATCTTGCGACGACTTTTGTTGCTGAAAATAAAAAAGTCCTGCTTATAGACGCTAATTTTTGGCAGTCGGCTTTATATACGATATTCCCGAAGGAAGCAGTTGAAGCGGAGCAGGATGATTTTGGATTGAGCACTTTGCTTGTGGGCAGGTGTGGTTACCAGGATGCTATAAGGCCCAGCGGTATCGAGGACCTGTCTATAATCGATTCAGGGCCGTTACCATCTAATCCGGCAGAGTTGCTCGGTGGGACGCAAATGAAACAGCTGGTTGAACAGCAGCGCCAGAACTACGATTATATTATAATTGATGGCCCGCCGGTATTGCTGGTAAGTGCTGCCAAGATACTGGCCAAACTCGCTGACGGCACAGTTTTGGTATTCAATGCCGCCGCCACAAGAAGAGGTGCCGCTCAGAGGACTATTGGCGAGCTGAGAGAAGTAGATGCTGCAGTTGTTGGCTGCGTGCTCCTTGGTGTAAGGGTTATGAAAGGCGGCTATTTCCAGGAGCAATTCAGGTCTTATCAGGAATACCAGAAGTTGCAGCTTGCTCACTCGATTTAGTAAATTTTGTTTCGATTCTCGAATCGCCGGACACAAAAGGGACGCTGAAGTGCGAAAGGATTCTTCGATGGAGAAGTTTTTAGTAACCGGCGGAGCCGGTTTTATTGGTTCAAACATCTGCAAAAAGCTTGTCTCGCAGGGCTGTTTCGTAAGGGTTGTCGATAATCTCCTCACAGGCAAAAGAAGCAATCTTGCCGCTGTCTCAGATAAGATTGAGTTTATAGAAGCCGATATGGGTGATGAAAAAATCGCCCGCACCTGTATGAGGGATATTGATTTCTGTCTGCACCAGGGCGCTTTGCCATCGGTGCCGCGTAGCGTTGATGACCCTGCCGCCACGCACAAGCATTGCCTCGATGCGACTTTCACGCTTCTTTTAGCTGCTCGGGATGCCGGTGTAAAACGCTTTGTATATGCGTCAAGTTCTTCAGCTTACGGCGATACACCGACCTTACCGAAGGTCGAGTCAATGCTTCCTCAGCCCCTTTCGCCTTATGCAGCCGCTAAGCTTGCCGGTGAATACTATGCTCAGGTTTTTTACAGGGTTTTCGGCCTTGAAACTATTTCGCTGCGGTATTTCAATGTCTTTGGCCCGCATCAGGATCCGACCAGTCAATATGCCGCTGCCATACCGGCCTTTGTAACTGCTGTTCTGAAAAATGAGCCGCCAACCATTTATGGCGACGGCCTGCAAAGCCGGGATTTCACCTATGTTGATAATGTTGTCGAAGCCAACCTGCTCGCTGCCAGGGTCGAGCACGCCGCTGGCCAAGTTGTAAATATAGCCTGTGGCAAGGCCGTAACCGTTAATGAGGTTATTGATATAATTAATAACCTGCTCGGCAAAAATATCAAGCCGATATATGATGCGCCGCGCCCCGGCGATGTAAAGCACTCTCTCGCCGACATCTCCCTCGCTAAAAAAACAATCGGATACAAGCCTGCTGTGTCATTCAAACAAGGCCTCAAACGCGCAATAGAATGGTATCGCGATAATCTTCTTTGATATCATCTGTCCTCAATTGCTAATTTCACTTTAGAGTTGTTTCTTCAGTTTCTGGGCGTCACGGATTAGTTCTTCTCTGTTTGGTTGTTTTGGCGGAGCAAGGGTGAACGTCCATTCATACGAATCCACGATTCTCTTCGGATTAACTATTTGAGCGAAGAAATCAAACGGAAGGTAATCATACCACGGTGCCTTCAGCTTGCGATGGGTTTTCAAAGTCTCAAAACCCTCTTTGCTTATTCTGACGTTGTAATCGCCATACCACTCAAACGAGACCGTAACGGGCGAGACGCCTATTTCCTCATCATTTAAGACCACTATCGCCCCCTGCGGCTCGGTATTGATTGTCAGCCGCCGTTCCACGCAGCCGACAAGCAATAGACTCACAATCAAACCGGCAGCCAGTAAATTCCATTTTTTCATAAAACAAGCTCTCCTTAAATTATCAAATAAGGCCGATTGCCCTATTATAAACATAGATTCGACAAGCTCACTATAAAAAAACCAAAAAGACAAAAGCCCAAAATTTGGGTTTGTTGGTTCGACATGCTCACCATAAATTGGGTTCGTTTGGGTTCGTTTTGACCAAGTGTCCATTTTCAATTTTTCGTTGTAATTTGTTGTTACTACTAACGTTACAGCCATTTGACTTTTTTGAAAATTGGCTTTGTTTTGCATAATTAATCATTGGTGATTGGTAATTGGTGAATGGTAACTGGTAAGTGGTAAATGGTTAATTGGTGACTGATGATTGGTAAATGGTAACTGGTAATCGGTTATTTCCATAAAGAGTTTCTATTTCAAAAGAAAAGACATCCTCCCTAAAATAAAACGGACATGCGCGGTTGGTTGAAAATAACGGTGTTTTCGGGGGTGCGATTTTGGCTAAGTAATTACAGCTAAAGGGATAGAAAAAGTTTTAAAAAAATGGATTTTAGGTATCCAACTACCAACGGTTTTGATTGAAAAAAAGACAGGGGGGTAGGGTTTAGGGTGTAGGGGATAGGGTAAAATAATTCAAAAGGCAAAAGAAAAAAGGCTGTGAGTGTTTAGGTCACAGCCCTTTGTTCAATAATACAAGTTCAGTTTATGCCCTGCGTTTTCTTAAAATCACCGCACCGAGGCCGAGAAGAAAAAGCGTGGCGGGTTCGGGAACGGCGGTGACGTAATCAACAGATAATACTCCAAAATTGGCACCGGGGTCATTGAACTTATAAAATTCTAGTTCTAATTTATCAACAACCGAGTTACTATAACCCGTTAACATCACTTGGTCGTTCCATAGAACGCTAACAAAACCGCTTGTTCTTTCCAGAGTAATTTCGGTAGTACCTGAAGATGGAAGAGTCCCTTTACCGGAGTCATAAGCATAAAGCGGGTACTCAATTTTCGCAAATTTTCCTCCATTAAAATTTATCCACCCATCGGTATATCCGCCTGCTGCAACTATTTTATCACCGCTATAGGCCCAGATACCCAGTGCTTGCATCGTTGAATATGTTGATTCCGAATCCCACGACAGGCCGCTTTTTATCTCAAAATCACCCGGCGCCAGAAAATCCTGCCTGAGAAGAACGGCGCTGATATCGACCGCACTGCTAAGGGTTCCGATATCATAAACAGAAAGTTTCGTACCGCTTTCCATATAAGCCCAGCCGGTAGCGTTTTGGAAAACAACCTCCCAAGCCGGGTCCAACTGACCATTATCAAAATGGTCGAACACCATGGCAGACGCCTGACAAGTGGCAAAAAGTACAACCGCCGCCATTAAACTGAACCAATTTTTGCTTCTCATTTTCTTTCTCCTTAAAAAATTGTTGCTATTGATAATGTACCCTATGCGCACAATGCGCAAGGATACCGCTGTAAGATTCACGGAAAATCAAAGACTTGCTTCCCCTCTTCTCTCATACTCTCTCCTTCTCTCTCACCTTTCCCCCAGTCAAAAGCGATTTTGATTATACGCTTTACAGCCGGACAGTCAAGGGAAAACAGGCAAAACGGTGCCTTATAAGTGCAACCCCAGGTGAAACGTAAGAGAACCCCCTAACCACAAACAACGGGTTAGGGGGCTAACCATTTTGAGATTGCCGCGCTGCGCTCGCAATGACAAACCCTGCCATCGAGATGGCAGGGCTAACCTTGTTATTGACAACAATGCCTCCGGAAGTTAAGGTATTATCGCTATGAAAATTTTACTGAGTTGGTTAAACGATTACGTCGAAACCGGCTTGCCCGCCGAGAAAATCGCTCAAGTTTTAAGCGACCTTGGTCTGCCCTGTGAAGGCATCGAATCCTTCGATAACGATGCTGTAATCGACATCGAGGTAACCAGCAATCGCGGCGATTGCTTGAGTTTTGTAGGTATTGCCCGTGAGCTGGCTGCCGCCACCGGCAAGAAATTGAAAATACCGACGGTCAAACTGGATGAATCAGCCGGAGATGTTGCTGACCTTGCTGCCGTTGAGATTGCAGAACCGGATTTGTGCGGCCGATATACTGCCCGGATTATTGAGGGTGTAAAAGTGCGGCCGTCGCCGGACTGGCTCAAAAACCGCATCGAAGCGGTCGGCCTGCGCAGCGTCAATAATGTGGTTGATGCAACCAACTATGCGATGATGGAGACAGGTCAGCCGCCGCACGCCTTCGACTATAAAAAAATAAACAACGGCAAAATAATTGTCAGGAAGGCCCTTGCCGGCGAGCAAATTATCAGCATCGACGGTTCGAAGTGCCAGCTCACCCCTGATATGCTGATTATCGCTGACCCGCAAGGCCCTGTGGCCATTGCCGGTGTTATGGGCGGGGCTGATACTGAGGTAAGCGAGACTACTGAGACAGTTCTTTTAGAGGATGCATATTTTGACCCGCTCAGTGTTCGTAAAACCTCTCGCAGACTTTCCCTGCCCTCGGAGTCCTCTTTCCGTTTTGAACGAATTGTGGATATTGAGATGGTGGACTGGGCCTCGAAACGAGCCGCCCATCTGATTACACAGGTGGCCGGCGGAAAAGTTGCTAAAGGTGTAATTGATATTTATCCAAAAAAGCCGGCAAAAAAAGAAGTAGTGCTACGGCTTGCCCGTTTGAACAAAGTGCTTGGTGTCGAGATTCCGCCGCCGGAAACGGTAAAAATTCTATCGAGATTAAGTTTCCAGCCGAAGCAAAAGGATGATTTGATAAGTTGCAGCGTCCCTTCGTGGCGCAGCGATATTTATCGTGAGATTGACTTGATAGAGGAAGTCGCACGCATATATGGCTATAACAAGATACCCGCGGAGCAGAAAATTCAGATTAAGGTCGTCCCCGTCGATACTCGTCAGAAATTGGCTGAATCGATAGGAACGTATCTTAACGGCTGTGGCTTTTATGAGACGATTAACGTCTCTTTCATCGACAATTCTGTTGCCGACCTGTTCGCATCTGGAAACTCCGGCGAACATTTGAGCGTAAAAGATATATCCAGAAAAAGCGATAACCTGCTCCGCCAAATGCTCCTGCCGTCTTTACTTGCTGTTATTAAAACCAACCTCAACGTTAAAAATACGCCCTGCAGGATATTTGAAATTGCCGACACCTTTGTTCCGACTGCCAAGGCCGGCACCTTGCCGGTAGAAAAGACCAAACTGGCGATTGCTTGTGATGGCGACTTCCCTCTGTTGCGTGGTGTGGTCGAAGGACTGATAAAGAATGTCAATAGAGATGCGACGGTGGTTTTTGCTCCTGCCGACCTGCTTTGGGCACAGACTGGTGCCCAAGTCATAGTAAACTCTAAGCTTATCGGTGTAGCAGGCGTTGTTTCTCAGGCGGTCAAGGATAAATTTGACTTCAAAGGCGTGACGCCTTGTGCCGCTGAGCTGGATTTTGGGGCACTTTCAGCTTTGCAAAGCGGCACTGTAAAAGTTGAACCTGTCCCGAAGTTCCCTGCCATAGAGCGCGACCTTTCGATTGTTATTGATGAGCAAATTCGCTGGGCTGATATCGCCGCAGCGGTGGATAAAAAAGCGCCGAGTGAATTGGAAGATGTTCGTTTTGTCGGTATATACCGCAGCAAAGGCATTCCATCCGGCAAAAAAAGTCTCACGCTCACACTTGCGTTCAGAGACGAGAACGGCACATTGACCCACGAGGCCGTTGACCGCTTCCAGGCCGACATTCTAAAAGGCCTCACCGAATCCACCGGCGCACAACTGCGAGCGCTGTAACTTCGAATGGGGGGTTTCAGTTTCGCTATAGAAAAAACTGCTGAAGAGCCGAAAATCCGAATAGATGTGATACCGACATTTTCATTGATTTTCGCTTCAGGATTTGGTATAAGAGATGTTGCAGGCCGACCCCTGCGGTGTTCGTATAGAAAATATGATTTTGAAAAAACCGATACCCAGTTACTCAGGGAAATCAGGCCTTGATGGGTCGGAAACGCCTACACAATAGGACTTTCGGACACAAGCAACGATTACCCACGTAGAAATAACGGGTTTCTTCAAACGCTTTCTTACGGCACCTGCGGAGGAAGGCCTTGCATAAAAAGGCCTGTTTATGCAGGCCTTTTTGTTTTGCCTGTTTTTAACCGCTAAAAAGACGGAAATATCGGACTACCGAAATCCGCTAAACTTGCCGTTTCCCTATGTTTTTGGCCTTAAGCCAGGCGCAATATTTGTCGATTAAACAGCAGCACAGGGCATAACTACGTAAGTTATAAAGTGCAAATAAGAGCGTAAGGTATAACAGCATAAGCACTTGTGTACTTATGCTCTTTTGTTGGAGAGGTAAAAATGCCAAAGGCACGTAGTTTTACAGTCTTACCAGCATTGCCGGATGTTTTGAAAGCTCTCGAGAGTATCGCCCGGAACTTATTTTGGTGCTGGAACGCCGACTTTGTAGAGCTGTTTAAGCGACTTGACGGTAACTTATGGACAGCTTCTGGCCATAATCCGGTCAAGCTTCTCGCAGGTCTCTCGCAGCAGCGTCTGGATGAATTAGCTAAAAATCGGCCGTTTTTGTCTGAAGTGCAGCGGGCAGAGGAAAAGCTGAAATCATATCTTGATGGGCCAACTTGGTTTGAAAAGACCTATTCGAAATCCACCAAACCCATTATCGCATATTTTTGTGCCGAGTTTGGCATTCATGAATGCCTGCCTTTTTATTCGGGCGGTTTAGGGGTCTTGGCCGGCGACCACTTAAAAAGTGCTTCGGACCTCGGTGTTCCGTTAGTCGGCGTTGGTCTTCTCTATCAAAAAGGTTATTTCCGCCAGTATTTGGACATCGAGGGCTGGCAGCAGGAGGTGTATCTCGAAAACGATTTCTGTAATATGCCGCTCGAGCTGGTTCGGGAAAGCGACGGCCGGCCGTTGACTATTAGCGTGGAATTACCGAACAGGGCTGTGCACGCACAGGTTTGGTCTGTTTCCGTAGGCAGGGTTAAATTGTATCTGTTGGACACTAACATACCGGCTAATTCCTCCACAGACTGTATGATTACCGCCAGTCTATATGGCGGCGACCTGGAAATGCGCATTCGCCAGGAGATTATGCTGGGCATCGGCGGCTTAAGGGCTTTGGCTGCGATAGGTATTAAACCTACCATTTGCCATATGAATGAGGGACACGCTGCTTTTATGACGCTCGAACGAATCCGGCAGTTACGAAACGACACGAATATGACCTTTGCTGAAGCTGTTGAAACTACCAAAGCCGGCAATGTTTTTACGATGCATACGCTTGTAAAAGCTGGTCTCGATGAATTTCCAGTTGAGCTAATCGACAAGTATTTTGCCAGCTTCCTTCCCGCTCTTGGGATAAGCAGAGAGCAGTTTCTGGCGCTGGGCAGAATTCTTCCCGATGACGCCGGAGAGTCATTTAAAATGCCGATTTTGGCATTACGCCTCAGCAGCTACATAAACGGCGTCAGCAAATTGCATGGGCAGGTATCACGCGAGGTGTGGTCGAGTCTTTGGTCTGCTGTTCCTGTTGGTGAAGTCCCCATAATCTCGATTACAAATGGCGTGCATATTAAAAGCTGGCTGTCGGAGGAAATGGATTCTTTATATCAAAGGTATCTTGGGCCGAATTGGGCTGATGAAGCTGTTAATACGTCGATTTGGAATGGCGTTGACCAGATTCCTGACGGGGAATTCTGGCAGGCACATCAGCAGTGCAAAAGCCGCCTGGTTGCTTTTGTACGTAACCGCCTTAAGGCCCAGATGAAATCCAGAGGCACTTACCATTCTGAATTGAACTGGGCGGAGGAGGTCCTCGATATTAAGGCGCTGACTATTGGTTTTGCCAGAAGATTTGTAAGCTATAAAAGGGGCAGTCTCTTGCTTAAAGACCCGCAACGCCTTATAAAGCTGCTTAATAACTCCGATAGACCTGCTCAGATTATTTTTGCGGGTAAGGCTCACCCCAGGGACACCGAAGGCAAGGAGGTAATGCGTCAGATTATTCACTTTGCATCAGAATATGGCCTCCAGCGACGCCTGATTTTTCTTGAGGATTATGATATTAATGTGGCCAGAATGTTAGTCCGCGGCGTGGATGTGTGGCTTAATAATCCTCGAAGACCTATGGAAGCCAGCGGAACAAGCGGTATGAAAGCGGCGATGAATGGTGTTTTGAATATGAGCACCCTGGATGGATGGTGGTGTGAGGGTTATAGACCGGATGGGGGCTGGGCTATCGGTGCAGAGCAGATTTACAACGACCTGGATTATCAGGATACGGTCGAGTCTCAGGCAATCTATAATCTTCTCGAAAACGAGGTTATTCCTTTATTTTACACCCGCTCAGCGGATGACCTGCCTCGGGCATGGATACACAGAGTCAAAAACTCCGTCAAATGGATAGCGCCGCGCTTCAACACCCACAGAATGGTTACTGAGTATACACAAAGGTTTTATAATCCCGCTGTGGCTAAATGGCACTATTTGACCGCCGAGGCTATGGCGAGAGTCAGGGTGCTTTCGACGTGGAAATCCAATATGAAAAAGGCCTGGCCCGAATTTGCCATTAAAGATGTCCAGATACAGGTTAATAATGGTGACGGTAGTGAGCAGCTCAATTTCAAGCAGCCCCAGCTTAAGGTCGGTTCGCAGTTGTCCATCAGCGCCCTGGTTAAGCTGCCTAAGGTTAGCCCGGATGACGTTTCAGTTGAGCTTTATCATGGGCCGGTAGATTCCCAGGGAAATATTAGAAACGGCTCATCTGTGAGAATGGCTTACAAAGAAACTACAGGCCAGGATGGCGAGCATTGGTTTGTTGGCTCGATGTCTTGCACAGAAACAGGCCGCCAGGGAGTGGCCGTGAGAGTTTTGCCCAGAAATGCCGACCTTGTTAACCCCTATGAGCTGGGCTTGATTCTCTGGGAAACAACGGATGACACGAACAGCAAATAAAAACTCCTCCGCCGCAGGCGGAAACGATATGCTGTTTTACTCTTTCTCTTTATTGCGCAGAAGCTCATAAACTCGTTTAGATGAGGTCGCCTTTTCAAGCTCTTGTTTGAATTCTTCGTCAAGCATTAGTCTGCTTATTTTAGCCAATGCCTGAATGTGTGGGCCGGTTTGGTTGACTGGTGACACCAGCAGAATAATGATTGTTACCGGTTTTCCGTCAACGCTTTCAAAATCAATTGGCTCCTTTGCTATTCCAATCGACATAACCAGTTCCTTGACGGCGTCGCATTTACCATGTGGCAGGGCGATTCTGGAGCCGATGCCGGTGCTGCGGGTTTGCTCACGCGCCAGAACCGCCTTCAAAACCGTCTCTTTGTTGAGCAGTAATCCGTTAGCGTCGAGCAAATCCACTAATTCTGTTATTACAGATTCCTTGTCTTTGCCTTCCAGCGGGACTTTAACACAACTTTGTTGCAGAATTTCTGTTAAGGTCATTTTTAATCGTCAAAATGGCTTACGCCATTGCGGCAGAATATACACTGCATTACTCTGAATATTTACATAAACCCACAATTATATCTGATTATCGGTTTAATCGCAACAACTTTGCAAAAAATTTGTGGCCGGTGCTCTCCAAAACCTGCCCGCTATACGCTATTTTCCCCTTTACTTACCTGCTATATCGGGCTAAAATAGCATCCTGTTTATATTATAATTATGTTCATAGACTATCAACTGTGAACCACGCCCGGTGAGTTTGGAGATTGGCTATGGAAAAGATAAAGCTCTATGATACCACCCTTCGCGATGGTATGCAGGCCGAAGGCGTCAGCTTTTCCCTCGAAGACAAGCTTTCAGTCGCCGGCTGCCTCGACGAGCTTGGCCTCGATTACATCGAAGGAGGTTTCGCCGCTTCCAATCCTAAGGAGATGCAGTTTTTTGCCGAAGTGGCCAAGCTGGGTCTGAAAAATTCCAAAATCGTGGCTTTCGGCAGCACCCGCAGGGCTGATACAACAGTTGAAAATGACGCCTCCCTTAATGTTATCCTTACCTGCAAAGCACGGGCGGCTGCTCTGGTCGGCAAAACCTGGGATATGCACGTTAAAACCGTCCTCGGCTGTTCGCTCGACGAGAACCTGCAGCTCTGCGCCGACTCCGTCGAGTATCTGAAAAAGCGAGGCATTGAGATTATTTTCGACGCCGAGCACTTTTACGACGGCTACAGGGAAAATAGCGAATACGCGATGAAGGTTCTCGCTGCTGCCGCCCAGGCCGGTGCCGACGTGCTGGTGCTTTGCGATACTAATGGCGGTTCGATGCCCGACCAGATTTACGAAATTACCAAAGCCGTCTGCGAAAAATTCTCTTCGCTCCCAATCGGCATCCACACCCACAATGACAGCGACTGTGCCGCCGCCAATGCCTTAGTTGCCGTCCGTGCCGGGGCCCGACACGTTCAGGGCACCATCAACGGCCTCGGCGAACGCTGCGGAAACGCTAATCTCTGCACCGTCATACCGAACCTCGTTTTCAAAATGGGTTTCGATTGCCTGGTCCCCGAAAAAATCAAAACGCTCACCGAGGTCTCGCGGTTCATTTTTGAGCTCGGCAACCTCAACCCCGTGATGAATATGCCCTATGTCGGCGAGAGTGCCTTCGCACACAAGGCAGGCCTCCACGTTGACGCCCTGCGAAAAGACAAACGCACTTATGAGCACATCGACCCTGCTCTCATTGGCAACGAACGTCGCTTTCTCATTTCCGAGCTTAGCGGCAAATCCAACGTTCTCGCTGAGCTTGAAAAAGCAGAAATCACACAGGACAAAAAACTGGCCAAAAAAATCCTCACCCGCGTTCAGGAGCTTGAGAACGAGGGCTATCAATTCGAAGCCGCAAATGCCTCCTTCGACCTGCTCGTAAAAAAGACCCTCGGCACTTATGAGCCTTCTTTCGAGCTTCTAAAATACTATGTCACCGTGGAAAGGCGAACCTCCGGCGAGATGGTCAACGAAGCCACGGTCAAGCTCAAGGTCGGCAACAAAGTCCAGCACGTCGTCGGCGAAGGCGATGGCCCCGTGAACGCCCTCGATGCCGCTCTGCGCAAAGCCCTCGAAAACCTCTATCCAGCCATCAGGGATATCCGCTTGATTGATTATAAAGTGCGTGTGGTCAACGCCAAAGCCGGCACCGCTGCCCGCGTCCGCGTAATTATCGAATCTCGCGACAAAACCTCAATCTGGGGCACAGTCGGCGTATCCGAGAACATCATCGAGGCCTCCTGGCTCGCCCTCGTTGACTCCGTCGAATACAAACTGCAAAAAGATACAAAATGACAACCCCGCCGTTTCAAAAAACTTTTTAGGAGGTAACATAATGGCAGATAAGAAAGCAGACCTCGCCGGTCCCGGCATCGGTGACTATGCCGAGCTAAAGAAAATCCTCCCGCAGGATTACAGCTCCCTGCTGTCCCCAAAGGAAACGCAAATTGCCACTTATGCCGTCAAAGACTATATCGAGCAAAATCTCTGCAAAGAGCTTAATTTAATTCGAGTAACGGTCCCTCTGATTGTTGATGTCGAAAGTGGCATCAATGACCTCCTTGACCGTGACGGCTCACGCACTCCAATCCAGTTTCATATCTCAAACGACCGCGACAAAAACCCGATCGACGCCCAGGTCGTCCAGGCCGCAACCAAATGGAAACGAATGGCCCTGAAGCAGTTCGGAATGGACGTTGGCGAAGGCCTGCTTACCGATATGCGTGCCGTCAGAAAGGACTACTTCCTCGACCACGACCACAGCGCCTATGTTGACCAGTGGGACTGGGAGCTTGCCATAACCGCCAAGCAGCGGAATCTGCGCTTTTTGAGAGAGGTTGTAGAGAAAATCTGGAAAGTCCTCAAAGGCGCCGAAGCCAGCGTCCAGAGGCTCTTCCCCCAGCTAAAGACCGATAAATACCCCAATCTGCCTGAGAAACTGACGTTTATTCACGCTGAGGACATACTCGACAGATACCCCGACCTGCCGCGAAAGGAACGCGAGACGGAAATTGCCAAAGAGCTGGGCGCAATTTTTATTTACGGCATCGGCTGGGTCCTCAAGGATGGCTACCCACACGAAATGAGGGCCGCTGACTATGATGACTGGGTAACAGAGACAACCTCCGACGATGGCAGACCGATGCACGGCCTGAACGGTGATATTCTTGTCTGGAACCCTGTAACGAAGCGCCGACACGAATTGACGAGTATGGGTATCCGCGTTGACGCCGACTCCCTCGAAAAGCAGCTCAAGCTCTCAGGCCAGCTTGATTTCCTCAAGTTCCCATACCATAAGGCAATCATAAATGGCCAAATCCCCCTCAGCATTGGCGGCGGCATCGGCCAGTCCCGGACCTTTATGCTACTGCTGAAAAAGGCTCACATCGGCGAAGTCTCCGCCACCGTCTGGCCAAAAATCCTAAAAGATATGTGCGGGAAAAAGAATATCCATATCATAGAATAACACATCTTTTGCGTTTTGAATTTGGTATTCGTTTCAGATTTAGGATTTTTCTTTAACCTGCAATCCCGGCTTCGCCGAGGCGAGCTATTTCTTGGCCTCTTCGCTGGCGAGCGGGACGTATTTGAACTTCTGCCCGCCCAGCGACACATCGACCATCAGACCCGTATCGGTCGTAACGAAGACTGCCATACCCGATTTGTAATTGGCTTTGGCTGCCGCACCAATGTTGGCGGCTACGCCAGTTACCTGCGCTGAGAACGTGTACTCCTCGGTCTTGAACACGTCTAAGTCATTTTTGTCCTTGAAGAATACTATTTCACGGAAGTACTCGCCCCCCAGCGAAAACCCCAGCGTTGCCTGCGACATACTGCAGTAGCCGACCTTTTTGCCCTGCTCATAGACTTCGCCTTGGCCGTAAGCGCCGCCGAACCAGAAGGCGCCTTTGAAAATCTTCGGCAGCACTGCATAGCCGTAGGATTTGTCAACGAATCGCTGTATCTCAGGGTCTTTCTCCTTGAATATCGCAATCGTCTCCTTTACCTCAGCCGACAAAACCGCCTTTGCCTCTGGCCTTTCCGGCGCCGTCGCGCAGCCGGCCGATACAATCGCTAAACACAAGCCCACCACACTTAATTTCGCCTTCATATTTGACTCCTTTCTTGTTTATCTCAACTTCGCCCGATGCACCTCTCACTTCTGTAAGTGCTATTTGATATTTTACCACCAAATCCAATATTGAAAAGTGAAAGATTCTCTATGGCCTCTGTAGCCAATTTAGAGCATATAACATAATGGAAAAGACACAGATTGACACTGATTTACACTGTTTATAACTCATTTCTCTGTGGTCTCTGTGGCTAAACTTCTTTTTGTTAGTGGTTTTTAGTATTGTGTCCTGAGTCGTCCGTCTTCTGATTCACAGTTGTATTTTAAAGCAGTCGTCCATAAAGCAGCAGTCGGTGTATGGGTATTTACCGTTGTTTGACTTTCCAAAGCAGGGCGTATTGCCTTCTGCTTTCTGGATGGAGTGGATAAGTTCGGTCTTTTTCATTTTGTTACCGCAGTTTATCCCGAGCGCTTTTGCTTTTTGTTTTATTTCGTTGATTTTCATAATCGCATCCCTTCGTTATTTTAACCTTGAAAGTTGCATATTATCCGGGATTTTCTAATCTGTCAACACCTCCAATTTCGTTTTTTCATCCATCTTCTGTCTGCCGTCATCCGTTGTCTGTCCTTTTTCCTTCGCCTCTTTCCCATCCACCGCACCGAGGCCGAGGAGGAAAAGTGTGGCGGGTTAGTTATCTTTCGGCTTCTTGTCTTTTTCTTCCACAGGTACGGGTTGTTCCTTTGGATTGGCTGCAAGGTATTCATTGATGAATCCGTCAACTCTATCTTTGACAGTATCACGGATATTTTTAACATTGTTACTGCCAACGCCCCCCGTGTCACCACTATTCCAAGTTGAAGCAAGACAAAATTTTGCTATGTCCCTTGCTAAAAAGACTTTTTGCTTTAATTCGAGTGATATACTAAATGCAGCAAATCCGATGTCTTCATTCACCACAATATTGACATTTACATAAAGAACTGGGTTCCCTAGTGTCGAAAGCCATTCTTGTTCAGAAAGAACCCTGATATCATTTTGGCGAAGACGCAACTCCACATCGGTTTTTAATTGTTGTGTTGTTAGACCATATTTCTCTACCTCCGGCTTAAGGTTTCCAACAAGAACATAAACACCTTGCAGACCCTTTAGAGTATCTCTTTCCTTAGGCATAAAAGTAACTTGTGGAGTGATTTGGGACTCCGTTTTATCGACCGCCCATATTACACTTACAAATATCCCCAATATCGCTGTCAAAATCCAATACTTTTTTGCTTTCATAACATTATCCCTTTTTCTGTATTTGAAGTTCCGCAAGTAATCACAGACAGCATTTTAGCGTTTGTGGCTTTACGAATCAAAGGAATTCTGGGGTAGTTTCTGGGGTAGATGTGGGGGAATTGATATGGTGAATCGAAGGAGAAAACTGGTATCCTGCGGGGCTTTGGGGCGGGGTTAGTTGGACGTGTATAAATACAGTATATTGCTTAGAAAAGAACGAGAATGTCCCTATGGGTATTTTCTGTGTTCTTGAAGGCTTGAAGAAGGTTTTGGGATAAATTTAATATATCATTTATACCAAGTCACCAAATACTGTATATGTGAAGTTACCCCGCAAGTGACTCGATTCAAAATATTCTTAAAAAATTTCGAAATTTAATGAACAAATCATTCTGCGGGGCGTAGAGCAAGCAGGATGAAAAGTCGGTTTCGGATTCAAGGGGGATATATGGGGTGTACCAAACCGGCATAAAATATCCAGAGATAAGGCAAGGAGATTTTACAAGGCAACAACAATAAGAAAAGTTTAGACATATTGTTATGACGTATGGACGAGTCTGCGGGGCATAAGTAGATAAGCTTTCAGACTCGTCTTTCTATTTATAGGAACGCCAGCAGATAGTGGGATTAGTGACAAAGTCACGGAAAGGAGAATAACAAAAATGGATTATAAAGTTAGTGAAAGGTTAGAGCAGACAAACGAGAATAGAAAATGGCCGTGGGATTGGCGGAATGAAGTATTGACCGAAACGGACTCTGCAAAAATTGTAAAGAATCTACCTTCGTATGCTCGTGCTGTCTATGATGCCGAATATAGGATATATACAAGTGGCCTACCTGAATCGTATAATCTGCACGAGGGTTTTGACAGATATTATGGAGTCGTTATGGATCACCTTCAGCAACAATGCGAGAAAACTCCAATTTCTCTGCAGCAGCAAGCATATCAGATTTGTGATGAGGCTTTCGAGCTAATTGAGTTTCTTAAGAAAACAACATTGCCACAAGTTTACCCGCCTGTGATTACTTCCGAGCCTCCTCCACCTGACTCTTTTAACGTTGCTGACCGATGGGATATACTTATGCGGAAGCTCGATATGTGCGTGAGTTCCGGCGAACAACAAGAAAAGCCATCAGAAACAGATTCTCCGCAGAGCAAAATTGGGTTTTTACAGGAATTAGTACCTAAAGAGCCAAGCGAATAGTGAATCGAGTCACGAATCTTTTTAAGCGATTTTGTGGCCTAAGTGAAAAGCGATTTGGAAAAGGAGGGATTTCCATTTACGATTTACAATTGACGATTTACGATTGCACTGTTGAGATTGCCACGGCCTTCGGCCTCGCAATGACCCCACTAGAGTAAACGACACTCTAAACAATGGGGCAGGCAAAGTGCGTCGCCGAAACGGCAACTCCGGCTCCCCTGCTGCATAGCCAAAAGGGTGAGCTTCTCGGGGATAAACTGTCAAGATGGCGGGATGGGTTTTTGTTTTTGTGCCAAAATGTGCGTTTCCGGCGGAATGGAATACAAAGCGGTTCCTTGGAATCGCAATTTTTGCATTACATAATTATTTGTTAATAAGACAGTTAAGACTAAAGAAACCAAAATGAGCCGGTGTGTATTAAAAGCTGGTATATTTTTTGCATATTTGATATAAATACGAAAGTTCAGGGGGGAGGTAGTTTTGAATTTTGAGTTGAAATAAATTAGGTAAGAAGGGAAGCAATTATGGCAGCTAAAGAGTTGAAATTCGAATCTGATGCAAGGTCTGCCCTGCTGGCAGGGGTGGAAAAATTAGCAGCGGCAGTCAAATCAACACTTGGGCCGAGAGGCCGAAACGCCATCTTAGATAAAGGATGGGGCGGACCAACGGTAACCAAAGACGGCGTAACGGTGGCTGAAGAAATCGAACTTATAGACAAGGGCGAAAACCTCGGGGCGAAATTAGTAAAAGAGGCAGCAAGCAAAACCTCAAAAGTAGCGGGCGACGGGACAACAACAGCGACGGTGTTAGCAGAAGCAATGTTCAAAGAGGCATACCGGAACTTAGCGGCTGGTGCGGATGCGATGTCACTGGCGCGCGGTATGCAAAAATGCGCCAAAGCGGTAATCGAAAAGCTCAGAACGCTGGCGAAGCCGATAGATGTTACCAAAGCAGATGACATAATCAATATCGCTTCGGTGTCAGCGAATAACGATATAGAAATCGGAAAGATTATGGCCGAGGCGTTCCAGCAGGTCGGCAAGGACGGGGTGATTACCGTTGAAGAAGGCAAAAGTCTGGCTACAACCGTTGACTTCGTCGAAGGTATGCAGTTCGACCGGGGTTATCTTTCGCCACATTTCGTAACCAATGCGGAAGATATGGTCTGCGAACTGGAGAAGCCATACATATTGGTTTACGAAGACAAGATAAGCAATGTGGCCAAACTTGTGCCGCTGCTTGAAAAGATTGCGAGGAGCAAAAGGCCTTTGCTGATTATCGCAGAAGATGTTGAGGGCGAAGCATTGGCCACGCTGGTAGTTAATAAACTAAAGGGGATACTGCAGGTTGCGGCGGTGAAGGCGCCAGGCTACGGTGACCGGAGAAAAGCAATGCTGGAGGACATCGCGACGCTGACAGGAGCAGAGCCGATTTTCAAGGACCTGGGAATCGAAATGGAAAATATCAGCGTCAAGCAGTTAGGGCAGGCCAAGAAAGTAACCATCGATAACGACAATACAATCATTGTGGAAGGGGCCGGCAGCAAGGAAGCAATCGGCGGCAGAATCAAGCAAATCCAGAGCGAAATAGAAACGACAACCAGCGATTATGACCGTGAGAAGCTGCAGGAACGATTAGCCAAGCTGACGGGAGGCGTTGCTCAAATCAATGTTGGAGCGGCAAGCGAAGCGGAAATGAAAGAAATAAAGGCACGGATGGAAGATGCGCTTCATGCGACGAGGGCGGCGATTGAAGAGGGCGTTGTGCCCGGCGGAGGGGTAGCCCTTATCCGGTGTATCGATGCAGTTAAGAAATTAAAACTCGAAGGCGATGAACAAACGGGAGTCGATATAGTGTCAAAGGCACTTACAATGCCTTGCTACTGGATTGCCGCCAACGCCGGGGCAACGGCGAACCTGGTAGTTAATAAAGTCATCGAAGGCAAAGAGGGTTTCGGGTATAACGCCGACACAGACACATACGAAGACCTGCTTAAAAGCGGCATCGTTGACCCTGCAAAGGTAACGCGCATCGCTTTGGAAAACGCCGTGAGTATAGCCGTGCTGCTGCTGACCACCGACTGCCTTGTTACCGAGAAACCCAAAGAAAAAGAGCAAATGCCTCCTGGCGGGCCCGGTGGTGGTTACGGTGGCGGTTATGGCGGCGATATGGATATGATGTAAAGTAAGAAAAAGCAAAAGTGGCTGGGCCACAGGTGGGAAAATAATTTTGACTAAGGAGATAGCTATGAAACTGAGACCTCTGGATGACAGAATAGTAATAGAACAATCAGAGGCGGAAGAAAAAACCGCCGGCGGTATCATTCTGCCGGATACGGCGAAAGAAAAACCGCAAATCGGAAAAGTAGCAGCCATCGGGCCAGGCAAGCTGCTCGATGACGGCAAACGAAGCAAAATGAGCGTAAAGAAAAATGATGAGGTCATCTACGCCAAATACATAGGAAGCGAAGTCGAAATTGACGGAGAGAAATTCGTAGTTCTGCATGAAAGCGATGTTCTGGGAATTATTGAAAAGTGAACAAGGGAAAAGTTTATAAGGGATAATAAAAAATGGCAAAGCAATTAATGTTCGATGATACGGCACGGGCGCATCTTAAAGACGGGCTGTCACAATTGGTGGAGGCGGTGAAAGTTACGTTAGGCCCGACGGGCAGGAACGTCATCCTGCAAAAAAGCTGGGGCTCGCCGAAAGTAACGAAGGACGGCGTGACGGTCAGCAAAGAGATTGAGCTGCCGGAGCCGTTTAAGAATATGGGGGCAAAGATGGTGAACCAGGTGGCCAACAAGACCTCGGACGAAGTGGGCGACGGGACAACAACTTCAACGGTTCTGGCGGAAGCAATTTATGCGGAGGGGCTAAAGCATGTCACTGTCGGCGCAAATCCTATAGCCATTCAGAGGGGAATCAACAAAGCCACCGAAGCTGTCACGAAATTTATCGAATCGGTGAGCGTGCCGATAAAAGGGCACAGCGATATTGCAAAAGTGGCAGCTATCAGCGCAAACAACAATCCGCAGGTCGGAGAAATTTTAGCTGATGCGATAGATAAGGTCGGCAAGGAAGGCGTCATCGAGGTCGAGGAAGGCAAGGGGATGGAAAACGAGCTGACCGTTGTCGAAGGTATGCAGTTCGACAAGGGCTATATATCCCCATACTTTATGACTAATCCCGAGACGCTGGAAGCTATTCTTGAAGACGCCTATATACTGCTGCACGAAAAGAAAATATCCAATATTCGCGAGATTATACCGCTGCTCGAGAAGATTGCGCAGGTTGCCAAGCCGCTGTTGATTGTTGCAGAGGACGTTGAGGGCGAAGCTCTGGCGGCATTAGTAATTAATCGTCTGCAAGGAGTATTGAAGGCCTGCGCCGTCAAAGCACCCGGATTCGGCGACCGCAGGAAAGCGATGTTAGCCGACATAAGCGTCCTGACAGGCGGAGAGGTAATTACGGAAGATTTGGGGATTAAGCTCGAAAAAATCGAGCTTTCACAATTAGGACAGGCCAAGAAAATCATTATAGGCAAGGAAACAACCACGATAATCGAGGGGGCCGGCAAGAAGCAAGATATAAATTCCCGCTGCGACCAAATTCGCAACCAAATCGAAAAGACAACCAGCAACTACGACCGTGAAAAGCTGCAGGAGCGGCTTGCGAAACTGAGCGGCGGAGTTGCTATTATCAAGGCCGGCGCCGCAACGGAAACAGAAATGAAGGAACGCAAAGACCTTCTCGAAGATGCGCTTCATGCAACAAGGGCAGCAACGGAAGAAGGCGTTGTCGCAGGCGGCGGCGTTGTGTTCCTTCGTGCTATCAGCGAGGTGAAAAAAGCCAGAGCAAAAGCCAAAGGCGACGAGAAAATCGGCTTCGATATTGTAAGTAATGCTCTTAAGGCGCCGACAAGACAGATAGCCGACAACTCCGGCGACAAGGGCGATGTGATTGTCGCAGTCCTTCTGGAGAAATTAGAAAAGGATGAAAATGTCGGCTACGACGCTAACACCGGCCAGTTCGTCAATATGTTCAAAGCCGGCATTGTTGACCCTGCAAAAGTCGCCAGAACCGCTTTGCAAAGCGCCGCTTCCATAGCAGGACTGATGCTAACGACCAACGTGCTGGTAACCGATTTAAAAGATAAAGACGAAGAGCCGATACCGGGAGCGGTAAGATAAAATCTGAATATCGAAATCCGACCCAGCTTCGCCTACGGCTGCGCCGAGGCGAGAATACGAAACAATCTTTAATTAACGTCGAACATCAAACGTCGAACACCGAACTTTGAATAGGGAAAAGCAAAACTTCGATGTTGGACGTTCAGCGTTCGATGTTGGAAGTTAAATTTAAAGATGGCCAAACGAGACTATTATGAAGTTCTGGGGGTAGGCAAGAACGCCTCCGCCGATGAGATTAAGCGCGCATACCGACGTATGGCGATGAAGTATCATCCGGACAAGAACCCGGATAATAAAGAGGAAGCCGAGACCAAATTCAAGGAATGCGCCGAGGCCTACGAAGTCTTAAACGACCCCGATAAGCGCCAGCGATACGACCAGTTCGGCCACGAAGGTCTCCGCGGAGCGGGTGTGCGGGATTTCTCGCATATGAAGTGGCAGGATATCGGCAGTGTCTTCGAAGATATCTTTGGCTTCGATGATTTTCTCGGCGGCATCTTCGGCAGCGGTGGCAGAAGAGGTGGGCGGGCCGGTCCAGCTCACGGCTATGACCTTGAGACCTCCGTGGAGCTGACTCTTAACGATATCGTCAAGGGTGTTGAGAAGACCATCGAGTTTACGCGGCAGGATATATGCCAAGAATGCGGCGGCACAGGTAGCGCCAAGGGGACAAGCCCCGGACGCTGTCCTATGTGCGGCGGTAGCGGCCAGGTGGCAAGCGGAGGCGGCTTTTTCCAGATGGTCTCGACCTGCCGGCAATGCGGCGGCAGCGGTGAAGTTATTACCAACCCCTGTAAAAAATGCAGGGGCACCGGAAGAGTGCCAAAGAAGCGAATCGTCAACATTAAAGTCCCCGGCGGCGTTCACGAGAGCCAGGCAATTCGAGTCGCAGGCGAAGGCGAACCCGGTCGCGGAGGCGGGCCGAGAGGCGACCTGTATTGCTATGTCAGGATAAAGCCGCACGAGTTTTTGCAGCGCGACGGAAACAATGTTGTAGCAGTTGTCCCTATAAGCTTTACCGAAGCCGCCCTCGGGACGACAATAGAGGTGCCGAGCTTGAACGGAGCAAAACAGCTAAAGATACCGGCCGGCACCCAATACGGCAGCATCTTCAGGATAAAAGGGCAGGGTCTGCCGGATGTGCGAAGCGGTCGATGCGGCGACCAGCTTGTCCAGGTTACTATCGAAACCCCGGCGAAGCTAAACACAAAACAACAGGAGATGCTGAGAGAATTCGCCAAAACCGAAGATAAAAGCGTTTACCCTCAATCCAGAGGGTTTTTTGAGAAACTGAAAAGATATTTTGGTAACCACTGATGAAACATATAAGAAAAGAGAAACCAAAAGAACAGGAAGAGCCAAAAGCTAAGAACAACGAGCTGGAAGAGCTTCGCCGGCAAACGGAGAATTTGCAAAAAGAAAAGGACGAGCTTTTCGGCAAGTTGCAGCGTGTCAGCGCCGACTATATAAATTTTCAAAAACGGGCAGCCAAACAGACAGCCGATACCATTGCTTATGAGAAGGAAAAGATAATAAAGACACTGCTGCCAGCCCTGGATAATTTTGAACATACACTTCAAAATGCACAGTCAGCGGAAAACACAGATATTCTCCTCAAAGGCATCCGGATTATTTATGACCAGATGCTCGATATCCTGAAAACGCACGGCGTAGAGCATATAAAGGCATTGGGTGAAAAGTTCGACCCCGCTTTACATGAGGCAGTATCGCAAAAGGCTGAATCTGAAAAGGAAGATAACATAGTGCTCGAAGAATTCCAAAAAGGATACAAACTCAATGGCAGGGTCATTCGGCCAAGCAGGGTAATTATTAACAAGCCCTCTTCAAAACAAGAGGTCCCGCAGCAGGAGCACACCGAAGAAGAGCAAACAACCGATGAATCAACGGATGTGGAGTAGGTTCTATGCCGACTTATGAGTATATATGCGGCAATTGCGGACACGAGTTTGAGCATTTCCAGTCTATGACAACCGGGCCTCTTCGCAAGTGCCCTAAGTGCGGCAGGAACAAACTCAAACGACTAATAGGTGCCGGGGCCGGAGTGATTTTCAAAGGCACCGGGTTCTATGAGACCGACTACAGAAGCGAAGGCTATAAAAAGGCCAAAGAAAGCGAGAAAAAGACCACCGCTAAGGACGCCACAAAGAAAGAACCCGAAACTAAAGCCAAAGAGCTGAAACCATCCAAAAAAGACAAATCCTCTCCGGGTGGTAAAAATTAGGCGGGTATTCTTGGGAAAGCAGAAGGAATTGCTTCTCAGGTGAAGTACAAACTATTACAAGTTATCGTTTCTTAAGCTCTTCAGAAATATAACAAGAAAACTTGCGAACAATATCAATTAGTCTTCTAACTTCTTCGGCAGATATACATATTTTTCGACCGGCGACTACTTGAGTATCACCTGTTTTCTGAATATACCCACCATCCACGATACCCATCTTGTGTGATAAAAGATGCCGCTTTTGAAAACCTCTTACGGCGATTCGCCAATCTTCCTCTGAAACTACTGTCGTGAGGCTAATGCCGAACGATACGTTCAAAATCTGCTTTACTTTTTCTATACTTTGGAAAGACAACTTTTCTGCATTATAAGGAGCAGAAGCTTTGTTAGCATAGACTCGACAAAGTTCTCTGCCAAAACCATCAAACGAAGAGACACAGTCTTCGAGCGCGTTTCTTACTAGATGGTCTGCTAATTCTTTTTCTGCTTTTGACGCCATATCCAGCATCTTGCTTATTAACTCCAGATTCTTGTTGAGAATCTGCAACGAATTATGCTGTCCACAATCCGGACAAAATGCAAAAACTCCATAAATGGTATAACGCAGTGTACAATTATCGCAAACAACCTCTGTCTCAAGCTTTTTCTCTCTATAGTTGCGAATGGGTATCGGCTGTCCTGGCTTAACTGTCATTGATAGGCCAATCCCAAATGGCCCACGAGGTTTGTAGTCAAATTCAAGTTTCTTTAGATCCTTGTGAAAGGCATCTGTTATTTTTTTTAATGCAATTGACTCCGCATATTCAATCTGTGCCTTCGTCCAAAACTTATCATGCTGTTCAGTACATCCGCAGTACGGACAATGGCACGGAATACCTTCTTCTTTTAGTCCTGTGCCAAATTCAACCTTAAAATACCCCTCACATTCTGGATTCGGACATTCCCTGCCCGTAAATCTATCAGCATCTGGTGCTATCGGAATGGATATATGATTGCCAAGGCGCCTTAGATTATCCATCACACCCCTCCGCCCGTTTTCCTGCTTCCGGGATACGAATTTTTACCGCTCATCAGTTTCGGCAAAACTCTTTGAAGAGTCACCACTTCTCCCAGCGTTGTTTCTTTCCAGTTATTCATTGTAAGAGCTATTTGCCCTTTCTCCATAATTTGCGAAGTTGTTTAAGTATTTTTCGGTTAGGATTTTTTTTGTTATTTTCAATGTTAAGATAAAGGAGATGGCCAAATTCATGAAGCATCAAATTCTCAACAACCTCCGGCTTGTCGGTTTCAGTCCATGCAACCACCGCATGATGGAATATCCAATTATTGAGCTTCATTTTTTCATTTTCGCCGTTTAACTGTTTGGAAGCATCCAAATCAATATCTTTCCATAACAGAGCCGCTAAGCTTTGGCGTAGTGTTGAGCCTTCGCTGTTCTGGTTTAAATGGTCCCCGTGAATTCGATCTCTCAGTGTTCTGTATTCTGCTATGCCAATATACAACAGAAACCATTTAGGATCAATTCTTATGACACTCTGGTTATTGTGAGCAAAATAAGTGTCGAATAAATTATCGAAATACCAAGCATAAACTCCTAGTCTCTCGGGTATTAATTGTTTTGTGTAATAGATGTCCTGCAGGTTATATATTTTGGGGTCAAAAAGATCCATGACCTGTGTCAACAGTTCTGTTTTTTTCTTTGCAAGACTCTCAATATATCCGCAATGGACGCATTTGTGCCCATCCCATCCTGAGTCAAGGTGACAATTAGGGCATGTTTTAGTTTTTTTAAACCAGTTAAACATATCTCAGCCCCTCCAGATTCTTTTTTATCGCCTTATTGATCTTGCTTTCTTCTTCTAACTACCCCGAAAGTTCTGCTGTCAATAGCTTCATCTTTTCTTCAAACGGTATTCCGCCTTAAAGAATTATTGTATTGTTAAATGGTGATAGAAAACAAGCTTTTTTCATAGTAAATAATCTGTGTAAATCAGTGGAATCTGTGATTAAAAAATCAATCAAAACCGCAGCAGGTTAAAATCAAAAATCCATTTTTTTAAAAAATTTTTACTCCTTTTCTCACATCGAGTCACGAGAATCGGGAATCGAGGATCAAGAACCTTTTTCGCCTCAATCGCGCAGGTTCGCCCTATTAATGGGAGGGAGGTATTATTTTAAAAAGGAGACCCCGTAGGAGAATAACCAATGACCATTTACCAATTACAAATTACCAACGACCATTTACCACTTACCAATTACCATTCACCAACCTTCAATCAAAATTGAACGATTATGCGAAACAAAGCCAATTTCCGAAAAAGTCAAATGTTTATAACCGTAGTTCCAACAATGAATTACAACGAAAAATTAGCAATGGACACCTGGTCAAAACAAAGCCAAACAAAGCCAACCTGCCCTGAGCGTGGTCGAAGGGTTTATAGTGAGTCGGCCGGGGCCGGCGAAGCTGGCACAATCTTCTTGGGTTTTGTCTGTAATTGTGTACAATTGTTTCTTCAATCTATCTCTAAACAAATGAGGCGTGAAGAAAAAATGCGAACAGGGACAATACTCAATGCGTTTTAATGAATATAGATTCTTAGTGAATTCCGATTTATACAGGTACACAGGCAAAGCCGGAGTTGCGATATTTTTAAGGCGAATGTGGATAAACCCCTGCTTTAAGTATTCTTTTTGGCTGAGGACGTGTGCATATTTAGAACAAAGCGGAATGTGGTGTCGCGGCATATTTGTTATTATAGCAAGAAATATTTTTTTCCTGCGTTATACTTATAAATACGGCATTTCCATCCCATACATCACCAAAATAGGCAGCGGGTTCGTTATAGGGCATTTCGGCGGAATCGTTGTGAGCGACCGAGCGGTTATTGGGAAGAACTGCACTATTTCGCATGGTGTTACTGTCGGCAAGGCAAATCGCGGGAAGAATAAAGGATACCCTACCATAGGAGACAATGTGTATATCGGGCCCGGAGCTAAAATTATCGGCAAAGTAAAAGTTGGCGATAACGTCGCTATAGGGGCAAACTGCGTTGTTACAAAGGATGTTCCTGATAACGCAGTAGTCGCAGGCATTCCCGGGAAGGTAATCTCGTATGATGGGTCTAAAGATTATGTGAAAAGGACAGACTATTCCGGCTTGATTTGTAAATAAACGATATAAGAGAGAAGACAGAATTCAGGAGACAGGAGACAGATAACCAGTTTTGCTTTCAGCGTTCTACAACCGTAATGGTCAGATGGACTACTCGGCTGTCTTCGGCTCGGACAGGCGGCTTTGCAGTCGGTTTTTCACTCGAAGTCAAGACGGGCTTGGGTATGGTTATCAAAGTGGGGCTGCTCTGGTCAATGGCAACTAACACTTCTTTGCCAGGTGAGCGCTCGGCCATATTGTTCATCGCGGCGAAATACTTTGCCGTTTTTATTTGCGTTTCAAAATTGTCCTGTTTAGCAATTTCGATAATCTGCTGGGGAGCAACTGCGTCAATTACTATTTGTCCTTCAGGTCGGTTAGTCTCAATAAATAATGTTGCCGAATCGAATTTATCCCAAATAGTGCCCAAATCAGCCAAGAGGGACCTTAGATTTTGCCGGCTGCAAGTAAGAGTATGGGATTCTCTCAGCTTGCCTGGGACCGTCGCAGATCGCTGGTCCGAAGGGATATTGAACTCAATTACTTTGTTGATGAAAGCAACAACTTCAGAAGGACTGCTCGTTTTCAATTCAAGCCGGCCGCTGAATTCAATCTCGGCAAGGCCGGTTTCGATTGGTTTTTCAGCGGTTGCCACTATCGCGGCTGGCCCGGACTTTTGCGACTCCGGCTTAACAGCAACGGTCTTATCAGTAACAGCCTCTGGGACAACTATCGAGTAAATCACCACTGCTAAAACAGCTACCAGCCCAATCATAGCGGCGGCAGCGGTAAGCCGGCGAACCAGCAAATGCCTGGCCCCTTTGTGTTCGTGGAGTCGCAGGCGGCGGGCCGGCTGGACGAGGAGCTTCTTTTCCTTCAGTGAAGCTTTAATATCCTCCAGCATCCCATCCGGAGCCTCGGCGTAAGGCAGGGAACTAACCAACCTTTTACAATTCTGAAGCGCCTGCAGACGTTCAGCAATTTGCTTATCGTGCTTTATCAGTCGCTGAACCTCAGTCTGATGCCTCTGGTCCAGCTCTCCATCAATGAAGCTGTTCAGCAATTCGTCGATATTTGGAATTTCACTGTGGTCCATTACAAAAGCGCCTCCATAATCTCCCTCAGATTAGTTCTGGCTCTGCTGAGGCGGCTTCTAACCGTCCCCAGCTCGATATCAAGCACTTCTGCAATCTGAGCGTAATTCATACCTTCAATATCCCTCAAGACAACAACAGCCCGCTGAGCATCATCTAATTTCATCAGGGCTTTTACAACCATCCTGCATAACTCTTTGTTCTGGGCCACGGCAGCGGGGTCGGGCAAACTATCATCGGTCAAAAATTCCTTCAATACCTTTCCGGCGTTGTCGTTGTGCTCATTGTCCTCGGTATCGAGACTTTTAAGCCCCAGCTTGACGCTCCTCTGGCAGTAATTCAATGTCAAATTGACGCCTATTCTAAAGGCCCAGGTATAAAAGCTGCTTCTACCCTCGAATTTATCTATATTCTCTATTACTTTGACAAACGTATCCTGCGTAAGTTCCGCAGCATCATCAGGGTTTGCACATATTCTCAATATGGCGTTATATATTCGATTCTGATACCTAAGAATCAACGTTTCGGTCGCTGCAGAGTCGCCCTGCCGGCACTGCCGGACAAGGACGGCATCGTCAATGCCGATATTTGCAGCTTCGGTCACGCCTTTTCTCCTTAATTTAGACCAACATCAGCCAAAAAGGTTCCTATAAAAATAAACAAAAATGAGGCCAAAGTGCAGGATATAATCGCAGATTAACCGTTTCTGGTCAATTTAATTTAACCATATAGTATCTGGTGGATTGTGAAGCACAGTTCGCAAACAGCAAACCACAAGAAAAAAATACGAAATGCAAAAACAATCAGGGTCTATGCCGAGTTAATCAGCATAGACCCTGGACTAATAAACAATTAAGATATTCTCAGCTAAGGTTTTTTTGCACCGACGTTGACATCGTTGGGCCCCTTAACCGGCTTGGGCTTGGGAGTGCTCGGTTTCGGGGCGGCGGCACGCTGCAGCCGGAGATTATCAAAGAATGCTTTTCCGTCCTTTGTCGGTACGCCGCTGAAATAAATGGTTGTAATATGAGAATGGTTGGTCAGCCGCTTGCCAGTTTCCTGAAGCTCAGAGAGGTCGAAGGTAACCGTGAACCACTTACCAGTTACTATCGGGTCGTGGTGTCCAAGCAGCCAGGCCAGGTTGTCATCCCACAACTCGATGGTAGACGGCACGCCGTTAGGACCGGGAATGTAGACATCAAGCAGGATTTTATCGACATTGGTTAAATCAAAGGTGGTGGTCCATTTGTGCTCTATGTCAATCCTGCCGTCCTCTTCATTGGTCCAGTACACGCCCATTACACAATTGCCGTCCGTTGCAGCAGGCACTTTTAAGCCTGGTCCGAAGTTCGGGTCATACGAGTCCTGCAGCATAGGCCAGATAATCGCCTCGGAAATGTTGGCCCCCGGGTTGTTGACCGTTACCGTGAGATTGTGCGCAAGGGCCTCAGACTTCTCGTAGCTGGCGAGCAAGGTATCAGCGGACGTCGATACGGCCAGAGCCAGCACCAAAACGAGGGAGATTAAGAAATATAGTTTTTTGGACATAATAATCCTCCTTAGAAAAAGGTTAAAATAACTATGCTCTGGTTCCTCTCTACCAAAAAACCCAAAGCAGAAAAATCCACATATTTTGCTAATCCTATAGCAACCAGCCGCTTTGATGTCAAGAAAAACCTAACAGGACTAATACATATTTTTTGTTATGTAATCTGAATATGTCAATTTGTATGTTTAAGAGCGAACTCAGCCGAAAGCCGCCTGCCGCTCGGGCACAGAGAGGTTACCTGCAATATGTAGCTTTTGTTGCTTTCCGGCTCGAAAGGCAAATTGAATTCGTATGCCCTTAAGAAGTCCCTCCAGTGTTCGTTGTTTTTGGCTGCGTCGTTCAGGTTGATATCCGGCCAAATAGCGATTCTTTTGCCCTTTGGCTCAGCGGAACGGGGGACTATGTCGTATAACTCAAAACGAAATACCGCCGGTGTTTTTATCTGGCAATCATAAGCGTCCAGCAAACTCACATAGGTCTTTATTTTTGACAGTTTTTCGTCATTGCCGGCGCTGGTAAACTCGGTCAACGGCATAATATCGACTTTCATTGGGCCATATTCAGAGAGCTGATTAAAACCGCTATCGGTCTTTGAGGACAATTCGGTGTCCGCCGGTTCACAACCTGCCCCGCATAGAAGCAGTAAAAACATCTGCACTATTACAGCAACTACTTTCATAAAATTACAAGTCCTCATCAAGCATATGGCCAAAACGGTATTTTTTGGTCCTGAGATAGTCGATATTGTGCTTGCCTGGCTCGGCCTTTAACGGCACCTGCTCAACAATTTTTATGCCATAAACTTCAAGACGACTTATTTTCTTCGGATTGTTGGTCAGTATTCGTATTTTCCTCAGCCCCAAATCGCGACAGATTTGCGCACCAATTCCATAGTCTCGCTTGTCAGCCGAAAAGCCCAGCTTCAGATTGGCCTCAACGGTGTCCAGACCCTGCTCCTGAAGTTTATAAGCCCGCAGCTTGTTCGTCAGGCCGATGCCTCTGCCTTCCTGCCTGAGATAAATCAACGCCCCCGAGCCTTCCTTTTCAATCATCTCCATCGCAGTTATCAGTTGGTAGCCGCATTCGCACCTCTGCGAATGAAATAAATCGCCCGTCATACATTCCGAATGCACTCTTACCAGGACCGGTTCTGTATGTTCGATAGGCGCACCGTTCTCGTCAAGCTCGCCGACGCTGCCCTTGCATAATGCCAGATGCGGCTCCGAAGAAGTTATGCTCTGGTAAGCAATGAGCTTGAATTCCCCGTAGTCGGTGGGCAAAGTTACCTGCTCGATTCGTTTGATTTGGCTTTCGCGCTGGAGACGGTATTCTATAAGTTTTGCAATCGAAGCGATTTTAAGATTGTGTTTTTCGCAGAATTCGAGCAGCTGCGGCACTCGTGCCATTGAGCCGTCTTCGTTCATAACTTCGCAGATGACGCCCGCCGGTGTTAATCCCGCCAGCCGAGCCAGGTCAACGGCGCCTTCAGTTTGACCGGCCCGAACTAATACGCCGCCCTTACGCGCGCGGAGTGGAAATATATGGCCGGGACGAACAAGGTCAGCAGGTTTGGAATCATTAGCAATTGCAACCTGAATTGTCCTTGCCCTGTCGGCTGCGCTGATGCCGGTGCTTACGCCCTCGGCGGCGTCAATGCTGATGGTAAATGCCGTTTCAAATCGGGCCGTATTTTCAATCGTCTGAGGATAAAGACCAAGCGAATCGCACTTCTCGGTTGCCAACGGCAGACAAATAAGGCCGCGACCGAATTTGGCCATAAAGTTGATAATCTCCGGCGTTACCTTCTCAGCGGCACAAAGCAGGTCCCCCTCGTTCTCACGGTCTTCGGCATCGACAAGGACGACCATTCTGCCCTTGCGAAGCTCTTCCAAAATTTCCGGTATTTCACTAAATTGCATCGCCATATTCATATATCGTGAAGCGTATCTCGTATTTCGCTTCACAATTCAGGCTTCATGAGATATGTTTCTTTGTTCGTGCTCTTCAATATAGCGACTTCCGTTGCGAATGTAAATAAGAGTTGTCAAGATGGCAGTTACGGCAGCCGACCACCAGAGGACCCGCAGGAACCAAATCCAGCCGGGTAAAAAACCGGAGACCTCAGGGGCAATCAGAATCCCCGTCACCATCGACAATTGCAGTGTTGTGGCAATCTTGCCGATGAACACAGGAGCGATAAAAAGCCGCGAAGTGATAAAATAAATAATCACAAAACCAATCAGTAAAAACAGGTCTTTGCCGATTATCAAAACCACAACCGTCGGCGGCAGCAGGAAGCCCTCGACGTGGCTGTGCTGCGAGGCCAACAACAGGCACGCAGAGGTTATAAGCAGCTTGTCCGCCGTCGGGTCTAAAAACGAACCGAGTCTGGTAGTTTGTTTTCTTCTGCGAGCCAGATAGCCGTCAATACCGTCACTAACCGCCATAACGAAAAAAATCAAAATCGCAGCATGCCGCATCGCGTTGCGCATCGACTCGCCAAGCGCAGTGTCATTTATATTCAGCATGCAACTGACAAACGGAACTATCAGCAGTATCCGAATAATCGTAATCCGATTAGCCCAACTCAGCTTCATAACGATTATATAACCGGAAAAAGCGAATTTGGCAAGAGGTCCCACCGCAGGTGAATAAAATTGATTGATGCAAGATGCAACGAGGGTATAATACAGGGGTTAGCCGGGAGGCAAAAATGACAAAACTCAGCGTTAATCTAAATAAGATAGCATTGCTGCGGAACCAGCGCGATATTGGAATACCGAATGTTCTGCAAGCAGCCGAGACCGTAATCAAAGCCGGTGCGTATGGCATAACGGTTCACCCTCGGCCGGACGAGCGCCACATAAAATATGCCGATGTTTATGCGCTGGCTGAGATAATAACCGTTGAATTCAATATAGAAGGCAACCCATTCTTAGGCAAATATATGGAGATTGTCAGTGAGGTCAGGCCGAGCCAGGCCACCTTAGTGCCAGATGCACCTGACGCTAGTACCTCAGACCACGGCTGGAATCTGAAAGCCGACGGAAAAAAACTCGACCCTATTATTAAAAAGTTGAAGGCGATGGACATTCGTGTTAGTCTTTTTATGGACACGGACGTTGCCGGTATTATGACGGCCAAAGAAGTCGGGGCCGACCGCGTTGAGCTGTATACAGAGCCTTATGCCAGAGCTTTTCAAACCGGCGAAGGCGTGGACGAAATTTTACAGCAATATGCAGATGCGGCCCGTGCTGCCAATGATGCCGGTCTCGGAGTGAATGCCGGGCACGATTTGAACCTTGATAACCTCGGGAAGTTCCTCGCTGAGGTTCCCGGCGTACTTGAAGTCTCTATCGGCCATGCTCTTATAGCTGATGCTCTTGAAATGGGACTTTATAATACGGTTAAAGAATACTTGAAAGTGCTCAGTAACACAGGTGCATAAGACAAAGAGATATTAGGAGGTTAAAATGTTTACAGGGGCAATGGTGGCGTTGATAACGCCTTTTCAGAACGGAGAGATTGATTTTCGAACGCTCGATGAGCTTATCGATTTTCAGCTGGAAAACGGGATAGATGCAATATCTCCCTGCGGTACAACGGGGGAATCACCTACCCTAAGTCACCCGGAGCACAAAGAGGTCATCGAAAGAGTGGTCAGAGCAGTGGGTGGTAAAGTGCCGGTAATCGCCGGCGCCGGCTCAAACTCAACCGCCGAGGCCATCGAGCTGACGGCATTTTCAAAGAAGGTCGGCGCAGACGCCACACTGCAGGTCTGCCCATACTACAACAAACCGACGCAGGAAGGATTTTATCAGCATTTCAAAGTAATAGCGGAAGAGGTCGATTTGCCGATGGTGTTGTACAATATACCCGGCCGATGCGGCGGTAACGGCCTGACGGTGGATACTGTCGTGCGGCTGTCTGAAATTGAAAATATCGTCGCAATCAAAGAGTCAACCGGCAGACTGGATATGGCCAGCGAAATTGCGGCCCGCTGCGATATTACCATCATCTCTGGTGATGATTCTCTCACACTGCCCATTGCCTCGGTTGGCGGCAAAGGCGTCATCAGCGTAGTAGCAAACATAGTCCCCGCCGACGTCAAGGCGATGACCGATTTGATACTTGAAGGCGATTTTACATCGGCGCTGAAATGGCATAAGAAGCTCTTTGCTCTGTGCAGAGACATGCTTGGCCTGGCGACCAACCCAATACCGGTCAAGGCGGCGATGTCGATACTGAATATGGCTCCTGAAGAGCTGCGGCTGCCGATGACACCGTTAGATGAAAAAACGAAAGCTGTGCTGAGACAAACACTGAAAGATTACGGCTTGCTGGACTAAAAACGGCCCATCGCACCATCGCCGATTATGGAAATATCCTTGAACATAGAGGAGATTATAGTGTATCCAATGGAGATTGCAATGCATGGCGACCCTGTCCGACACGTCCAACGCGTCTGAATTGTCCGACCAAACTGTATATTTTTTTCTTTTTTTGTTAATTTTTTTATTTTTTATTTTGCCCTTTAAAAACCGTTTTTTCTCTTGAATTTCCCCAAAAAAGTGTTATAATTCACGTTGCTATTATGGATAGGTCAAAGCAAATCCTATTGGGAATCTTCATTTCTGCTGTGTTTTCGAGGATTTGGGAATTCGTAACTCCATACAAAAACACGCAGTACTCACTTATCTCTCTTTTACTCGCAGCAATACTTGTCACACTTTTTATAATCGACCTAAAAAAAAAATGTCCTTACCCCGTTTTTTCGTTTGCATTTTGTTTATAACTAAGTAGTATCCTAAGGTTTTACACCTTTTTTGATTGACCCGCTAACTTTTTAGATTTTGATTTCAATCGCTCCTCGGAATTCTTCATATCTGTCCTCGGTACTTGGCCGGGGTTGGTCATTTCGAGCGCATCGCGGCAATCTCAACTCTAATAGTCAATGCAATTGCCTCTTGCAAATTATTCGGCATGGCTTACACTAATGGCCTATGGCGAAGAAATCTAAATCTGATTCTAAGACAGAACCGCCGAGAGAACTCAAGGAAGGATATATCCTTGATTATATTAGCGGGCAGCCTGTAAAGGCCACACCTGAGGAAGTCGAGGCCGTCCAAGTTTTTGCACGCCGTCTGGTCGAGGATTACGGCTATCCAAAGGAACACATCCAGACCCGGCCTCAATACAGGGTGCGCAAGCATCCGTCCGACGAAGAGAAGTCTTACCCTGTGGACATTGCTGTCTTTAAGTCCTCCAAAAAGATCGAGGACAACCTATTTATGGTTGTCGAATGCAAGAAGAAGACCCGCAAGGACGGAGTCGCCCAACTCAAGCTTTATCTCGATATGTCGTCCGCTGAGGTCGGGGTTTGGTTCAACGGTAATGAACATGAATACTTGCGCAAAATCCACCACAAAGATGGTTCTCGCACCTATGAGCCATTGCCTAACATTCCCAGATTCGGTCAGCGCATCGAAGATATCGGCCTTTTCAAACGGAAAGACCTTAAAAAACCATCCAATTTAAAAGCTGTATTCCGTGATATACGTAATCACCTCGCAGGTATGACGACCGGCATTACTCGTGATGAAGCTTTAGCCCAAGAAATCATAAATATCCTTTTCTGCAAAATTCTGGACGAGCAGGAAACCGAATCTAATGAGACTGTTACTTTCAGGGCAGGTGTAGGTGAAAAGCCAAAAGAGGTTCGCAAGCGAGTCTTGGACATTTTCCAACGAGTTAAAACAGCTACCTATGATGATGTTTTCGATTCCCATGATACAATTAACCTTGATGATGAAAGCCTTTGTTATGTAGTTGGCGAACTTCAGAATTATTGCATAATGGAAGCCGATCGCGACGCCATTGGTGATGCTTTTGAAGTTTTCATCGGTCCCGCTCTTCGGGGAGCCGAGGGACAATTTTTCACGCCACGAAATGTTATCAAGATGATGGTAGAAATTCTTAATCCAAAACCGGGTGAAAAAATAATTGACCCTGCTTGTGGCTCTGGCGGTTTTCTGATTTGTGCCCTTGAGAAAATCTGGGGATGTCTCAGAGAGGAAGCCAAGAAAAAAGGTTGGACTGAAAGGCAATTGTTCAAACGGGAGGTCGAGGTCGCAACTGACTGTTTTCGTGGTGTTGACAAAGATTCTTTCCTTGCAAAGGTTTCGAAGGCCTATATGGCTCTCGTAGGTGACGGACGCGGCGGTGTCTTTTGCGACAACTCCCTCATTAGACCCGAAGAATGGCCCAACACAATGCAAGATAAGATTAAAATGGGTACGTTTGATATAGTTTTAACCAATCCACCGTTTGGGAAGAAAATAGTTGTTAAAGGTGCACCTATATTATCACAGTTTGATCTCGGATTTAAATGGAAGCGTAACAAAGAAACCAAAGAACTAGAAAAAACGGGAACACTTCATGAAGACCAGCCACCTCAAATCCTATTCCTTGAACGGTGCTTGCAACTGTTAAAATCAGGCGGTCGTCTGGGTATCGTGTTGCCAGAGGCCGTTTTCGGAATGCCCACTTATGAATATGTCGTAACCTACCTTCGGAATCGTGTAAAAATTAGAGGCGTAGTATCTATGCCCGAGTCGCTGTTCAAGACAAGCGGCAAGGGAGGAACACATGCCAAAGTCTGTATTCTTTTCTTGGAGAAAACACAACCGAAACCTAAAGAGAAATGGAATATTTTTATGGCCGATGCCAAATGGTGTGGGCATGATTCACGTGCAAATCCAACTATTCGTAAAAGACCTGATGGGACAAAAATACTTCTTGATGATGTGCCATTGATCACCACCCGTTTCAAGGAGATCGTTGGCTCATGGTAGGCGCAGTTCAAGATCGTCTTGGCTTTTTGCTCCAAATCTCATCGCTTCGGGAAAACATTTGCATTCCTAAATACTATAATCCTGAAATCGCCTCACGTCTTCATTCTCTGGCAAAAACACATAATCTTATTTGTATCGGTGACCTGATCAGTGAAAAACATCTCTCTGTAGACACGGGTGATGAAATTGGGAAAATGGCGTATGGCACAGGTGATATCTCATTTATTCGGACTTCGGATATAAGTAACTGGGAAATCATAACCGAACCCAAACAAGGTGTTAGCGAGGAAATCTATGGGTTTTATGCGAAGAAACAAGATGTTCAATCTGGTGACATTTTTTTCGTAAGGGACGGAACGTATCTTATCGGGCAAACCTGTTTGCTTACAGAGCAAGATTTGCCATGTTTATATCAGTCTCATATCCTAAAATTCCGGATAGCTGAATCGTCCCCGATTACTAATTCTCTCTTGCTTGCATGTCTCAATGCGCCCATTGTAAAGCAGCAAATCCGTTCAAAACAGTTTACGGCTGACATTATTGATACTCTCGGCAATCGATATAAGGAAATAGTTCTTCCCGTACCCAAATCTACAACTTTGAAAAGCCGTATCACGGAGGAAGTACAATCTAATATAACTGACCGAATCTTATTTCGTGAAAAAATCAGAAAGATTCCCTTGTGGGTCGAGGGAATAATTTCAGATCTCGATTCATCTCTTCCAGAAGATTGGTCTTGGCGGAGCGAACTAACGGGGAATCACGGTTTTGTTCGTAACATATCAGCAATTCAAGAGAGCATCTTTATACCAAAGTACTATGACCCATTGTTAGCAGCAGACCTTCATTGCTTAGCCAAATCGCATGAAATAGTTTCTTTAGGAGAACTTGTAAAATGCCGTGCACTTGAGTGGGATACAGGCATTGAAATCGGCAAGATGGCCTATGGAACGGGCCCCATTCCTTTCATTCGGACGTCAGACATTTCCAACTGGGAACTTAAAGGAGACCCGAAACAAAACGTCAGCGAGGAAATCTATGAGAAAAATAAGCAAGACATGCAAGCCGAAGATATTTTCGTCGTCCGGGATGGCACATATCTTGTAGGCACATCATGTATCCTGACTGAGCATGATACTAGGATTCTTTATTGCGGAGGCATTTATAAGTTGCGAGTCAAGGATAAAAAGAAACTCGACCCGTATTTGTTGCTAGCCCTTCTCAATGCGCCTATTGTTCGTCGTCAAATGAGGTCTAAGCAATTCACTCGCGATATTATCGATACACTTGGCAAGAGGATTTTTGAGGTTATGTTACCAATTCCCAAAAATGCTAAAACTTGCAAACGAATCGCCGAAGAGACAAGGCGGGTAATTGAAACAAGAGTTAAGTTACGAAACCGAGCCAAAGAAATTGCTATCGAGGTCGAAGGGATTGAGCATTCTCGTAACGGCGACCTTGAGGCGATGGAAGAAATGTAGTCGCTTACTGCGTATATCGGTTTCAATCTACATGACCCGCAGTAAATTTTCAATCAAAAGCGCAGCTACTTGCACACCCAAAACGACTAATTTCAAAATTTTTTTTGTTTCTTTAACTGCAACGACTTAGCCAAAACCGCACCCCCGAAAACCCCACAATTTTCGCATCAAACGCGCAGGTTCGTCCAATTATGAGAGAACGATAGTCTGTTCTCGAAATGGAAACTAAAATTAAAGGAATTGCCAATGCCATCCGGCTAAAGTTTACTGTGTTCTGAGTTCTGTTTTCTGTCTTTTGTCTGCTTTAAGCAGAAGCGGAGACTGTCTATTTACAGCGGAAAAATCAATCAAAATGAATAAAAATATACCAAACAAAGCCAATTTCCAAAAAAGTTAAATGTTTATAACCATAGTTTCGACAACCAATTACAACGAAAATTAAACAATGGACACTTGGTCAAAACAAACCCAAACAAAGCCAATTTTATTTGCCACGAGGAACGTTGGACTAAGTCCCGTAAGGGATGCCTTACGGCAAACGGCGTCGGTGTTTGAGCCAGCTCTGCGCATCGTCATAGGCCTGCAGGGTAGAAGAAATCATATTACTGACGGTGTAATTTTCTCTCAAATACTGCTGCGCTGCTGTGGCGATTTGCTGCGCCAGCTCGCGATTGTTGAACAACCGCTGCAGAGTGCCATATATACTAAGCTCATCAGTCGGGTCAAACACGACCGCAGTTTTGTCCTCAATAATCAAATCATCAACTCCACCCTTACAGCCCGCGACGGCCGCCCCGACACTCATCGCTTCCAGCAATAAAGGGTTAAAAGCATTGCTGGGCTGGGGCTGGATGAAAATATCACCGGCGGCCAAAACCTGCCGCAGCATCTCCAATCTCGGAACAATGGTAACAATCTGCGAAAGACCAAGAGCGGTCAGCAATTTCCACACCTGCTTTTCCGCCCGTCCGCCGCCTGTTATCACTAACATAAATTCATATCCGTCAATCGCCAGATGCCTTACCGCACCGAATAAATTCTCGAAATCACTTTCGTCATTCAGCGGATGAGTTGTTACCATACTTGCGAGCCAGTTGGGCTGGCGGAAACAGCTGCTGGTCTCTGATGCGAAGGTGCCGATATTTATCTGCTCAATTCGGTCGGTAAAGGCGGGATAGAGTTTGGCAACATTGGCGGCGATACTTTCAGCCGGCACGATGATTTTTGCGCAACGACTGGTGGAAATAAAAAGCCGACCAAATCGCTTCTGCAGCGAATTAACCATCAACAGATAAGGCAAATCCAATTGCCAGGCCAATTGCCTGGCAAGAGGCGCTTCGCTCTGGCACAAACAGTGCAGAACAGTTGGCTTAAAATCACCGAGCTGCTCAACAAACTCTCTCCTGTTTTGCCGCCCCAGCAGAGGCAAATCGAAAGCCTGATGCCTGATGACTTGAACCGATGGTGGAACGACAGAGCCGAGTTCGCAATTCGCCGGACAAACCAAAGCCACGGGAATCGATTCATCAACCAGACCAACCAACAGATGCTCTAAGAATATCGAATACCCGGAGATTGTTTCTGCCGAGATAATTAAAACCGGCCGAAGTAATTTCTTGCCGGCCGTTTTTGTTCCCGAATCTTTTTGCTCTTCACTCATCCACTTACCTAAAACATTTTCTGCTTTTGCGGGCTTACAAAAGATACAATCCAAATCACCAGAGGTGGCGTAAGCCATTCCCTCGACTTCGCTCGGGACAGGCCTGACGATTAAGATTCGCAATATATTATCCCAAAGCCGGCCTTTCGGCCATTGCAAACTTGTCTGACGATAGTCAAGAGTCGGACTATTAAAACCACATACCTCCTTTTGTATAAAGGACTTATAGAAATTTTCATCAAACCCTAAAATCACATATAGTTTTTTTCTTGACCAGCTACCAAAAATACTTTAACATAGTGTTCGATATACCGATGATGAACAGGATTGCGGATTGTCCCGTATCATTCGTAGTGTTTATCGCTGCTTTGTAAAGGGACAAACGAAGGAGAAAGTGCGTGTAAGAGCTTTCTCGAACGGTAGTTAAGTTACAGAGACGCATTCAGGAACCGTTGCAGAGGACAAAGGGGAAAGCAGACAGGGATTCAAGGTGCGACGGAAAAAGAGTGAATTAAAAGTGAAACGAAATCTGTTTGAAAAAACTTTTGCTTACGGGCGAAGAATCGCCGGTATTAAGCATAAAATCAGCGATTTTGGGAGAAAAAGGAATTCGTCAACGCCAAGAATGCCGCAATTAGAGGTAATTTTGGTCCCAAGTAGTTGATACGTTCCAGCAAAGAAGATTTCGTAATTCACAGCCATTTCTTTGTAGCATACCTACCGGGAAATTCGCAGTCGGACTGCATTGAGCGATGCTTTGAACATATTGTAACTGCAAATGAAAGGTAGGGATTATGGATACCATAATGATGCAAATTGGCCTTCCCGATGTCCTTGTCCCAATTGTCGCTTTTTTTCTGGGGCTCGCCTTAGCTGCCATGGTCATCCAGATGATTACTAGGGCAAAGTCCAAGACCTTCCGGGAGGACCTACAGCGACAGATTGAAGGCGCCAAAAAAGAGGCTGAGAACATAATTAAATCTGCACAGATAGACGCCGCTGCAGAAACCATCAAGAGAAAAGAACAATTTACGGCTGAGGCCAACCAGATTCGTGCCGAGCTGCACGAGACCGAAATGAGATTAAGCAAACGTGAGGATGCCCTTGACCGGCAGGCCGAACTCCTCCAGCAGCAGGAGGCAGCATTAAAACAGCAGGAAAAAGAGACCGAAAGAAGATTGCGCAATATCGACAGCAAGGAAAAGCAGCTTTCCATTTTGACGGCGCAGCAGAAGAACCAGCTTCTTAAAATCGCCGCGATGGGTATTGAAGAGGCCAAGGAGCTGCTGCTGAAACGGCTGGAAGATGAGTGCGAGCACGAGATGTCGGCTTTGATTAGCCGCAAGGTCGAGGAGGCCACCGAAATCGCTGACGAAAAGAGCCGGGAAATAATCAGCGCCGCCATTCAACGTTACGCTGCTGAGCATACCTGCGAAGTGTCCGTATCAACGGTTGAAATTCCAAATGACGATATGAAAGGCCGAATTATCGGCAGAGAAGGCCGCAATATCCGCGCATTTGAAAAAGCCACAGGCGTAGATGTGATTGTCGATGACACACCGGGGATGATTGTTGTAAGCGGCTTCAGTCCCGTCAGACGTGAAGTGGCACGTCTTTCGATGGAACGGCTGATACAGGACGGACGAATACATCCATCTCGAATTGAGGAGCTTGTCGCCCAAACCAAAAAGGATGTTAACCAGAAGGTTTTGCAGCTCGGCAAAGATGCCTCGGTCGAGGCCAATGTCAGAGGCCTGAGCAATAAAGTGCTCAGTTTGATAGGCGCTTTGAGCTTCAGAACAAGTTACGGCCAAAATGTGCTTCGGCACAGCATTGAAGTGGCATTTCTGTCTCAGATTATGGCTGATGAGCTTGGTCTGGACGGCTCAATAGCAAGACGTGCGGGACTACTTCATGATATCGGCAAAGCCATTGACCACGAAGTTGAAGGCAGTCACCCCGATATAGGCGCAAATTTTCTCAAGCGTTTCAACGAGTCGCCTATTATTCTGAATGCCGTTGCGGGACATCACGGGGACATCCCTGCGGATAACCCCTATACTCCGCTGGTTGCTGCAGCCGATGCGATTAGCGCTTCGCGGCCAGGAACCAGAAGAGAAACGCTCGAAAGATACATCAAACGGCTGGAAAAACTCGAAGAAATCGCCAATAGTTTTCCTGGCGTTGAGAATGCTTATGCAATACAGGCAGGCCGTGAAATCCGCGTAATCGTGAACGCCGAAAAAGTTGACGATGAATCAGCAATGAAGGTCGCACGTGATATTGCCAATAAGATTGAAAGCGAAATGGCTTATCCCGGCGAAATCCAGGTAACGCTGCTGCGAGAGGTCCGCTGCATCGAGTATGCGAAATAATCGAACGACGAGCAACGAATTATGAAGCTGAATGTTCTTTGTATCGGTGACATTGTGGGTCGGCCTGGCAGACGTGTTGTCGCCGATAAACTTAAGTCGTTAGTCAGGGAGCTGAACATCGATTGCGTAATAGCCAACGCTGAAAACGCCGCCGGCGGCTCGGGGCTGACGCCGCAAATATATACCAAACTGCTAAGATATGGGGTGAACCTGATTACGTTAGGCGACCACGCCTACCGCAAAAGAGAGATTGTTGAGACACTGGAGACGGCGGACAATATCGCTCGGCCTGCGAATCTGTCAGAATTTGCTGCGGGCAGATGCTTTGGGATTTATAAGACTTCCAAGGGACCGACCGTAGGGGTCGTCTCTTTGATAGGCCGTCTGTTTATGAAGCCGGCTGATTGTCCCTATAATGCCATTGATAAGATTCTGCCGCAGCTTCAGCAGCAAGCCGACATCATAATCGTTGACTTTCACGCCGAAGCCACAAGTGAAAAGATTGCAATGGGCTATCATCTTGATGGCAGGGTAAGCTGTGTTTTCGGCACTCACACGCACGTTGTAACCGCTGACGAGAAAATTCTACCTAAAGGCACAGCGTATATTACTGATGTTGGTATGACCGGCCCTTATGATTCGGTGATTGGCCGAGGCACTGAAAATGTTCTAAAGTCGTTCAGGACGCGGATGCCGGTCCCGTTTGAAATAGCAACCGGCGATGTGAAAATGAGTGCAATTTTAGTTACCATTGACAGTAACAGCAAACAAGCCGAGCGTATCGAGCGAATTAGAATCGACGCAGAGGGGGAAGATACGACACGTTACGACAGCGATGACGGCAAGCCGGAATACTTCAATAACTTCCAATAGGCGGATAAATATGATGCAGAAGCTTATTGCAGGAATGGGTTGTTTGCTTTTTCCTGTGCAATGGTTGTTATTGGGCCGTGGCCGGGATAAACGACAGTCTCATCAGGTAAGTTGCAGAGTTTTTGCTTTATGCTCTTTATCAATTGTGTCGTGCTGCCGCCCGGCATATCCGTTCGGCCAACCGAATCGGCAAACAAAGTATCACCTACAAAAACAATTCCATCATCTTTTGAATACAGGCAGATACCGCCCGGCGTGTGGCCGGGAGTGTGAAGGACGTCCAGCTTTATATTCGCCTGCTCGATTACATCACCTTGTTCGAGAGAAAAATCAGCCGGCTCGGAGCTAAATAACACGCCCGCCATAGCAGAGAGATTATCCTTTTTTCCTGTGAGCATTTCAGCGTCGAGCTTATGGATATAAACCTTTATGTCTGGGAACCGGCCTCGCAATGCGACCAGGCCTGCAATGTGGTCTGCGTGGCCGTGCGTGAGAACCACGGCAACGGGATTTAATTTATGCACTTCAAGAAAATCGACAAGCTCGCGGGCCTCAAGGCCCGTATCAATAATCAGGCAGTCTTTGGCTGCTTCGCCTGCACGCAGGATATAGCAGTTAGTTTGATATGCACCGAGAATTAAACGGTCGATTTTCATTTGGCTCTGCCACAGGTAACTATTTTCCTAAAGAGTGGGCAGATTAACAGAAATGATATTGCCGGTCAAGCATTGACCGGCAGTGCTGAGTTTGTTATTATACCAGACCTGCGACAGTTGGATTTTTGTGCAGTAGTAATTAAAATTCGAACTTTGATTTACGACAAGCTGCTCATCTTGCCGATTAAAACGTAGGCGACGTAAGAAACAATTTCACAGTGTCCCTTGATATTTCAGGGCTGAAAACGATGGCCGAGCTTTTACGGCAACAAAAGGCATACGAGCTTTTCAAAAGGTATGAAGGCAATCCGATATTAACGCCGGAGGACTGGCCTTACCCGGCAAATGCGGTCTTTAATCCCGGAGCAGTTAAGTTAAATACAGAGGTGCTGCTGCTGGTTCGCGTTGAGGATATGCGCGGCTTCTCGCATCTAACCGTGGCTCGCAGCGCCGATGGTTTCACTAACTGGGAAATTGACCCTGCGCCGACTCTGGAGGCCGACCCAAATTCCCATGAGGAGAAGTGGGGGCTGGAGGACCCTCGTATTGTCTGGCTCGAAGAGCAGAAACAGTTCGGCATTACATATACCTCTTTCAGCGAGGGTGGCCCAGTGGTTTCACTGGCGATTACCAAAAATTTCAGGACATTTGCCCGTCTTGGCGCTCTTTTGCCGCCGGAAGATAAAGACGCCTGCTTGCTTCCTCGCAGAATCAAGGGGCGATTTGCGTTAATTCATAGGCCGATTGTCCGCGGTGAAGCACATATGTGGATTAGTTTCTCTCCCGATTTGAAGCACTGGGGCGACCATAGAATCCTGATTAAGACAAGGTCTGCTTATTGGGATTGCCATAGAGTCGGCCTGGCCTGCCAGCCCATAGAAACAGCAGGGGGTTGGATGATATTCTATCACGGCGTGCGTGTTACCGCAGCAGGGGCGATATACCGCCTCGGGCTGGCCCTTCTGGATTTGGAAGAGCCGTGGAAAGTCCTGCGAAGAAGCGATGAGTGGGTTTTGGGGCCGCGAGAGTTTTATGAGCGAGTCGGCGACGTCGGCGATGTCGTTTTCCCTACCGGAGCTACTATCCGCAAAGAAACCAATCAGCTTAGTCTCTACTACGGCGCCGCTGACTGCACCGTCGCAGTCGCAACAGCCAATTTAAGCGATATTATTGACTACATTATGTCCTGTCCGGAAGCGGAGGAATAATTCTTTTCCGGCTACGGCCCGGCCTACGCCGGGACGAGTGATGCTTTATCGTGGTGTGGCATCGGGCAGGCCGCCGTCCACAGGAATTGTAGCACCGGTGGTGGGCGTTTGACGCGTGGCAAAGAACAGCACCGCATTTGCCACGTCCCGGCCGGAGACGCTTGTCTTGAGCAGATTTCGGCTGCGATAATACTCCTGAAGCTGCTTTTCATCCATTCCTCTGGCTTTCATTCGGTCGGCTCCGATAGTTTCCCATAGGCCCGATTTGTATTTGCCTTCCGAGAATACCGCATCAGGTGCGACCATATTCACGCGAACATCGTACTGGGCAAATTCAATGCTGGCGATTCGTCCCAACTGATGGCAGGCGGCTTTTGTTGCGCTGTAGGCGCCGAAGCCGGCGCTGGGGGAGGGAACGTTCTTGGTGGACATAATGATGATGTCTCCACCTGTTGCCTGTTTTATAAATCGCCGACCTGCCTCGGCGAGCGTAAGGAGCGTCCCTTCCACATTTACCTTTTCAAGTTTGCGAAAGGCCTCGATATCCATCTCTATTAAAGTTGAGACCATCGCGATGCCGGCGTTTATCACTACGGTATTAATTCTGCCCCAGGTGTCGATGACCAACTGAAAACCGTTTGCTACGGATGCTTTGTCGGTAACATCAAGTTCTACACTGATTACCCTATCGGCTGCCTGCTTTTGCAAATCCGCTGTAAAATCATCGAGTCTTTGGCCGGGAAGGTCGCTCACCGCTACGCGGCAGCCGTTCTCCAGCAGTGCCTGCGCCACAGCATAGCCAATAGCGCCGGCTGCGCCGGTTATCAGTGCGACCTTGTTTTTCAGAGGGAGTGATTTTTCGTTCATTACCTGGTTTTTTGCTCCTCAGCTTTAAGGGTTGTGTATAATTTCAAAGCTTCTTTTGGTTTTAAGTTTTCGTGCACAACCTTGCGGACGGCCTGCATCATTGCTTTGGGCGAATCGCTCTGGAAGATGTTGCGACCCATATCAACACCTGAAGCGCCGGCTTGAATCGCTTTATATGCCATCGTCAGGGCGTCCAACTCTGGGATTTTTTTGCCGCCGGCCATAACAATCGGAACCGGGCACGAAGCGGTGACCGTCTCGAATCCTTCCTCCACATAATACGTCTTCACGAACTGGGCGCCAAGCTCGGCACAGATACGGCAGGCAAGGCGGAAATACTTTGCATCGCGAGCCATATCTTTGCCCACCGCTGTTACCGCCATAGTGGGAATACCATAGCGCATTCCCATATCTACCAAACGAGTCATATTGCGAACGGAGCGGCTTTCGAACTTACCGCCGATGAACACCTGAAGCGTAACCGCCGTAACGTTCATTCGAATAGCGTCCTCGATGTCAACGGCCAGATGTTCGTCCGAAAGCTCTTTGAGTATGCTCGGTCCTCCGCTGCAGCGCATCACAATTGGTTTTGTCAGCCAGGGCGGCACCGTAGTTCGCAGGATTCCGCGAGTCAGCATTACAGCGTCGGCATAGGGCATCAGCGGCACAATATTCAAATCTATTCGCTCCAGCCCGGTTGTAGGTCCCTGGAAATATCCATGGTCGATTGCCAGCATTACCGTTCTGCCTGTCTCGGGACTGAATATCCGCGACAGCCGGTTCTTCATCCCCCAATCCAGAGAGCTTGCTCCCTTAAGGAAAAAGCCCTGCGTCTCCATAGGGACATCTTCATAAAACTTTTTCGCCTCTTTTACAGCGTCGGTGTCGGCCATATTGTTATCCTTTCCTTTATCCCGGTATTTGTTACTAACACCAAACCGATTCCGTTATTTTTTCCTCTATTTTGCCAAAAGACAGTATACCTAAAACCCATTTTCTTGCAACATTGGGCTCAAGTCCGAAGCGTTGAGTGATTATGATAAAGCTTTTGCGCAGCCCGTAGAAAGATTTGGGAAGCGGCGGTTGCAATGCATTTTTTGGAAAATTTTGTCTCCGGCGTGTTTGTAGTGTTTATAAGGGCTTGTGGTAAAAGAAGTTATGCGTGCCGGGCGCCCTAAACACAATTTTTCTGAAATCCGATAAAATTTCCCTTGACGAGAAAATGGGTAATTTGGTAGAATTACACTTGGACAATCAAGCTAATTTGCGGGTTTTGACAAGTCTTCCGTAAGGAGGAGGACGAACTCAATTTCCGAGAAAATCGTGTTAGACAGACGTTCGTAATATAGTGACGGTCGTCCGGTGCGTAACTGGTCGAATCCACACCCGGCGCTGAATTATGAATGCGTGTCGAATCACGAGAAGTTGGTTTTTTGGCTTGTGGCCAAAAAAGAAGAAGAGTTACTCAATTTTCGATTTTTGAAGAAGGAGGAGTAGACATGTGTAAAAAGTTAATAGCTGTTGTTTGTTTTGTTTCAATGTTAGCGGTGGTGTCCGCCGCCTATGCCGACCTACCTGAGGTAATACCCGCCGACGCCGGCTGGCTGGGGGATATGTGGGGTAGGACTGTTACTGTCACACCCGTCGGTGATACGCTTAAGGTATGTGACTTTCCTGCTGGCTGGGGGCCGACCATATATCTTCCCGTGGGTACTGCTTTAGGTGCTGAGGGGCTGGAGGACTTTTCGCAGATGACAGACCTTCACCTTGACGTATCGGTGGTAAAAAGCGAGTGGGACTTAGGCGATTATGGCTGGATGAACATATTCGAAGACGTCATACTCCAGTCTGACGCCAGTGGCTGGCGTCAGCTCGGTGGCGCTGCCGATTGTTCGCAGTTGGTCGGTGGTGTGTGGGTGCCCGTTACTGACATAGATCCCGCGACAGGGGAATCCGGCATCAAGGGTAGACAGTCTGAACTGTGGTGGGATGACCCGGAGGCTTGGGTTGACGGCGTCCACACGCTTCATCTTGACCTAAAGTTCGATGCTACAGGCTATGGACTCACGTACGCGAATATAATGTTCATCGCGATGGATAGTGGAGCGGCCAGAGGCATGGACATTGCTCCTGTTCCTCTATCAGGTCAATTCTACTTTAACAATATTACAATGACTCCTGAGCCGGCGACAATCGCTCTGCTTGGTTTAGGTGGATTGGCTCTGCTACGCAGGAAACATGCTTGATTTACAGCTAACTTAAGTATTAGTTAAATGGTTATAACGCCAACGCAGAAATGCGTTGGCGTTTCTTTTTGCGCAGCATTCGGTGTGAGTCCGGTCGGCAAACAGCCCGTGCCAGTCCTTGCCGTCCTGAGTTGTGTGCAGCCGATTTCACCAGCGCGGGATTGCGCTGTTTCCCAATTTAACACTGGTAGAATCTCTGCAATTACCTGTTTTGACCAGGCAGCAAGTAGGAGGATAAAAAAAGCCAGATTCTATTACAACAGAATCTGGCTTCGGAGGAGGGTGATGAAAAGCAATAGGATAATGACCCTAAACTCCAGCCCTTTTGTTTTATTTCCCCTTTATCTATATCTCATCGAATAGATAACAAAAAATTCTTTAGGGAAATTTAAGAAAAAGCTGCACTTTTTTTGCCAAGAATCAAGCTATTAGTTGTGAAAATCTCGATTTTTTTGGTGTTTTTTCGAAAATAGCCGAATTTAGCCCCAAAAAACCTGATTATTTTACGCTTGCTAAACCAATTATGTTCTCATATTTTAACTAAAGAGCTGTTATTTCTTACTTTTTTAGGAAGATTAACTATGGATGTCAAAATCACGATTGCAGACCTGCTGGCAGCCAAGCGCCAAAATCGAAAGATTACGGCAGTAAGCTGCTACGACTACACCACAGCCAAATTAGTCTCTCAAACCGATGTGCAGATGATATTGGTGGGTGATTCAGCAGCGCAGCTTATGCTTGGTTTCGACTCGACGCTGCCGGCGACAATGGATTTTATGGTTGCCATAACGGCAGCGGTGCGGCGCGGGGCGCCGAATGTATATCTGGCGGCCGATATGCCGTTTCTGTCTTATCAACTCGGCGTAAAGGAAGCGGTGAAAAACGCCGGCCGATTCGTTGCCGAAGCCGGGGCACAAATGATAAAAATCGAGGTCAGCGGTGCATATCTCGATGTAATTAAAGCAGTTAGCGATGCCGGTATGGCTGTTATGGCCCATATCGGCATAAGACCGCAGAGTATCAGTAAAATCGGGAAATTCAAGGCTGAGGGAACTGCCGCTGAGATGGCTGCGGAGCTGGTAAGTCTTGCTGAGCAAATGGTTAACGCCGGCGCCGGTTCGCTGTTAGTCGAGGGAGCTGCTGCGGAGGTGGCGGAGATTATCACAAAACGCAGTGAAGTGCCGGTCATTGGCTGTGGGTCGGGGCCTGGTTGTGACGGGCAAATACTGATTGCACCCGATATTTTAGGGCTGGTGCAGGGGCCAAGTCCCAAGTTTGCAAAGAGTTACGGCAATTTAGCTGATGTGACAATTGAAGCATTTAAAGAATATACAAAAGAGGTAGAAAGCGGTGAGTTTCCTGACGAGGAGCATAGCTACCATATGAAAAAGGGGGAACTCGAACGATTGAAAGAGCTATTAGATAGTCGTTAGTCGCTGGTCTCTGGTCGCTAGCAAGATGAGATAAGATAGGGAGGATGGGTAAAATGGGGTAGCACCAAACGCGCAAGTTCGTGTTTGAAAACGTCAAAAGTTGTAGAAAAATTTGGAAAAATGTATAGAAAAGTGAGAAAAATGTATAGAAACGGTTGAAAAAATTGGACAATTTTTTACCCCCCTTGCGCAAATGATTGAAAAGAGGATAGGGGGTAGGGTATAGGGTGTAGGGGATAGGAAAAAATTTAATCGCGGATTACGCGGATGACACTGATTTATAGTTGGCCACGAAGACACCAAGACGCGAAGAAAAGTTCAGCCAAAGATTACCTATATTAACACTAACTTTTTGGACACAGACCCAGTTAGATAGTGAACGACACATCTCACGGGGTAAAATTTTCAAGTTGTGGTTGTTGAGTTTGCGGGTAAAATGGAGCGGTGAATTCAGAGGAAATGTTGAATATGAGCGAGTCTGAAAGATGTTTCATTATGTTATGCACTAGCAAAACAGAACGAGAATGTCTTGGGCGGAATCTGTTTGGAGATCGGGAACAACGACTACAATATCTTGAAGCGATACGACTGGGGGATATTGGGATTTTGCTTAACATTAGCAGAAACGAGTTGATCGGAATCTTTAAATCACAATCAGAGGCACAACTTGATATCCAAGAGGATGCGTGGGACGGCGAATTTAGGGCTCAAGTTACAGTCCAGCCATTGGGAGAACTCAAAAGAATTAGTGAGGCAGCATCTGTTTTAGCAGAGGCCGGGATTAAATTGAATGTCCTGCCATCTGGTGCGATGATTCCTTTGTTGCCTGTTCAAGGGGGAGATTGTGTAAAAAAACTTTTGAAAAACTTCAGAGGAGTAAGTTCGGATTAGTGAACTAAGTAAAGTTTGCAGTTTTTTAGTTTTTGGGTAAAATGGAGGAAGTGATTCAGTAATAACCGCATATCTGGCGGTATGGATGAAGAAGGATCTTTAATGGCAAACGAAAGAAAAACAGAAGCTTTAGTCAGAAAGCGTCTGGAGCGGCTTGGATACTACAAGGATAATCGCCTGGTAGTTGAAGAACAAAAGAGCGACAATCCTCGGATCGCCAAGTTACTCAAGAATGCCTCTAAGAAGGGCGGTGGTAAAGGCTACCCGGAATTCATCATCTCTTCGCGGGAGGTTTCGGATTTCCTGATCGTGATAGAATGCAAGGCCAACACTCGCAATCACGTCAGCCCTAACAGAGACAAGTACGATGAATATGCCGTCGATGGAGTTCTTCTTTATTCATCGTTCCTATCAAAGGAATTCGACGTATTAGCGATTGCGGTAAGCGGAGAAACAGAAGCCAATATACAAATTTCTCATCACCTTTACTTACATGGGGCAAGTACCGATGTCGAGGTAAAAGATACGGAGATTCGCTCTTTCCCTGACTCTCTTAATATGGTTTTGCATAGTGAAGCCAAGTTCCGTCAGGATTATGAGGCATTGTTGACGTACAGCCGAAATCTGAATGAACAACTACAAGCCAAGAAGATCAAAGAGGCCCATCGCAGTATGCTCATCTGCGGAGTACTTGTCGCCTTGGAAAACCCTGCGTTCAAGAAAAGTTTCAAGTCTCACAAAACGGCAAGACAACTTATTGACATTCTAGTGCAAACTATTATTAACGAATTCAAGTCAGCCGAACTACCAGCTGATAGAATTACCAGCCTTGAGCAAGCGTTCTCATTCATACGAACCAATGCAACGCTTACAAAGGACAAGGACTTTGTTGTTGACTTAATTGAACAAATTGACAAAAACGTGAATGTTTTTGTCCGCACTCACAAATACTATGATGCCATAGGCCAATTTTACATTCAGTTCTTGCGATATGCGAATAATGATAAGGGGCTGGGAATTGTCTTAACACCACCACATATAGCAGAATTATTCGCTGGCCTTTCAGAGGTCAACAAAAAAAGCGTCGTCTTTGATAATTGCTGTGGGACCGCTGGTCTTCTGATTGCCGCCATGAGAGAGATGTTAAAGGATGCTGGATCTGACACGGTGGCAGAAAAAGCGATAAAGAAAAGACAGCTGATAGGGATTGAATTTCAGGATGACATTTACGCTCTTGCCGTGTCGAATATGGTTGTGCATGGAGACGGAAAGACAAATATACTTGCCGGGGATTGCTTTGAGTTATCAAATGGAATCAAAGAGAAATGGAAACCTACGGTCGGGGTATTGAACCCGCCGTATAAAACAAAGGCTAGTCCAACAGAGGAACTGGATTTTGTCTTGAATAACTTAGAGGCTTTAGAGGTCAATGGGAAATGCGTAGCGATAGTTCCCGTCAGTTGCGCCATTGGCGACACCTCGGAAATTCGAGATCGAAAACGCAGACTGCTTGAAAAGCATACCTTGGAAGCCGTGATGTCCATGCCGGTAGAGTTGTTTCACGATTCCGACGCGAACGTATGCACTTGCATTATGGTTATGACCGCCCACAAGCCCCACCCGAAAGGAAAGAAAACGTGGTTTGGCTATTGGCGGGATGATGGGTTTGTGAAGATAAAGAACAAGGGCCGTATTGATGCTAAGAATACTTGGGCCTCCACGAAAAAAAGGTGGCTGACGGCCTTCCGTAATAGAGATGTCGTTCGTGATTTCAGTGTAATGCAAGAAGTGACTGCACGCGACGAGTGGTGTGCCGAAGCGTATATGGAACCTGATTGGTCCCATTTGACTAGAGAAGCATTGGTCAAGACGTTCAAAGATTACGTTATTCACAAACTTTTGTTGGAGACCGTCAATGCCGACGGTAATTGATACATTTAATGTCATTACTGGCGTTGTGATATCTGACTTGGGTGTTTCCGAAAAACCACGAGACGATAGTTTTCTCCCAGTAATTAGGCCGAGTCATTCTTTCCAGAAGGTGATCGCTGGTTTTCTTAGTTCCTCTGCTGTACCAGAATCAAAGATTTTTCCACCCGACTCTCTTGTAATTTCTACGGATGGCCAGGGGAGCCATTCTCACTCTTATGTCATACCCTATCGATTCATACCTAACTCCAACGTGTCGGTATTGTTGCCGCGGCGAAGCATGTCCCTGAAAGCGAAACTGTTTTATGCTCTGGCAATAACGCAATCGCGATGGAGATTCTCTTATGGCCGTAAACCCAAGGGTGCAAGACTAGAGACGCTTGATTTGCCTGTCCTGCCAAAATGGGCCGAGGCTTGTGAACTTCCTGATCTTGAACAAGAGTATCGAGGGTTAATGGCGTTGGCGAACAAGAATGCTCCATTAAAGCTTGGGAAGCTACGCCCCATATCGGAACTGTTTACCATTCAATACGGCAACAGTTACGAATTGAACCATTTGAAGAAAGACGAAAAGGGTATAGCCTTCGTTTCCCGTACAAGCCACAACAATGGAATTAGCGGGCGTGTTGCGAGAACAAGAGACGAACCAACCCCAGCGGGATGTATCACTGTTGCCCTAGGTGGGTCTGTCCTTGAAACGTTCTTACAAAACGAGCCAACTTATCAAGGCCGAGATATAGCCATTCTTACGCCCATAAATAAAATGACCAAGAATGAGAAACTGTGGTATGTGGCCGCGATTCGCCAGCATCAGTTTCGATTTAGTTTCGGAAGACAAGCAAATCGACAACTCCCTGCATTGCTGATTCCTGAATGTCCAAAGTCTTTAGCTGAGGCGACACAAGCAATTTGACAGGGGTCGGGTTGGAAAATTCTATCGTGATTAATTGAGCGTAGATAAGGGGAGCAAATAAATGGCGGGGGTGTTGTCATTTACAATTTATGATTTACGATTTGGAAAGTGGTGTCTTGGCCCCGGATAACGACCCGGTTAACTGGGTTCCGGATATGGGTCCCAGATAACGACATTCTGGGATCTCCGCTACGCTGCGAGGATATGCGCTTCGCTGCGAAAGGTTGAGTGAGTATGAGGTATGCAGGACTTACGGATGAGCCGGCAAGAAGAAAGAGGGAAGCAAGCAGTCCTCGCGACTTCAGAGTAATGCAGCAATTCAGTTCCGAGACGGCTGCCCGGCAATGGGAAAGGAGAATGACGGCCCAGGGATATGGGGAAGATACCAGCGGCAAAGGGTGGAAATATGGCTATACCTTTTCAATCTGAAGTTAGTTCGTTGTTCATAGTTCATCGAGAAATCAGCCACGAAGACAGCAAGACACGAAGAAAATTAGCCACAGATTTCACGGATTTCACTGATTTAATTGGTCACAAAAAGGCACAAAAAACATCCGCCTTCGCTTCCGCCGTCGCCAAAGGGCTATGGCGGACAAGTAAGCTACGGCGGACAGGCGAAGAAAAATCGGCCAAAGATTGCCTAAATTAACACCCCCGACTACGACATTCGAGGGCAGGCTCTGAGGGAGAACCCCTCGGCAGTCCGAGGGGCTAGGTGGCGCTGAAGGATTTTTTAATTACCTTATTACAAGCAGAGGTCTGGCGGGGACAGGTTGCAGGTCAGCCATTCGGAGGCCATTATGGCAAAGTCCAGAAAATCTACTACGCAGTCGCCATTAAGGTCGCTTACGGCTAATTTCGTGCAAGAGCCGGCAGTGACAGTCAGATTAAAACTGCCCATTTGACCATCGAATCCTGCGACACGGATATAATAGAGTTTGTTCTTTATCATATTGAGGGCGACCTGAGAATCGGTAGTCTGATGAGAATCATCGTTGCAGGCAAGCTCGCCGCCGCCACAGGCGTTAAAGACAGCGAGTGTCGTGTCAAATTCGTCGCTGGCTACGGAGATAGTATATTCGCCGGCGGTCTGGGGCTGGAAACGATACCAGACGTCCGGGGAATCCTCATAAGCGCAGCTTGTAATATCATTACCTTCAGCGCCGTAGTTTGAGCCGTAGTAAACTTGGCCTAAGTCAACCTTAATATTGTCCTGACATTCGTCGTTTAATATATACATCCACAACTCACCGCCGTTAGTGCCGTCGTCAGCGCAGAAGAATAAAGTGCCGTTTATATACGTCAGGTATACAGGATTTGAGCCAGTCGAGCCCGGCCGTATGTCCTTTACCATTATTGTGCCAGCCTCGGTGCCGTCGCTTTTCCATAACTCAGCGCCGTTTGTGCTGTCAGAGGCGTTGAGGAACAATGTGCCGTTTACGTTCGTTAGAAACAAAGGAATTGCGCTTGCGCCGGGGTATATATCCTTAACCATTACGGTGCCGGCGGCGGTGCCATTGCTTTTCCACAACTCAATGCCGTTGGTGCCGTCGTCGGCCCTGAAAAACAGGATGCCGTTTACATTCGTCAGGGACCCAGGGCTTGAGCTGTTCGCCCCCGGCCTTATGTCCTTTACCAAGACGGTGCCGGCGGCGGTGCCGTCGCTTTTCCATAATTCAGCACCGTTTGTGCCGTCGGTGGCATCGAAGAATAATATGCCGTTTACATTCGTCAGAGACGAAGGATTTGCGCTTGCGCCGGGGTATATATCCTTAACCATTACGGTGCCGGCGTCAGTGCCGTCGCTTTTCCATAACTCGTAGCCGTTTGTGCCGTCCCAGGCCTCGAAAAATAATGTGCCGTTTATATCCATCAGGTACGAGATGCCTGAGTTTCCTGCTCCCGGACATATATCCTTTACCATTACGGTGCCTGCTGTGGTGCCATCGCTTTTCCATAATTCAGAGCCGTTTGTATCGTCGTAGGCCTTGAAAAATAATACACCGTTCACATTCATCAGGTTCTGGGGCTCCGAGCCTCCCGCCCCCGGCCTTATATCCTTTACCATAACCGTGCCGGCCTCAGTGCCGTCGCTTTTCCATAATTCAGTACCGTTTGTGACGTCGTTGGCCTGGAAAAATAATACACCATTCATATTCGTCAGGTACGTGGGATACGAGTTTCCTGCCCCCGGCCTTATATTCTTTACCATAACCGTGCCGGCCTCAGTGCCGTCGCTTTTCCATAATTCAGAACCGTTTGTGCCGTCGTCGGCCTGGAAAAAGAAAGTGCCGTTTACGTTCGTCATGTACACAGGGTATGAGCCGTTCGCCCCCGGCTTTATATCCTTAACCATTACGGTGCCAGCCGGAGTGCCGTTGCTTTTCCATAATTCAGAGCCGTTTGTGCCGTCGGTGGCCTGGAAAAATAATACGCCGTTTATATCCGTCAGGGACTGAGAGTTTGAGCCAGTCGCCCCCGGATATATATCCTTCAGCATAAATGGTTCGGCGGCCAGAGCGGCGGCAGCGAGCGGCAGTAACTGGGCCAGGATTATTAATAAGAGCAGTTGTCTTTTCATTTTTTACTCCTCCTGAAAGCGGATTTTGTATCGTTTCCTTAAGTCATTTACCATATACTTACGCTTAGGAAAAGTCAAGACAAATTTTTACGCGCCTTAAAAGGATTAATCAAAAATCCGAAGTCCGAAACCTGAAATACGAGACAAATTCAAATGCCCGAGACAACAACGGCGGAGGATAACCCCTCGGCGGACCGAGGGGCTAAATGAAGCGGAAGTCCGCCGTGCCGGCGGACGCTAAACGAGAAGCTGCGCTACGAAGGTCAGGACTGGAATCTGGAGATTACGAATCCTCCGATGAAGTTACTCGCTACGACTACAACAACAGCAATAGTAATATGCACAAGGATTGCAGAAAGGGGGCTGATTTTTTGCTGTTTTGCTATTGTGTAAGTCATAAAGGTCAATATCAACAAACCCCAAATGACTGAACAAACAGCCGCAAGCCGGATGGGCAGGACGATTATCAGAATTATGAAAGTCGAAGAGACAAATAATCGCGTAAGGAAGTTTGTCAGCGTGGAAAGCCAGACTTCTTTTTTGCCGATGTGCTCCGACTCCTGGTAAATGTGGATGCCGAAAGAATCGGACATATTGTCCGCCAGGGCAATGACCAATAAAGCCCCGATGATGCTTAATTTGGGATGCGTCAGGGAGTCTAAGCCGGTGATAATACCCAGATTGGTAATGATGGCTGATGTGGCGCCGAAGCTGAATCTCGTCTGAGCCGGCCGAACCGTATTTTTCAAATCGTTTGACATCGCGCCTTATTCTACCGTGGATTGAGCCATTTTGCAAAGGGTGGAGTAAAGACATTCTGGGTCCCAGATAAAAACCCTACTTCGCCGAAATCGGCTACGCAGGGCAAGCATTCTGGGACATCCCGCCAACAGATTGCGGGTGCAGGCAAACAGGCGGGCGTTGAATGGGGATGAAAGCAAACCTCGCGAGAGAATAACCCTAAACAAATTAACGAGGGTTGACATATTCAGTTCAGTGTAATATACTATTCGGTTTTTACAGCAATGTATGTTGTTGGGTCAAATAGATAAGGAGATTTTTAACAATGGCAGCGAAGCAGGTGTATTTTTTCGGCGGCGGCAAAGCCGACGGCAACGCCAAGATGAAAGAGCTTTTAGGCGGCAAAGGTGCGAACCTGGCAGAGATGGCCAAGTTGGGTGTGCCGGTTCCGCCTGGTTTTACAATTACTACCGAAGTTTGCACATATTACTATCAAAACAAGAGGAAATACCCGAAAGGGCTTAAAGAAAAGGTAGAAGAGTCGCTGAAAAGAATTGAGAAACTGATGGGTAAAAAATTCGGCGATGCTCAAGACCCTCTGCTGGTGTCGGTCCGTTCGGGTGCACGGCGGTCGATGCCGGGTATGATGGAAACGGTCCTGAATATCGGATTGACTGAGAAGACCATACCCGGACTTATTGAGCAGAGCGGCGATAAAAGGTTCGTGTATGATGCGTATCGCCGGCTGATTATGATGTATGCTGACGTGGTGATGGAAAAGGCAGGGGGGATAGAACCTAAGGATGAAGAAGGTATCCGCAAACAGATGGAAAGAATTATGGGCGATATGAAAAAACGCAAGGGCTATAAAAGCGATACCGACCTAACAGCCGATGACCTGCAGCAGCTATGCGGGCAGTTCAAAAAGAAGGTCAAAGAAGTCTTAGGCAAAGACTTTCCGGAAGACCCCCACGAGCAATTATGGGGAGGCATTCGTGCGGTGTTTGCGTCCTGGAACGGCAAACGTGCGGTAAGCTACCGGCGGATTGAGAACATACCCGATGAATGGGGGACGGCGGTCAGTGTTCAGACGATGGTGTTCGGTAATATGGGTGCGGATTCGGCTACCGGTGTTGCGTTCACACGCAATCCCGGCAACGGCGAAAATAAATTCTACGGCGAATATCTAATCAACGCCCAGGGTGAAGATGTTGTTGCGGGCATCCGCACGCCGGCCCCGGTGAACGAGTACTCAAAGAGCGAGCATAACAAGGAGCTGGTTTCGCTGGAAAAGGCGATGCCTAAGATTTACAAGGAGCTGTACACTGTTCAGAAACGTCTTGAGAAGCATTACCGCGATATGCTCGACATCGAGTTTACAATTGAGAAAGGGCGGTTCTTTATGCTGCAGTGCCGGGTTGGCAAACGCAACGGCCCGGCTGCGTTACGTATGGCTATGGATATGCTTAAAGAGAAATTAATCAAAAAAGAAGATGCTGTGATGCGCGTGACACCCTCGCAGTTAGACGAATTACTGCACCCGATAATCGACCCCAAAGCGGAATTGTCGCACAAGCCGCTGGCCAAAGGTCTGCCTGCGGGACCCGGCGGAGCGACGGGGCAAATCGTATTCTCCGCAGCCGACGCGGTTGATTGGGCAAAACAAGGCAAAAAAGTAATACTTGTGCGCGAAGAAACCAACCCCGAAGACGTTGAAGGTATGCGGGCCGCTGAGGCAATTTTGACGGCACGCGGCGGTATGACCTCGCACGCTGCGCTGGTTGCTCGCGGCTGGGGCAAATGCTGCATCGTCGGCTGCGGAACTTTGCACGTTGATTATGCCAAAAAGGAGGTCGGCGCCGGCGGAAAAATATTAAAAGAAGGCGGCTGGATTACACTAAACGGCACAAAAGGAAATGTTTACGAAGGACAACTGCCGATGATAGACGCCTCTGAAGAAAACAAACTCTTGAATGACTTCCTGAAGGTCTGCGATTCCATCAGAAAATTGGGTATCCGCACCAACGCCGATACGCCTGAGGATGCCAAAAAGGCCAGGGGATTCGGGGCTGAAGGTATCGGGCTTTTCAGAACCGAACATATGTTTTATGGTAAAGGTTCCGACCAGCCGTTGTTTGTCCTGCGCAAAATGATTGTTTCCAAGACCGAAGAGGAAAGAATGAGAGCGCTGGATGAATTATTCCCGTATGTTAAAAAGGACATAAAGGAAACGTTAGAGGCGATGGATGGTCTGCCGGTAGTAATTCGGCTGCTTGACCCGCCGCTGCATGAGTTTGTGCCTCGCGACCCTGCAAGGCTGCAGCAGTTGGCCGAGGAGCTGAATATAAGTCTTGAGGAGTTATCCAAACGAGCCGATGCGCTGCACGAATCGAACCCGATGATGGGACACAGAGGCGTGCGCCTGGGAATCACTTATCCTGAGGTAAGCCGTATGCAAATACGAGCGATATTTGAGGCAGCAGCAGAACTTATTAAGCAGGGTAAGAAACCATATCCGGAGATAATGATTCCGGTGGTTTGCGACGTGAAAGAACTGATATTACAACGGGCTATCGCTGAGGAAGTTTACAGGGGAGTTTTAGCGAAATACAAACTTAAGAAAATTAAATATATGTTCGGCACAATGATTGAGATTCCTCGCGCTTCCATTGTGGCGGACAAAATAGCAGAGGCGGCGGAATTCTTTTCGTTCGGCACCAATGATATGACTCAAATGGGTTTTGGATTTTCGCGCGACGACATAGGCGGATTCCTGCCCGACTATCTTAAAAAAGGTATTCTGCCCGGCGATCCTTTCCAGGCAATCGACCAGGAAGGTATCGGCGAACTGATAAAAATAGGGATTCAACGCGGCCGGAAGAGCCGTAAAGAGCTGGAAGTCGGCATCTGCGGCGAACACGGCGGTGAGCCGAGCAGTATTGATTTCTGCCACCGGGTCGGGATGAATTATGTCTCCTGCTCGCCGTTCAGGGTTCCGATTGCGAGATTAGCCGCTGCTCAGGCGAAGGTAACGAACGGCTAAATCGCATATTTGCGAGGACACCGAGGGCGCCAATTAGTACCGGCGCCCTTTTTGTTGCTGCAGCCGACTATTGACAATTATCAATAATCAACGGACAATAGTTTAATTGTTCTGGTGAAAGTAGCTCAGTTGGATAGAGCATTGGATTGTGGTTCCAAGGGTCGCGGGTTCGAATCCCGTCTTTCACCCTTTCCCCTAAAGGCCGAAGGCCGACAGGGCTTAAGTCAGCCCGGTCGGCTCGGTTCGATATATATTAAACACGACCACCTAATAGGCCGTGGTTATTTCTGCTTTTTGTTAAATTTCCTATTCCGACCAAGCAGCAAACCGCCGAGGCCAAGCAGACAAATTGTTGCCGGTTCGGGAACGAGTTGAATATCGTCAACAGCGGCACCGGCCCAGAGAGTCCCGGAGCCACCGTTCCAGCTAATTGCCTCCCAGCATATTCCGACCTTTGTGTTTGAAAGAGTAAGATTGGAAAATTCGGCACCAAAGTAATTCGGATCCGTGCTGAGAGGGGCATTAAAGCCATGCCAGATGTTTCCGTCGCCGCCGGTAGAGTCTGTATAGAGTCCGAGGTCAACAAGGCTTAAGTACGTTGGTTCGTGATTTTCAACCAGTAATACAGAGGCCTGGTTTGTTCCATCGTCGAGCATCAAAAATACTTCCTGTCCCCATCCCCAATTTGAGTGTTCATAACTAGATATGAAGCTGGTGAGGTAAAGCTTGATTGATGTTACGCTGGACAGGTCCTGGTAATCCGACCACACATAAGTTCGTGAAAAGTCGTAGGCTGGGTACCAATCTATGCTGGTAACCTCAGCATAGCCCCATAGCGCGTAATCGCCTGAGTAATGGTAATCGTTGGTTGCTAACGCTTGATTGGAGTAGCCGTTGTTGCTGCCGTCATTGGTGTAATTTGTGGTCCAGCCGGTCAAATCGCCGGATTCGAATCCGCCATTGGTTATGGCTGACGCGATGTTTGAGAAGGCCGCCAAAGTTAATGTAATTATGCAAATCGTAATTAACCTTTTCACTTTAATTCTCCTTTTTTGTATCAGTTAACGTTTCTCTTTTTACTGCGGACCGCCCGCAGCAATGGTTTTCTCCAGTCCATTTGCTAATACGTTACGCACTGCGTTTCCTGTGAAGCAGACTCAACGCACCAAGGCCGAGCAGACAAATCGTTGCCGGCTCAGGCGTAATGACGAATGCCATGTCCATTGATTGTCCGCCGTTGGACAGTGGGCGGCCAATGTAGTCGGTCGCCGGACATATCAGCTCCTGCCAGGAACCGGAAATTGGGTCCCAGAAGACAGCATCGTCGCCCCAGTGGTCCGTGGAGGTCTTCCAGCCGAATTGAGCATCGGAGTCCGGAGTGAATGCCTGGACGCCCAGCCAGTACACGACAGGACTCTGTGGCGTGCCTTGCTGGTGGAAGAGCTCCTCAGGTTCCGTACCGGGCGTCGCAACAAAGTTGTACTGCCAGAGATCCGATTCGAAATCCTGATAATATTCGCCGGGAGCGTATTGGCCTGCCAGGGGATAGTACCAGTCCTCAAGGGCGGTGGCGTACTGCCGGACGGTAAAATCTCCGGGACTAAAATCGTGCTGCCACAGCGTCTCGCCAGGACTGCTATAGCCCTGGCCATCAGCCGGGATGTTGCTGTAGATACTCAGGCGAAACGACGCATTAGCGGCGCTGGCTGAGCCTTCCTGATGCGGCAGGTAATCACCCGACCACGAGCCCCAAATATGGATATCTGTGACGTATCCTGTTGTTGTGCAGAGAAAGTCATCAGCCAGCTTTGCTATAGATGTGCCGTGAGATGTGCAGTGAACATCAACACCATTAGTGGACAAGTCAGGCATCTGGACGTACTTATTGGGGTCGCCTGGGTTCCAATCTGCTAAAGCAGTGCCGACGACAAACAACACACACAAGCTTGTTAAAATTAACTTTTTCATTTTAATTACCCTTTTTTGTATTATTTAGTTAATATTCCTCGTTTTGCTCCGTAAGGAGTCCATAGGACTGCGGACCGTCCGTAGCTAATAACTATTTTTTTCAATCCATTACAAACTTACACACTCCGTTTTCTGCGAATTAGACTCAAAGCACCAAGGCCGAGCAGACAAATCGTCGCCGGTTCGGGAACCACTGTCAGTTGGAATGCTAAATCCTGATTCGCGGAATCTATGGCTTGATACCAATTCCAGGGAGACGGCTCCTCTGCCTGAACAGCGATATCCTGCCAATGGTCAGCGGAGGTGTACCATCCCCAGTAGGGAGGTTCCGTCCAACCCGGGTTCAGCTGGATGCTCAGCCAGTAGGTCGTTCCATAATCTTGTTCGAAGGGCTCGAGGAGTATTGCGTTGTACTGGTAAACATTGAGGCCATAGGGTTCGGAGTTGCCATAGTACGTCTCGTTGCAGTTGCCCGCAATGTAGGCCTGATACAACAAGTCTCCTGGATGACTGAATTCACCAGTAGGTGAAGCCGGAACATCCGAGAAGAACCTGATGGTAAAGCCGTTGATAGGCTGGGGGTCTTGTCCCGCCCAGTAGGAACCCCACCAATGGACGTCATTAACAGGCAGAGGGTTCTCGCAGAGGTAATCGTCGGCAGCGATGTACCATCCATTCGAAGAACTCCAGGCTGTCCCGTTTTCTAAGTCTGGCATCTGGGTCCACTTTGTGGGCAGCGGCGTAACAGGTGTCACAGCCGAAACAATGGTTTGTGTGCTTAACAGCACAGCCAATGCCAGCATTGCCACAAGTGTTGTGGCACGTGCTCTAAACAAACAAGTTGTAATTAACCTTTTCACTTTAATTCTCCTTTTTTGTATCAGTTAAAGTTTCTCTTTTTACTGCGGGCCGCCCGCAGCAATGGTTTTCTCCAGTCCATTTGCTAATACGTTACGCACTGCGTTTTCTGCGGAGCAGACTCAACGCACCAAGGCCAAGCAGACAAATCGTCGCCGGCTCGGGAGCTGGAACTGCTGATGAAGTAAATGCCGCCGTGGCGGTAAACCCGTCATTCCAGTCAGTATGGCCCGGCAATTTCGCCCGATTAGCAAAGCCGAAAGTAAACTGCTCCTGTAAAAGTGTGCCTGGGATTTTAGAACCTGTAATTGTTACATTTTCAGCAACAAAAATTTCGTCCGCGCTAAAGCTCTGCCGCAGTATAAGGCCGCTATCAAAGTCAATAATCACCAATGGGTCTGTGCTGGTATTGTCCTCGTAAAACTTAATCACACCGGAACTGGCCTGGCCAAATTTCTGACCCCAGATAACATCCGTGTCTGTTATTTCCACTTCAGTCATTTCAAACCACGCATCTTCAAAGGTGTAACCGCTATAGGGGATTTCCAGGGTCAAACCGGTTTTGTCATCATCCCATCCGCCAGTGAATTTCATTTGCGTAAAATCCACTGTAAACAGCGGATTGTTGCTGTTTCTCGATGGGTCAGCAAACGTCGCTATCGTAAGACTGGCTTTGGTATTTACCGATGTGAATCCAACAAAAAGAAACACCAGCAAGATGAGTATTAAACAATGTTTTTCCATAGTATTTTTTTGTCTTCCTCAAGGCATCTTACGGAGCACATAAAGTGTTCCGCATTTTGCTCTTGTTTTTTGATTATTTATTTTTTTCTGTTAGACAGACTTAAAGCGCCAAGGCCAAGAAGGCAAACCGTTGCCGGTTCCGGAATCGCTGATGAAGTAAATGACGCCGTAGCGGTAAATCCATCATCCCAGTTATTACTGTTCGGCAGCATTGCCAGATTTGCAAAGTTGAAGGTAAATTCCTCCTCTGAAAGTGTGCCTGTGATTTCAGAACCCGTAATTGTTACATTTTCAGCAGTAAATTCATTATCCGCTCCAAAGCTATCAAACGATGCGGAACCACTATCAAAGTCAATAACCACCAGCGGGTTTGTCGAGCTGCCGTCCTGGTAAAAGTTGACCCTGCCTGGACCAGTCTGACCAAATACACCCACGCCTGGTATGGTAACTTTGGATGTTATTGTCACTTCATTCATATCGAACCACGCATTTTCAAAGGTGTGACCGCGGTAGGGTATTTCCAGAATCAGGCCGGTTTTGGTGTCAGGCCATTCGCCATTGAGGTTCATATTTATGAAATCCACCGCAAACAGCGGATTGCTGCTGTCCTCGGAGGGGTCAGCAAAAGTTGCTATCGTAAGACTGGCCTTGGTATCGGCCGATATGAATCCGACAGAAAGAAACGTCAGCAAGATGAGTATTAAACAATGTTTTTTCGTACCTATTCCTCTTTTTTTAGTTTCAAGGCCGTCCTGCGGAGCACATAAAGTGCTCCGCATTTTAGACCTCTATCTTTTTACTTATGCACGTTTCTTTCTGATAAGACCCAAAGCGCCGAGGCCGAGCAGCGCAATCGTTGCCGGCTCGGGGACATCGGGGATATTAGCAACGAGACTGCCTGTCGAGGACCCGGCACGGAGGCTGGCTATACCTATGCTGCCGAAGGACCATGCGGAGCCCCCGTTAATGTTGGTGTAGTCCTGAATGATGAAATACCAATCTTCACCTGGCTCGAAAAGACTGTTCTGGCCCTTATCCTCGTACACCAGCGGTTTGTTGACCCCAACGCTGTCAATCTTGAAGGCGTATCCCGCGTCTCTAAGGCCTACATTACCAATGAATCCGTCGTAGTTGCTGCAGGTGGTATCGTAGACGAGACCATCTGTTTCACTAAAATGCGTATCTCCAACATACCAGAGTGCAAATGTTCTGCTGGTATTATTTTGGATCCACAACTCCCAATTCGGCTTCTGCGGGTCGTCGCCGGGCCCTTCGGTGCATGCCGACTGAGTCGTTATCCACCAACTAACAACATATATTTGCTCATCGGCCGGGAACACGCCGACGGTGCCCACCTCATCTGCCACCCCCCCCACAGACATACCGTCTTGAGGTCCGTTCACACTGTAAACGTTCGCAGGGCTTGCCAAAGCGGGCAAAGCAAAGATAGCCATCGCACACAAGCTTGTTAAAATTAACTTTTTCATTTTAATTATCCTTTTTTTGTATCAACTAAACACTTGGTATTCCTGTTTTTGCTGCGGACTGCCCGCAGCAAACGATTATTCCTTCTCAATCCATTGGCACAAACTACACACTCCGTTTCCTGCGAAGCAGACTCAATGCACCCAGTCCAAGCAGCGCAATCGTTGCCGGCTCGGGAATGTTGGTAATATGGTCTGTTTTGTCTGAGTTGGGATTGGCACCAAAAACATTGTCGTGATATATCATTACTTCGTCCATATTACCGTCTGTGTAGTAATAGCTCGTCCCGGGACCGCTAGTACGTCCTATGTTAAGCAGACCAGTAAAGTCGCGGGTGTCGGGATCGCTGGTGTAGTTTGCCTGGTTTCCATCGTTGTAGAGTGCATACCTGGAGCTGGAGCCATCCCCAATCTTGCATAATGCTATCCAATGCCAGTCGCTGTCGGTTATCTCCCTTCCGTACCCTGTACTTATTACATCACTTGCGCTGGACATCACTGAAAAAAGAAGCCCGTTTCCGTGAACGTTTCTGATAGCCCATCGATTGCTGGCGTCCGTGCCCTGGTACATAAGACCCGTAGTTCCAGCGTGGGTATCCAGTCTCACATAAAAAGAAATGGTCCAATTATCCGTATTACTTGCGCAAATGTCCCAGTCAGGGCTGGTAGTTGGCGCTGCCGTTGCGTAATCGTTGGAACCATCCAACAGCAAAGATGCAGCACCTACTGCGTGGTAATCGGTATCTAATTGCGCTTGTGGTGCTGGCGTGCCAAGAAGGGCTATAGTGTGAGCGTTGGCAGATGAGTCAACTGTCGTAGTTTGTCCATCGGGGCCCTCGAATTGAAGCCAAAGAGAGGGGGCTATTACAGCTTTGACGTCGACATTTACCGTCAGCAGCATTCCCACTACCACGCAAATTGTTATTAATAATCTTTTCATTTTAATTTTCCTTTTTTTTATAAGTTAACCTTCCTCTTTTTTTCTGCTGCGGCGAACCAGCCGCAGCAGACGATTATTCCTTCTCAATCCATTGGCACAAACTACACACTCCGTTTCCTGCGAAGCAGACTCAATGCACCCAGGCCGAGCAGACAAATCGTCGCCGGCTCAGGTATTACACATTGGGGTGTTATCGTTTCTGCGGCGTAGATGTTTACTGCGGCGTTTCTGGCCAGCGCCCGGCCGTACAGGGTCCCGCCATTAAGCGAAATGCTATCAAGTGCGAGAATATTTCCCATAAAATCAGTGCCCGTACCGAGAGTCGCGGAGCTGCCAACCTGCCAATATTTGTTGCAGAAACCCCCATCAGGGACATTAATCATGACAACGGACGAGCCGGTTCCGGTCGTGAGCGTGCTCCCTATCTGAAAAACAAAGTACGCATCCGGGTTGTTATTGACATCCAGAGTGAGTGTTCCCGTCAAACCAGCCGACGAGTCAAACTTATAGACGCCCGACGTGAGCGTTTTTCCACCCAAGTCCTGGCCAGTCAAGTTTTCTGTGGGCGTCATGCCCGCGAGAATGCCGTACGCGGTGGTGACAGCACTCTGAGCATCTTGCGCAACCCCGTCAGCAGCGTGCAGCGCTCCGGTGTAACTTCCCGCAGGGTAAAAGCCGGTGATTGAGCTGGCGCCATTTGGCCAGATACCAAGGTCTCCGTTGATGACGGTATTGCCGGTATTGGTCACTGCTTGGCCGCCCAGTACCCCAAAGCTTGCCGCCGCTCCCAAGTCAACAGGAGGACTGGCGTAGGCACTGATGGACAACATCGCGAGAACCAACAGGCAAATAAACAATACTTTTAATATTTCTTTTTTCATAGCTTTTCTCACTTAAATTTTAATTAAAGTTCATTGATAATCATTTATCATCCCTGCCCTACACCTTCCTTTTCCTGCTTCGAAGGAGGCTCAACGCGCCAAGACCGAGCATCGCAATCGTTGCCGGCTCAGGAACGCAGAGTTCACCTGCCCAGATGTTTGTCACACTTGTCATCCCCGGCACATTAACAGTCAGATACGCGTAGTCCGGCTGAGGATGAATCTCGCCGAGCACCCTACAATGCCATAGACCGTCGGTCCCTATGTTCCACGACGAGTCACCTGTAAATACACCGCTGTCGGGGTTTAGATTAGTAATTATCGCCGCTTCGGTACTTTCGGTTGTTCCGGTGATGTAGATGTAGATTTGCTTATAGAGGTCCTCATGACTCACGTTAGCCAGGTTGACTGCAATGGTATCGTTTTCTATACCTATATTGGCCGTAAAGGCGGCGTTGCCTTGTGGTAGGTAATTTGTAGCCCAGTGGGTGGGATCGTCCGGCGGCGAAACAGGGCCACTACCACCTAGGATGTCAGACTGCCAGTATCCATAGGCGTATAGGCCCCCTGTACTGTTCCACCAACTTGGGGCACCTGCATCTGACGGATGCGTGACCACAGGAACTGGCGTAGCCCATGATACAGATGCTGCGCTCAGCATCAGAACTACTGCACAAATTGTAATTAACCTTTTCATTTTAATTTTCCTTTTTTTGTATCAATTAACATTCTTCTTACTGCGGACCGTCCGCAGCAAGTTTATCCGCCAGAGGCGGATTAAATTGTTTTCTCAATCCATTGGTTTCAATTCCCTCCGTTTAACCCCCTTTGTTGCATAAGCACCCTACCTTTCTGCCGCTCACTGGTTGGGCGGCTCACCGAGTTTTCATCCCTGCCGGTTCTGTTAAAAAGTTTTCCCCTTCCGTGAAGTTTTCCCCTTCCCTAAAGCTTTCTCCTTCCGTAGAGTTTTCTCCGACCATAAAGTTTTCTCCGACCATAAAGTTTTCTCTGGCCGTAAAGTTTTCTCTGGCCCTAAAGTTTTCTCTGGCCCTAAAGTTTTCTCTGACCCTAAAGTTTTCTCTGACCCTAAAGTTTTCTCCGGTCATCGGAAATGATTAACGGGGCTGACCCAAATCACCCAGCCCCTTCTCACACACAAGCTGTCGCTTTTTATCTAAATCACGGCGATTTTACGCCGTGTTCATTCTCTGCTGGGCTTGGCAACAATTTTTCACTCGCCAACTTCTCAAACCCAGCTTAAAGGAGGAGATAATGAAGAAGTCTTTTGGCTTCTTTTGTTTTCTTGTTATTCACTTGCGAAAAACACACTCATCTATCGTTATCACCCTTAAGGGGTGTCTATTTTCGTGCTGGGTTTGCTGTTAGATACTTCAAACCCAGCAAAGGAGGAGGAGAGAGAGTTCTTAACCCAAACGTTATCTATCGTTATCACCCCTAAGGGGTGCTGGTTTTGATGCTGGGTTTGCTGTTGGATTCTTCAAACCCAGCAAAGGAGGAGGAGAGAGAATTCTTAACCCAAACGTCGTCTATCATTATCCCGCCAAAGGCGGGTTGATTTTCTGCCGGACCCTGTAGCCTCTCTTTAGGCCAACTTGTTTTAGACTATCAAGGTCCAGCTTGGGGGGGAGAAAACTCCTCGTGAGCATTTATCCGTCTCCGGCGGATTTATCTTTATCACCCCTATGGGGTGATTGCTCTCAACTGCACCCGGCGTTATCTCAGTGTCTCCTTGTGCCGTAAGGCATACTGCGTATTGCGCCGGCTACTTTGTAATTTTCTCTTTCTCGTAACGGCTGTTTTCAACAGGAGATATTGCTTTTATGGAGGCAATGTCTCTGAGTCCCAGGACATTGGCGACGGTTTCACGGAAGAGCTCATCGTCGGCCTCATCGGTCAAAACCGCCGAGACACCGAGACTTCGGGCTGCGATTTCCTGTGCTCGGTCGCCGGCCCTTACGAAAGCTATCGTCGGAATCTCAGGCTTTACAGCTCGCAGATTCCTGAGAAACCGGCCGTCCTCCATATCATCCAGGTCCCACTTGCTGATAACGCTGTCAACTTTTTCATTTTTTAAAGAGCGAGCAGCCTTAATTCCAGACTGCATTGTTATCAATCGAATCGGCAACTCCCTCAACACTTCATTCTTGCCATCGAGACCAACCGTTAACACACTTGCCTGTATGAGAACAATCATTTATGTCTCCTTACATCTCACCTACAACCTTTTTGCCTGTTGCACTAACTTAATTAGCGAGCCGTGTGCCAAAGTTTTGTGAGACAAGAAAAAATTTCTTAAGTGCTTGCTATAACGGCAGCTATGTGCCGCAAATTTTTGCCAGCCCTAAATGTGCTTTTGGGAGTGAATCGACCGTTATGGTCGACAAGTAGCGGTAGTTTCTGCAACAAGTTTTTATGTGTGGATGGGTTAGCAGATAATCGGCCGGTCTGGTCGATGGTGACCAAAATAGTCGGAGGACAGAAAACGGAGGACAGAAGCGGGACATAACACGAGATTAGGACAACAGTAAAGAGATGGTTTTAGCTGCCGGCCTTTTTCTTCGTCTGCGAGAGAGATATGTCTAACTTATCGATGAGACGATTCAGACGGCGGCGCTCGATGCCGAGAATTTTTGCAGCGGCGATTTTACGGCCATTGGTGAACTCAAGCGTCTGAGTAATAATCCTGCGTTTTACTTCGTCGAGGGTCGGCAGCTCGCGATTTGGATAAGGGGGAGAATCAGCTATTATGACTTCGAAAGGCAGCACTGCAGGCTGAATTTCTCGACCTGTGGTTAAAACGTAGGCGCGTTCCATAGCGTTGGCAAGCTCACGGACATTGCCGGGCCAGGCGTAATTCGAAAGAAGCTCTTTGGCCGTCGGACTTAGGACCTTGGGCGGTTCGCTGTAAAAGGTTGACTGGTTCGCCAGAAAGTATTCAGCCAAGGGCAGAATATCTTCTTTACGCTGGCGAAGCGGCGGGACTTCAAGATTAACCACGTTCAGTCGATAATATAAGTCGGCACGGAAAGTTCCTTCTTTGAGCATTTCACACAGGTCAGTGTTAGTGGCGCACAAAACACGGACGTCAATGGGATAAGATTTTGTTGAGCCCAGCGGTGTTACGGCGCCCTCCTGGAGGGCACGTAACAACTTGGCCTGTAATTCGAGTGGGATTTCGCTTATTTCATCAAGAAAGACTGTGCCGCCATCAGCAGCCCTGAAAAAACCCAGCGTAGTGTCAACAGCGCCGGTAAAAGCGCCTCTTACGTGGCCGAACAACTGACTCTCAAACAACTGGCCGGTTAGTGTGGTGCAATCAACGGGGACAAAAACCTTCTCGGAACGGTCGCTGGCATTGTGGATTTGCCGAGCTACCAGCTCCTTGCCCACGCCGGTTTCGCCGGTTATTATTACAGGACACTTTCGCGCAGCAATCGCTTCGATTGTCTCGAGAATCGAAGTAAGAGCAGCAGAGCGACCAACAAACCCAATATCAGTTCTTTGGTTCTTACCGGATGTGGAAAACCGTAAGCCCCTGTTTTTCAAAGGCTCGTTCGAATGCATTGCCATCCTGTGCGATATATCACCCTTGTTGTTTTGTATCATCTTAGTCTTACAAAACTTTTTTATGTACGGGTAAAGTCCCACCTTCACAGTAAAAATAACTGTTTAGTTAGTGAGATATACTCCCGAAAGTGCGGATTCAGGGGGTAATCTCTCCTACCTTCTCCAAATAGTGGAGATTTTAATGTATTAAGATAGAAAAATCAAGAAAATTATAGGACTTCTTTAAGTTTTTCTCTATATTTTTGGATTTTTCCCGTCTTAAGGCCTTAGTTGCAGTAAAGCAAAAATGCCCTTTTTGTGCTGAAAATGAAGGTTTAATATAGCAGGAACAACTACTGTAAAACCATAAGTGCTTGATATCTAACTGGTTATGGATTTCAGAAAATCACGCCGATTCAGTTCTCTTGGAGCTATTTATAAACCTCTTTGAAATTCCCGCGTTCCCCGGCTCACTTCACAAAAAATCTGTTAGGTGTTCGTGAAGAAATGCTGTCTTGTGGTCACACCAACGGCTGAATGTATTATATAAACACAGCAATAATTATCTATTGAGTTATCGAATCGAATGGCGAGATGTAATCGCCGTGTTTCTTCCCTGCCGCTTCGAGCCGTTCCCGCTGCTGGGCCAGAACTTTAAATAGCTCCGCCGGCGCATCGACAACATTCTGGCGATGGAACTTCTCCACCCGATCCAGCTTGGCAAGATTCTCTCCGAGGCGGATTGTGAATTGATTTAGATAGTCCTGCTGAGTGTAGTCCTTTTTGAGAACTTCCTTGAACAGCTTTTTGAGGTCCTCATAGAGCGGAATGTATCCGGTTGGTGTCTGTATGCAGCCGGCCTCACCATGCGCCCGAAGTTCCATCCATTTCACCCATACGTGTTTGTCGCGGACGCCGTTGACAAACTTGCCGTCTTTATCGCGGAGGAAATAGTTCACGCCGAATACCAGCGGCGGCCTTTTGAGTTTTTTCCCGAATTCAAGGTTGTTCCGGATATACTTGCCCAACGGGATAGCTACAAAGTCCTGGATACTCATCAGATTAATCTCGGGCACACCCTCTTTACCGATGATGGCAAAAGTGGTCTCTGTCTCCAGCGAGGCGCCGTAGGTGATAATCCCGTGCTCCCAATTGAAGCTCTGCTGGCACGGCACGCTGGCCATAGCGTCACGTCCGCCGTACATAATACCTGCCAGTTCCACTCCTTTGGGGTTGTCTAACTCCGGGTCGCAGTTTTTCAGAACGTTCAACGCCACGGTATAGCGGGCGTTCTTGTGGGCTAATGGAATATCGTTACCTTTTGCGTCCTTTTTGCCCTTATACCAATCGCCCGAGTAGTTCTCACCCGACGAAGGCGTGTCCATGCCCATACCGAGCCAATAAGGCCTTCCGTTGTTAACCAGCACGTTTGAGAATATCACTTCACCCGGTTTCGCCAGCACTTCCCAAATCGCCGGGTCGTCTTTGGCATTGACGTTCTGGATGATGCCGAAGATGCCCGACTCCGCGTTGGCGGCCATACAGCGACCATCAACAGCACGGAAGTAGGCGATGTCATCGCCGAGAATAGTTTCTCCGGGCAACATTGCGGTGGATGTTTTGCCGCAGGCACTGGGGAACGCACCGGCGAAATAGGTTTTGCGTCCGCCCTGCCCGTGGACACCCATCAGGAACATATGTTCGGCGAGCCAGCCCTCACGGTCGGCCTTGCGTATCGTCAGTCGCAACGCCAGCTTCTTAAGTCCCATCGTGTTGCCGCCGTACTGTGTGTTGACGCTATAAACGGTGTCGGTAACGTAGTCAATGTAGATGCGCTTCTTGTCGGACTCGATGCTCACCATACGCTCATCCATCTTTCCGCAGGAGTGCAGCGTGGCAAAGAACTGTGCCTTAGGCCCCAATCGTTTGAATTCCTCGTAGCCCGGCCGGTATAACAGGTTCATGCTGTGGGAAACGTAGTAGGAATCGGTGCACTCGACACAGGGAATACTGAACTGAGAATTGTTGGGACCCAGCGTCATAAAGCGAACAATCATTGTCCGATTTTGCATCGCTCCCTTAAGCAGACCACGAATTTCAGCCAGTCCCTTCTCTCGTTCGATTTGATTAAGCGCCTTGCTCAGCGTCTCGGTCTTAGGAACCAGGTATCTGGTTATCTCTCGGTCGCGTCCCTGGTCTTCCATTCCGTCAAAGTGGATGGTGTGTCCCTGCATCTTTAAGGGTTTTTCTTCGCCGGTTTCCACCGCACGTCTGCGGGTGTCTTCCAAATCTTCGGGCTTATCTGTGCAGATAAACACCGAGGCAGGGCTGCAAAGCTCGATTGCATCGGCCACAAATTCGTGAACCTTTGGATTTGCAAGAGCTGCGAGCTTGTTATAATTTTCAGCCGTTAATTTCTTTTTCAATAACTTGCTTACATCAGGCATTTTGGCGATTCTTATCTCTTAAAGGTTAAAATCTGAGCACAAAAAATCGCCGGATTCTATCTATAGGAAACGACTCCTGTCAAGACTTTTTTCGCTGCCGGAAAAGGTTGAAAATAGGTTTGACGCCTGATTATAGCATTATTATACTGCTCAGTTTAATATAACACCAAGCAGCGTAATTTGGAGAAAATAATGAACAAGAGTAAAATCGTCGCTGAAGGTATAACCTTCGATGATGTGCTGCTAATACCGGCTAAGAGCGATTTTGTGCCGAGCCAGGCCGAGACCAGCACGCGGCTGACCAACAATATCACACTAAATATCCCGATTGTCTCCGCTGCTATGGATACTGTTACAGAAGCGCAACTGGCGATAGCGCTGGCACAGGAAGGCGGAATAGGGATAATTCACAAAAATTTGTCGGTTGAAGCACAAAAGCGGGAGGTCGCCAAGGTCAAACGCTCCGAGAACGAACGTGTTCTCGACCCTGTAACGTTATCGCCTGCCGAACCTGTAAGAAAAGCACGTGAGCTGATGGGCGAATATAACGTTTCTGGTTTCCCTATTGTCGATGGCAAAAAACTGGTTGGCATCCTTACACGCAGGGACTTGAAGTTTCTAAAAGACTATGACGTCAAAATAAGCTCGGTAATGACAAAAGATAAGCTCATTACCGCCCCAGCCGAGACAACACTCGAACAGGCAAAAGAGATTCTGCAAAAGTATAAGGTTGAAAAGCTGCCTTTAGTCAACTCGAAAGGTGAATTGACGGGCCTGATTACGATGAGGGACATTGACCGTGTTCAGCAGTATCCGCTGGCCGCCAGGGATAAACGAGGCAGGCTGCGAGCCGGTGCGGCGGTAGGCGTGCAGGACTATGAGCGAATCGCCGCTCTGATAGAAGCCGAAGTGGATGTTATTGTCGTCGATACTGCCCACGGCCATTCGCAAAATGTTATTGACACCCTCAAGACAATCAAAAGTAAGTACGATATTGACGTGATTGCAGGAAACATTGCAACAGCAAAAGCAGCCGAGGATTTAATAGCTGCCGGTGCAAACGCCGTAAAGGTCGGCATCGGCCCCGGAGCAATTTGCACTACCAGAGTAATTTCCGGCGCCGGTGTCCCGCAAATATCGGCGATAATCAACTGTGCCGAGGCAGCCGACAAGCATAATATCCCGGTTATTGCCGATGGAGGAATAAGACTGTCCGGTGATATAACAAAGGCGATTGCCGCCGGCGCTTCAAGCGTAATGATTGGCTCGTTGTTTGCAGGCCTGAAGGAAAGCCCGGGACAATTGGTCATCTATAAGGGCAGGCAGTTCAAGGAATACAGGGGTATGGGCTCTTTAGGGGCGATGGTCAAAGGTTCGGCGGACAGATACGGCCAAAAGAGAGCAACCGAGAAAGACAAGCTTGTCCCCGAAGGCGTTGAAGGCCGAGTGCCATACCGCGGGACACTGGGCGATTTTGTCTATCAGCTTGTCGGCGGCCTAAAAGCAGGGATGGGTTACTGCGGGGCAAGAAACATTGAAGAGCTTAAAAAGAACAGCCGCTTTGTCCGTGTAAGCTCGGCTTCTGTCAGTGAGTCGCATCCGCACGATATACAGATAACTAAAGAGGCGCCGAACTATTCGGCGACTGTGCCTTTCGAAGACTAACAGTTGGGTTCCCCCTTAAGGGGGCTCTTTATGGGGCACGACCGACAAATTATGAACCACGAGATGATAGCTATTCTGGACTTTGGCAGTCAGTACAGCCAGTTGATAGCGAGGCGCGTTCGAGAGCACAACGTTTATTCAGAAATTTTTCAGGCGGACATAACGGCTAAGCAATTACGGAAGCTTCCTCTCAAGGGCTTGATACTCTCCGGAGGCCCCGCAAGCGTCTACAGTAAAAATGCGATAGAATGCGACCGGAGAATCTTTGAGCTTGGCCTGCCGATTCTGGGCATCTGTTACGGAATGCAGCTCGGATGTAAAGTCCTGGGGGGACACGTTATCCCCGCACAGAAACGGGAGTATGGAAGAACAACTCTGTCGATAGTTGACAAAAGTGATTTGTTTGCAAATCTGCCGGATTCAATCACAGTCTGGGCCAGCCACGGCGACCAGGTCAGCGAATTAGGCGATGATTTCGCGATATTAGCAACTACTGAAACTTGTCCGTATGCTGCGGTAAGACACAGGGAGAAGAATTTTTTCGGCGTTCAGTTTCATCCTGAAGTTGCGCACACGCCGCAGGGACAGGCGATTTTGAAAAATTTCCTTTATAATATTTGCCGCTGCAGCGGCGACTGGAAGATGAGCGACTTTGTCGGCAAAACAGCCGAAGAGATTCGCCGAAAAGTCGGCGATGCTATGGTGATATGCGGCCTGAGCGGCGGCGTGGACTCTTCGGTTACCGCTTCGCTCGTTCATAAAGCGATAGGCGACCAGCTTATCTGTATTTTCGTTGACAACGGTCTGCTGAGAAAAAACGAACGAGAAAATGTTATCTCGACCTTCCAAGACCACTTTCATATAAACCTGCGGGTCGTTGACTGGTCTAAGCAATTCTTGAAGGGCTTATCCGGCGTGACAGACCCCCAGCAGAAGCGAAGAATAATCGGCTCTGAATTCATCGAGGCCTTCAAATCCGAGGCCTCGAAAATTCCAAATGTCAAATTTCTCGCACAGGGAACGCTTTATCCTGATGTTATCGAATCGGGCTCTAAAGACGGCAATCCAGCCGCTAACATAAAGCTCCATCACAACGTAGGCGCTCTGCCGAAGCAGCTTGGCTTTGAATTGATTGAGCCGCTGCGGGATTTGTTTAAGGACGAGGTCCGTGCCGTCGGCGAATATCTCGGCTTGCCGGAGGATATCGTCTGGCGACATCCTTTCCCCGGCCCCGGTCTTGCAGTGAGAATTATTGGTGAAGTTACCCCGCAAAGACTGCAAATCCTGCGGGCCGCCGATGAAATCTTAATAGATGAAATAAAATCAGCAGGACTGTATAGAAAAATATCACAGGTATTAGCTGTCCTTCTGCCTGTCTCAACTGTCGGCGTTATGGGCGATGAACGAAGCTACGAGAACGTCGTTGCTATTCGGGCGGTCGAGACTCCCGATTTTATGACTGCTGATTTTTCCCATATCCCTTATGACGTCCTGGGTGTAATATCCAGCAGAATTATTAATGAGGTTCGTGGGGTCAACCGCGTCGTGTATGACATATCGAGCAAGCCGCCGGCAACGATTGAATGGGAATAACAAAACTTGCTGTTTTCAATCCTGTTTTTTGGTTTTTATTTGACTATTACTTTCTCCGCGCACCGTACGGTTGCTTTTTAGTTTTCTTCTGTCGGCTGCACTCAGCAAATATGATTTGAAAATTTATTATTTTAGGGTAGACTATCCGATTGTATAAGAATTCGCTTGTTGATTTAGCAGGTAAAGATTATGGCAGAATTTAAGATTGAGCCGGCACAGAGAATCACGCGTTTGCCGCCCTATTTGTTCAGCCGGTTGAACGCCTTGAAATTGGCCAAACGTCAGCAGGGGGCTGATATTATCGACCTTGGTATGGGCAATCCCACCGACCCTGCGCCGCAGATCGTCATTGATAAGTTATGCGAAGCGGCCAGGGACCCGCGCAACCACCGATACAGCGCTTCAAAAGGCATTAAGAACCTGCGAGGCGAGGTGGCCAAGAAATATGCCCGCCTTTGGAATGTTCAGCTCGACCCGGAGACGGAAGTGCTGGCCTGCATCGGCTCGAAAGAGGGTTTCAGCCATATGTGCCTGGCGATGTTAGGGTCCGGTGATACTGCAATTGTCCCCGACCCGGCTTTTCAAATACACAATTACGCTGTCGCTCTGGCTGGGGCAAACGTCATATCCGTTCCGCTTGGCAATGACGAAAAGTTCCTTAAGAATATTGCCGATGTTGTTGAGCGCCTGTATCCAAGGCCGAAGCTGCTGATTCTTAATTATCCTCACAATCCCACCGCAATGACTGTCGACGAGGGCTTTTTCGAACCGGTCGTCGATTTGGCAAAGCGGTTCGGCATAGCTGTCATTCACGATTTTGCCTACGGCGAAACCTGCTTCAACGGTTATAAAGCGCCGAGTTTCCTCTCCGTCAAAGGTGCAAAAGATGTCGGGGTCGAGTTTATTACACTGAGTAAGCCCTATAATATGGCTGGTTTCCGAATCGGCTTCGCTGCAGGTAATAAAGATATGATTAACTACCTCGCGACTATCAAGGGTTATTATGATTACGGCATATTCCAGGCCGTTCAGATTGCCGGAATCATTGCGATGCGGGAATGCGACAACGATATTATCGTTCAAAACCAAAAGTATCAGGCCCGCAGGGACGTAGTCTGCGACGGACTTAACAGAATCGGCTGGAAGGTCGAAAAACCACGGGCTTCGATGTTTGTTTGGGCGAATGTGCCGCAGGAACATTCCAGAGGCAAGGGCAGCATCGATTATGCGATGGACCTTGTGGAGCATGCTGAGGTTGTACTTGCACCGGGCAGGGCTTTCGGAGAAAACGGCGAGAATTATATGCGCATAGCTCTTGTCGAAAATGAGCAGCGCCTCCGCCAGGCGATTCGCAACATCAGCAGATTCATCCGTGAAAAGCCCATAAGAAAAACAAACAGGAAAAGCTAAACGTTCAAACAAGTAGCGGTATAGGCGATTTTTGTAAAAAATTTTTACCCCACTTTTGTTTTAAAATCGCCCTTTTCAGCCATTTTAAGGGGCATTTCAAGCCAATCAGTGCTGGTTTATTTAGCCACTGTCAAAAATTCTAAAAAAAATCTTGACTTTTGACAGCCAATCTGGTTAAATAACATCGTCAATGCCAGCTTAGGGGGCGGCGAGAGAACTCACGAGTAAAAGTTAATATCCGTATTATTTTGTGCCAATTTTTGTTTTGTGTATTTTGTAAGGATACACACCTTTAAACGGGGGGTAGGGAAAACTCACAGATGTAAACGTTTGTACGTTTTGTAGGGTAGTTTAGTTGAATTTTATACGGCAGGCAGTCGACGCACCAACTAAACTTTCCAAATGGGGCGGAAGAAAACTCCTGTAAGGCCATAAGACCAAGAATGTGAGTGCCTTTTTAATGAAGGAGTTTGAAAATGATGAAAAATCCGAAAATCATTCTGAGTTGTTTAATTTGCATTATGCTTGCAACTTCTGCATCGGCCGCGTGGGTGTCCCTCACAGATGTATTTCCATTAAGTTCTCTGCAGGGCGAATCCCTCATCTTTGGTGACAAAGAAATTTCAGAGTTTACGTTGAGCGGTATTGCCGATGGCGGAGCACTCCCGCCGAATCCTGCTACAATGACGGTCCAGGGCGGCCAAGACAGCATTACGGGCGATTATGGCCTGAAGTTTAATTTTTCCTGGAATGCCGGCCCCGGCCAGACTGTAAATGCCACCTTAGATTTTAAAGTGTCCGTCCGAGATGGTTACGATGACTATTTCATCAAAGACGTTACCCTGGACATCACCGGTGCTTCGGCCGATGGTAATGGTGTAGTAAACGTTGGTGAAGATGTCCGGGATGTGTCTAATAACCCTCTTGTCTTACTCAGTTGCTCAGCATGGCAAGATAGCCCTGCCGCACTCCTGATAGACTATGCCGAGTTCGCACCACTCAAGGCAATCTGGATACACAGCAAGGACGTTTCCATCACAGGCGGCGTCAGTGGTTCAGCACACATCAGTGAGTTTTACCAGTACTACAGCCAGGTTCCTGAGCCGGCAACGCTCGTCCTGCTCGGCACAGCGAGCATCTGGATTTTTGCTCGCAAAAAGAGGTCTGTTTGACCAGTTTTAGGAGGCCGTAGAGACAAATAACGGCGTTTTTTATTTGAAATCGGCGTTTTTTTACTTGAATTTATCTCGTTTATATGTTAAAATGGGTAAAATCGGGGAAATAGGTAATTTAGACAAAGCCATAATTAAGAAACATAGTTGAACAAGGAAAATGAGGGGCTACGAGATGAAAGAAATCAGGTTATTAGCTCTGTTGTTTGTTGCGGCATTATTTGTGCAGAATGCAGCTGCGACGCTATTGCCATACAGTTCACACTATCAGGGCCGTTCGTATTTCAGCAGCGCTGACGCGACAGGATTTGTAGATTTTGCTGTTTATGACACCCACAGACCACTGGGAGACGAGTGGACAGGCGCTGGCTTTGCTGCACCCGGGGCCGGCCAATACGTTTACGCCTATCAGATTTTCAGTGATGCTGGCAGCGCTAAGCCAATTGGGTCCTTTACCATAATGGGCATTAACGACCCCCCTATAGAACATAACCTGATAGGCATCAACACGATAAACGACCAGGACCCTTTTCCATTCCAGCCGTGGATAGCCGGAAAGGTAGAACCAAGCGATTGGGATTTTAGTGCGACAAGAGCAACCTGGAAATTTTTTGATTTAACCGGTGCTACTTTAGTTGCCGGTGGGTATTCGTGGTTTTTGATATTCAGCAGCGATCATGACTGGACTGCAGGTAAGTATGAGATGCAACCCGAAGGCGGTTTCCCGATTACTGGTAACCCGGAACCCTGCACGTTAGCGTTGCTCGGTCTCGGCAGCGCAATGCTTTTTGCGAAACGAAAAAATTCTATTAAATAAACGCACAGAGTTTGTTCGCACAGTTAAATTCGTAACGAGAATAGGGGGATGATGAACCAAAATCGTTCAATACTCATTGGCTGGCAGCATGTAATATTAGCCCTCGCTGTCGTCTTATATGGCTTATTTGAGCCGGCGTATTGTCAGGACACCGCTTCGCAGCCTTTCGCAGAATGGCAGCCCGGAGCAGACGGCACTGTGCTTTTGCTTCAACAATCAAATCTTGAAGCCGGCATAGTAACTCCAGAGGCAGGGGTTCATTACTTTGACTTGGATACAGATGTCACCTTAACCGCCGTCCCAAAACCCGGCTATTACTTCCTTTACTGGATAGGCGATGTCAGTGACCCAACGGCAAACCGCACCATTGTATATCTTGATGCACCTAAAATTATTCTTGCCGTATTTGAACGGTCTAAATATGAGCTTTTGCTTGAAGAAACGATGATGCTTGGTGGTGGTGGCGGCGGCGGTATGTACCCAAGTGCCGCCGATTATAGCAATCAAGGATATTCAGGAGGTGGTTCGAAAAGACCACAAAAGTTCACATTGCCGCAGGGGGGACAACCACAACCAGGACAGCCAAAAGTACCAGATGAGTTTCCAGTTCCATCCCTACCGGAACCGGCAACCGTGTTATTGTTAGGGCTGGGCAGTTTGCTGTTCCTCAAACCCAAGACAAAGAGATAAACAACATAGTTATCATAAAATAACGGTGTAGCCAGGTGAATGAGAAAATAAAATGAACAGGATTAAAATGAAAAAGCTGATTTCGGTCTTTATATGGCTGTTTTTAGTCGTGCCCGCATATAGCGAAGCACCAATTGTTAAATTGGAAACCAACTTTGGCGATATTGTAATTGAACTTTCTGATGCCAACGCCCCCGTGACAGTGGCAAACTTTCTCGGGTATGTAAAATCAGGCTTCTATGATGGACTCATCTTTCACCGTGTAATCGATGGTTTCGTGATACAGGGCGGCGGCTATGATGCGAACCTGAACATGCCGGACCCCTGCGCCCCCATAATCAACGAAAGCAACAATGGACTGAGTAATCTTCGCGGCACCATCGCAATGGCAAGAACGTCAGACCCAAACTCCGCTACTTCTCAGTTTTATATAAATGTTGCGGACAACACTTTTCTGGATTGGAAAGACGTCAATAATGTAGGATACTGCGTCTTTGGACAGGTCATAAGCGATATGAACGTCATAGATAGAATTGCTCATTTGCCCACCGAGGACAACATAATAGCGCCTGACGGCAATACCTTGGATAACGTCCCGCGGCCGCCGGGGCCGGTCATTATATACAAAGCCAACATCCTCGGCGACCTCTACGAGGACTCCGGCGTGGATTTCAAAGACTATGCTGTCTTTGCCAACCAATGGTTAGACAGCGGCAGTTCCAATCCGCTCAAGGTTACCGCCTCCGATGGCAACGCAGGCGACTGGTTTGGTTTTGCCGTCTCTATCGACGCCAACTATGCCGTCATCGGCGCACCCAGAGATAATAACTACACCGGCTCTGTATATATCTTCAAATATAACAATGGAAACTGGACACAGCAGGCCAAGCTGACCGCCTCCGATGGCACAGCCGGCGACTACTTCGGCAGTTCCGTCTCTATTAGTGCCGACCACGCAATTGTCGGTGCCTCGGCTAGTAATAGCGACACTGGGTCTGCATATATATTCGAATATAATAATGGAAACTGGACACAGCAGGCAAAGCTGACCGCCTCTGACGGCCATATCAACGACTGGTTCGGACAATCCGTTTCTATCAGCGGCGACTGTGCTATTGTCGGGGCCTGGCTCAATGACACGGCAGGATTTAACGCCGGCTCGGCTTATATATTCTATCGCCACCAGGGAGGCACTAACCATTGGGGCCAGCAGGCCAGGCTGAACGCCGCTGATGCTACAGCAAATGACAGGTTTGGCTATTCTGCTTCTATCAATGGAGAGTATGCCATCATAGGAGCGATCGGAGATAACACCTATAGCGGCTCGGCCTATATATTCAGGCATAATGGTTCTGCCTGGACACAGCAGGCAAAGCTGACCGCCTCTGACGCCGCAGCCAGTGATTATTTTGGCTGTTCGGTTGCTACCGATGGATACTATGCGGTTGTAGGGGCTTATGGTAATGATGACAATGGCACCGACTCCGGCTCTGCATACATATTTGAGCCTAACAAAATCGACCCCAATAACTGGGACCAGAAGGCAAAGCTGACCGCCTCTGACGCCGCAGCCGGTGATTATTTTGGCTGTTCGGTTGCTATTGGCGGAGGCCGTGCCCTTGTCGGCGCATATCAGAATGATGACAATGGCAGCAGCTCCGGCTCCGCTTATGTATTTGCACCTGACGACCTCAATCCGGACAATTGGAACCAGATAGCAAAGCTGACTGCCCCTGACGCCGCAGCCAGTGATTATTTTGGCTATTCGGTTGCTATCGGCATCGGCCAACGTGCCATTGTCGGAGCGTATGGTAACGACGACAGCGGCAGCGAATCCGGCTCGGCTTATATACTTAATCTATGTCCTGATGCCGACCTCGACGGCGATTGCAGCATAACCTGGAATGACTTGGCCATCCTTACGGATAACTGGCTTTTGCACTAACCAATAATTGAATTTATCCCCCCGCTTCTTTGGCGGTTGGCACAACAACCCTGAGGAAGAAGAAAAGCCGGAAGGTAAAATTCCCCTTCCGGCTTTCATTTTTTATTGTTTCACCACACTGTATTAACCTTCGCAGGAAAATACCCGCCGCGCTGTTTATGATTTTCTGAACACTGCGACAACGTTTTCGACCTCGACCACAAACAGACGATTATCGCCTTCGAAATCGACCGGTATAGCGCCTTTGGGATTGAACAGCACCTTGTCATATTGGCGCAGCGGTATGTCCGGCGAGTTTTCGACCTCAGCGGAGATTGATACGATTCGGCCGGTTATCGTGGGGATTTCTATATTGTCAGGCAGCTTGATTCCGCCTTTGGTTTCTTTCTTGTCCTCGTCTTTGCGAATCAGCACGCGTTTGCCTATCGGCTCAACCGTTTCAAGCGACTTTACTTTGATTTGCTCTTTTTTGGTCATTTTGCACCGTCCTCTGCAAAGCAGGTCTTTTCAAGCACCCTGCTTTTGCCCCGACATACACTTCACGGATTATATTTATTATACCAACTAAAAACGAGGTTTGTTTGCAATTTTTTGATTATTCTGAACGGCTGCCGGACATCTTGATTTTCGATTTTCTCTTCCCAAGAATTCGGTCGGCCATTTCGGGTGTCCCCGGCGGCCATGTTCCTTTTGCCTGCAATTCTTTCAGGTTCTCTAATTGCTTAATGCTGACGATGGTTCTGCATTTCGGAAACCTGTTGCAGCCTAAGAAAGGCCCTTTTTTGCTCTCTCGCACTACCAATTTGCCTTCCTTACACCTGTAACATTTTATTCCCGTCGGCTCAGGTGATTTTTTCGGCGGCAGGGCGTTGCCTTCTTTATCCAGATTAAGAATCGTTTTGCACTTCGGATAATCGCTGCAGCCCAAAAATGGGCCGAACCGGCCGCGTCTTTCGACCATCGTCTTCCCACAGACCGGACATTTCTGAGTGCTTACCTTTTCTTCAATCATCCTGCCGTCTCTGTCGCACGGGCAGGCAAATTTGCATTTCGGGTAGCCTGAACAGCTCAGGAACCTGCCGTTTTTGCCGAACCTGTAAACAAGTTGCTTCCCGCACTTGGGGCATTTATATTCGCTGGGCGAGACCTCCGCTTTGGCATGTTTCATCTCCACCGCCGCTGTCTCAAGGTTTTGCTTGAATGGGCCGTAAAACTCTCTCAAAACGCAAAGCCAGTCTAAGTGCTGTTCTTCAATTTTGTCCAATTGCTCTTCCATATACCGCGTGAAGGCGATATCCATTATTTTTGGAAAATACTCGTTGAGCTTGTCTGTAACCACCTCACCAAGGTCGGTTGCGAAGAATTTTTTCTCTGTTTGCTCGACATAACCTCTCTCCTGAATGGTGCTGATGATTGTAGCGTAGGTGCTTGGCCGACCAATGCCTTCTTTTTCGAGGGCCTTTACTAAGGAGCCTTCAGTGTATCGGGGGGGTGCCTTGGTAAAATGCTGTTCAGCTTTTATATCCACTACCGCCAAATCCTGGCCTTGTTTCAAAGGCGGCAACTGCTGCTGGTTTGACGGAGTTACCCAGATTTTGCTGAATCCGTCAAAGACCAGAACCCGCCCCGTAGCTCTGTACCAGCACCGCCTAAGTGATGTCTGCGCCGTGATATCCAGAGTTGTCTGTTCCCACTTCGCCGAAGCCATCTGGCACGCTACGAACCGCCGCCACACAAGGTCATAGAGTTTGTATTGCTCCGCTGTTAAAAACTGCTTTAAATCCGACGGTGCAAAGTCAACGTCTGTCGGACGGATGGCTTCGTGTGCCTGCTGCGCGCCTTTCTTTGAAGCATAAACATTTGCTTTCTCAGGCAGATAATTATCACCGATATGCTTGCCGATATAATTGCGCACCTCTTGTATAGCTTCACCCGACAGATGTGTGCTGTCAGTCCTCATATAGGTAATAAGTCCCAGATGTCCCATCGACCCCAAATCAATTCCTTCGTATAACTGCTGCGCCACCCGCATCGTTCTCTTCGCTGCAAAGCCTAATTGATTCGCAGCCGTCTGCTGCAATGTCGAAGTTATAAAAGGCGCCGGCGGATGCGAAACCGATTCCTTCGTCTCTATAGCGGCGACCTTAAACTCCGCATTCTTTAGCGAGCCGAATACCTTCTCTGCCTCTTCCTTTGTGGACGCCGTAAATTTCTCATCGCCGATTTTGACAAGTTCTGCTTTAAAGGCATTATGTTTTATGAGCCATTTGTTTTGTTCTGCAATAGTAGCGGGCTCATCACCTTCGGCTTTTGCCTCGGCAAAATCCAGCCATTCTTGACGATAATCATTCTGTAAATCAGTGGTAAAAACTGCCGGGATAAGCCAGTATTCCTTTGGCTTGAAAGCACGGATTTCCCTCTCCCTTTCAACTATTATTTTGACCGCAACCGACTGAACGCGCCCCGCGGAAAGACCGCTGGCGATTTTTTTCCACAGCAGAGGGCTTATCTGATAGCCGACTATCCGGTCGAGGATTCGCCGCGCCTGCTGCGCCATAACCTTGTTCATATCAATCCTGCCTGGCTCGGCAAAGGCCTGCTTTATCGCCGATTGCGTTATAGCATTGAAAATCACGCGGTAGGTTCTTTCTTCCGGCACACCGAGAACTTGCGCAAGGTGCCAGGCGATTGCCTCACCCTCGCGGTCAAGGTCCGTCGCAAGATAAAGGTCTCGGCACCCTTTTGCCGCTGCCTTTAATGATACTACTGTCTTTTTCCTGTTGGGTGTTATCTCGTAGGTCGGCTCAAAATCATTCTCTATATCAACGCTTAGCCCCTTCGAAGGGAGGTCACGAACGTGGCCCATCGACGCCTTTACTTCAAAATCAGGGCCAAGATATTTATTTATCGTCTTCGCCTTCGCCGGCGATTCCACAATCACCAGTGATTTCTTATTATTCGTTTTCGCCATATAAAACTTGCTTTTAAGCCGCTAAATACTCTTTATCGAGTATTGGTCGGCGGTTCCTTAACAAAATTTAGAAATGGATAAATATAAACAGATTGCAGAACTGTCAAGAAAAATCAATTTCCCCCTTTTTCAGGTCGTTTCTAAAAGCTCCTCCAGTAACGGCTTTAATTTTCGAATAGCGTTGCCGCGGTGTGAAACCGCATTTTTCTCTTCGCGGGTCAATTGCGCAACGGTTTTATTCAATTTCGGCACAAAAAAAATCGGGTCATAGCCGAAACCATTTTCTCCGTTTTCTTTCTCAGCGATAAATCCTTCAAGCCTGCCTTCAGTTTCAGCTAAGACTTTTTCCGAACTTGACAAGCATAGACAGCACATAAATCTGGCTGTTCTTTTTTCTTTTGGTACACCTTTAAGGAGCTTTAGAACCTTTGCCATATTTTTGTGGTCGAGCAGTTTTCTGTTTTTATCTTTCGCACCTGAGAATCGCGCACTTTTTACCCCAGGCTCACCTCCCAGCGCATCGACCACTAATCCCGAATCATCGGCCAGTGTCCACAGCCCCGTCTGTTTCGCATACCCAACGGCCTTCTTGCGTGCATTCTCCGCGAAAGTCTCACCGTCCTCTTTTACTTCATTTACGTTTGGAAAATCGGATAGCCCCACCCATTCAACATCAAAATCCAGCATCGCCCTCAACTCAGTAATCTTCCCCGGATTTGTAGTTGCAACAAGAATTTTTCGTTTCATCAAATCAGTATTTCGTCAGCCCATTAGTTTCTTTAGTAACGCTCGCTGGAAGTGAAGGCGGTTTTCGGACTGGTCGAAGACAATCGAGTTCGGCGACTCGATAACCTCATCGGTGATTTCTAACCCGCGATACGCCGGCAGACAGTGCATAACCTTAACGCCGCCTCCCGCCAGTTTTACTAATTTGGCATCGACCTGAAAACCCTTGAAATCCTTAATGCGTTTTTTCTTTTCGCCCTCCTGACCCATACTCACCCAAGTATCGGTGTAAATAATATCAGCACCGCCAACGGCCTGCGCCGGCTCATTTATCTGGTAAACACTGCCGGCTGACATTCGATTGGCCGTCTCGATTGTCTCTGCATCGAGCTCATACCCGGCCGGTGCCGCAATAATCATTTTCATTCCCAGCTTGGCGCACGCAAATGCCAGCGACCGGGCCACGTTATTGCCGTCCCCGACATACGCAACCTTGACGCCATCGAGTTGGCCAAGATGCTCTTTTATTGTCAGCACGTCCGCCATCGCTTGGCACGGATGTGACCAGTCCGTCAGCGCATTTATCACAGGCACCGTTGCAAATTCAGCCAGTTCGACAATCGTGCTGTGCTCGAACGTCCGTGCCATTATGCCGTCAACATATCGGCTGAGCACCCGCGCCATATCTTTGACCGGCTCGCGTTTGCCGATACCGCCGATATCTTCCGGCTTTACGTAAATCGCACTGCCGCCGAGGTCCGTCATCGCAACGTGGAAGCTGATTCGCGTCCGCAGGCTCGGCTTCTCGAAAAGCATCGCCAGCACCTTGCCCGCAAGACACAAGTCCCTCCCGCCGCCTTTGTACAATTTCTTCAGCTTCGCACTTTCGTCGAGCAACTCAATCAATTCCTCAGCCGAACAATCATTTATGCTCAAAAAATGTTTCATTTGCTCTCACTCAAAACTCCGTCAAGTATGTTTATGGCCTCGTCAATCTGCTCTTTCGTAACAATCATCGGCGGCATTAACCGCAGGACGCTCTCATTGGTGCAGTTTATCCGCAGCCCTTTCTCCAGGCATTTCTCGACTATTTCCTTGCCCGAAGCTTTCAATTGAACGCCAATCATCAAACCAATGCCTCGAACGTGGTCTATAATGAAATGTTTTTGTTTCAACTCATTGAGTTTCTCTTTAGCGTATCGCCCGGCGCTGGCGGCATTTTCCAGAAGATTATCTTCCTCTATTGCCTCAATCACTGCAATCCCCGCCGCGCACGCCAAGCAGTTGCCGCCGAACGTTGAAGCATGCTTGCCCGGAACCAACACCGCCGCTATCTCTTCTTTGGCCATCATTGCCCCTATCGCCACGCCGCCGCCAAGCGCCTTCGCCAGCGTCATTATATCCGGCTCGACATCGAAATGCTGATATGCGAACCACTTGCCCGTTCGGCCGATTCCCGTTTGCACCTCATCGAGAATCATCACCGCTCCCTTTTCGTCGCACAAATTCCGAATCGCCTGCAGATATTCTTTAGTAGCAACATTTATACCGCCTTCGCCCTGAATAGGCTCGACCATAACCGCCGCAACCTCATCGCTGAATGCCGACTCCAGTGCCTTGATGTCATTGAACGGCACATAAATAAACCCCGGCAGCAGCGGCAAAAAGCCCTCATGATATTTCGGCTGGGCCGTCGCCGTAACCGTCGCAAAGGTCCGTCCGTGGAAGCTGCCCTCAGCCGTAATAAATTTATATTTCTCGCCCGAGGTATACAGCCGTGCCAGTTTCAGCGCTGCCTCATTGGCCTCGGCGCCGCTGTTGCAGAAAAAACTTTTGCCCCCGAATGCTCGCTCGCTCAAAAGTTTCGCTAATATACCCTGCGGCTCAGAGTACAAAGTATTATCAATATGCAGAAGCTCGCCCGCCTGCTTGCGAATCGCCGCAACCACCTTCGGATGGCAATGACCTATCCCGCTGACAGCCCAGCCCGGAAACATATCCAGAATTTTATTGCCGTCCGCGTCAAAGCAGTAACAGCCCTCGCCGCGGACAATGACACGCGGCAGACGACTATAATTGCCGATAACGTATTTATCAAACAAACCAATTGTCTCTTCTGTGGTCATAATTACTCTTAATTCTTAATAATCTCTGTTCCAATTCCTTTATCGGTGTAAATCTCTAACAGCAGCGAATGAGGTATCCTGCCGTCTATAATATGCGCCTTCTTGACCCCTGCATCCAGCGCTATCAGGCACGCTTCAACCTTTGGCAGCATCGCATCGCCGATAATACCGGCATCAATCATCTCCTTAATTTGCGCCTCGTTAAGACTCGACACCCGGCTTTCAGGGTCGTTGATGTCGGTTCGTATCCCGTGCGTATCGCTCACAACGACAAGCTTCTCGGCGCCGACCCCGCCGGCAACCTTGCCCGCAGCGCTGTCGGCGTTGACGTTTAATCTTCCGCCCGCCTTGTCTTTGGCTACCGACGCAATGACCGGTATAATCCCGTCGGCACAGAGCGTTTTTAACAGCTCAGAATTTACTTCAGTAACCTCGCCGACTAATCCGAGGTCGAGCTTTCGCCCGTTTTCGCCGGCTAATCGCAGCACCTCTGCAAACAATACACAACTGCTCAGCGAATGTAGTGCCATCACCTTGCAATTCAGCTCCCCTAACATCTCGCATATCGGCGTATTGATTTTATGCACAAGCGTATGCTCCACTATCGTCAGCGTCCGCTCATCGGTATATCGCCGTCCCTGCACCCACACCGCTTCAATGCCTACTTCGTTCATTGCTTTTGTAATCGCCTTTCCGCCGCCGTGCACAATAATCGGCCGTATCCCGACCGTGGCCATAAACGCTATATCCGTTAAGAGCTTTTTTTGCATACAGGTCTCGTCGAGGATGCTTCCGCCCAATTTCACGACCACGATTTTGCCCCGAAACCGCCAGATATATTCCATCGCCTCTATCAAGGCATCTGCTTTCGTTATTGCTTCTTCCATCTAAGAAACTTCCGTAAATACCGATTAAATAAAAAAGTGAGTTTATGAATGCAGACCTGATTAGTCAAGTGATATTTGTGGTTAGCCCCCATCCCTGTCCTGCGGTTTATTTCCTATCAGGTCGGCCCCCAATTGCCCGCAGGCCGCCTTTATCTTGCGCCCCTTCTTAAAGCGGATAGTCGTTTCTATGCCGGCTTCTTCCAGTTCTTGCGTAAACCGTTTTATCGCCGTCCTGTCGCTCGCCGCAAACAAACAATGCGGATGAGGATTATACTCAATCAGGTTCACATTACATTTCACCTGACGCACTAACTTGGCGAGCATTTGAGCGTGCAGTCTGGAATCATTCAAGCCCTTTATCAGCACATATTCGAAAGTCACCCGCTCTCCTGTTTTCGTCTGGTAATCCTTTACCGCCGCAAACAAAGTTGCGATAGGATACTTCTTATTGATGGCCATAATCCTGCTTCGCAGCACATCGACCGGCGCATTCAAAGATATGGCTAATCGCGGATGAATTCCCTCCTCCGCCAGCTTCCGGATGCCCTCGGCGTCTCCGCAGGTGCTGATTGTCAGATGGCGAATGCCGATATTTTTCCCGTCCGGATGATTCAGTATCCGCACAGATTTCAAAACAGCGTCGTAGTTCTGCAGCGGCTCTCCCATTCCCATATAAACAACATTGTTTATTTTGCCCTTGTCCGCCGTAGCTTTAGCGAAGGCGGAGCTGTCTCCTTCAATGACGTTCACCTGGTCAACAATCTCCGCCGCCGTAAGGTTTCTCCGGAATTTCAGCTTCGCAGTCGCGCAGAATGCGCAGTCCATCGAACAGCCCGCCTGCGTTGAAACGCACAGCGTTTTGCGATTGCCGTCGGATAGAAGCACCGTTTCGATTCGATTTTCGTCGCTTAACTCGAAAAGATATTTTATGGTCCCCTCCGCATCGGCTAACGTCTGCACCGTTTTCAGATGAGAAATATAGTAACCCTGCTCCGCCAGCTCGGCTCGAAAGACCTTGCTCAATGGGCTTATATCTGATATGTCAGCGGCTCCCTTGCAGTGGATAAACGTAAAAATATATTTGGCCAGATATTTCTTCTGGCCAGAATTTTCGACTATATCCTCAAGCTCGCTGAGTGTCTTGTTTTTCAAATCCTTGTCCACAACTACCATTCTATAAAATAAACTACCTCCTGTCGAATAATGCTTTTCAAAGTAACAGTTGCTCTTACAGTTCTTGAAAAAGACAGCTAAAATTTTATAATAAATGCTTTTGCAGTTATAAAGGTGTTGGAACTTGTCCTGCTTGCCCTGCGAAGCCCGTCTTTTAGGGCGAAGTAGGGAGCAACGTCGAAGGAAACAGTATGCCGGATAGCGAAAGCGATTTACTGTCGCCGAGCGAATTGTCGCAGCGAAGAGGGCGGCTTGGAGCAATGCGTCTTTCTCTGATAGAGGGCTCATTTGCAATGGTTATGGTCGCTATGATTGAGGCCTTCTACATCCCCTATTTCAATGCAATGGGGGCTGGCACACTCCAGATAGGGCTTGCTGCCAGCCTGCCGGCGTTGGCCGCATCGCTGATTTGTATCTACAGTCCCTTCGCGCTGCAAAAGGCTGGCAGCCACAGAAAACTCGTTGCCTTGACAGTCTTTTTACAGGCAGCAGGTTTTATCCCTTTTGCATTGGTCTCTCATTTACACAGCAAAAGCTGGGCTGTTTGGGGGGCCGTAGGATTTTTTCTGCTGCTCTCCGGCGCAGGAAATCTCGGCGCAGCTTCATGGGCCGACTGGATGGGCAGCATCGTTCCAAAAAGGTGGCACGGAAAATATTTTGCCAACCGAAATCGGATTTTAAGCCTCATTCAGATTGCAATCGCCGTTTTTGCAGGGTTCCTCCTCGACCACGCCGCCGCTAAAGTTATGCTGATGTTCTCTTTGATATGGCTGTTTTGTTTTCTGGCAAGGTCGGTTTCCGGCCTGCTCCTGGCGTTAATGTATGAGCCGCCGCCACCTGTGGCAAAGCTATCGGCGAAAAAACATAAGCAAACCGCCGGCTTTCTCGCCTTTATTAAGGCATTGCCTCGAACAAATTTTGGCACTTTCACTTTAGCAACCTCACTGTTGAGTCTCGCCGTGAACTTTTCCTCCCCTTTTTTTGCCGTCCATATGCTCAGAAATCTGAAATTAAGCTACGTTGGATATACCATCTTGACGGTAACGGCAACGGCTGCGGTTGTCGGGTTTTTGGGACTATGGGGCCGCATCATTGACCGCCTCGGCGCAATTGCCCCCATACGTTTCTGTGCTTTGGGAATTACTCTGTTGCCTCTGCCTTGGGTAATAACGGGAAATTTCTGGCTCTTGATGTGCGTCCAGGCCCTTGCCGGGTTCTGCTGGGCAGGTTACAATCTTGCCGTCTTCGTTTATTATCTTAATTATCAGGGACACGCTGTTCGCGTAAGCAGTATTTCCTATTTCAACGCCATTAACTTCTTCTGTGTCTTTATTGGCTCCACGCTGGGCGGCCTCTTGGGCCCATATCTGCCCACCATCGCAGCATACCAGCTTCAAACTATTTTTGTCATAAGCGTCTTAATGAGAATCGCTCCTGCAATCCTTCTTCAGAGCATAAACAGAGCATAAAAATAGAAAAGCCGCCTCAAAAGTTCACTGCGATAGAAAGATTATTTTTCAACCCCAAGTTCAACATATCCCCCGGAATTACACGTTCGATTCTCCGCTTCTTCAAACGCGATATATAGGGCAATCTCAACTCAAATCGCAAACCTGTGGTGAGCAAACCTGTCCTGAGCGTCCCTGTCCTGAGTGCAATCGAAGGAGTCGAACCATTGTCAATTGTAAATCGTAAATGGAAATCCCTCCTTTTCCAAATCGCTTTTCACTTAGGCCAGTCAAAAAAGACTTTCTTCAGGTCGGTCGTCCCGATTTTAATCTGAATATAGTGCCATATTAGCGAAAAACAGACGAAAGAGCAACTCTTTGCCTTTTTCCTTGATTAGCAAGATTGTCAAAGGGTATATTGAGGCAAAATTGAAGGGCAGAGTATGCAAACAATATGGCGGGCTGTAGCTGTTTCGCTGTGTGGCGTGTCAGTACCTGTCGCAGTAGCCTGGGCTTGGCTGTCAAACATTTCAGACGTCGTTTGGGCTGCTATGATTGCATCTGGACTTACATACTTTGGGGTTCTTTTAACAAACAAGCACAACAAAAAATGTTTATTGCTACAACTAAACCACTCCGCCCAACAAAAAGATAAAGAACGCGAAATGCAAATCCGGAAAGAGACCTATATCGAAGCTGCTGAGGCAATTGCAGAGGCGATTAAAGATATTCAGCGGTTGCCAATCAGAATTATCCACTCAAACAATGCAGAAATAGGTGATAAATTGTTACCCGCTATAGCGAAAGTCCATATGGTGGGTACGTTAAATACTATAAAAGTTCTGTGTCAATTCATGGCAAACTTTAATCAGCAAACTTTCCCAATAATACCCGAAATAAACCGATTTATTACCCTTAAACAAACATTGGTCTCATTGAATAGCTTAAGTGAATATCAGACAAAATCCTTGAATGAAATAGATAGCAAGTTTGAAAAAATGGACGTCGAAGGCAAGAAAAACACCGAGGTTTCGGCCACTTATAAGAAAATGTTCGATGAGATGAAAGCAAAACATGATTCCACTGTTGCTGTAATGATGAAGAAAGAAGAAGAACTAACAGAGTTCCAGCCAAGACTGTTATCTATGTGCCTCAAAGTCGCAGCATATCTTCAGAAGGAGTCTCTCAGTGTCACCCTTTCCATGCGCAAGGAATTAAATATGGAAATAAATAGTGCTGAATATTTATCCGAAATGGACAAAGTATTCAAAACATATAGTGATTATTTGACTCCGGAAAAGATTGAAAAATTAATACACGGCAATTAATACACAGAGGGAGGGACTGTCCCAGATAAGTCATCCTTCAATGGGCAAATTACTAAAAACTTGAATAGTGGCTAAAATGCGAAGCGTGTGAAGCGTGTGACATATGAGATTCGTGGTCGAGATTACCAACTGTTGAAGCATGTTGAAGAATTAAAAGGGTACTTTTAGTAATTTGGCGTATGTTTTGATTCTGCTTGCCTGTTGCTGTAAGTCTGCTTGGTGTAAGCAAAAACATCAGAAAAGCAAAAGCTGTAATAGCTTTGTTAGTTTTCATATTCTCTGTCCCGCAAAATAACTTATATACAGTAATTCTGAGGCACGTATTAATCAATAGAAAAAAACATTTTTTAAGCTTTACAGCTATCGCTGACCATTTTCCCTTGATTTGCCAGTTTATAAAACCTATAATCATATCACCTTTTTCAACTTGGCAAAAGCAGAGGAGTGAGAAAATGCGGAAGATAGTGTGCAGTTCCTTAACAACCATTAAATGACGATGCAATAAACCATGTGGAAAGCCCAGATTATGGACACCGAATATTGAGGGACAAAGATGGACAATATTTCTAAGCAGTTTAAAAACGGCGTTCTTATTTTCAAAGTCTCTACGGAGCTATATCAGAAAGAAGCTATACTAATGGCTGCTCATAAATTTATTGATAGATGTTACGTTGATATAAACCCGTCATCAGAAAAATGCGTCAGCGTTTCATTGCACCCAAAAGATAAAAATCTAACACCTGATGATATTGCTCTCGAATTTTGCAATGAGTTATTAGACCAACAAGTCAGATTAAACATTGAAAAAAGTTACGGAAATATCAGAGATTTGATTGTCAAACAAGCTTTTCAGCCTGTCGAAAATATACGAAATGAAATAAAAATATGAATGCCACTAAACCTTATCAATTATTTCCCTTTGAGTTCATGCGACTGAACAATAATAAGCGTTTGGTGGTTAACGAGGTCGGCGAGCACGTTTTTTTAGCAGAGGAAGATTTTCAGAAGCTTATTAATCACACCTTGGACCATCGGTCTTCCACCTTTTTCGATTTAAAAGCTAAACATATTCTAACCGATACGGCTATTGCCCCCGTAATTGATATGTTGGCGATAAAGTACCGAACCAAGAAGGCATTTCTTTATAATTTTACATCGTTGCATATGGTCGTCCCGACATTAAGATGCAATTCTAATTGTATATATTGTCAGGTTTCTAAAAAAAACCCTGATGCAATCGGTTTCGACATGGACAAGCGAACCGTTGAAAATACAGTTAAAATGATTTTTTCATCACCTTCTCCTGCTATTAAAATTGAGTTTCAGGGCGGAGAACCTTTATTGAATTTCAGAATTGTCAAATATATCGTTAAGTACGCTGAAAAGCTTAATAAAATTCACGGAAAACATTTAACCTTCGTAATTTGTACAAATCTTACTTTAGTCACGCATGAAATTCTAAAGTTTCTCAAAAGGCATAATATTTCAATTTCAACATCTCTCGACGGCCCTTGCGAATTGCACAACAAAAACCGCCCCTTACAGAGCAATGAACTCAGTTATGACAGGCTCATATCAAATATTAAACTGGCAAGGGGAATTTTAGGTCCCGGTAGTGTTTCTGCACTTATGACGACTACTCGATATAGTCTTGACCAAATGAAAGAAATTGTTGATGAATACGTGCGAATGGGATTTCAGTATATTTTTATTAGGAGCTTGAATCCTTACGGTGGGGCAAAAAGAGAGAGTGACACTATGAGCTATAACATGGATGAATTCGTTAAAAAATATAAGGACACGCTTAATTACATAATTGAACTTAATTTAAGAGGCACGTACCTTATTGAATCCTTCTCATCTCTTCTCTTGAAGAGAATACTAACCCCTTTTTCAACAGGGTTTGTGGACCTTCAGTCTCCTGCGGGTACGGGAATTGAAGGGGCGGTGTACGATTATAATGGCAATGTATACGTTTCAGACGAAGGCAGAATGCTTGCGGCAATGGGGGACCCAAAATTTCTGATTGGAAATGTGAATTCAAATTCTCATAAAGAAATTTTTGCTGGTAGCAAACTTAAGGATTTAATAGCAAACTCATGTATAGAATGCTTACCAATTTGCTGTCATTGTGCATTTCGACCTTATTGTGGGGCAGACCCAGTTAGAAATTATGCTGAATATGGTGACATTCTATGCTATGCAAGTTTAAGCCAAACATGCAAAAAATGCAAAGGTATATTGTTGTATCTTTTTGAATTGCTTCAAAGCGAAGATAAGAATTTAAACAGAATTTTTTGGTCGTGGATAAATAGAAAACCATTGCAGGAGCTACCAAATTGCGAAGCTTGTTAGGGTGTCCCATTAACACAAGAGGACGGGTATTAGGAAGGATTGTCTTAAACCCGCCCAGGTTTTTTTCTGACCCTAATTCCATAATAGCGACAAATTCTCCAAATAGAAAATCATTACGGCATAAAGCAATTTTGACAGACATTAAAGATATTGACCCGAACCTAAAATCGAGCGGGAAAACAATCTACTATGGAGTTTCAAGGCTTAACGAACTAAAAGCTGGAGATGTGGTGCGCTTGAATCCCGACGGGGGAATAGATGTTCTATATGAAAAAGAATCACCTCATAATGCACTTTTCGTAACAGAGCAGTGCAATTGTTCTTGTTTAATATGTCCCCAATATACGACCGATAATAAAACTGATTATACAGAAGAAGTTTTAACATTAATTAAATTAATTGACCCGCAGACCAAGACATTGGGAATCACCGGCGGAGAACCTACCTTGCTTGGAAATAACCTGTTCAAAATTGTGAAGGCATGCAAACAGAATTTGCCAAACACTGCTCTTCAAGTTCTATCAAATGGAATCAGATTCGCAGACTTTGAATTTGCCAAAAATTTTACCTTGATTGAGCATCCCAATATACAAATTGGCATTCCTTTGTATGCTGATACAGATACAGAGCATAACTACATCATGCAAGCAAATGGGTTCTATAAAACTTTAAAGGGTATTCAAAATCTCGCTTTGTTCAAACACAGAATAGAAATCAGAATTGTAATTACAGCGTTAAATTATCATAGACTTCCTAAATGGGCGGAATTCATTTATCGGAATTTCCCATTTGTAATCCATATAGCCTTTATGGGCATGGAGACAAGGGAATCGGCAAAAAAGAATTTAGAACAAGTTTGGGTAGACCCGTATGAATACCAAGATTACTTACAGAAAGCTGTTGAATTTTTATCTTTGCGACAAATGAAAGTTTCTGTTTATAATCATCAGTTGTGTGTACTGCCTAAATCGCTTTGGCCATATTCGACAAAATCTATTTCAACATGGAAAAATATCTATTTGCCAGAATGTGAACAATGTCAAAAAAAGGAACTTTGTGGTGGTTTTTTTGAATCTTCTGCAGAATTACATAGTAAACACATTCATCCTCTTTCATAAGGCTTTTAATATATGATACTTATAGAAACATTCAAAAAACACATCTTTTTGTTGATAATTATGCATTTAAATCTTAAAGTGTTAGTACCTGAATCATTTACGAGGATAAAAATATGAAGTTCAAAAAATGTTTAGGCTGGCTAGTTTCGATTGTAGCATTTGTAGTGTTATTGTCCACCAAGAGCAAGCTTACTGCTGCAACCAATAAAAACCAGAGTAAGAGTATAAGTCAAATTACCCAAAACGCCCCATTGATTCTTCAACATGCTTCTGCTACAGCAGTTGTCGACTTGGGACATGCTTCTCATGCTTCGCACGCCTCGCATGCTTCGCACGCCTCGCATGCTTCTCATGATAGCCATTACTCAGGTAGTGACCAACCAACCAAACCAACCAAACCAGAACCAAATAAACCAACCAAACCAGAACCAAATAAACCAAACGAACCAAACAAACCAAACGAACCAAACAAACCAAACGAACCAAATAAACCAAATAAATAAGTGTTAATAAAATTGAAAAACAGAAAAGCGTAGTTTTGCAAAGCTACGCTTTTTTCAACAGTTCTTTACAGTTTTACTGTGGTTTTGCTGGTCGGCTTTGGTGCGGTGTTCTGCGAGTCACGAGCCACTGGTCACGGGCGACGTGTTCGCCTCGGTGCGGCAATGTTAAGAAAATCTAAAAAATACAGTGTCAATCCCGTGTAAATCCGTGTCTAAAAAAATTTGTGTCTTCGTGGCAAATTTTCAATCAAAACCGTGTATCCCGCACACCAAAGACGACAAAATCGCAGAAATTTTTTACCCCTTTCACGGCAACGACTTAGCCAAAACCCTGCATCCTGAACAGGCATAATTTTCGCATCAATCGCGCATGTTCATCCAATTGTAGAGAGAAAGTCTCTATAGATTAGGGAAATAACCAATGAGCGGTTACCAATAAACAATTAATACTGTTTATAATTTACTTCTCTGCCTGCCCTGAGCGTAGTCGAAGGGTTTTCTCTGTGGCTTAAGCAACGGACACGGAGACTGTCTATTTACAGCGAAAAAATCAATCAAAAATGAATCAATTATGCCAAACGAACCCAATTTTCAAAAAAGTCAAATGTTTATAACCGCAAGTGTAACAATGAATTACAACGAAAAAATGAAATTGGACACTTGGTCAAAACAAACCCAAACAAACCCAAACAAACCCAATCTTGTCCGCCATAGCCTTGGCGACGGCGGATTTATCCGCCTCCGGCGGGTTTCCCCCCAAAATCCACTTGCCACCTTTAGAAGTTGCACTTTTAACGTGGCCGGATTATCTTTTGCTCTTTAAATACTTTCCCACTCGGGTAATCGGTGAAAGTTACTTTGACTACCAGTTCCTTCTCGTCGCCGGTGATTTTGTCGGCTACGTCAAAAGTCAATCGGTAATTAATGGTCATCAGTGTGGCAAACCAGAGCTTTTTCAGCTCCGCCGGCGGGACATGCCACTGGCCGAGTTGTGCCTGGCCGGCCTCTTTGTTCAAGTCCCAAAGCTCGACATCCACAGCGCCGGTCGCCTTTATTATATCGCCCTGTTCGTCGATTGGTTGTATATAAACGAGCAGCGTTTCTTTTTTGCCGTCTTTGTCTTTATCATAAAGATTGGTGTATCTGGTAATTTTGATTTTTTGCAGGTCGTAGAGGTCTTCAAGCCGAACCTCAGGCGGCAAATTGGAGAGAACCTGAACCTGATTTTTCAATTGTTCAGCCTCTGATTTGGATTGCTCGATTTGGCTTTTCAGCTCCGCTTTTTCCTCTTTCAGAGTGCTGATTTCCTTCGCCATCGTTGATTTGTTGCCGCCGTTCTCACAGCCAGCGGCGAAAAGGCAGAAGACAGAAAACAGAAGACAGAAGGCAGAAGACGGAAGACGAACGACCCGGCTTTGCCAAAAGGCTGCACCGAGGCGGACGGACGATGGACGACTTGTGCACTTATACATTACTGCTCCTTATCCTTGACGATTTCGGGCGCTTTCTGCAGTATTCTATCGACCAATCCGTAGCTGATGGCTTCCTTTGCCTCCAGCCAGAGATTTCGGTCGCAATCCTTTTCTACTTTTTCCGGACTTTGGCCTGTATGTTGGGCCAGTATATTATAAAGCCGATTGCGCAGTCGCAGTATCTCTTTCGCTTCGATGTCCAAATCGGTAGCCGGCCCCTCCAATACCCCTGCGATTAACGGCTGATGCAAAAGCACTCTGCTGTTAGCCAAAACGAATCGTTTGCCGGCTTTGCCGCCTGTCAGCAGCACTGCCGCCATACTTGCCGCTTGTCCGATGCAATAAGTTGAGACATCACAGCGCAGAAACTGCATCGTATCATATATCGCAAACCCCGCTGTGATTGAGCCGCCTGCTGAATTGATATAAAAATGGATATCGGTTTTACTGTCTTCGTTACTCAGAAACAGCATCTGGGCGACAATCAAATTGGCTGCGTCGTCATCAATCATTCCTCCCAGAAAGACTATTCTATCTTTGAGCAGTCTCGAATAAATATCATAGGCGCGTTCGGCTCGCCCGCTTTTTTCAATTACTATCGGCACTAAATTTTGATTAATTGTCATATCTCGTATCTCGCATTGCGTTTTTATTTTTTACTTTTGGTTTTCTTTTCTTCGTCTCCTTCGTGGAGCACTTCGTCAATAAGGCCATACTCCTTAGCCTCATCTGCGCTCATCCATTTGTCTCTTTCGGTCTCTGCGGCGATTTTCTCAATCGGCTGGCCGGTGTGTTTGGCAAGAATCTCGTTTATCATAGTTTTGGCTTTTAGAATTTCTTCTGCCTGGATTTTGATATCGGCTGCCTGGCCGCTGACGCCGCCCCAGACCTGATGCAGCATAACTTTAGCGTGCGGAAGGGCGAAACGCTTGCCTTTTGCGCCGGCTGCCAATACCACAGCTCCTCCGGACTGAGCCCTGCCGATACAATAGGTCGCAACAGGAGAGCCGACAAAGCGTATAGTATCATAAATAGCCATCGTATCATCAACACTGCCGCCCGGGGAATTGATGTATAAGCTGATTTCGCTGTCGCGTTTGAGATTGTCAAGGTATAGCATCTTCATAATAACCTCAGCGGCCCTGGCATAAGATATTTCGCCTATCAGAAAAACGATTCGGTTCTCCAGCAGCATATCATCGAGACTCATCTGGCGGTAGCGCTGATACTGGCCCGCCGGGCCGTATTGGTTGTATGCTTCCAGGTCTTTCAAAATCTTTATTTCAGGACGTTCAATAAACATTTATTACTTCCTTCATACCATTGTTATCAATACCCAAATACCTTATCGGGTATTTTTGCCCTTTGGTTTTCTTTTTTTGGGTTTCTCCTCTGCAGTTGCTTTCCTGGCTGTTTTTTTAGCGGTTGTCGTGGCGGCTTTCTTTTCGGGCTCAATTTCCGTTATCTTTGCCGATTCGAGCAATTTGGCGATGCACTTATCTTCCCGGACCTGTAATTTGAATTGTGTCAGCGAGCCGTCTCGCGCCATTTCTTCCCTCATCCTTTCGGGCCGCTGGCCTCGCTGAACAGCTAATTGGGCGATATAACCGTTAATCTCCTCTTCGCTGACGTCAATATTGAACTTTTCGGCGACTTTAGCCATTATAAAGAATATTTTGAGCTGCTCTTTGGCTTGTTGTTCACTGCCTGCCCGCAACTGTTCCATCTGTTCTTCAATTTGCTCACGTGTCAAACCCCTCTGCAGCATACTGATATACTGTCTTTGCAGCAGCGCAGTCGATTGTTCCGCAGCTACATCCACAGGCAGGTCAAATTTGGTGTTGTCGAGCATATATTTGTAAATCTGCTCGGCCATCTCGCCTCGCACCTGCTGTTCCAGCCGAGCCTGCAGACTATTCCGCAGTTTCTCCCGCAGCTCGTTTTCATCTCCGACACCAACTCTTTTAAAGAAATTTTCATCTAATGCGGCAGGTTTGAGCCATTTTGCCTCTTTAACGGTAATTCGAATATCTACCTTTTTGCCGCGATACTCCTGCCGGAAATACGTTTTTGGAACCTCTACGCTTGTTTGTCTGACGTCCCCAAACTTGGCGCCTACGAGAAGCTCATCGAGCTTCTCTACCGGGATTGCGCCGACAAAACCACTCTGCCTCACATATATCTCGATATTGTCGAGCTTCTGCTCTTCCTCGACGCCCTCCGGCTTTAGAACCACGTCAGCTATTATCTGGTCGTAAAGCTCAACCTCTCCGCCATCCCGCGGCGTCCATATACCCGCCCACTTTTGTAATTGCTCAATCTCTCTGTCGATTTGCTCATTTGTAACTTCCAGTTTTCTCTTTTCTACCGGGATACCATCCAGCCCAGGCAAATCAAATTCTGGACGCACTTCGACCTCGAAGTCAAACTTCAGCGGCCCTGCGGCAGGCAGCTCTACCTTTTCAAAATCAATATCCGGGTCGCGAAGGACATCCAGCTTATTATCCTTAAGGGCCGAATCGCTTGCCTCGGCTAATAATTTTAGCTTGATTTGCTCTGTTGTTTCTTTGCCGAACCTTTTTTCCAGAAGCCGGCGTGGCGCCCGCCCTTTTCTAAAGCCCGGCACTAAAGCTTCCCTGCGCAAAGTCTCATACTGCTCGTCGGTGGCGTTTTTTACCGCCTCTTCCGGAACTTCTATGACGACTTTTTTCTTGCAAGGTCCTGTATCTTCGATTGTTACTGTGTTCTTCAACGCTGTAGGTTGCTGTTGTTCTTCAGCCATTCTGGCGCTCCTAAATGATTCTGTCTTTGCAGTTCTGAGATAATAAACAAAAAAGGCATCAGGAAGAAACTGCCCTTAGCCAAATTTCAACTTTTTTTAACATATCGGCGACCAACGCCAAACTACTATTTAGCCGATAACTCGCCGATACTATCTTAGTGCATAAGTCACAAGTGCACAAGCCACATGCTCTTTTGCGCTTTTACAAAGCGGGTGATGAGATTTGAACTCACGACATTCACGTTGGCAACGTGACGCTCTACCTCTGAGCTACACCCGCATTTGTTATTTTTTATTTATTATTTTCTATTTATTATTTTTAATTTGTCAAAAGGACACTGCCATTATAGAGAAGGTTTGCAGAGGCTGCAAGGCCTTTTTTGCAAAAGTTCAGCTGGTTTATCGGCTAAAAGCAGGGCTATAACAGGGTAAACGGGCAAATTTCCGGCTTGAGTTTAGGGAAGATTCAGCAGATAATGGAGGCGGCAAAAGTGTATCTTGTTACTTGTGCGGAACTGCAATATGTCACAAGAGAACCGTATATCTCATGTGTTCGTTCTCTTATTTATACATTCGTTTCTCTTATTCGGAATAGCATTATGCGCCGTTATAAATTTTCTCTTTTTCAAGGATGGGCAACCAATAACAAAACATCCGTTCTGGTCGAAGGTAGTGATTGCTTTTGTTGGTGGGTATTTTGTGTTTTGGATAGTTCTGTTTCCAATTGAGATATTTGTCTTTGAAAGGAAAAGAAGAAAAGGCCTGTCACTTCCGAAATTGACTATAAAAGATTTAATCGGCCTTCCATTCGGTGCCGCTAACCCTAATGCTGAAATTCCAATGTGGATAAAAATTCCTGTTCTGTCCTTTCTGTTTTTGCTCTTGGGTATTTTTGTTATATTTTTTGTGATGCTACCGCTCACGTATTTAATCTCTAAAATAAAAGGAGGTTGAATAGGAAATTTCCGGCTTGAGTTTGGGGGGAATTGGGGGATGATAAAAAAGTTAAAAGTTAAAAATTTAAAAGGCAAAATTGCATGTTACTTATGCGGATTATGAAATAAGGGGAGGTAATAAAATGAGCGCAAAGAGTCTGAGATTGTTCAAAATGGTATCTTTACTGATAGTATTTCTCTTTATTACAACCGTATTTGCTGAACCAAATCAAACATCAGCGGATGCGAACAAACCAAAAACCGTTGAAGATAAGAGGATATCGCGGCCGGGGCATACGCACCCGGCTTTTGCAGAACTGGTAAAAGAGCGGGAAGAAATGGTAGCTGAGCAGATTCAGGCGAGAGACGTCAATGACCCCAATGTCTTGAAGGCGATGCGGATTGTACCGAGGCACGCATTTATCCCTGAGAACGTGCAGAAGCAGGCATACGGCGATTATCCGCTTCCAATAGGTTTCGGCCAGACCATAAGTCAGCCATATATCGTGGCGTTTATGACGCAGGCGCTGGAACTAAAGCCGGATTCGAAGGTATTAGAAATCGGCACCGGCTCCGGTTATCAGGCGGCGGTATGCGCCGAGATTGCCGCCGAGGTCTATACCATTGAGATTGTCGAAGGGCTTGCGAAAAATGCAGCAGAGAAGCTGAAAGAGCTTGGCTACCCGAACGTATTCGTCAGGGCCGGCGACGGGTATTTCGGCTGGCCGGAGAAGGCGCCTTTTGACGCCATTATCGGCACAGCGGCAGCCGAGCGCATCCCTCCGCCGCTGACAGAACAGTTAAAGCCGGGCGGAAGGATGATACTGCCTTATGAAACCAGCCGCAGCTTTCAATATCTTGTATTGGTAACAAAGGACGACAAGGGTAATCTCAGCAGAAGAAATGTTTTACCCGTCCGATTTGTTCCTATGACCGGCGAGGTAACAAAACCGGAGAAGTAATTGCGATATATGTTCTGGTTTAAGAAATGGCGACGAAACCGGCTTGCCAATCGGCAATTTCCTGAGGAATGGCTGCGAATCATTGAAAAGAACGTGCCATTATACAACAGATTACCTTCCGAGGACAAAACCGAGCTGCGGCGTCATATACTTATATTCATCGGCGAGAAGCGGTTCGAAGGCTGCCGCGGACTTAAAATAACCGATGAAATAAAGGTAACTATAGCTGCACAGGCGTGCATATTACTTCTGCATCGAAAGACCGACTATTATCCGGGCCTTTCTACAATACTGGTATATCCGCGGGCATTTGTAATACGCCGAGCCGAACATCTGCCCGGCGGAGTAGTGGCTGAAGTTCCACAAGTTCTTCTTGGGGAATCGTGGCATCGGGGGCCGGTGGTTTTATCGTGGGATGACGTGAAACACGATACCGCCGACATCAACGACGGCCGTAATGTCGTATTTCACGAGTTCGCACATCAAATCGAAAGCTCCGGCGGCAAAAGAGACAGCACGGCCGTTCTTAAAAGCAGCTCAAGCTATATTGCGTGGGCGCGCGTGTTACAAAGGGATTACGAAAAGCTCAGGCAGGCAACTGCTCAACGCCAGACGACTTTTTTAAATAAATACGGCGCCACCAACCCGGAGGAATTCTTCGCTGTCGTAACAGAGTTCTTTTTTGAAAAACCCAAAGAGCTGAAAGCAATTCACCCCCAGTTATACAACGAGCTAAAGCAGTTTTACCAGCAGGACCCTGTCAGCTATTTAACTTGAAACATAATTATTAGCGGCGGCTTGAGCATTTTCCGCTAATTTTTTGCACTTGGGACAACCCGTGCCAAGAATCTGTATTTTTTTCATAGCTAACCCCTGACCCTGTAAGGAACAAACCAGTTTTGGGTCCTCAGGGAGATTTTGACCAACATAAGCATCACGGGGACCTCTACGAGCGGCCCTATGACGGCTGCAAAGGCCTGGCCTGAGTTAATGCCAAAGACCGTCACGGCCACGGCTATGGCCAGCTCAAAATTGTTGCTGGCTGCCGTAAAAGACAAAGTGGCTGACTGGGCATAATTGGCCCCGGCCTTGGCGCTGATGAAAAAGGTAATGAAGAACATCGCCACAAAATAAATCAGCAATGGCACGGCAATACGAAGCACATCAACCGGCAAAGAAACTATAAAATTCCCTTTCAAGCTGAACATCACCACGATTGTGAAAAGAAGGGCAATCAACGTAATGGGACTGATTCTGGGAATAAATTTGTCTTGATACCAGTCCCTGCTTTTAATTTTTATTAAGCTGAACCTTGTAACGATGCCGGCTATGAACGGTATTCCCAAATAGATGAAAACGCTCTTGGCAATCTGGGAGATAGACACGTTAACAACACTGCTGCTCAATCCGAAAACCGGCGGCAGGACAGTTACGAAAATGTAGGCGTAAACGGAAAAGAACAATACCTGGAAAATAGAATTAAACGCCACAAGTCCGGCGGCGTACTCCGTATCGCCTCTGGCAAGCTCGTTCCATACAATAACCATTGCAATACATCTGGCAAGTCCAATGATTATTAAGCCGACCATATATTCCGGATAGCCCCTTAAAAACACTATCGCCAGAACAAACATCAGGACCGGGCCGATTATCCAGTTTTGAATCAACGACAAAATCAATATCTTATAATTGCGAAAGACTCTGCCAAGCTCCTCATATTTGACCTTCGCCAGCGGCGGATACATCATCAAAATCAGCCCGATTGCGATGGGCACATTTGTCGTCCCGACTTGAAACTTATTCCAGAAGCCAGCTATTGGCGGATACAGATAGCCGGAGGCGACGCCGATACCCATTGTTCCGTTTTTCATCTCTACTTCCTTATTTCTACTTCGCCGTATAAATCAGGTACAGTCCTCCGAAAATAACGAGGACCCCACATACTCTTCTTAAAATAATAGCTCCTCGCGATCGCTCGTTCCAGTTCATATACTGTTGCACGAGTTCCGTTGACGTTCCGGCCAGGACAATTACCGAGCAATGTCCGATTCCGTAAACCAGCAACAGCAGGATACCGTAAAGTAAATTCGTAGTCGCCAGTTTGAACGTAACGCCGAGCATCGGCGCCATATAAGCAAAAGTGCAGGGTCCTAATGCAATCCCAAATACAAGACCGAGAATAAAAGCAGCCAGCATACCCTTGCGCTTCATTCCAACTTGTCCTGCGCCGGACCAGGGTATAGGAATCACATCGAGCAGGTGAAGCCCGACTAAGAAAAATATCAATGCCACAAAATAATTGCCGTATTTGCCGACATCACCCATCATTCGACCGGCCGTCGCCGTAATGGCTCCGATAACTCCAATGGTGATAAGTATCCCTGCTGCGAATAAAGTGGATATGACAAAGGCCCGTTTTGTTGAAATTCTTCCCTGCTCATCGATAAATCCCACAATTAATGGAATACTCGCCAGATGGCATGGGCTAAGAATTATGCTCAGCACGCCCCAGATAAAGGATGCGCCTATCGCTATCACCGGCGTGCTTTCAACTGCGCGAGTTAAATTGGTAAAAAGTTGCTGCATCATTTAATTTTTGCAAGTTCAACGCCAAACTCCATCCACTTGGCCAGGATGTCCTCCTTGGAAAAAAAACCTTCATGCCGAAATAGTTCCTTGCCGGAAGCATCAAAAAATATCTGTGTGGGAATAATCGTTATTCCGTACTCTTTGGCCCTTTCAGGCGCTTTCCAAACATCGATAAATTCCACATTGATAGTTCCGTCATAATCTTTCCTCAGCTCTTCAAGTATCGGAGCCATCATTTTGCAGGGGATACATTTATCAGCCCCCAAATCGACTAACCGCGGCAACTGAGTCTGAATAGCCGCAGTTTGAGAATTATTTACGACGGTCTGGGACTGCTGGGATTGGTTTTCTTTCTTCTTCAGTACGACAACCGCCGTTACCGATGCAGCAAGAAGTAAAACGATAATTATTTTCGATAAGTTCTTCATCCCGCGCCTTCTTTCTGTTCAATCTTCTTCAAATCATTCGAGTATTTCTTTTAATTGTTCGACCGAAGCCACTTTACCTGCAACCTTAACGTTTCCGTCAACAGCAAGTGCAGGTGTCATCATCACTCCGAATTTCATTATGTCGCCGATTTTTGTAACCTTTTCAAGCTCATATTCCATTCCGAGTTCTTTAGCGGCAATTTCTGCATTTTCTGCCAGCTTCTTGCATTTAGGACAGCCCGTCCCAAGTATCTGAATCTTTTTCATAATCGCTTCCTTTAGAAAAATGCACCGAAGAACATTCCGACAATAGTTGACATTATGATGACAAGGGCGGTGAAGACAATCGTTTTTTTATAGCCCATTATCTTGAAGAGGACTATTATGCTCGGCAGCGACAAGGCAGGCCCCGCCAGCAATAACGCCAGCACCGGCCCTTTGTGCATACCCAGCCCCATTAACGCCTGTGTAATGGGGATTTCCGTCAGCGTCGCAAAATACCAGAATGCCCCAATTACACTGGCAACAAGGTTGCTCCTTAAACTATTGTCACCAACCCATTGTGCCACCTGTTTTTCTGGGAGAAGCACGCTGACAAAACCTACAACAAATACGCCGCCATAAAGCAATGGCACAAGCATTTTTGTAAAGTCCCACGTATTTGACATCCATTCGCGGATTTCCTCTTTGCCGAACCATCCCCAGGCCATAACAAGGACAGCCAAACCGCACAGACCGGCCAGATACCAGCGAATGCGATAAACCGTAATGACCCAGGTCTTTTGGTCCTGCATATCGGCAATATCTGTTTTGGGAAGTGTTATTTTATCGCCGGATTTGAACGAATCCGTGTTCTCCTCAAGCTGAAAACGGATTGCATCTTTAGTCTCGTGCATAACCACGGCCTTGAATTGCCTGCCGTCGGTCGCCTTCACAATAACATTACCGGGATTGAACCAGTCGGAAAAGATAAGGAATAAAATCATCGTCGCCAGAAACAGGCCGTTTTTTGCTATCGGGCGGGAAGGTTTTTCCGGCTGAGGCACCTGCATCGTCGCTTCATTTTTGGCCTTTTCGGTTTTTCGGAATATAACCGCCATCAGCACGCCAATTATAACAGCAAAGAGAACAGAGCCGACCGCTCGCCCAACGCCTATCGGAAAACCAAGCACCCTCGCCGTCAAAAATATCGCAAGAATGTTTATTGCAGGCCCCGAATACAGAAATGCCGTCGCTGGTCCCAATCCTGCACCTAATTGATATATACCCGCAAACAGAGGCAGAACGCTGCACGAACACACGGCTAAGATACAGCCCGATACCGATGCCACGCCGTATGCGAGTATGGGATTTGCCTTTGGCCCCAAATACCTCATCACGGACTCCTGCGACAAAAACGTGATAATTCCGCCCGCGATAAACAAAGCCGGAACAATGCACGCCAGCGTATGGTTGCGTGCGTACCACTGCAACAACCTAAAGGCCTCCTGTATCGCTGCCTGAACCTTTACATTGCCCAACGGCAGAAAATATGCAACAAGGAATATCCCCGCCAACGCACCAAATATCTTTAACTCTCGTTTCATACAGCTCCTCTGTCAAATAACCTTTAGCAGTCTTTCGTTTTCCTTCGCCTGCTGCTTCAATACACGTGTTATACAGGTGAAAAAGTCGAGAATGCAGGGACACTTAAGGCTGTATATGACCTTGAGTCCTTCCTTTCGATATTCGAGAATACCGGCATTGAGCATTACCGACAGATGCCGGGAGACATTTGACCGCTCGGAACCGATGTGCTCGGCAATGTCGCAGACGCATTGCTCGCCATCTTTGAGAAAATCCACAATAGCAATTCGTAACGGATGAGCCATGGCTTTTATAATCTCTGTCTGTTTTACGAATAGTAACTGTTTTTTTCTGTTCGGCATTTTATCTCCTTTTATTACTATGTGATTATATATTCACATAATAACAAACTGTTCAAACAAAATCAAGCTGGATTTTAGCATCGTTCGAATATGTGTTATTTCGCAAGCCCGGTTGAGCTCAAAATCGGAGCAGAATACCTCCGTTGCCTTTCTGCCAAATCACGTCAAAGGCGGCCAAACCTCCGTCAAATAGGCATTTAAGTCATTAAAAACAATAAAGTTAAATAGTTTTGGCAGCCATTTCAAGAAAAACGGCCCAAAGCAGGACTTATCGACCTGGTGAAAATCCCACTCTCGCAGAATAAAAGTGTTGACTTATTTACCTGCTAATGGAACAATGCTTATCTTTGGCTAAGTCCGTAAGGACTCCATAGGAGAAAGATTTTTAATGTCTTTACCCGCCAGACGTATGGCGGGTTAATCTACGTCCGTAAGGACTCCATAGGAGAAAGGATAAATTTATGAAAACTCCAAGTTCGTCACACGTCTCTCGTCGCTCGTCTCTCGTTTTTGTAATGCTTCTTACCGCTGCCTTAGGTATCTCTCAGGCTACGGCAGGCTCCGCCCTGACGAGTGGGCCTAACACAGTTTCAACTGAACCGAATAAACCAGCCAAAGCGGTCGCCAATGAACCGAATGCGCCTGCCGAACCGGCCGCTGACAGCGTTGCCGTTACCGTTAACGGCATCGATATTAACGAAAGCCAGATAGAAGCCCAGCTCAAGCCGCAGATCCAGAAGATGGGCGCACAAATGCCGGCATCCTTTATTGAGCAATACAAAAAACAACTCAGGCAGCAGTTCCTGGAAAAAATGATTATTGAACAACTGCTGGACGAAAAAGTAAAAGCAGCCAAAATAGCAGTTACTGACGAAGAAGTAACCAAACGGATTAAAGAAATAGCCTCGCAGCAGCAACCGCCGTTATCAGTGGAAGATTTCAAGGCGTTGATAGAGGCCTACGGCCAAAGTTTCGACGACGTAAAACACCGAATCCAGAAAGGGCTGGCCTATCAGAAACTTATGGAAGCCCAATGGGCCGGCAAAATAGACATTAAAGAAGAAGACGCTAAAAAATATTATTCTGAAAACAAAAGCAAATTCGAAGTGCCCGAACAGGTCAGAGCAAGCCATATCCTCATAACGCCTGATACCAAGGACCCCAACGCCGACCCAAACCAGGCAAAAGCAGCAGCCAAGGCGAAAGCCGAGGACCTGCTTAAACAAATCAAAGGCGGAGCCGACTTTGCCGAGTTAGCCCGGGCTAATTCAGCCTGTCCCTCATCCAAACAAGGCGGCGATTTAGGTTACGGAGAAAAGAGCGACCCAAATTCAAATAAAAAAGGTACATGGGTGGCGCCGTTCGAAAAAGCAGCTTTCGCATTAAAGCCGGGACAGGTCAGTGATGTCGTGGAAACTCAATTTGGATATCATATAATAAAGGTCACCGACCACAACGATGCCAATGTTATACCGTTTGAGCAGGCCAAAGACGATATAATAAAGATGCTGACACAAACCAAACAGGCCGAATTTGCCGAGAAGTATGTTGAGTCGCTCAAAGCTGATGCAAAGATTGTCTATCCACCCGGCAAAGAGCCGAATGCTCCAGCCGCCAGCCTGGTAATAACGGCTCCGCCTCGTCCTAAACCTGCTCCTGAGCCGGAAAAAAAGAAGCCTGATAACAAACCTGCTTCTGAGCCGGAAAAGAAAAATTCGGTCAAATAATATCCTTTAGTGCAACGTTATATGTTATTTTTTCCGCCTAACGGCGGACCACGGAAGCCCCGCACACAAAAAGGGACGTTCAGGCGCTTTTTACATCAAGTCGCAAAAGGGGGAGCTTGTTTGGAAATCTGTAAAGATAAATTACAAAATTTTTGGCAAAATTTAGAGTAATTTGCTGGCAAATGCCGATGTTCATCATATAAATTAGGCGTTTGTGCTTTCTGTGGATAGTCGCCCGCAGATTTTTTAAGGACGCCAAGCACCTTTCAGGGACGAAAATATGTCAAATCAGCCGAGGGTAGCAAAAGTATTAGCAGCGCTGCTGATTTCAATGACCATCGGGGCGATAGTTTTAATGGTCCTGGGCAACAACCCGCCCTCGGCCGGCCCATTTTGTCTCTCTAATTATTACCGTCTTGACCCCATCGAAAAAGCTATTTCTTCTCAAGCTGCCCAATCCCCTCATCGTTGGAACTGCATCGAAATCTACTATAGCGCCACCAAAGCCGGAAACATTGAACAGTTGGCCTCGCTCAGCGGTCTGGCCAGTTCAGAGGACATCAACTATCACTTTGTAATCTGTAATGGCCTCGGCGGCGATGACGGCCAAATACAACCAACCGAAAAATGGCAAAGACAGTGGTCTATCATACCGGGACAAACCTGGTATGGCAGCAGTCAGGCTATCCGCATCTGCGTTATAGCTGATGACGAAACCATCCGCCCGACAAACACCCAGATAAAGAGGGTGGAGGCGCTGGTAGAAAAGTTGTCCAGAAAGTTTAACATTTCGCCTGACTATATCTACTACCCCAGCAATTGGGAGTAGCTGCAAAAATCAGACAAATCCTCCTTATTGCGTTTTTTTTGCAGCGCCTGTTTTCAAAATATCGAAGTTTTCTTTCTCTGTTAACACAACCCACGCCCGCCAGTCTTTTTTATTAATTCGCAGCGGCTCGATTGGTTTTATATCCTCCAGCCAGACCAAAAAGCCAAACCTGCAGTCGCTTTTGCTTCGCCAGTATTCATCGCTGCCGATGATATAGTGGTTATATTGCTCCTTTATTTCGATTATTTGCTTTGGTGTCAGGTCCTCGAAATTTTTGACCGCTTTTGCCGCCGCTACAGCGCAGACCGGCCCGCTGCTTTCCTTCAGGAATAACTTGTCACCAGGCAGAACACGTCCAAAAGCATAAGGTTTTGCCTTGGTAAAACGGGATTCGATGCGTTTTTGACCGGCTAAAATCGCATCTAAATACGGCTTTTTTAAGATTACCAGATGATTGGTCATAAAAATCAGCAATTTATCATAAAAACTGGGCCGACAAATGGCAACTACTTTGACGAATGGTTTAATAATTCTTATAATTGAAACAGTTTTTTGAGGACAAAAGGATGGAATCAATTCTATTCACGGTAGTTATCGTCTTGATTATACTTGTCTTGGGCCTTTTAGTCTGGCTTATCAGCGCCAACTTCGCTGGCAGAAAAGAAACCGCTGCCCATACCGCCAATATCGGCCTGCTCACCCAGCAGCTCGAAGCCCTGAGGGCCGCTCAGGATAAAACTTCAGAAAACTTGCAAAAGTCCCTGCAGGCAGGCCAAACCACTCTTACCCAGAGCTTGCAATCCAGCCAGCAGGTCCTTGGCCGGCTAAATACCCAAATCGGCGAGTTGCAGGGCACTAACAAGCAGATGCTCCAGATTGGGACTGAAGTCAGGCGGCTTGAGGATATTTTAAGCTCTCCCAAGCTGCGAGGACAGATGGGCGAGTGGTCGCTCGAAAATCTGCTGGCTCAAGTCATGCCGAAAGATAGTTACAAACTCCAATATGCCTTCAAAGACGGCAAAACGGTCGATGCTGCTGTTCAATTGCCGGATTTCCTGGTTCCTGTTGATGCCAAATTCCCACTGCCGAGCTTTGAAAAAGTAATAAAAGCGGAAACCGACAGCGAGAAAACAAGACTTCGCAAACAATTCCTCAAAGACGTATCCGCTCATATCGACAAAATTGCATCCGATTACATCAGACCTGCCGAAGGCACGCTGGATTTTGCTTTGATGTATATACCTGCTGAAAACATCTATTACGAAACGATTGTCAAATACGCAGGCGAAACGCAGGATATTTTGCAGTATTCGCTTGATAAAAAGGTAATCCCTGTATCGCCGAATCTTCTATATGCGTATTTGATGACGGTGGTGATGGGCCTGCACGGCCTGCAAATAGAAAAACAGGCAGCGGAAATACGCCAGAACTTAAAACGGCTGAATGCCTCTTTCGCCGATTTCCTTTCGAACTGGGACGTCCTCGGCACACATATTCGAAACGCATACACCAAATATGACGATGGCCACAAAAAACTCGACCGCTTCGGAATGCAGCTCGACCAAATACAAGGCGAAAGCGAGGTAGCTAATGGAAACCAAAAAAGCCAATAAAAATCCCTTCTTGTCGTTTTTAGCTATGGTTGTAGCCGTAGTGGTTTTCGCAGCGGTTGCCGCTCATTTTTTCAAAAATAGCTCCGGTTTCATCGGCAGTATCGCCCCGCCAATCCAGATAAATGAATGGATTACATCTCCGCCGCCGGACCTCAGCGGCCGGGTCTATGTCCTTGAGTTTTGGGCAACCTGGTGTCCGCCCTGTGTGCGGTCGATTCCGCATATGGTCAGGTTGGCGGATAAATATAAGGATAAGTCAGTTCCCTTCATAGCTGTTTCTGTAGATGGCTCTTCAGAGCCAGTGAAAAAAATGGTTAAGGATAAGGGCATAAATTATTATGTTGGAATGGATAACGGCCTATCTGAAAAATATTCTGTCAGAGGCATCCCGGCAGCTTTTATCGTAGATCGCAGCGGTCAAATCGTATGGCAGGGCCACCCGATGAGCTCAGGATTTGAAACCGCCATCGTCAACGCCTTAAATGCCCCACCACCAGAACCGGAAACAAAGTAAAAACAACTAAAACTAACCGGCGAATATATCGCCATAAATGGCGGCCTGTATATGAGAACCTGAAAAACAATTATTGCACTTGGCAGTTTTTTTGCTATAAAGATGTTTGGCAGTATAATAAACCAAAAAAATAAGACGGACTCTAAATGCGACCTTACGCACGGATGCAAACAGATGGCGGTAACATTTGCAAAACACCGCAAATGACAACCCCCCTCAAAAGCAATAAACGTCTGGGAACCCAAAAAAAACAATGGGTAATCCAGCCGCCGCACCCTGATGCCGGCGAATTGGCCAAATCACTGAAAGTTTCTCCCCTCCTGGCACAGGTCTTAATCAATCGCGGAATAACCGACGCCCACACCGCTGCCGTTTTTCTGAGGCCGAAACTGAACGAGCTTATCAGCCCGGAGCTGATGCCGGGCGTCAAACCAGCCGTCAGCCGAATAAAAAAGGCCGTCAAAGCCAGGGAAAAAATCACCATTTACGGCGACTATGATGTGGACGGAATTACCGGAGCGGCAATTCTCTGGCAGATCCTGACTCTGCTCGGTGCCGATGTCCATTACTACATCCCGCACCGTATCGACGAAGGTTACGGCCTGAACGAAGAAGCCGTCCAGTCTCTGGCGCAGGCCGGCGCCAAACTTTTAATCACCGTTGATTGTGGCATCACCGCAGTTAAATCGGCGCAGCTCGCTGCGCAATTAGGCCTCGACCTGATAATAACCGACCATCATCCACCTGACCCCCAGTTACCAGAAGCCCTCGCCGTTGTCCACCCTGCGATGGACGAATCTTACCCCAACCAGGACTCTTCCGGCTCAATGGTCGCCTTCAAGCTGGCTTGGGCAATAGCTAACGAATTCACCGCTTCACAAAATAGAAGCAGCGGGGGAAAACTCGAGCCGAAACTACGCGAATTTATGCTTAATGCAACTTCCCTGGCGGCTATGGGCACCATCGCTGATATCGTGGACCTGCGTGGTGAAAATAGAATCCTGACAAGCTATGGACTCAAATCCCTCTCGCAGTGCAAACTCGCCGGCCTCCAGGCCCTCATCGAATCGGCTGGCCTGACAGGACAAGGGCTTGATAGTTTTCGCATCGGTTTTCTCCTTGCTCCAATGCTCAATGCTGCCGGCAGAATGGGACATGCGCAACTGGCTGTGGACCTTTTGACAAGCGACAATCCAATTCGCTCGGCGGAAATAGCACAATATCTCAAAGAGCAAAACGACCGGCGCCGCCAATGCGAGCGAAAGATATTTGAGCAGGCCTGTGAAAAAATAGTCGAGAAAGGCCTTGACCACCCCAACCAGGTAAGTTTTGTCCTCGCAGACCAAACCTGGCACACCGGCGTAATAGGCATAGTGGCCTCCAGAATAGTTGACATTTATCATCGTCCGACAATTATGATTAACATAGGAGGTGCCGGAGACAGCATCGCCCAGGGTTCCGCACGCTCAATAGACGGCTTCTGTTTGCTCAGCGCAATCAGGGCCTGCTCGCAGCATTTAGTTAATTTTGGCGGCCACAAAATGGCTGCAGGAATAACCATCGAAACCAAAAAAATAGACCGGTTTGCAGCCGATTTCGAGGCCTACGCAAAACAGCATCTTGGCAAAAATGACTGTGTCGCAAAACTCCACATCGACACAATGGCACCCCTGAGCGAATTTAGAAAAGAAACCGTCGCCGAGCTCCAGATGCTCAGCCCCTTCGGGCAGGGCAATCCCAGACCCATCTTCGCAACGAAAGGCGTCCGTCTCGCCTCTCCGCCGAGAATCTGCGGCGCAAAGGGTAACCACTTGCAGCTTGCGATAACAGACAATACAAATGCCATCCGCTGCATCGGTTTCGGTATGGGAAAATTAGAAAAAAAATTACTTGAGTACGAGTTCTTCGATGTTGCTTACCAGCCGCAGCTCAATACCTATAACGGCAACTGCAACGTCGAGTTTGTCCTCGCCGACATCCAGCTGGGGTAATCTGCAGGATTCAAACACAACCTTAAGGTTTTGACCCTTGCGTCTTTCCCGTGTTGATTATTATTTTGTCGATTTTAAACTGGCCCAGAGTAGCTGCCAAATTGAAAAAGTCTGCTGGCTCGCCGTTGCCTACAGCAAGGGCGATATGACCTGCGTCAAAACCTTTCGGTGCCATCGTTGCATCAAGCCCAATCCACTTGTCGCCCACGTATGCCTCCACCCACGCGTGACCGCCGAACACATTTTTTCGACCGGCAAAGTCCTCCGTATAAACAAGGCCTGAGACTATCCTCGCCGGTATCCCCACTGCACGACACATCGACGCCGTTAACACGGCAAACTCGGTGCAGTCACCGACTTTGCTGGCTGCAACTTCTGCCGCTGATGCATAACCAACTGACAAACTCCTGTTCTCGATGTATTTAGACACAAACGCTTCAATCTTCTTGACGGCCTCTGCCGCATCTTTGGTGTCGCCCACCGCACGTTTGGCAAGCTCGATTATATCATTGTAGTCGCTCTGCAAAAATCTTGTGGGCTTCATCGCCTCCAAGACGCTACTGTCCATGCCTTTATAAGGAAACCTCGCACCCGCCGGCGCAGCAACAGGCCTGACGGTTACGATTACCCCGCCTTCCTTCAGTTGTTCCACGCTTTGATTGTCGGTAGATGGTATCGTCAGCGTGGTTGCTTGACCGCTCGGTTTAAGGTGATAGATAACCGATTCAGCCGACCCAATATTATTTAACGGCTCCGGGCTGGCTAAAAACATCTTATCAACCAGTTCCAGCACATCATTCTCGCCAAGTGCAAACTCCTTGGCGCAGGCAACCATCTCAATTTGCATCCCCATCATAGGCGAAACGCTCTTTTGAACACGAAGGTCTTCGTCAACGTAACTGGTGCTGACAATCTCACCGGCCCCTGGTAACTTAAAGATAGTTCCAACCTCCGTCAAAGCTACGACACGGCCCAGCAAGTCAATATTTCGTTTCGGCCCAATGTGTATTTCGGTTTCAATAGCTTGTAAGTTCGCTGGACTGAATAGACTGGCGTTATACTCCAAACCTTCTTTAAGGCCATGTTTTTGCTGCAGCAGGCGCAAGCCCTCTGCCATCACTGCGCCGCTCGGCCATTCAAACGTCATCTTTTGCTCTTTTCCCATCGAATTGACCGTCATATTCACTGTCCCCTGTTCGGCTACTGTCCCGGAAACATTCATCGCCATCGCACCCAAATCCTGCACAGACTCGAAACCCAGCGGTTTGCCGTCGGTTGTCTCGATGTTGGTTTCTGTTGTATTCATGCTCATCGGAGTATTAGCTCGACTTATTTGCAGACTTACTTTTTCGGTGGTGGTTACTTTCCCATCAGCCGCGACACGGCTTCGTATCGCATGACCGATTTTCTTACCCTCCATAAACACAGCATAATACTCGGTTTCCTCCGACTTAGCATTGCTCACGCTGGCAGCTGCTAAAACTAAGCAAACAGCAAAAATACACCGAATTTTCATAATTCAACCCCTTTCGTTCTTCTCGATTTTCAAAAAAACGCTCCTGCCGATTATAAACACAAAGCTTTGAATTTTCATCGCAATTTTTCCCGCGTCGGCTAAAATATGTGTTAATCCCTTGCGACATAACGTTATGATTTTTGACGAACTAATAAAACTCGTTTCTTCAGGCAAAGCGCCTGGTATTTGCGTCGATTCGCGATTGGTCAAAGCCGGTGACATTTTTGTAGCCATCGAAGGTGAAGTATATGACGGCCACGACTTTATTGACCAGGCCATCGCTAACGGTGTGAAGTACATCGTTTGTCAAAAAGATAGAACGAGCATCGAGCATCGAGCATCGAGCATCGAGATTATTTTTGTTGATGATTCTTCAAAAGCAGCAGCGATTCTGGCGCAGGCGAGCAGGGGCAATCCAGCTTCGCAACTGACCAATCTCGCCGTTACCGGAACTAATGGAAAAACCACCATCGCTTTTCTTGTTCGCTCTTGCATACAAAGCACCGGCCAAAAGTGCGGCCTTATCGGCACAATCGTTTATGATACAGGCGCAGAAAGCTTCGAGGCGCCCCTGACGACTCCTGATTGCCTGACCATCGCCGCCAGACAATCGCAAATGCTAAAGGCCGGCTCAAAATATATGGTCATCGAAGCCAGCAGCCACGCACTTGCTCAAAATCGACTGGCTGCCATCGATTTTAAGGCCGCCGCATTTACCAACCTTACCGGCGACCATCTCGATTACCACAAAACCAAGGATGAATATCTGGCAGCTAAAACAAAACTTTTTACCGCTCTTTCACCTCACGCCGTAGCGGTCTTAAATAAGCAATCGCCACAAGCAAAACAAATTGCTGAAAAGACCAGAGCAAAAATTCTATGGTATGCCATCGACGAGCCGGCCGATATCACCGCCCACATCCAATCGATGGATATGAACGGAACAGTTTTTACGCTGGAGATTGCTAACCAGTCGTCCTTCGTCTCTCCTCCCTCGTCCCTCGTCCCTCGTCCATCATCCCTCGTCAAAACACCGCTGCTGGGGCTGCATAATGTCAGCAACCACCTTGCGGCGGCAGGATTATGCCTCGCCGCCGGCTTCGATTTGGAGACGATAGCAGCCGGCCTTTCAGCTTTGCAGGGTGTGCCGGGCCGCTTGGAAAATGTCGATTATGCGAGCGACGAGCCACGAGCCACGGGCCACGTTCTTATCGATTACGCCCACACCGACGACGCCTTGAAAAACGTCCTCTCAACACTGAAACCCCTGTGCAAGGGCAAATTGAGGGTCGTTTTCGGCTGTGGCGGTGACAGGGACCGAACCAAACGCCCTCGGATGGCCAAGGTCGCTGAACAATTAGCCGACTTTGTCATCGTAACCAGCGATAATCCTCGAACCGAAAAACCGATGGGTATAATAAATGAAATTATCGCCGGCTTTGAAAATCCCACCTCGCCGAAAATTACTGTTGAACAGGACAGGAAAAAAGCCATTGCGATTGCTGTAAAAACCGCCGGAAAAAACGATATTGTTCTCATCGCAGGCAAAGGACACGAAAACTATCAAATCATCGGCACTCAAAAATTCCCCTTCAGCGACAATACAATCGCTCAAAAGTGCCTGGCAAAAAGAAAATGAAAAACTTCTCAATCAAAGACCTGGCCAAAATAATAAAAGCGAGCCACGAGTCACGAGCGACGAGCGACGAGCAACGTTTCTTCACCGGCGTAAGCATCGACTCGCGAACTACAAAAACCGGCGACTGCTTTTTTGCCATACCCGGCGAAAATTTCGACGGCCACAACTACATATCTGATGTTTTCGCCAAAGGCGCTTCCTGCGCCGTCGTCAGCAGGGATATTGATTCCGGTCGCCGACGCTCCAAAGCTATGGCGACGGAGCGCGGCAATTGTCTATTGAGGGTAAGTGATACCATAAAAGCCCTCGGCGATTTTGCCCGCCAATACCGCCGACAGTGCGCCTTCAAGGTCGTTGCAATAACCGGCTCGGTCGGCAAGACCACCGTTCGGCAAATCGCTTATCACGTTTTAAGTCGGCATTACCGTGTATATCAATCGCCGAAGAATTTTAACAATCAAATCGGCCTGCCGCTGTCTCTGCTCGGTGCCGACCCCGGCCACCAGATTGTCATCACTGAGCTGGGCACAAACCACCCCGGCGAAATCGCATATCTCGCCAACATCGCCCAGCCGGACATCGCAGTTGTAACTAACGTTCACCCAGCTCATTTAGAGGGCTTCGGCGACGTTCAGGCTATCGCAAAGGAAAAGATGTCCATTTCACAAGGCCTCCCTGCTGATGGCATTTTGATAATCAACGCCGATTTGGTTAAAGGATTAAATAATTACCAATTACCAATTACCAATTATCAAATGAGAACTTTCAGCAAATCAGATACATCTGACTTCCAGGCCCGAAACATCTCCTTTGACGGAGCCAATAGTCGATTCACCATTGATGGAGCAGATGTCTATTTACCGCTGGCCGGCCCCGGTAATATCGAAAATGCACTGGCCGCCTGGGCGGTTTGCAGCCAATTTGGCATAACTATCGATGATTTTGCACAGGCAGTAAAGACTTTATCGGCTGTTCCTATGCGGGCTGAATTGTTGCAAATCGGAACGCTGACGGTATTAAATGATTGTTATAATGCAAACCCCGCCTCGATGAAAAATGCACTCGATATATTGGCCAATCTCACCTCGAAATCCGCAGGATGCCTTACGGCAGAAAAACGCAGGGCGGTTTTTATCTGTGGCGATATGGCTGAGCTGGGTCAATATACGCAATCCTTGCACGCCGAGATGGGAGTTGCTGTCGCTCAGGCCAAAGTCCGGCTCTTGCTGACCGTCGGCAAATCTGCAAAAATCGTCGCAGATTCTGCCAAAGAGGCCGCAAAATACGATTTGCAGACAAAATCTTTCACAGATGCCCTTTCGGCTTGCAATAATCTCAAAAAATTCATAAAAGATTACGATATAGTATTAGTCAAAGGCTCCAGAATCGACAAACTGGAATTGACCGTCGAAAAACTAAAAGAACTTTTTGCGTAGCTCGATGCTGGATGCTGCTTGAGTCCGGCCATAGCGGACGGTAAAGCGAGTATCGAGTATCGAGTATCGAGACACGATATGATATACCATTTGTTATGGCATTTCCGTGACGTCTTTACTCACAAGTTGGGCTTTTATGCCTATCAAGACGTAATGTTTCGCTCCGTAGCAGCCGTCTTGACCAGTCTTCTTATCGCAATTTTGCTCGGCCCTGCTGTTATTCGCTTCCTGATGCGCAAAAAAATCGGCGACCGCCCGGAGTTTCATCACGCCGCCCTCAACGAATTGACCAAGGAAAAAGCCAACACGCCCACAATGGGCGGCTTGATTATCATCCTTGCCAGTTTAGTGACAACACTGCTCTGGGCAAAGCTGAACAACCCTTTTGTTCAAAAGGCAATCATTTTAGTGATAATGTTTGGTGCCCTCGGCGGAGTCGATGACTGGCTCAAACTCACCGCCGACATCCAACACCGAAGCAGAGACGGCCTGAAACCCTGGGAAAAGCTCCTCTTCCAGTTCGGCTTCGCCGTGCTGATTGCATCCTTTTTGTTCAGAGACTTTGCACATATCGCCGACGGCAAACTGTTCTGGTTGCCGTTCTATAAACACGGCCTGCCGCTGGCCAACTGGATGTTTGTCCTGATAGCGATTTTTTACATATCTGCCACCAGCAACGCCGTCAATCTGACCGATGGTATGGATGGTCTGGCTGCCGGCTGCGTCGGAATGGTCAGTCTCGTCCTGACGCTGCTTTGTTATGTCGCTTCCGAAACGATGACGCGAGCAAACCCCGTCACCTGGTCCAGTTATCTCCTCCTTCCTGCCATCCCTCAGGCCGGCGAGTTGAGCATCTTTTATTCGGCTATCCTGGGTGCAGTCCTCGGCTTCCTGTGGTTCAACTGCCATCCCGCCCAGACCTTTATGGGCGATGTTGGTTCGCTCCCGCTGGGCGCAGCAATGGGATACGGTGCCCTCGTAACGAGAAATGAAATTCTCCTTTTAATTATTGGCGGCGTATTTGTGCTCGAATTGTTTAGTGTGGCTCTTCAGATTGGTTATTTCAAATACACTGGCGGAAAACGGCTCTTCAGATGTGCCCCCATCCACCATCATTTCCACCTGATTGGATGGTCCGAGCCGCAGGTGGTCGTGCGATTTTGGCTCTTGGCCGCCGCCTTCGCCGCCATCGCCCTCGCCACGTTAAAAATCCGCTGACGCCAAGTTTATACGCCTCAGGCGTAATGCAGACCAGAACGAAGAATTCTAATTCTTATGCGTCGTAATCGTCTTCGATGTGGATTTGGACGTTTTCTCTGTAGCCCGTTGAGTCGTCGGAATTGTTTTTGTTTAGCTGTCTTTGAGCTAAAAAGATTTTGATGGCGGTAGCCACGCAGCCGATTCCTACAATAAAAAATACCGCCGCCGCAAGCATCGCAAAAAGTTCCGGCAGCGCCAGAATTAAGACCCCAAAGCCGACCAGCAGCAACCCTATTGTAAAAATCCATGTTGCGATACTCCTTGATGCTTGAGAAATCGCATTTGTATAAAAGCGGAACATTGCCTTTCCTTTATTAAAGAAAAACGGGCTCCTGTGCGGAGCCCGCTCTGAGTCTGTTTCTTTTTAATACATCCCGCCGCCCGGAGGCATCGCTGGCGTTTCTTTCTTCTCAGGAATCTCGCTCACTATTGCATCGGTCGTCAATAACAGCGAAGCAATTGACGCACCATTTTGCAGCGCTGCTCTCTCGACCTTTGTCGGCACAATCACGCCGAACTCAATCATATCGCCGTATTCCTTGCGCAATGCGTCATAGCCGAAGTTTCTGTCCTTGTTTTCCATAACCTTCTGGGCGACAATCGAGCCGTCCAGCCCCGCGTTCTCAGCGATTTGCTTAATCGGCGCTATCACCGCTCTGCGAACAATATCAACGCCGATTTTCTCATCGCCGCTGGTCTTGATTTTATCTAATGCAGGTAGAGTTCGCAGCATCGCCACCCCGCCGCCCGGCAGGATACCTTCCTCTACTGCTGCTCTGCAGGCATGCAGCGCATCTTCTACGCGGGCCTTTTTTTCCTTCATTTCCGCTTCGGTTGCCGCCCCAACATTGATTTGTGCGACCCCGCCTGCCAGTTTCGCCAATCTCTCCTGCAGTTTTTCGATATCGTAATCGCTGGTGGACTTTTCAATCTCGGTTTTAAGCTGCTCGATTCTCCCCTTTATCTCCGCAGAGCTGCCTGCCCCTTCAATGATGGTCGTGGTGTCTTTGTCGATGGTAACTTGCTTCGCTCTGCCGAGTTGCGTCAGCTCGATATTTTCTAATTGCAGCCCTAAATCCTCAAAAATCGCCTCTCCGCCGGTCAGGATGGCAATATCGCTTAGCATCGCTTTTCGCCTGTCGCCAAAACTTGGTGCCTTCACGGCTGCTGCCTGCAGCACGCCGCGAAGTTTATTGACAACCAGCGTCGCCAGCGCCTCGCCCTCGATGTCCTCAGCTATAATCAACAGTGCTCTGCCCTGTTTGGCTACCTTCTCAAGCAGTGGGACAAGCGATTTTATCGAGCTTATTTTCTTTTCATGAATCAGTATATATGGCTTATCCAGCACAACGGTCATATTCTCTAATTTATTGATAAAGTGTGGGCTTAGGTATCCTTTATCGAACTGCATCCCCTCAACCAGCTCCACCGTTGTCTCTAACGATTGGCCCTCTTCGACGGTAATAACGCCGTCTTTACCGACCTTGCCCATCGCTTCTGCCATCTTTTTGCCAATCTCGGTGTCCTGGTTCGCCGAGCAGGTTGCTACCTGCTCGATTTGTTTGTTCGACTCAACCTGTATGCTCATTTTTTGCAGTTCTTCTATTATCTTCTCGACGGCTTTTTCAATGCCGTGTTTCACCTGCATCGGGTTTGCCCCCGCCGTGATGTTCTTCAGCCCCTCATTGAAGATGCTCTCTGCCAGAATTGTTGCTGTTGTTGTCCCGTCGCCTGCTACCGTCGATGTCTTCGAAGCCACTTCCTTTACCATTTGTGCTCCGAGGTTCTCGTAGGCATCTTCCAGCTCTATCTCTTTCGCCACCGTCACTCCGTCTTTGGTAACGGTAGGGGAGCCAAACGATTTTTCCAAAACCACGTTTCTTCCGCAAGGCCCCAACGTTATCTTCACCGCCTTCGCGAGTTTCTTCACACCTGCCTGGATTGCAGAGCGTGCCTCGGTGCCGTAAGCTATCTTTTTAGCTGCCATACCTTTCTTTCTCCTTCTTAACTTTTTATCACTGATTGTCATTCCTGCGGGAGCAGGAATCTATCTTCTTTATTTTTCAATTACCGCCATAATATCCGACTCATTCATAATCAGATACTCTTTGTCGCCTATCTTTACCTCTGTCCCGGCGTAGCTTGTAAAAAGCACCATATCACCCTTTTTCACCTCCGGCTTCCGTAGCGTCCCGTCATCGAGCACTTTCCCTTCGCCGACGCTTACGACTTTCCCTTTTTGTGGTTTTTCTTTGGCGGTGTCCGGCAGAACTATTCCGCCCGCCGTTTTGTTCTCCGCCTCTAAACGCTCTACAAGCACCTTATCTGCTAATGGCCGAATCTTCATTGTTATCTTACTCCTTTCAAATTTACCCGCCGTAGCGCAAGCGAAGGCGGGAATCCTTAAATCTCACCCCCGCACACTTTAAACGGGGGGCTACACTATACACTTATTCCGCGAAAATGTCATTATTATATTTCTTTGTGAATAACCTGTTCAACTGTTCCCGTAGAATACTCATATTAACCGGCTTGTCAATAACGCTGAAAACATCCAGCCCCAGCGCCTCGCTGAGCACTGCCTCACCCGGCTCGCTCGACAGCAGTATGCACGGCAGCAGCGGGTAATCCGTTCGAATAATTTTTATCGTTACCAATCCGCCGGCTTCGCAGTCTATATCCACAATCATTGTATGAATTCGTCTCCGCTCGATAATATTGACGAGTTCGCCCGCGCTTTCCGCCATCAGCAAATTTATACCTCTTGGCTGAAATATATAGCGCAGCGCATCCGGCCAGCCCCAACCTGCCCCGCTGGCTAGTACATTTACTTCATCGAATTTTGACAGATTCAAAACCATATCTTGTCTCTTAATAACTGCAAATATCGTGCCAAATCCCTCCCCCTCATTGCCAAAACCTACTGCTCTGCCAATTCGACAGAATCTGCACCGTTTAGCGGTCGCCGGAACGGTGACTCACCTTGTCATTCCTGCGAAGGCAGGAATCCACTCTCTACCGCCATCCGTCTTCTGTCATCTGTCTTCTGCCTTCCGCGTCTTTTCGTAGCCGTGTTAATCCGTATCTAAAAACTCTGTGCTCTCAGCGTTCTCCGCGATAAAAAATTCTGCGTTAATCCGCGTCATCCGCGGTTAATCGTCCTTTGTGTTTTTTGTACTTTTTGTGGTGAAAAAAATCAGTGAAATCCGTGAAATCTGTGGTTAAAATTGTCGAATATTTTCAAACGTTTCTATATAGTTTTCGAGTATTTCTGTATAGTTTTTGTAAGTTTTCGAATATTTTCGAACGTTTTCGAACGTTTCTTACATGAACTCTTGTCCCGCCGAAGCCTTGGCGAAGGCGGATACCGGGTAGTTGAATTGCTATGGGGCAATCCCTCGACTTCGCTCAGGATGGTGAGCAAAGTCGAACCACTGGTGCGAGAAAAAGAAAAAAAGAGAAAAATTTTTATTGCGGATTAAAACATAATACTCGATACTGGATGCTCGATACTGGATACTCGTAAAGAGAGAAACTCGCCTCGCTTTGTCGGCGAAGCGGGGTCGAGAATCGAGCATCGAGAGACGAGAAACGAGAATGGGACCTGTATTGAATGCCCTTATAAAACTTCAAAGCGTTGAAAACCAACTGCGGGCAGCAAAGGCAAAACTTGCAAGATGTAGAAGAAACGTAATCATTGCGGAAAATCATGTCAGAAGTCTCCAAAATGCAATCGAAGCCAAAAAAGAAGAGATTCAGCTAACCAAGGTTCAGTCCGACCGCCTCGAATTGGAGCTGCGGACCAGAGATGAAGAAATAGCCAAGTTAAGAGCCCACCTTAACGCCGCAAAAACAAACAAAGAATACGCTGCAGTCCTCACCCAGCTTAATACAACCAAGGCCGACAATTCCAAAATCGAAACCCAAATTCTGGAGTTGTTAAAGGACATCGAAGCGGACGAAGCCGAGTGTAAAAATCTCCAGAACCAGATAGACGAGCAAAAACAAAAGCTTGAGCAAACCCGAAAGGAATCTGAGCTGATGGCGACTAAATACGAGGCCGAAATCGAAGAAATCCAAGTTGAATGGGACAGCAGAACTCAAGACATACCGGCAGAACCACTGCGGGTTTTCAATCGCGTCGCAGAAACTTATGACGGTGAAGCGTTAGCAATAGTTGAGAGACAGGAGAGCAAAACAGAGGCCTATAGCTGCGGCGGCTGCTTTATGGGCATCACCGCTGAGTCCGTCAACCTGCTCCTGTCTAAGGATGACATAATCCGCTGCCCAAGCTGCACGAGAATACTCGTACTTAGCGATTCGCAATTGGGTAATCGGTAACTCGTAATTGGTAATTACCAGTTTCCCGTTGCCAGTTTTAAGGAGTTAATACATTGCTGGAGCAAACAGGGCAAATCACCATTTACATAGATGGCGGCAGCAGAGGCAACCCCGGCCCAGCCGCTGCCGGCTTCATCTTAGCCGACCCCAACGGAAACCAATTACGGGCCAAATCCTTATTTCTCGGCCGGACCACAAACAACGTAGCCGAATATACTGCTATTATAAAGGCTCTCGAAGCCGCAAAGCAGATTGGCGCCAAACGGCTGACGGTTTTCAGTGACAGCGAGCTGCTCGTAAAACAAATTAATGGCCAATACAAGGTAAAAAGCGAGCAAATCAGACCGCTTTTCCGGCAAACCATCAATTTAATCAACGGATTCGAAGACTGCAAAGTCAAACACATCGCCAGGAATAAAAACAAACAGGCCGACGAGCTCGTTAACCAGGCGTTAAATCTCGAACAGGACGTTGAAGACAGTCCCCAGGTTAAACCGACGCCAGCCGCACAAAATAAAAAACCGGTTCGACTCGGCGTGTTGATTAGCGGCGGCGGCACAACATTAATGAATATTCTCGAATATATAAATAAGGGCCAGCTAAATGCTGAAGTCGCTGTCGTAATAAGCTCGCTATCGACCGCAGCCGGCGTCGAAAAAGCAAAAGCCGCCGGGCTAAACGTAAAAATAATCCGCAAAAAAGACCATCCGGACATCAATGAATTCAGCAGACGCATCGAAGAAGAGCTCGTTGCCGCAAACGTTGACCTTGTCGTCCAAGGCGGCTGGCTCTGCCTCTGGAAAATACCCCCTCGATACGAAAACCGCGTGATGAACATACACCCGGCTCTGCTGCCGAGCTTCGGCGGAGAAGGTATGTGGGGACATCACGTCCACGAGGCTGTTCTCGCAGCCGGTTGCAAAATAAGCGGCTGCACCGTGCATTTCTGCACGAATGAATATGATAAAGGACCAATAATCCTCCAGCGGAGCTGCCCGGTCAAAAATGACGACAGCCCCGAAACCCTTGCTGCGAGAGTCTTTGAGCAGGAATGCATCGCATATCCGCAAGCCATAAAACTGTTCGCAGAAGATAAATTACTCGTCCAAAACGGCAAAGTTAAAATAAAATCGTGAAGCGTTAATCGTCAACCGCATCTCAACCAAGAGGTAAAATGCAAACAACGCAATACCAGATATGAACAGACAACAAAAAGCCATATTAAGAGATACCACAACTGTAATAGTTATTACAGTTATTGCAGTTGCGGCAATGATTAACCTCAAAAACCGGGTCAACCGTTCAGAGGCAATGCGGGCAATGGAGCATCTCGGCCAAATAGTCCTACAGTACCGAGAAAAACATGGCTCTGTCCCTCCTGAATCCTATATCGATAGAATCAAAGAAGAATTGGAAGGGCACGTTCGGCTTGGCGAAGTGATTTATAGGGCTCAATGGATTGATTTTGAATCAACACCCGACGAAATTTTGGCCTATACTGAAAAATATCATAGTTCATGGCTATTCGGCAAGAAATATATTGTCCTTCGTCTCGATGGTCGCGTAGAGTGGATGGATAAGCGAGAGTTCGAGACCCTGTTAGCCCAACAGCAGAACTCTCGAGAACTTGAAATGCTGCACAAAAAGTTGAAACAAACTTCACCGCCGCCTTCTAATCTTGTTTTTAGTCCGTAGATGTCTTTCTTGTTGTAAACCGCAGTTCGAAGGAACTCCGCCGAAGCGGCTTCGTCCCTCTCGCAAAGGCGGAAAGTCAGCCCCAGTCCCTTCTATTGTGATGGTGCGTCAGTCTCGGCAGGGCCGAGCCTTGATGGAACCGGCTGTTTGCTTTCCTCATCTTCCTTTACCTTCAAGCCCTCAAACTTCAAGTGCTCTTCGTCCTGCACGTCAATCTTTATCACCTTCTCACCCTTGAATCGTCCTTGCAGCAAACTCTCCGAGAGCGGGTCCTCTATGTAGTGCTCAATCGCCCTTCGCAGCGGCCTTGCACCAAATTCCGGATTGTAACCTTTGTCAATAAGAAATTCCTTTGCCTGCTCGGTGAGTTCCAGTTTTAAGCCGTGCTCGATCAGCCGCTTGAACACCTTCACAAGCTCGTATTCAACGACAATCTGCAGGTTCTCTCTCGTCAGTGCCTTTAGCACTATCACATCATCGAGTCGGTTCAGGAACTCAGGCCTAAAATGCCGCTCAACCTCTTTATGTAGCATCTCTTTCATCTTCTCGTAGTTGGCTTCAGGGGTTTTCTTTCCAAACCCGAATCCGGAGCTATTTTTAATCAGGTCTGCGCCGATGTTACTGGTCATAATCAGCACGATGTTCTTAAAGTCAACGTGCCGTCCGAAACTGTCGGTCAACCTGCCCTCATCCATAATTTGCAGCAGTATATTATAGACATCGGCGTGTGCCTTTTCAATTTCATCCAGCAGCAGCACAGCGTAAGGCCTTCGTCTGATTCTTTCGGTCAATTGTCCGCCTTCTTCGTATCCGACATATCCCGGCGGCGCACCGACCAATCTGCTTACATTATGCTTTTCCATAAATTCGCTCATATCAATCTGAACGAGCGAATTCTCATCACCGAACATAAACTCCGCCAGCGATTTGGCAAGCAGGGTTTTCCCGACACCGCTTGGTCCGAGGAATATAAAGCTGCCCATCGGGCGGTTCGGGTCTTTTATTCCGCTTCTGGCACGTCTTACAGCTTTAGCAATAGCGTTAATGGCTTCGTCCTGCGAAACGACCCGCTTATGCAGTTCGGCTTCGAGTTCCAAAAGTCGCTGGGTTTCTTTCTTTTCTAACCTCGTCAGCGGAACACCCGTCATCTTACTGACGACCTCTGCGATAATCTCGGTGTCCACCACACCGGTAGTCTCTTTATTCTCTTCGTACCATTTTTTATGCAGTTGAGTCTTCTCGCTGAGAAGCTGTTGTGCCTCATCCCTCAATGCCGCTGCCCGTTCATAGTCAGCGCTTCTAACCGCCTCATCTTTTTCTCTCTGCAGCTTCTCAATCTTTTCTTCTATTTCCGTCAAATCCGGGGGCACAGTCATATTTTTCAGTCGCACTCGTGCCCCTGCCTCATCGACCACATCTATTGCCTTATCGGGCAGACACCTGCCGCTTATGTATCTGCTCGATAGCTCAACCGCCTGATACAGTGCCTCATCGCTGAATTTCACTCTATGGTGTGCCTCATATCTATCCTGCAGTCCGCGCAGAATATCGAGCGTCTCATCTTTCGATGGCGGCTCAACGATTATCGTCTGGAATCTTCTTTCCAGTGCCCCGTCCTTCTCGATATGCTTTCTGAACTCATCTAATGTGGTAGCCCCGATACATTGGACTTCGCCGCGAGCCAATGCCGGCTTTAGCACATTAGAGGCATCGATAGCTCCCTCAGCTCCGCCTGCCCCCACGAGAGTGTGCAGCTCATCGATAAACACAACGACATTCTTGGCCCTGATGACCTCGTTAATGACGGCCTTAATTCGCTCTTCGAATTGGCCTCGATATTTGGTGCCTGCGACCATCATCGCCAGGTCGAGGACTACGATACGTTTGTCTTTGAGAATTTCAGGAACCTGTTTATTGACGATTTGCTGGGACAAACCCTCGACGATAGCGGTCTTTCCTACGCCGGCTTCTCCCAGGAGAACGGGATTGTTTTTTGTTCTTCTGCAGAGGATTTGGATTAAGCGTTCTATTTCATCTTTTCTACCGATGACGGGGTCGAGTTCACCGTTGGCAGCTAACTCGGTCAGGTCTCTGCCGAAGCTATCGAGGGCCGGGGTTTTACTCTTTGGCTTACGGCCCATAACCGGCCCGAGTTTTATTTCCGAGGCAGCAGCACCATCTACACCGGCCCCAAGCAAATTTAATATCTCCTGACGCACATCCTCAAGTTTCAACCCGAGACTGATAAGCACCTGAGCAGCAATCCCTTCGCTTTCTCGCAGCAGCCCCAACAAGATATGTTCTGTTCCAACATAATTATGGTTAAGAGCCCTGGCCTCTTCAATCGCATACTCAATAACCTTCTTGGCTCTCGGAGACTGTGGAAGTTTTCCCATCGTAACCATATCCGGCCCGCTTTTGACGTGTTTTTCCACCTCCAGCCGCAGTTTCTTTATATCCACATCAAAGTTTTTCAGGACGGTAGCGCCCACTCCGCTGCCTTCTTTTACCAGCCCCAGCAGGATATGTTCTGTCCCTATAACATCGTGGTTAAACCGCTGTGCTTCCTGGTTCGCCAGCGCCATAACCTTCCGTGCACGGTCTGTAAATCGCTCAAACATCTTTATTTACCTCAAAAACTGGCAATTACCAATTACCAATCACCAATCACCAATCACCAATCACCAATTACCAATTACCAATTATACTATACCATAATCCACCTGTCAAACCATCAGAACGCCAAATCTCCCTTAAGGCCGCGGAGCGTCTATACTTTTATATGCCTCAAACCAAACCGATGTTCATTTATTGGACTATTGTTTTCCTTCCAGAGCTACGGCAAGGCCTCCGCCTTGACGAGCAGCGCCAGTTTTATCGACAAAAATAGCGGTGGACTTTTCCTTTGCTTGTCTAAAAACCCCATTTATTCGCCCCCTGCGAATTTATCAACCCTTGGTATTTGGTGTGCGTTTTGATGCCTTCTGAATCTTGACTGTGCGTCAGAGGAGTTCTACGCCGGCCCTTGGCCGCCGTTTTCCCCAAGTATTTTTCTCAGGTACTCATTTTCCCGGCGAGTGGCTTCCAGGTCGAGCATCTGATATTTAATGCATATCCGCAAATAGTCCAGCGATTCTTGCAGATTGTTGACGCTTTTTTCCAGCTTCTTCAGGTTTTCACCGCCCACTGTTGGGGGGATATCCAACTTTGCATATTGTAGTTCAGCCGCTCCCCCGAATTCTTTGACCAGCTCTTTAAGCTTGTCTTGCAATTGTGCTTCGTCCATCACGTTGTTCTCCCCCTAAAAGCATTTTCCTTTGAATCATCCTCTGCCTATGGCATGGCCTCGCCATTACACAGTCTCCGAAGCCGCCTGTCTATAAGAACCTAAGTGCAAAATTCATACCAGTATGCACCCAAATAAGCCAGCCGTCCAATCTCACTGCTCAACCCTATAAAATCCGCCTAAAGGCGGATTCAAAGCAGCTTGAAGTAACACCTTTAAGCATTATCCCGATGTATTGGGATACAACCCTTATACGGATTAAAACTCTGTGTGGCGAAAAATCGACATCGCAGCTCCGCCTGCATTTTCCCACTATCTATAACGAACAAAATGCCGTAAGGCATCCCTTAAGGGAGATAGTTACACTGGTGCCACTCTGCGAAGCGCTGCTAAGCACGAGCGTTGATTATTGTCAACATCGCTGTTGATTTACGGCGCCACACTGGTTTTTGGCGGGTCTAATCAGCTTTTTTAGTTGCAGTTTCTCTGTTAAAATGGCGATAATATCTGGAGATTCGTCTCGGCGAAGGCCGAGCCGCAGCCGGATTGGTTGCGCAAAATCCTTTTTGAAAAGGGCTGCTCTCATGGGCTTGGGAAAAGATAGACCCTTATGGCGGTTTAAGTGGCAATTCGTCATTATCTGCATCGTATTAATAGCTGTGGTCCTGCTCGCAGTTTTTACCAACGTCTTCCAGACACCCGGAAAAGGCCAGATGCCGCAGCTCGTATGGCTCCTCGCTGCTTTGGCGCTTTTGGCCACAGTTATATTGATACTTTCAAAAACATTTAAAATTCTCGACTCACTTTCGGAAAGTGGTGCAAAGCTCGATAAAGTAACTGAGACACTGGAAAAGAACCGCTCTGTTTTGACGCAAATCAGCCAAAACACCCGCCTAAGCGAAGCGGCAAAAGCAATTGCATTCCGCGATGCAGACATGCAGTCTCTGCGAGAGGCCGTTTTTGATAAGCTCCAGCAGCAGGATTTCGATGCTACTTATGAAATAATTGATGAGATTGCCCGCCATGTAGAATACACGAGTTTGGCTGAACTGCTACGAACCCAGGCAAACAATTACCGCGATGCAACCGACGCCGAAAGGGAAAATCAGGTCATAGCGCATATCGAAAAGCTGTTCGAAAACTCTATGTGGGCCAAAGCAAGTGCACAGATTGAAAGATTAATCAGGGACTTCCCCAAATCCGAAAAAGCAAAAGCAATGCGGCAGAAATTGCTCGATAAGAAGGAGGAGCGAAAAAAAATACTGCTCAACGCCTGGGATGATGCCGTAAAACGTCAGGCCACCGACCGAGGCCTGGAGATTCTAAGGGAGCTGGACCTCTACCTCACTCCCAATGAAGGATTAGCTTTGCAGGAGGCCGCAAAGGACGTTTTCAGAAACAAGCTGCACAACCTCGGCGTCCAATTCTCTCTGGCCGTATCCGAAAAACAATGGGCGAAGGCCCTTGAGGCGGGTATGGAAATCACCCGCGATTTTCCCAACAGCAGAATGGCTGAGGAAATTCACGAAAAGTGGGACATCTTGAAGCAGAAAGTCAAGCAGTAGTCTTACTGAAACTCGAAGAGAGACTGCGTTTTAATCATTGTTACCTGGTCAGGATAAGCTGCGAACGTGTGAATGTGTAATTCGGTTTGCCTGGCCTCAAAGTCAATGTAGCAGAACGGCTGAAGGCCCCCGATTTCCAGCCCCGGAAATTTGACAAACACGCCCCGACTCCGAGCAAACCCCTCAAGGTCAATATGACTTTGCCGATACAAATTGGGGCTCATCTTCTCGACCTGAAAATCGGTCATATAGCTTACCCCTCGGCTCAAAGTGCATTTATGAGAGCGCGGGCCGTGAAATTGAAAACGCTCTATCAATCCTCGACGGGGAAGCATCTGCCCCGGCGCGCTTATAACCTCGCTCAGGCACACATCCCCGGCATACACGCTGACAACGTGGGTGCAGCCTGTAATCCAGATATCTGCCTCGTATTTGCCGGTTCTTAGCTGCCGCTTGGCGTAAATTTGGAAAAGCTCCGGATGTAACGGCCTTTGAAAAAGGCTGAAGGTCAATTCTTCAACTGCTATATTGATTTGCGGCAATTCCATAGTATAAAAATTCCAATCACTAAACGCAACCTGCTAACTATGATGTTATTATACAAAAAACACCGCATCTATTCAAGTGCAATATCAGTATTGATATGGCTTGTTCTCACGCTTATAGGACGATGATTTTGCAAGTTCCGCAGACCAAAAGAGTAATGACGGCAAGGTTTTTTGAAAAAAATTAAGAAACTACAAACCACCTGCTGATTTTTCAAGGCTGTGGGAAAAAGGCATTCATAAAAACTGCAATAATATCATAAAAGGCATGGGCCCCCGCAGTAATTCCGAAACCGCGAATCGCAAAAAGAACAGCAAAATAAATACCTGCGATTGTTCGAAAACCAAACTCCGCCCAGTTAAATGGGCTGCTTTGGACAAATTGACCTTCCAGATATACTATATGATGATATGCGCCGAACAACGCCGCTGAAATAAAAACTGAAAGTATAATTGAAATCTTATGACCCGACTGAAGAATATCCTGAAACAACACCATTAAAGCAATAATCAAAATCAGCCGGAAAACAAGCTCTTCATAAATTCCCGCTCCTATACCGGTAACAACATTAGCTAACAGCTCTTGCCATTTCCCACTATCACCACCGCCCTCCGCCGTCGCAGGCGAACCATTATTCGCAACTGAAGAGCATCTCAAAACCGGACTCGTCACGGCGTAGCGTGCCGTAGCCGGACCAGCTTGTATTGATATAGCGTTATTTGCGAATTGGTCGCTATCGTCCTGCCGCTGGCCCGAACCGCTCAAAAACATACTCAAAACAATCAACGGCACCGCAAGCAGAATGCACTCAACTGTCATTGGCAAAATATCGCCAAACCAAAAACGCCACCTTTTGCGAGATGCCAGTTGCAGTGCCATCAAAATCACCACGACCGTCAAAGGGGTTGCTGCCCAGCCGAACTTGCTGCCCAATCCTAAGTATGTGAGAAAGTCTTGCAGCCACGAGAATGCCACTACCCGGCCCTGCCAGTAGCGTCCCAGCAAATCGGTGCTGATAAAAAGCGTCCCGAGCTCGTAGAAAACAATAAACGGCAGCAGAAAAACTATAGCGTAAATCGGCCGGCTCGTCCGCTCAAAATAGGACCCTTGCACAAAGTTAAACAGTTGACTGACGCTGTATCTGTATTTATTCTCTTTCATTTTGCCGCCGAATACCAAAAATTACTTGACCACAGGATTTAAATGTTGCAGAGTCTACTTTAAGTGAATCGAAATTACAATAGCTTTACTATCGCAAATGATAAGTGAGCAACTGACCGAAGTTTATCAACTGCTCTTCGACCGCTTTGGCCCTCAGAGCTGGTGGCCGGGCGAAACGGCCTTTGAGATAATCACAGGAGCTATACTGACCCAGAACACAAACTGGGCCAATGTCGAGAAAGCAATAGCAAACCTGAAATCCGCTAACCTGCTGACCCCGGAAAAACTCTATCATCTCAGCGTTTCGCAGCTCGCTGAGCTTATCCGACCGGCTGGTTATTACAATATAAAAGCAAAACGGCTCAAAAGTTTCTTAAGCTGGCTCTTCCGCAACTACGATGGCCGACTGGAAAATCTTGAAAACCTTGATACCGACCGTTTAAGGGCCGAACTTTTGGCCGTAAAAGGCATTGGCCGCGAGACCGCCGATTCAATTCTGCTTTATGCCTTCGGCAGACCCATCTTCGTTGTGGATGCCTACACCGCACGAGTGGCCGTTCGTCACGGATTAATCTCTGCCGAAGCCGATTACGAACAGCTGCGAGAATTATTCCAATCAAATCTGCCGCAGGATTCTCAGCTTTTCAATGAGTTCCACGCACTCCTTGTCCGGCTGGGCAAAGAATTTTGCAGACCCACCGCCAGATGTCCCGGCTGCCCGCTCGAAAAACTGCCGCACTGCCTCGACACACAATATCCTTAACCGCCCAGATCTTGTTGTCGTCGCAGTTCCTGACTTATCGGGACGAAATAATCTTGAAAAGTTATTTCTCTTGCAAATAAACAGCTGCTTGCTATACTGCGCTCTTGGCATCCAAAATAGTGCCTCATAATTTAATTTTTTCTCAACTGAAAGGAGAAAATATGAACTCTGATGTTTGGGCTCAGCACTGTCCGCAAGTGGGACCCGTATTTGCAATCCTCTTCGCCTTTCTTATAGCTTTTATTGTTCTGGTTATTGTCGCGGTGAAGCTATTGATTTGCTGCAAGATTTTCTCGAACGCCGGCTATAGCTGGGCACTCGGCCTGCTGATGCTTATACCAATCGTGAATGTAATTATGGCCTTTTACCTTGCTTTTGCCGACTGGCCGATTCGCAAAGAGCTGCGCTTGCTGAAACAGAAGCAGACTAATACCCCCAGTTGATAACCTGTCAGCCGATTTATTTTGGAGATGCGATATGTCGCCGGAACAGCCGCCTTATATAAGCGTAATCGACCCCATCAGCCCCGCTATCGAAAGAGTGAAGACCTTGCTTTTCAAACCATTCGATTTGGGCAAATGGTTCACCGTCGGCTTCTGCGCCTGGCTGGCATACCTGGGAAGTGGTGGCGGTGGCGGGGGCGGCAATTGGAACGCACCTCACGGATCGCACGAACAACAAGAAGGTATTAACGCAGCGAAGGAATACATTTTGAATAACCTGTGCTGGATTATACCTTTAGCTGCAATTGTGGTGGTCGTAATAATAGGAATTGGTCTTCTCATTGCCTGGCTTAACAGCCGGGGCAACTTTATGTTTCTCCACTGCGTTGCAGGAAATAAGTCGGAAGTCAAAGTCCCCTGGCACAAATTTAGAAGGCACGGCAACAGTCTCTTTCTGTTCCGAGTTGTGCTGGGCATAATCGGCCTTGCCATAGTAGCTGTGCCTGTCCTCGGTGTTGTCCTGCTCATTATTACGATGGTAACCAAAATTGTTCCGTATGCTGTTTCCATCCCCGCGATTATACTCTGTGGCTTGATTATATTCGTTCTCTCGATAGCGTTGTTTCTGGTGAAGAAATTTACGCTTGATTTTGTCGCCCCGATTATGTTTCTGCGAACGGCAAGCTGCATAGCCGGCTGGCAGGAATTCCTGACAATCCTGTCTGTTAATAAAGCCCGCTTTGCATTGTACATCCTCTTTCAAATTGTCATATCAATAGCGATAGGGACGATAATTTTCCTCGGCTTTTGTATAGGATGCTGCTTTTGCTGTGTAAGCTTGTTGCTGTTTATACCCTATATTAGCACCGTCATATTGTTACCACTGTTTGTTTTCAAGCGGGCTTATTCTCTTTACTACCTGCGGCAGTTCGGCCCAAGTTTTGATGTATTCAGTACTTAGAATGCGTATCTTGACAAACATCTCTTTTTTGCGGATAATCAAGGTTTTCGCATTTTTGAGCTGAAAGAATTTAAAAGTGCCGCATAAAATTGTCTCGAAAGAACAGCTTAGCGAAGACGTCTTCACCGCCGACGTCGAAGCGCCCCTTATCGCCCGCGCGGCAAAGCCGGGCCAATTCGTCATTATCGCTATAAACAGCGAATACAGCGAGCGAATCCCCCTGACAATCGCCGATGCCGACCCCCGGAAGGGCACTATCCATCTGATTTGGCAGCGCGTCGGCAAAACCACCGCGGAATTGGCCGATATGCAAACAGGCGACCATATAGCTAACGTCGTCGGGCCGCTGGGCAGGCCGACACATATTAAAAACTTCGGCACCGTCGTCTGCGTCGGCGGCGGAATCGGCAACGCCCCCTTGTTGCCTATTGCAAAAGCCCTAAAAAAAGCCGGAAATAAAATCATTACCATCCTCGGCGCAAGAACAAAAACTCTCCTTATCCTCGAAGATGAATTTGCCGCTTTAAGTGACGAGCTGATAATCACAACCGATGACGGTTCGTATGGCCGAAAAGCTTTGGTAACCGAGCCGCTGAAAGAGATTTGCCGGCGTCAGCCAAAACCAAATCAGGTCATTGCAATCGGCCCAGCTATAATGATGAAGTTCTGCTGCGAGGTTACAAAGCAGTTCGACATTCCCACGCAGGTCTCGCTCAACACTATTATGGTTGACGGCACTGGTATGTGCGGCGGCTGCAGAATTGAATTTGACGGCCAGCCAAAATTTGTATGTGTTGACGGCCCGGAGTTCGACGGCCACAAGGTCAATTTCGACCTGATGATAAAAAGACTAAACGCCTATAAAAACGCCGAACAAAAAGCCCACGAAATATATAAAGAGCATAGGTGTAAAATAGGTCTGGATAGGACGAGGGACGAGCAACGAATAATGATGACCGAGAGAGAAAGACAAGAGTTATTGCAGCAGCTTTTGGAAAAGCAGAAAGCGGGGGGGCTTAAGCCCAAAGACAGGTATGAAATCCCTCCGCAGGATATGCCCGCCCAGGACGCCGTCAAAAGAAGAACCAACGTCAGCGAAGTAGCGACCGGCTATACTGAAACACACGCCCGGCTGGAAGCAATGCGATGCCTCCAGTGCAAAAACGCTCCCTGCATTGAGGGCTGTCCCGTCCGCATAAAAATAAAGGATTTTGTAGCTGCCATTGCCGATGGCGATTTCAAAAAAGCCCTTGCCATCATCAAGGAGAACTCACTTTTGCCTGCTGTCTGTGGCAGAGTATGTCCCCAGGAGGTCCAGTGTCAGCAAACCTGCACCGTCGGCTTAAAATTCAAAGACCCAACTAAAGCCGTTTCAATCGGCCGACTCGAAAGATTTGTTGCCGACCTTGACCAAAACCAGGACGCTGTTCCATCCGTCGCGCCCGATACGGGAATGAAAGTCGCCATAATCGGCTCAGGCCCCGGCGGTATCGTTGCCGCTACTGATACCAGAAGGGCTGGTCACGATGTTACCATATTCGAGGCCTTTCACAAACCCGGCGGCGTTATGGTCTACGGAATCCCCGAATTCAGACTCCCGAAAGCCATCGTTCAAAAGGAAATTGACGGCCTTGCCAAAATGGGCGTCAAAATCGTCTGCAACTTTATCGTCGGCAGAACAAGAACCATCGAACAGCTTATGAAAGAGGACGGCTTCGATGCAGTCTATATCGGAGTCGGCGCAGGCCTGCCGCAATTTATGGGTATTGAAGGCGAGTCCCTTATCGGAGTATATAGCGCCAACGAATACCTCACCCGCGCAAATCTTATGAAGGCCTACAAATTCGGCAAAGGCGCCGATACGCCGATAGCGCTTGCAAAGAAAGTCGCTGTCATCGGCGGCGGAAACGTCGCTATGGACTCAGCCAGAACCGCCATCCGGCTCGGCGCCGAAAAAGTCTATCTGGTCTATCGCAGAAGTGAAAAAGAAATGCCTGCACGAATTGAAGAAGTCCATCACGCAAAGGAAGAAGGCGTCGAGTTTCACTTACTGCAAAGTCCGAAACGGATAATCGCCGACCAGAATAGCCGCGTAATTGCTATCGAATGCCTCAAATACCAGCTCGGCGAACCTGATGAATCCGGCCGACGAAGACCTGTTCCCATTGAAGGCTCGGAATTTCAAATCGAGGTCGATACCGTAATAATCGCTATCGGCAACCTCGCAAATCCCCTGATTCGCCAGACCACACCGGGTCTTCAGTTCAACAAATGGGGAAATATCATTGTTGACGAAAACTGCAAAACTTCAATGGAAGGTGTTTATGCCGGCGGAGACATCGTCCTTGGCGCCGCTACCGTTATCCTCGCTATGGGCCAGGGCCGAATCGCAGCCGCTGCTATAAACCAATACCTGACAGAGAAGAAAAAAACAAAAACTAAAAGCTGAATTTCAACGACGTCCCAACCACATCTACATCAGTCCAGCCGCCGCTGGTGGACCTGGTCGATTGCCAAAGGTAATAAAGGTCGCATCCTATATTTTTTGTCAGCTTAAAGGGAATCCCCGCATACAACCTGTTAGTGTTGATATCGACGTCATCAAGAGGAACAAATATCTCGTCCGCCACGTAAGGTTGTAATTTAAGCTCCGTAAGCTCAAACGGCAATTTCACCGTAAACTTGTTTCTGTACCGCCAAACGTCTTTTCTGTCCTCCAGTATCCGATATTCGATTCTTGACCTGTCGCTTACATCAAGACCGAACAATTTACCCTTCAGCGTAACATTCAGGTTCGGCTGGTCTTCCAGCTTCCATTTACCTTTGTTGTCTCTTTCGATCACCTGCCTGTAGTTAAACCCCAAATCTATCCATTTCGCCAGGCCGCTGTATGTAAACCCCGGCTCATAATGCTGATAGTAAAGGCGCTTGCCGCTTTCCCCGAACCGCAATTCTTCCTCAAATGTAAACTTCCAAGCGTTATTCATATCAAAAGATATGTTTGTTACGTTCCAGTACTGAAAATCCCCGTCATCAGAAGCAAAACAAACCTCACCAATCAACACAACCATTACTACCGTTACAACAAAACACGCCTGATTTCTTGTCCTCATTTTTCTAAGTCCTTATCATCCTTATCACATTTGACAGCTCGATTTTTCTGTGGTATTATTCTCACTTTGTAACTTTTGGCAATATTAAAATAAATAAATTTAGAGTTCAATACCAATTGAAACAATATAAGGGTTTGAAGGCGGTGATGATGAAACTTAAGCCGTTCAAAGCATTCCGGTTTGATGCGGGAGTAGTCGGCAATGTGGGTAGCTGTATTTCCCCTCCTTATGATGTTATAAGCCCCTCTCAGCAGCAGATGCTCTATGAAAAAAGTGAATATAATATCGTGCGCATAATCAAAGGGAAAACAGCTCCTTCCGATAACGTCGACAACAATCAATACACAAGGGCCGCCGACTACCTTAACTCTTGGATAAAAAAAGGCGTCCTGAAACAGGACCCCATTGAAGCTATCTATGCCTACGTCCAGGATTTCCGGCTCGCCGGCGCTCAATTCCAGCGTTCGAGCTTCATTGCTTTGGCCAAACTCGAAGAATTCGGCCCGGTAGTCAGACCTCACGAACAAACCCTCGATGAGCCCAAAATCGACAGGCTCAATCTCAAAAGAGCAACCGCCGCCGATTTCGGCCTGCCCCTTATGCTCTATGAAGATGAACAAAAAATCGCAGACAAAATTATCGAAAACGCCGCCGGCCAAAAACCGCTTATAGACTTCCTTGATGAACAAAATGTCCGACATCGCCTGTTTGCAATAACCGCTAAAGAAGACATCGACATAATTGCAAAAATGATGCTCGATAAAAGCTGCATTATAGCCGACGGCCATCATCGTTATGAAACAGCTCTGATTTACTCCAAAGAAACCGCCAATCCCACAGCCGCCTACCGGATGATTGCTTTCGCTAATACCCGCCACAAGGGACTGGTCATTTTGGCTACCCACCGCCTCGTTGGAAATCTCAAAAATTTCGATGCTGTAAAATTAATCGCCTCGCTTAGAGAAAACTTCGAAATTACTGAATATAAGTTTGGTCGTCGCCCCCGCGATAAAACAGTTGCAAAGCAAAAAATGCTTGCGCAGATGAAAACCGAGTATGACAACGATAAAAATGCGTTCGGAATTTACGCCGGTAATAACACCTTCTGCACAGCCGTCTTGAAAGACAAACGAACAATGAATTCCGTTGCACCGAATATGAGCAGTCACTGGAAGTCGCTCGATGTCTCCGTGCTGCATAAGCTCATCTTAGAAAAACTGTTGGGCATCGGCGAGAAACAGCTTGCAGACGGCAGCCGGTTAGAATATATAAAGGATACTGGCAACGCAATTGACGAATCGATTGCCAAAGTTGACTCGGGGCAAAAACAGGCGGCTTTCTTTATGAATCCGGTGAAAATGGAACAATTAAAAATGGTTACCGATGCCGGCGAAAAAATGCCCCAAAAGTCAACTTATTTCTATCCAAAAATTTATACCGGCTTGACCATTAATAAATTGTAACCTTCTTTTTAGGAGCAGATAAATGGTAGATTGGAAAAATCCGCCAAGATTGTTTATTCCCGGCCCGGTAAAGGTCAATGAAGATGTTTTACAACAGCTCGCACGCCCGACATTGGGACATCGTGGTAAAGAGTATGCTCAATTGCATTCCCAGACGACCGATATGCTCAAAAAAATCCTCTTCACCAACCAGAATGTTTTCCTGTCCACATCTTCGGCTTCCGGAATTTGGGAGGCATCTATTCGCAACTGCGTCGATTTCAGCGAAACCGTTCTGTGCACTTGCTGTGGTGCCTTTAGTGATAAATGGGCCGATGTAGCCAGAAGCTGCGGCAGGAACGTAGATGAAATAAAAGTCGATTGGGGCAAACCTGTTTTGCCGGAAATGATCGATGAAAAACTATCGACCGGTAAATACGCCGCTATTACGCTTATGTATAACGAAACAAGCACAGGCCTGATGAACCCCCTTTACGAAGTCAGCGAAATGATGAAGGAAAAATATCCGGATGTTCTTGTCTTTGTGGATGCCGTCAGTGCGATGGTAGCTCTTCCTTTACATTTTGACCAGCTTGGCTGGGACGTGGCTTTTGCATCGGTCCAGAAGGCTTTTGCCATCCCGCCGGGGCTGGCTGTGGCCGCCGTCAGCAATCGGGCTCTGGAAAAAAGCAAAAAAGTTCCCCAGCGGGGGTATTACTTCGACTTCCAGGCCTTTGCAAAATCGGCTGAAAAAAATCAGACCCCTGCTACCCCGAGTATCCCGCATATTATGGCCTTGAACTACCAGTGCGAAAAAATCCTCGCCGAAGGTATGGAAAACGTATGGAAAAGGCACAAAAAAATGGGCGATTTCGTCCGAAACTGGGCGAAGAAAAAATTTGCCCTTTTCTGTGAGGAAAAATACGCCTCCAATACCCTCACTGCGGTCAAAAATACGCGAGGTATCAACGTAGCTGATGTGATTAACGCCATCCAGAAAAAACACAATACCGTTTTCGGAAACGGCTACGGCGACCTCAAGGAAAAGACCTTCCGCATCGCTCATATGGGTGATATTACCCTCGATGAGGTCAAAGAATTACTCGGCTGGATTGACGAAGAAATCGGCTAATATCATAACTGAAGTAACCAGCGATAGTTAGCGAAAAAATAATGACGTGAACCAATTTGGCATTAAAACCGTATAGACGGTATCCGTCTAAATTGCTGTTTATGGTGAATTTCTTAAATACTATTTAGATATTTAGAGAACCGGGAGGCCAAAATGCAGACAGTTAATCTCAAACAGAATTACCTCTTATCACACCGTAATATAATTTCAGCTTCTTTAATACTTTTACTCTTTCTCATCCCGCTCTCGGCCACCGCACAGGACCCAAACAGTATCGATACCCTGCGCCAGATGGGTAAGGCCTTCGCCAAAATCTCCGAAAAGGCCTCGCCGGCCGTCGTGGGAATCAAAGCCAGCCAAACCGTCACCCAACAAATGCCCGACTGGCCGTTTGGCGATCCTTTCAGCGACGATGACATCTTTGAACATTTCTTCGGCCGTCCATCCCCTCACCAACGCCAACGCTCCCCTCAAATGCGAAAATTTCAGCAATTGGCACAGGGCACCGGCTTCATTGTATCGTCCGATGGTTATATCCTCACTGCCAATCATCTTGTCGGCGAAGCCGAAAAAGTTATGGTCAAGCAGGGAAATAATCAGGAAACCGAAGCAAAAGTTATTGGAACAGACCCGGATTCTGACGTCGCTGTCATAAAAATCAAAGGTAATGACCTGCCGTTTCTCGAACTGGCCGACTCCGATAAGCTCGAAGTCGGCGAATGGGTTCTTGCTATCGGAAATCCTTTTGGATTAACCCACACCGTTACCGCAGGCATCGTTAGCGCAAAAGGCCGAAGCGGTTTCCGCCTCGCCGAGTATGAAGATTACATTCAGACCGACGCCGCCATAAACCCGGGAAATTCCGGCGGGCCTCTGCTCAATCTTGATGGAAAGGTAGTAGGGATTAATACCGCTATAATCAGCCCGGGCGGCCGCAGCTACTGGGCAGGCAACATTGGTATCGGTTTTGCCATCCCTATCAATATGGCTAAATCAGTTTATAAACAGCTTGTTGAAACAGGCAAAGTCTCCCGCGGCTTTCTCGGCGTTGGTATCCAAGACCTGACCGCCGAAAACGCTCCTTTTTTCGGCTTGAAACAAGACACTAAAGGCGTGCTTGTTCCGGAAGTTACCAAGGGTTCCGCTGCCGAAAAAGCCGGACTAAAACCCGGTGACGTCATTATCGAGCTTGACGGCAAGCCCGTCGAGTCAGCCAAAGAATTACAGGGTCGCGTCTCAGCGATAAAACCCGACACGGATGTAGAATTAGTCGTACTGCGGGACGGAAAACGAGAAAATCTAACCGCTAAACTCAGCGAACGTCCGGCAAAGGGACAAGTCGCCAAAGGCGGCCCGGAAACTTTGGAAAAATTAGGCCTTGTCGTCCAGAATCTTAATAGTGACCTGGCCGAGCAATACGGCTACGAAGGTCTCACCGGAGTCATTGTCACACAGGTCGAATCCGGGTCAATCGCTGAACTCGCTGGCATCACGCCCGGAGCGCTGATTATGGAGGTCAACAAAAAACCCGTCGAAAACACAAAAAGCTTTAAACAGGCAATAGAAGATGCCGCCAAAGAAGATGCTGTTCTGCTTCGGGTAAGGCAGGGACAAGCCGTAGTCTTCATTGTGCTGAAACTGCCGAAAGAAAAAGAGTAAATTACTCCTATAAGTTTTCCCTTAAACATAAAAAGCCCCGCTTTTGTCCTTAAAGCGGGGCTTTTGTTTTAAGTTGGGCTATGGATTGTTGTGTTCGCCTCTTGCATTCTGTTGGCGAAATGCTATAATTACCTATCGCAAATATCCCTGTTTTATCAGGTTTAGCGGGCAGTCGTTCACCTTGGCTGCCCATTATTATGTTTGCGAAACATTTTAGGAGTCCAGAAATATGGCTTGTAATTTGGCAATTGCAGGAGTAACCGGTGCCGTCGGACAGGAATTTCTAAAAATCCTCGAACAGCGGCATTTCCCCTTTGGTTCTCTAAAAGTCCTTGCAAGCAGCCGCTCCGCAGGCAAGAAAATCGAATTCAAAGGCAAAGAATATATCGTCGAGGAACTGACCAAAAACAGCTTTGACCGTATCGATATTGCCCTGTTCAGCGCCGGCGGAGACAGAAGTAAGGAATTTGCTCCCGCAGCAGCCCAGGCCGGCGCAGTCGTGGTCGATAACTCTTCAGCCTTTAGAATGGACCCGGATGTCCCGCTGGTAATTCCCGAAATCAATCCGCAGAAAATCGCCGAGAACAAGGGTATCATCGCAAACCCAAACTGCTCGACAATTATCGGCATCGTCCCCGTCTGGCCGCTGCACAAGGCAAACCCCGTCAAAAGAATGGTTATCAGCACCTATCAGGCCGCCAGCGGAGCCGGTATGCAGGCTATGCTCGAACTGGAAAACCAAGCTCGCGAAATTCTCGACGGCAAAGCCCCGACCATGAAAGTCTTCCCGTATCAAATAGCATTTAACTGCTTTAGCCACAATTCTGCTCTCGGGCCTAACGGCTACAATCTGGAAGAAATGAAAATGGTCAATGAGACCAGAAAAATTTTCGATTGCCCCGATATCGCAATCACCTGCACCTGCATTCGAATCCCGGTGCTGCGGACCCATTGCGAGAGCATCAATCTTGAGTTTAAAGACCCTATCACCGCCGACCAGGTCAGGGACCTCTTGAGTACTGCGCCGGGCGTTTCGGTATTGGATGACCGCAAAAACAATCGCTTCCCGATGCCAATCGATGCCACCGACAAAGACAATATCTTCGTCGGCCGAATCCGTCAGGATGAGTCCATTCCCGAAAACCGAGGCATCAACCTCTGGGTCGCAGGCGACCAGTTGCGAAAAGGTGCTGCCCTCAACGCTGTCCAAATCGCAGAAAAGCTGCTATAATCGCCTGCTATGGCGATTCGCAACATAAAATTAACAATCAGCTACGATGGCCTGAACTACAGCGGCTGGCAGAATCAGCCGGGAAAACATACCATCCAGGGCTGGCTCCAGCAATCGCTCGGCGAGTTGACCGGCACCTTCATCAAAATAAACGGCGCCAGCCGGACCGATGCCGGCGTCAGCGCACTCGGCCAGGTTGCAAACTTCTCTCTGGACTCGCCGATACCGACCAAAAATTTTGTTAAGGCGCTCAATCACCGCCTGCCGCAGGACGTTGTCGTTACCGAGGCCGTTGAAGTCGGCCGGGATTTCGACGCATCCGCCTCGGCAAAGAGCAAACTATACCGATACACAATTTTCACCGGCAAAAAGCGGAACGTCCTGAAAACCAGAAATTGCTGGCACCGGCCCACGGCCCTCGATATTGCAGCTATGGACGCCGCTGCAAAAATGCTTATCGGCAAAAAAGACTTCAAGTCCTTCGCATCAGCCGCAGACAAACGCGAAAGCTCAGTTCGCACCGTAATGCAATGCCAGGTTATGCAGGAAGACAAATGGGTCTATATAGATATCGAAGCAGACAGGTTTTTGTATAATATGGCCAGAAATATCGTCGGCACCCTCGTCGAAGTCGGCAGAGGCAAATGGAAACCTGAAAAGATAAACGAAATTCTCGAAGCAAAAGACCGCAAGGCCGCTGGCCCCATTGCCCCGCCCCAGGGCCTTTGTTTGATGTGGATTAAATATTGAAGATAGTTCATATTATAACTCGATTGATTCTCGGCGGAGCGCAGGAAAATACCCTCATCACCTGCAAACTCCTGTCCCAGCGTGGCCATGATGTCACGCTCATTACCGGCCCCGCCTTAGGCCCTGAAGGCGAACTCTTCGAGCAGACTAAAAATCAGAAATTCAAAACGATCGTTATAAATTCGTTACGCCGGCAGATTAATCCGTTTTATGACATTCCCGCTTATCGAGCGATAAAAAAATATCTCAAAGAAACCCGCCCAGACATTGTTCATACTCACTCTGCGAAGGCCGGCATCCTTGGTCGCTTTGCTGCCCACAGCCTCAGACGAGTCACGGGGCACGAGTCACGGGCCCCTAAAATAATCCACACAATCCACGGCCTGGCTTTTCATCCCTACCAGAACAATTTAATAAATAAATTCTATATCACCGTCGAAAAGTCCGCCGCCAAAAGAACTGACTTTTTCATCAGCGTCGCCAATGCAATGACCGCACAGGCCTTCGCTGCCGGCATAGGCCGTCCGGACCAGTTTGTGACCGTCTACTCTGCCATCGAAGAAGATGACTTCCTAAAGCCGATTCCGCAGGAGCAAAAGAAAAACTTTCGCCGAAAATATGCAATCGACGACAATGCTGTTGTCCTTGTCACAATCGCACGGCTTTTTCATCTCAAAGGCCATGACTTTATCATCGCAGCAGCCAAAGGCCTTGAAGAGAAATACCCGAACGCCGTCTGGCTCTTCGTCGGCGACGGCAATCTCTCCGACTATTATAAAAAACAGGTTCACGACTCAGGCCTCGCCGACAGAATCAAATTCACCGGCCTACTCTCACCAAAAGAAATCCCGCTCGCCATCGCCTCCTCAGATATTCTCGTTCACTGCTCTCTGCGCGAAGGCCTTGCCCGCACACTGCCCCAGGCAATGCTCTGTGGCAAACCGGTCGTCTCTTTCGATATCGACGGCGCAAGAGAAGTAGTTAATGAAAACACCGGCCGACTTATCTCGCCTGGCAGCCCTATGGAGCTAATGATGAGATGTGCAGAACTCATTGAGAGTAAGGACCTGCGCGAAAAACTCGGCGCCGCAGGCCGCGAATCCGTAAAAGAAAAATTCGCACCAAAAACAATGGTTGACACTATCGAAAAACTTTATAGAGAACTGCTGGAGGAAAAAACATTATGAAAAGTTATAGAAAAGAGCTATGGTTTAATACGGCAGGTAGGCGCGAATTTATCAACATTACCCCGCAGATTGAAAAATGTCTGAAAGAAAGCGGCATCAAAGAAGGTTTGTGTCTTGTCAATGCTATGCACATAACCGCCAGCGTCTTTATCAATGACGACGAATCCGGCCTGCACCAGGACTTCGAAGTCTGGCTGGAAAAATTAGCCCCCGAAAAGCCGTATTCGCAGTATCGCCATAACGGCGCCGAAGACAACGCCGACGCTCACTTAAAACGCACCATAATGGGCCGCGAGGTGGTAGTTGCGGTAACCGAGGGCCGGTTCGACTTCGGCCCCTGGGAACAAATCTTCTACGGAGAATTCGACGGAAAAAGGAAAAAACGCGCCCTCGTAAAAATCGTCGGCGAATAAACAATTTTAATAAGCATACCCCTTATTTCTTAAGCACACCCTTGAGTTCTTCTCTTAATCGCTCCCTTAACTGTTGTTTCAATTGCCCTTCAAGCAGTTTGCCCAAATAAAGTTTTGGCTTGTCGATGGTTCCTCTAAGAGGCAGCGATATTCTTACGCCTTCAACCTCTTTACCGACCCTTGCTGTTCTGCCTGCCGTAGTATAAGGCAGAGTAACCGTCATATTCAAGCTCTTATCCAAACCGATAACACCGCTGAAATTGACCGGATTATCACCAATATCCATTTGCATATCGTCATATCGAAGAAAGCCATTCTGCAAAATAAATCTTGTCGGACGGATAGTAATATCCACACCCTGCTGGCTTACTCCTGCCGCCGAAAGAATCTGTCCAAGCAAATCGCTGGCCTCCAAACGAAGCTGCCTTATCGAAATTGTGCCGATAACTTCAATGTCATTTTTAGCAGCCCTCGCCAGTGGTATCGCAAGTCTTTCACAATCGAAATTCGCCACCCCGCTTACCTTAACAGCGTTCGCAAATACAGGATTCAAATACGTCAAAAGTTCCCTGGCCACTTCATCGTTGAGTTGCACATCCTTAACGATTTGAATTGGCCCAGGCGTTCTCAACAGCGTCGGCTTCTGCTTAAAGTTCGCTTCCCCTGCAAAATTTAATTGACCATTGTTGACCGTTGTTGAAAATGGCGCAATCTTCAGCAGCCCGTTCTCAATCTGAACGTCCGCTTCGGTCGGCCCAAAATGAAAACCAAAATAATCCGCCTTTGCAAACTCCACTTTGCCCGACGATATTGATAGCGGTAAAATCGCCAGCGTAGAGTTTATCCCAGCTACTTCAGCAGTTTCTCCTCCCCGACCGGTCACTTTCAAATTACCGTCCTTGACAATCACCTCGATTCTTTTGATTGGCAGGGCAATCGGTCGTGATTTTTTGGCGGCTGCTTTCTCTCTCCGAGGACGTTGCAACGGCCGTGCTGACGGAGGGGCAAGATTTATTTCCACTCTCGGCTCAAAAATTTCCGTCTCCCCGAATGACAAACTCCCCCTTAAAATGGAGCCGTAATGCGGTTTAGTGGTGATTTGTTTGACCTGAATGGAGATTTGCCCGGCACTGTCGTTAAAACTAACATCTGTAACCCTGACCCCTTTCCACCAGCTCAGCGATAAACCGGCAAAATCCACCTCACCGTCAATGGAATTGTTGATTTCAGCTAATATTATTTTCCGGCCCATCTCCGATGACACAAACGCCGGCACAACAAAAACCACTAACACAATCACAACAACTGCAAGTGCCGATACTGACTTGAGTATCCTTGTCTTGGTTTTCCTTTTCGGCCTAACTTTGAAAGTTTCTTCCACACCCATTTGTCTGTTCCCCAAAATTGCCAGGATGGCTTACGCCGGAAAGCAGGCCTCCGCATAAAAACACAAGAGTATAAGGATACAAGATACTTTCGAGTGATGCACTTATAACTTATGTGCTTTTTCACCAAATCAATCGAGCATTATCTCGTCCGATTTGTGTTTGACAACCTCATCGATTTTGTCGGTGTACTCTTTGGTAATGTCGTCGATTTGTTTCCTGCCGTTCTTCAGGTCGTCTTCGGTGATAAGTTTGTCTTTTTCCTGCTTTTCAAGGTGCCTGATTGCATCTCTTCTTATGTTGCGGATGCTGACCTTTGTCTGCTCGCTCATCTGTTTGACCTGGGCAACAAGTTCCCTTCTTCTTTCCTCGTTAAGAGGCGGGATGCCTAATCTTATCAGACCTCTGTCCACAATAGGCGCAATGCTCAAATCGCTGTTCTTGATTGCCTTTTCTATCTCCCGCACCGAACCCGGGTCGAACGGCTTAATCACAATCATATCGTGTTGGGGTGTTGACAATGCTGCTATTGTTTTAATTGGAGTTGGCGTCCCGTAATAATCGGCCTTTATATTCTCAACCAGCCCCGTCGATGCTCTTCCGGTCCGAACGGCCTTTAACTCATCCTGCAGCACTTCAACCGCCTTGTTCATCTTTGATTTGTTTTCTGAGACAATTTCTTTGGCAGGCATCTTCCACCTCGTATCTCGTATTTAGTCACTGCAAGCAACGAAGCAATGACAAACTATGAACCGATATAGGTGCCCACTTGCTCGCCGCAAATGGCCTTTTTTATATTGCCCTCCTTGAAAATATTCAAAACAATAATTGCGATACCGTTGTCCCTGCAAAGACTTATTGCCGAGTGGTCCATCACTCTAAGATTCTTCTTCAACACATCGGAATAAGACAATTTGTCAAACAGCTTCGCATCCGGTTTTTTCTCAGGGTCGTCGCTATAGACACCGTCCACCTTTGTTGCTTTTATGACCACCTCCGCCTCAAGCTCTGAGGCCCTCAAAGCCGCGCAGGTATCGGTTGTAAAAAAGGGATTTCCGGTTCCGCCGGCCAATATCGCCACTCTGCCGTGCTCAAGATGGTGGAGGGCACGTCTTCGGATAAACGGCTCACACATCGCCGCAACTTCGATGGCGCTCAAGACCCTCGTTGGCTGGCCAAGCTTCTCAAGAATCTCCTGCAGCGCACAGGCGTTTATAATGGTGGCCAGCATTCCCATATAATCTGCTGTGTTTCTCGGTATACCGCTGACCTGTGAGAAGTTCTCTCCACGCAGAAAATTACCCGCCCCGACTACCACTGCTACCTGCGGCCCGAGTTTGCATATTTCTGCGATTCTTTTGGCAATTGACTCAAGGGCGCCGCCGTCAATTCCAAATTCCCCGTGCTTGCAAAAACTTTCCCCCGACAGCTTCAGCAATACCCGCTTATATTTGCTCTTCGCCATTCTTCTAAACGCTATACGATATCTGCCTGTGGCCGAACTGCTACCCGATGTCGAATCGCACGAATCTTTTTATCTTCGCCGTACCGCCCGATTGTTTGGCCGCCTCATCTAAAACCTGCGCAACGGTTTTGCTGTCGTCCTTGACAAATTGCTGCTCAATAAGGCAATTCTCGGTAAAGAACTTTTTCATCTTGCCTTCGACAATTTTATCAACGATGTTCGCAGGCTTATTTTTGACCTGCTCAGCGAAAATGGCTTTTTCTCGTTCAATTGTTTTAGAATCGATGCCGTCTTTATCCAGCGCCAATGGCTTCGTTGCGGTAATGTGCATCGCTATATCAGCCGCTGTCCGCTTCATAACATCGGCTCTGGCCACATTTTCATCGCTGGTTTCAATCTCAACCATAGCGCCGACTTTTTCATTGAAATGAATGTAAGTGCCGAACAGCCCCGGACCGGAGAGATAAAATCTGGCATAATCACCGATTATCATCTTCTCGCCGGTTTTACTGACGGTCTCAGCGATGATTTCTGAAAATTTTTTGCCGTTAATCTCAGTTTCACAAATAGCATCTGCTCCACAGTCGGCATTACACTCGGCTATATAGTCTTTTATGGCGTTGACCGCCGCCGTAAAATCATCGCTTCTGGCTACAAAATCAGTCTCGCAGCATAGCGTTGCCAACGAGGCCCAGTTGTCACCTTCAGCGCAAACAACTATTCCTTCGGAGGTTTCTCTTTCGGCTCGCTTGGCTAAAGTCGCAAACCCTTTCTTTCTCAGTATATCTATTGCCCCCTCAACATCGCCATTCGCTTCCTCAAGAGCTTTCTTACAGTTCATCATCCCCTGTCCGCTCATCTTCCGAAGTTTCATCACCATTGAAGCTGAAATTTCCGCCATACTTTAAAACTCCTATTCTTGCATATATCGTGTCGCGTGATGCGTATTGCGCATATCGTATGGCGTTAGCTCTTTACGCAATACTCAATACGCACGACGCACTACGAGATTGACTGCTTCGGCCCAACTTGCCCCTTAGGGGGCTGCTCGCTTTCGCCCTCCTGCGAGACCGACTCCGCTGCCCGCCCCCTGGGGGGCTGCTGCCGGGCCTCTTCCCCAGCCGAAGCTGGAACTGCCTCGGATTCCTCACTCGCACGTGCCATCGCAGGCCTCCTCGAACGAACTCGCTTTGGATGTGGCCTCGGCTCAGGCCTCGCTGAAACCATCGTCTTGCCAATTGCCACCGCATCGGCTAACTCGTTAAGTATCAAATCAATTGCTCTTATCGAATCGTCGTTCGCAGGTATCGCCACATCCACCGTATCGGGGTCCGAATCAGTATCGATAAGTCCTATCGTTGTAATACCCAGCTTCCTGGCTTCACGCAAGGCAAGATATTCCTTATTAGCATCGACAGCTACAACAGCGCCCGGCAGACGTGTCATCTCACGAATGCCCTCCAGATTACCCTTTATCTTCCGCAGCTCGCGCTTCAGCCGTGATGCCTGCTTCTTGCTTTCCTTCTCAAACGTCCCATCCTCTTGCATAGCTTCCAATTGCTGCAGTCTTTGAAGTCGAGACCGTATAGTCCTGAAGTTCGTAAGCGTTCCTCCCAGCCATCGCTCGGACACATAGTGCATCCCGCACTTGGCTGCAACGTTCTCAACCGCCTTTTGCGCTTGACGTTTTGTTCCTACGAAAACAACGTCTTTACCGGAAGAAACTACTTCAGCAAGCAGCTTCTTGGCCACCAATACCCCTGCCAGAGTCTTTTTTACATCAATAATATGGATATTGCCGCGCTTTGCAAAAATAAATGGGGCCATTTTAGGATTCCATCGACTCACGCCGTGCCCAAAATGCACCCCGGCATTAATCAGTTCACGAGCCAGCTCTTTTGCCACAAATGACCTCCAAAACACTTTATTTTTACCTTGTCTGCCTTTTGCCGGCAGCCGAGCTTGAAAAACTAATGCAAACTGCGCAATGTGTCAAGAATTTTTGCTAAATATAGCAATATTTAGACCTTGCACACAACCCCCCTGAAAAACCCACCACCCGGCGGGGGTTGCTTTGTGTGTCAACCAGAAACATAGGTAACGCTTTAAGCCGATTACATGGGTAACACTTTTTTGAGCAAAAAAACAGCCCTTTTCTTACTGTGGCTATGGTTGTTTTATTTTTGTTATTCTGCCCTTAATGACTGTCGATAATTGGGATATGACGAATGCTCTGCCCTTAAAAATAGGGCTTATCAAGGGATTCCATCTCCATTTCAAACAAAAAACTGAAAAAAACTTGACTTAAGTACGAACCAAACGTATATTTTAAATGTATATTTAGAATATGCATTAGAGTATATGGAGAGTAATATGGATTCAGTAAAAAAACAAGACATTTGCACACGGGAACGATTGCTCGAGAGTGCCTGTGAGGTGTTTGCGAAGAAGGGTTATCGGGACGCGACAATTGCCGATATTTCCGAGCGGGCGGGCACAAACATCGCAGCTGTGAACTATCACTTTGGGGACAAGGAAACTCTATATGTCGAGGCGTGGCGTTTGGCGTTTCATAAGTCATTAGAGGCTTATCCGCCGGATGGTGGCATTTCCTCTGATGCCCCTGCCGAAGAACGGTTTCGCGGTCGAATATTTGCTGCTATGCAGCGTTTTGCTTATTCTAAGAATTATGAGTTTGAGATTATGTCAAAAGAGCTTGCTACTCCAACCGGTTTGCTGGAAGAGGTTATGCGAGAATCCGTCGAACCATTACAACGTGAATTTGGTCGTATTGTCTGGGAGCTGCTGGGCGTACACGCATCTGAACAGCAGGTACAGCTTTGCCGGATGAGCGTTATGTCGCAATGCATTAACCTGATGATTCACGAACGGCGGCGAAAGTCGTTTGCCGTAGCTGGTATGAAACCAGACTTGTCGCCTGACAATTTCAAAATCGAGACGATGGCGGACCATATCACCCGTTTTTCTCTGGCTGGTATCCGCGAAATCAGGCGTCAAATCGAAACCGGCGAACTTCCTGACCAAAATAATATGGTGATAACAGATTCCCCAAAAAACTCCAAAATGAGGTGTTAGTATGAAACGTTTGAGCAAAACAACTATTATTGCGATTGTTGCGTTAGGACTCATCGGCATTATTGGTGTTTGGTACTCTCACCATTCTGCTGGCGGGCAGGCACTTTCTTACAGCACCGCTGAGGTCAAACGCGACGACCTCATAATAACTATCAGCGCTACCGGCACGGTGGAGCCTGAAGAAGTTGTCGATGTCGGTGCACAAGTTGCCGGAATAGTCAATTATTTCGGCAAAGATAAAGACGGCAATAGTATCGATTATGGCTCGGTCGTGGAAGAAGGCACGGTTCTGGCTCAAATTGATGATTCCCTTTATGCCGCGGACGTGGCGATGGATACGGCCCAATTACAGGAGGCAAACGCCAAGTTGTATCAGGCCGAACGGGACTGGGCCCGCGCTCAGAAACTGGGTCCTTCCGAGGCCCTTGCCGAAAGCAGCTACGACGCTTACAAGTCTGCCTATGATACAGCAAAGGCAAATGTGGCGCTTTCCCAGGCAACTCTCGACAGGGCAAAACGAAATCTCGATTACTGCACCATCAAGTCGCCGGTCAAAGGTGTTATTATCGACCGCAGGGTAAATATCGGTCAGACTGTCGTTTCGAGCCTGAATGCTCCGAGTCTGTTTTTGATTGCCAAGGACCTTAAACGTATGCAGGTTTGGGTCTCTGTCAACGAGACGGATATCGGACACATCCATCAGGGCCAGCCCGTGAACTTTACTGTTGACGCCTTTCCAGGCGAAGTTTTCCGCGGCGAGGTAGGAAAGATTCGTCTCAATGCCACTATGACGCAAAATGTCGTTACCTACACCGTAGAGGTCATTACGGATAATTCCAGCGGAAAGCTCTTTCCTTATCTTACGGCAAATGCCCAGTTTGTAGTAAGCGACAACAACAATGTACTTCTCGTGCCCAACGCCGCGCTGCGATGGATGCCCAATACTCAGGAAGTTGCTCCGGAGTTCCGAACCGCCTCCGAAAAAGCCCCTGAAACCAATCAGGTCTCTTCTGACGGCATCGTCTGGGTACAGCAGGGTTCGTATGTTCGGCCGATTAATGTGAATCTCGGCCCCAGTGACGGCACAAAAACAGAAGTGCAGGGCGATGAAATTAAAGAAGGTATGAAAGTCGTTACAGGTCAGCAGCAGCAAAAGACTGCTGATGCCGGCACCACTAATCCATTCGTTCCTCAGATAAGAAGAGGCCAAGGCACAAGAAGGGGAGGCATATAATTATGCCGTTTCTTGAATTGCGAAATATTTATAAGACATATTACATCGGCGACATAGATGTCCCCGTCCTTAAGGGAATATCGATGTCTGTTTCGCAAGGCGAGCTTGTCGCGCTGATGGGTGCTTCCGGTTCGGGCAAAAGCACATTGATGAACATCCTCGGCTGTCTCGACCGGCCCACTTCAGGCCAATATTTATTGGAAGGACAGGAAATATCCCGCCTGTCGGCCGACCAGAGGGCTATGCTCAGAAACCGCAGGATAGGTTTTGTGTTCCAGAATTTCAACCTGTTGCCGCGAACCAGCGCACTTGATAACGTAATGATGCCGATGTCTTATAACCCCGAACATCTGCCGGAACGGCAGGCCAGACAAAAAGCCGAAGAAATGCTGGGACTCCTGGGGTTGACCGACAGGATTAGTTACGAACCGTCAAGGCTCTCCGGCGGGCAGCAGCAGAGAGTCGCCATCGCCAGAGCATTAGTAAATAAGCCGTCGATTCTCCTTGCTGATGAGCCGACCGGAAATCTGGATTCGCATACCAGCGAGGAAATCCTGCGCCTGTTCGGACAGCTTAACCAGACGCAGAATATTACTATTATCATCGTAACTCACGATGCGAACATCGCTCATCACGCCGAGAGAATAATACATATCCGCGATGGCATAATCGACGGCGAAATAAATCCCGAAAGCGTATCCGCCGGGGCCGGAGGTGCCGAATGAAAGTTTACCGCACAACATCTATTGCTCTGCGGGCCCTCCGGCGAAATCCGATGCGCGCAACCCTGACCACTTTAGGCATCGTCATCGGCATCGCAGCCGTAATCGTAATGATGGAAATCGGCAGCGGCGCCTCAGCGGCAATTCGAAAATCTATCGCCAGTATGGGCTCGAATATGATTATGATTCAGCCCGGCACAGCCGCCAGCGGCGGCGTCAGCTTCGGCGCAGGCAGCGTTATGACCCTCACGCCGCAGGATTGTGATGCTATTATCCAGCAATGCCCCGACGTCCACGCAGCCGCCCCGGCAGTAACGGCAAGAACCCAGGTTGTTTACGGCAATAAAAACTGGGTGCCTTTCTTTGTTGTCGGCTCTACTCCTGATTATTTAAAAATACGAAACTGGACCGAACTGGACCAGGGAGATATGTTTACCAACAGAGATGTTCGTAACGCAAATAAGGTCTGTGTTATTGGCCAGACTCTCGCACGCGAGTTGTTCGAGGGCGCCTCTCCCGTCGGCAAAGAAATACGAATAAAAAATGTATCATTCAAAGTGGTCGGCGTCCTGTCCCTCAAAGGAGCAAATATGATGGGTATGGACCAGGATGACATTATAGTAGCACCTTGGACCGCTATAAAGTTCCGCGTCTCTGGAACCTCGCTTGGTAATGTTAATCAAAGCGCCTCTTCGACAAGTTCGACGGTGAACACTCTTAAAAATCTTTACCCAAGCAGCCAGCTTAATCTCTACCCGGTTCCCTCGGCTACCCAGGCCGCCGATACGCCCCAGCCGATTCGATTTGTAAATGTCGATGTCATCCTCGCTATGTCTGATTCCACCGAAAACATCCCTGCCGCAGTTAAGCAAATAAACGTTCTGCTGCGCGAACGCCATCATCTCCGACCCGAAGAGCCGGATGACTTTAGCGTTCGTGATATGACTGAAATGATAAAAACTTTTACTACCGCTACGTCTTTAATGACTAATCTGCTTCTGGCCGTCGCGCTTGTCTCGCTGATTGTCGGAGGCGTCGGAATTATGAATATTATGCTCGTCTCCGTTACCGAACGCACCCGCGAAATCGGGCTGCGAATGTCCGTCGGCGCAAGGGCGCGTGACATCCTCAGGCAATTCCTCGTAGAAGCAGTGGTCCTGTGCCTGATGGGCGGGGCTTTGGGAATTACAATCGGCCACGGCGGCGCATTGCTGGTCAGGTACTTCAAGCACTGGCCGGTCGAAACTTCCCCAGCCGCTATCATCGCGGCCGTTCTCGTTTCGGTGAGCGTGGGAATTATTTTCGGATTTTACCCGGCGTGGAAGGCCTCGCGACTGGACCCGATTGAGGCTTTGCGTTACGAATAATAAACTACTTGTATAAGGAGGATTTCAGTTTTATGCGGCTTTTAAGTTATATCTTGCTATGTATATTTGTCTTTCTTCTAACCGGCTGTATGGTCGGTCCCAACTTTAAACCACCCAAGACATCTGTTCCGTCTTCCTGGACAGGTGTCGGCGGTCAAAAGACTGGCGCCGTTGACCTTGTCAACTGGTGGACCCAATTTAACGACCCGAATTTAACTTCACTGATTGATAGGGCGGTAGCATCCAATCTTGATTTGAAACAGGCCGAATCGAGACTTCGCCAGGCTCGTGCCGCACGCATAGTTGTATCCGCAGGATTATGGCCAACCCTCGATGCCACAGGTTCCTACTCTCATAGCCAAACTGCAGGTTCTGCTAAAACTAAAACTTCCCCAACAAGACGTGATTTATGGCAGACAGGTTTGGACGCTGCCTGGGAGCTGGATATATTCGGTGGAGTGAGGCGTAATGTAGAAGCTGCCGAGTCGGATATCCAGGCCGCCGTTGAGGACCAAAGAGATGTCTTGGTGACTTTGGCTGGCGAGGTGGCGCTCAACTATGTCGAACTTCGCGGATTTCAGCAGGAGATTGTCATTGCCCAAAACAACCTCAAAGCCCAGCAGCACACCGCCGAGCTGACTCGCCAGCGGTTTGGCAGCGGATTGGTAGGAGCGCTTGACGTCGCCAACGCCGATGCACAGGTAGGAACTACCGCCTCGCAGATTCCTGTGCTGGAAACTTCTGCTCAGCAGGCCATTTACAATCTAAGCGTATTGCTCGGCCGTGAGCCATCGGCTTTATTGGCAGAATTATCGCCGGTTTCCACGATTCCTGTTACTCCGCCTGACCTGCCGGCTGAACTCCCGTCGGATTTACTTCGCCGTCGTCCGGATATTCGCCGGGCCGAAGCTCAAATACACGCTGCTACTGCCCGCATAGGCGTGGCCACCGCGGATTTATTCCCTAAGTTCAATCTTACCGGCTCGGCAGGCTATCAAAGCAATGCCCTCGATAGAATGATAAACTCCCAAAACAGTTTCTGGTCGGTTGGTCCTTCCGTCGATTGGCAAATTTTTAACGCCGGTGCCGTAAGTGCCAACATCGAAGTTCAGAAGGCCCTTTCCGAGCAGGCATCGCTCACCTATCAAAAGGCGGTTCTTACAGCCCTTCAGGATGTTGAGAATGCCCTTGTGTCGTATTCCAAAGAGCAGCAGCGTTACAAGGCTCTTCAGGGTACTGTGACCGCCAACCGCAAGGCGGTGGATTTGGCTACTCAGCTTTACTCTCAGGGCCAAACCGAGTTTCTCAGTGTCCTGGATTCGCAGCGCTCTCTCTATGCTTCTGAGGATTCTCTGGTGCAGAGCACCCGCAACTTGTCTACCGATTTGGTATCCCTTTACAAAGCCCTTGGCGGAGGCTGGGGAGATGAAGAGCAGATTGCAATTAAAGTTAAAAATAATGATGAACCTAATTCGCCTGCAAAGTCGAAATGGTTTGGAAAAAATAAAAAATAGTCGCCTTTTTATTAGATTAAATATGAATTTGCGGGGTTTAAAAAATAGAACTTATCATCGGATTGCCAGTCTGGCAATCATACTGCTGCTTATCGGTCTGGCACTTTCCGGCTGCAAGAAAAAAAATGTCACAATTGAGCAACCGCCTGCATGGGTGACCGTATCCGAGGCTGTTTCGCAGGATGTGCCCGTATATATTGACGAAATCGGCTCCTGTACCGCACGGGAAAATGTGTCGGTTCGTCCGCAGTCCTCCGGCCAAATCACCGAAATACATTTCACTGACGGGGCCGACCTGAAAAAAGGCGACCTGCTGTTTACTATCGACCCGCGTCCTTACGAGGCGGCGCTCAAACAAGCCCAGGCAAGTTTGGCGCAGAGCACCGCATCGCTGAACTTGGCCAAATCATCGTTCGAACGCGTCAAGGAACTTCTTCCAACCGGTGCTATTTCTAAAGACGCCTATGACACCAAACAGAATGCTGTGGTGCTTGCCGAAGCACAGGTACAGTCCGACCAGGCCGCAGTACAAACAGCCCAGGTGAATCTGGACTACTGCTTTATACGTTCGCCAATTGACGGCCGGGCGGGACAGCGGTGTGTAGATGTCGGCAACGTCGTTACTGCAAATAGCAGCACTGCGGGTGTTGTTCTTCTGGTCGTCCAGCAACTGGACCCGATTTATGCCGACTTTACAATTCCTGAGCAGGATCTCGAGTCGGTCCGTCAGGAAATGGCAAAGGACGACCTGAAAACCTATGTGCGGCTCCCTGATAAACCTGATGCCAATGCTCGCCAGGGAACCCTGACGTTTCTGGATAACGCCGTACAGCAGGAAACCAGTACGATTAAGCTCCGTGCCACTCTGCCGAACCCAGACCATTATTTTTGGCCCGGACAATTCGTCCACGTAAGGCTCGTGCTCAATGTCGAAAAAGATGTAGTGCTCGTTCCGTCTGAGGCTGTACAGAGCAGCCAGACTGGGCAATTTGTTTACGTTGTTAAACCCGACCAGACGGTTGAGTTTAGACCTGTCGTTGCCAAAAGAACTCTGGACGGCCGGACAGTTGTCGAAGGGGTGCAAGACAAAGAGGTGGTTGTTACCGATGGCCATCTTCGATTGGTGCCTGGCGCAAAAGTTCAGATAAAAACATCTGACAAGAAATGAGGCGGCACGTCTATGAATTTTACATCTCTGTTTATCAATCGGCCGATTATGACAACTCTTGTTATGTCTGCCATATTAATTTTTGGCATAGCAGCTTTTCGTCTGCTTCCTGTCAGTGATTTGCCGAATGTTGATTTTCCCACTATTCAGGTATCCGCTTCATTGCCCGGAGCCAGCCCTGAGACGATGGCTGCCGCTGTTGCGACTCCTTTGGAAAAGCAGTTCTCAACTATCGCGGGCATTGACTCTATGACTTCGGCCAGTGCTTTGGGAAGTACCCAGATAATCATCCAGTTCAATCTTAATCGGAATATTGACGCAGCCGCTCAGGATGTGCAGGCCGCTATTGCGCAGACTCTGCGGCGATTACCGCAGGATATGCCCAGCCCGCCCAGTTATCAAAAGGTCAATCCCGCAGACCAGCCGATTTTATTTATTGCGCTGACCAGTCCTACTTTGCCTTTGTCCTCGCTGGACGAATACGGCGAAACATTGATGGCACAGAGAATTTCAATGATTGATGGTATCGCCCAGGTGCTGGTTTACGGCTCGCAAAAATATGCCGTTAGAATCCAATTTGACCCGATGATACTTTCCAGTCAGGGTTTGGGCATCAACGAGGCCGTTGACGCTATTCAAAGAGGCAATGTTAACCTGCCCACCGGTGTTTTATATGGACCTCGTAATGCCTTCACCGTCGAAGCAACCGGCCAGCTTAATAACGCAGAGGCTTACCGCCCTTTAATTGTCGCCTATCGAAACGGCTCTCCTGTTCGTCTTGACAAAATCGCTAATGTTATAGACAGCGTAGAAAATGATAAAGTCGCCGCTTGGTATGTTGACAGCACTGCTCAGCAAAGGTCGATAATTCTTGCGATTCAGCGCCAGCCCGGAACTAACACTGTTGAGGTCGCAAATGCTGTTAAGAAACTGCTGCCTTCTTTCAGCCAGCAGTTGCCGGCTTCTGTTTCTGTGAAAGTTTTAATTGACCGTTCTATTCCGATTAAAAATTCGGTCAATGATGTTCAATTTACTCTGTTGCTTACTCTCGTTCTGGTTGTTCTTGTCATTTTTTTGTTCCTGCGTAATGTTTCCGCTACTGTTATTCCCAGTCTCGCCCTTCCGATGGCTATTGTTGGCACATTTATGGTTATGTACCTGCTTGATTATAGTCTGGACAATTTGTCTTTGATGGCCCTGACACTCTCAGTCGGTTTTGTTGTCGATGATGCCATTGTTATGCTCGAAAATATTGTTCGGCACATGGAAATGGGAAAGGCCAGGTTGAAGGCCTCTATTGACGGCGCAAAAGAAATCAGCTTTACCATTGTCAGCATGACCCTCTCTCTGGCTGCCGTATTTATCCCTATTCTTTTTATGGGTGGTCTTGTAGGAAGACTCTTCCGCGAATTCGCTGTTACTATCGGTGCGGCCGTTCTGGTGTCGGGTTTTGTCGCACTCACGCTTACCCCTATGCTCGCCAGTAGATTTCTCCATTCGCCCGAAGAGGTGCATCACGGCAGAGTGTATGAATTTTCCGAGCGAGTTTACAAACGGATGCTCGCCTTTTATGAACGGACGCTCCGCTGGGTCCTCATAAATAAACGAAGCTCAATACTATTCTCAGCGGTTATTCTGGTTGGCACTGTCTTTCTGTTTATCTGGCTTCCAAAGGGATTTTTGCCAAGCGAAGACCGTGCCCAGATATATGGTTCCACAGAAGGCCCGGAGGGAATTTCTTATAAATCAATGTTTGAGCACCAGCAGGCCGTTAATGCTGTTTTACAAAAAATGCCGGAGATTGATTCGTTTATGTCTAGTGCCGGTTCTCGCGGAAGTTCCGGCAGCAACACCGGCTCATTCTTTATTCGTCTCAAGCCTAAATCGGAACGCAAATATTCTGTCGATGAGTTGATTCAAAAGTGGCGGCAGGATTTGGGCACTGTGCCGGGCATCAAAGCTTATATGCAGAACCCGCCCACTATCCAGTTAGGCGGCCGCTTCGCCAAAAGCCAATACCAGTACACGCTTCAATCTCCCGACACCGAGGAATTATATAAATATGCTGCTCTAATGGGACAGAAGATTCAGGAGCTGCCCGGTTTTCAGGATGTTACAAGCGATTTACAAATCAAAAATCCCAAAGTTAATATCAATATTCAAAGAGACAAGGCCGCAACTCTCGGCGTTACCGCAGAGCAGATTGAAACAGCTTTATCTTATGCTTACAGCTCAGGTCAGGTTTCGACCATACTTGCGCCTGATAATCAATATCTGGTCATTACCGAATTGCTTCCTCAATATCAGCTTGACCCTTCTGTTTTAAGTTTGCTTTACGTCCGCTCAGATGTAACAGGCAAACTTATTCCTCTGGATGCCGTCGCAAGCTTTACTACCGGCGTAGGTCCTCTTACAATTAATCATCAGGGTCAATTACCCGCCGTTACAATCTCTTTCAACTTAAAGCCCGGCGTGTCGCTTGGCGATGCTGTTAGTGCTATCGACCTGCTGGCAAAAAATACTTTGCCGTCAACCATTAATACGAGTTTCCAGGGAACCGCGGCCGCATTTCGTTCTTCTTTACAGGGACTTGGATTATTGTTGGTTCTGGCGATTCTTGTCATTTATCTTGTGCTTGGTATTTTGTACGAAAGCTTTATCCATCCTGTTACTATCCTTTCCGCCCTTCCATTTGCCGGTTTCGGCGCATTGCTTACTCTGTTAATCTTCAGGACAGAGCTTTCCATATATGCTTTCGTCGGCATAATTATGCTTGTCGGCTTGGTCAAGAAAAATGGTATTATGATGATTGACTTTGCTATTGACGCCCAGCGAACCGAAGGAAAAAATCCGCACGATGCTATTTTTGAGGCCTGTCTGATTAGATTTCGTCCCATTATGATGACCACAATGGCTGCTTTGATGGCCGGCCTGCCTATCGCGATAGGTCTTGGCGCAGGTGCTGAATCAAGAAGACCTTTAGGTCTTGCTGTTGTTGGCGGCCTGTTATTTTCGCAAACCCTGACGCTTTATGTAACACCGGTCTTTTATCTGTATATGGAAGCTTTCAGACAAAATTTCAAACGTGCCAAACAAGACATCGTTCTTGCGGGCCAGCCGCCGCCGACTACAGCCGCAGTCAGGTACGATTAACGCAAAATAAGGCTATTGGCGCGGCGGCTGGAACAGCCAATCGCAAAATGCTCTCAAAAAAGGTAATGATGGGCCCAATTCACTTTCCAAAAACTAAAATTGGCTATTCAGGGAGTGTAAAATCAAAAGACCAATTGCCATGTCTTTGGAAATGTATTATCCTCGAAATAGAGGAAAAATCTTGGTAAATATAAGGAATTTACTTAGAAGCTAAAAAAATGGGTTTTTATAATAATTTACGTAAGTTTAATTTCTCAAAAATTTGAGTTTTCTTTGTTTTAGGAGATATCCAATGAAAATCTATTCATCAAAAATATCGCTGGTAATCTGCGCATCCTTTCTCTTTTATAATTTTTCAGCCGCAGCGGAGCAGCAATGGCCTAAAATGATTCAAACATCCGATACCCGCATCGTGATTTACCAGCCACAGCTGGAAAATTTCAATGCAAACAAACTCACTGCCAGGTCGGTTGTGTCAGTAACCATCGGAAACTCCGCTGAACCTGTATTCGGCGTTCTTTGTTTTGACTCTCAGGTTGAAACAGACCTTGATACCCGAATGGTTACTCTTACCGGTATCAACGTCAAAAAAGTCATATTTCCCGATACACTCGAAGAGCAAAAAGCCGGCCTCGATGCTGTTCTTAAATCGGAAATGCCTAAATGGAACCTGCAAATGTCTCTCGATGAGATGCTGACATCTCTTGAATTGGTGGAAAAAGAAAAGAAAGCCGGCGATGAGCTGAAAAATGAACCGCCCAAAATAATTTTCAGCGAAGTGCCTGCTGTTCTTGTGACCTTTGATGGTGAACCAAAACTGATGAAGGTGGAAAATACAAACCTTATGAAGGCGGCCAACACCCCCTTCTTTATTGCCCTTGATATGCCGAGCAAAATCTATTATCTCAAAGCCGGTGACCAATGGATGAAAGCAAATGAGATAAAAGGTTCCTGGCAGGCCGCTGCAACAATATCTGCCGCAGTTATAGCTTTAGCCGAAGGAAAGGATGCATCAACCGCAACCGGTACAGTCAACGCCCCCCAGCCAAATGGTGTGGATTATTTGTTACAAATAATTGAGGCTACTGAGCCGACCGAATTGATTGTAACCAATGGTGAGCCGGAATTTCAAATAATCACAGGTACAAATCTATTGTTTGTCAGCAACACCGACAGCGATGTTTTTATGGATATTAACACTCAACAGATTTATGTACTGCTTTCCGGCCGATGGTTCACCTCGCCGAAAAAACAAGGGCCATGGAGCTATGTGTACCCTAATAAGCTGCCGGAGGACTTTGCAAAAATTCCGCCTGGTTCGGATAAAGGATATGTCAGGGCGCACATTGCAGGAACCGAAGAAGCCCATGAAGCTGTGGTGGAAACACATATTCCCCAGACTGCCGCCATTAAACGCAGTGAGGCAAACCTGACGGTTACATACGACGGCAACCCGACATTCGAGACAATCGAAGGAACTTCAATGCAATACGCCGTCAACACCGCCTATTCTGTTATCCTGGTAGATGGTAGGTATTACTGCTGCAACGATGCGGTTTGGTTCGTAGCCGACTATCCACTGGGTCCGTGGTCTATCTGTACCCAAGTGCCTCAGGTCATTTATACGGTACCGCCAAGCTGCCCGATTTATCCGGTAAGATATGTTTACGTTTATGACTCAACGCCTGATGTCGTATATGTTGGCTATACACCCGGTTACTTTGGCTGTTATCCATATCATGGCTGCGTGGTCTATGGCACCGGTTATTATTACACACCCTGGTACGGTGCATTCTATTACCCAAGACCGCTAACATGGGGTTTTGGATTCTATTACAATGACACAATAGACTGCTGGGGATTCGAAATCGGCAGAAGGCACGGGTGGCTTGGAAGAGATTTCGTAACAGGAGGATGGTGGGGCCACAGCGTATTTCGCACTAATGATTTTAATGTAAGACATAACACCATTATCCGCATCAACCATGACAGGTTTTCCAATATAAACAATATTTACACCCTCCATAGAGATTCAATTATCAGAACCGATTTCAGAACGCCACAGGCAGTTTCCAGGTTGGAAAACCACAGAAACAACTTTTTTTCTGACCGCTTGGGCAATATTTATCGCAATACCCTTAATGGCTGGGAACGTCACAGAGCTGAAGGATGGTCAGGATCAGTGCCGGAAAATAGGCCGCAGACAATTGAAGTCCCGGCTTTAAGAACGCGAGAAATCCCTGAACAAAGACATGAGGAAATTAACAATGATTCTGCCCAATACCGGCAGGAATTGAACCAGGAACTAAGAGCTCGTAACCGTGCTGTCGAGCGAACAAACAGCTTTCAACAATATCGTGCTGCTGAAGGCAGTCACGGTGGCAGCGAAATCAGAAGTGAAGGCGGCAGTCGCGATGTAGGTGGTGGCCGTAATGAAGGTGGCGGCCGTGATGGTGGCGGCCACGGTGGCGGAGGCGGGCGAGGACGTTAATATCCGAGCCAAATTTTCATCCGGGAAAGCTGACAATTATGCGCTATCGTCGATTAAGCTGTAATAGTCACTACTTGACCTGACAAACAAAGTTTGCTGAAGGCGGATGTCATTTTAAAAGGAGAGCTGTATGGTGACCAGAAAACAAGCCTTCCTGATGGCTCCATTGGTCATCAGTGTTCTCATCATCATCTTCGGCCTCCTCGGCTACCTTATCGGGAAGATTTTTGGGCTGCCGACTCGCCTGGGGCTGCCGTTACTGGTTCGTGTATTCGGCGCCATCGTATTGCTTGCGGGATTTCTCCTCTTGGCTTGGGTCTTCAGTTACAGAAGGCCTGTCGATGTCCTGGTCTCCACTTTCTTGACGATGCGAAAAGCAATCACGGGCACGCTAACTAAGGATAAATCTGCACGAACCGAGCCCTTGGTTATCGAAGGTCCGCACCGCTACGTGAGGCATCCTATGTATTTCGCAGTCGTGGTTCTCGTTCTCGGCTGGTGGCTGGTGCTCGACTATACTTTCATTCTCCTGATGGCCGGTTTGTTCATTCTCTGGTTCAACCTTGTTGTGATTCGGTTTGAAGAGCAGGAGCTCCGGGCCGTCTTTGGTAAGCAATACGAATCCTACTCGAAATCTGTGCCGAGATTCATTCCGTCATTCAGGCATCGTCGAGAAAAATAGGGACGGTCGCCTGTTTTTTCTCCGCCGCAGCCGCTTTTTGCTTTTTGATGAGGAGAACGGTCGAGGTCTGCAAAAAATCACGCCTCTATAGTATTTTAAGGATAAGAGTTTGGATTTTGGTGGAATTAGCAACAAAATTCGTAAAAGAGACTTTGGATTATTGTAATCTGAGGAAAATTTTGATATTATTGTAAAATTGGAAGGCTTGGTTCCGTAGCCAAGCGTTTAATATGGGAAATCCCAATTAAAACAATTATACCCTATATCGCTGTTGTTATTATTTTAGCAGCAACAGGTTATTTTTCCTGGCTTAACCATAATGCCTTTGAGAAAGCAATGGTTAATCAGACTCAAACACAACTCTTGATAACTGCTTTATCTGAAGCACAAAGCATTGAGAAACATTTTGGTAATACCGAGATTTTCGCGACAGATATAAACGGACTGGCTAAGCATATCAATGACTTGGAAAGAGTATATGTTCTTATAGTAAATAACGATGCAAAAATAATATACTGTCCCTATAAGAATTATATCGGCGAGAATCTTCTAACGCTTTTAAAAGGGAAAATCTCTAATCCCGAATGGCTAAAATTAAACTCAATATTGCAAAAAATCAAAAATGGCGAACAAGGGACAGCCATAATAGATTTTTTTTCAGAGAATGCTAACCCCGTAATTGTAAAGACATTGCTGGCATTTGCTCCTATTTGCATTAGCAATACCAGGTCTTCGATTATTGTAGCGATGGAATATGACGTTGTTGCAGAACCAGTGAATAAAAATGCAAGAGACAATGTTATTTTCGGCGGGTTTGTGTTTTCTGTGGTCCTTGTTTTGGCAGCGTTTGTTTTTCATCAGCAGAAGAAAAGGTCCAATGAGTTACAAAATCTATATAGAGTATTGGAAAATGAACATATAAAATTAAAAGCCACCCAAACTCAGCTTATTCAGGCGGAGAAAATGGGGATAGTTGGAAAATTGTGCAGCGGGGTAGCTCACGAAGTAAAAAATCCATTAGCGATTATTATACAGGGGATGGAATATCTTAAAGAAAAGCTCAAGACAAAAGATGAAGATGTTTCTTTAACTCTGAAAGACCTCGAGGAAGCTGTGGGTAAGGCTGATAATGTCGTTAAGGGACTATTAGATTTTGCTTCCATATCCAAACTGGTGACGACACCGGAAAATATAAATCTAATTATAGACAACTCTCTGCTATTAATGAGAAATTTACTTGATAAAAATCATATTAAAATAACAAGGAATTTTGAAGAAAATATTCCTTATGTAGAATTAGATAAAAATAGAATTGAACAGGTCTTTTTTAATATCATACTTAATTCTATTGAGGCAATGCCCGGCGGCGGTGATCTCATGATAAGGACTTATGCAGAACAGCGGCAAGAGCATGAAAAATGGGTCACTGTTCAAATCGAAGACACCGGTACGGGGTTCCCTGAAGGTATTATGGAGAATATATTCGAGCCATATTCTACGACAAAGCGTGCCAAGGGAGGATATGGGCTGGGGTTAGCAACAGTAAAGAATATAATGGAGATGCACGGCGGTAAAATTAATATTTCGAACAAAAAAGATGGAGCTGGGGTTATTGTACTCGTATCGTTCAAGGCATAAAAAAGAGGAATTACAATGAATAAGAAAAAGATATTGATTATCGATGACGAAGAGAAGTTTACGAAATACATTAAATTAAACCTGGAGTTTAAAGGCAAATACGAAGTCAGGGTTGAGAATAAGGGATCACGCGGACTTGAGGCTGCCAAGACGTTCAAACCCGACTTGATATTACTGGATGTTATGATGCCTGATATGGATGGTTCTGAAGTAGCTGCACAGCTAAAGGAAGAAAAGAGCTGTAAGAATATACCAGTGGTGTTCTTAACTGCGATTGTAACAAAACAGGAAATATATGAGAAAGGCTCTGATATAGGTGGTCATCCCTTTATAGCTAAGCCCGTAAACTTAAAAAATCTGATATCCACCATTGAGCAAAATATAGTTAACAATAGTAAATTGTAATAATCGTTGATCTTGCCCAGATTAATAAATTAAGATTTGAATAACGAGTCGAAGGACCTGTCCTGAGCGGACTTGTCTTGAGCGTAGTCGAAAGAGTCGAAGGATTGAATTAAGGTGCAAGAAAAGCGTCTGTTTCGCGAGCTGGCACCTCAACACCTTGGTATGTATCAGTGTCCTGCAGGGTGTATATATCATCTTCCGAAGTGCCGACATGACGCGTTTTTACAAACATGGCGCCACCGTCGTAAAACAAGACGTTTTGGCCACGATGGTTATGATTGATACTGTTAAGAATTAATAAGTCTATGTTTGGTTCGAGCTTGAATGGCTTGGAGTAGTCGTTAGGCAGCTGTTCAAAAAGCGGGTTCAAATCCGCCATTAACGCCTTTTCCCCGCCTGTACTTTCCTCTCCGGGTTTGCTGCATCTTATTCGGAAGCTGTAGGTTACGTATTTTCTGGAGGGGAAATCGCTATAGTTTTGCAGTTGTGAGGGGTCTAACTGCGCTGTTTGGCACCGGCTCCTGCCGGGGCAGACAAAATCGGCTGGATTAACATAGCCACCTTTCACCAAAAGCCATATATGACGGGTATTAGACTGATTTTCTTTGCCCTGATAGCCCACCTTCCACCAGGGGGCCCCCGTTGCAGTCGCAACAGCCGGCAGTTGACCATCGTGGTCGGCGCTGTAGGAATTTATACCCTGCCCGATTCGCTGCAATTGCATCAGGCAGGCCTGCTGCCGGGACTTTTGGCGGGCAAAGTTCAAAGGAGCGATTATGACCCCTGCGACAAACACTATCACCGCTGCGGCCGCCACCAGTTCGCCTAAGTTCTTCCAGAACCGGACCTTATCTGTAACAGTTTTGGCCTGTTCGTCGGCAAGTAATTGTTCGAGCCGAAGCTGGCTGGAGCGTGCAACGTTATTTAGCCGCCAAATCGTGCCCTCTGCTAAATCATCGGGGCAGGACTCGGATTCCAGGATTTTAAGTGGTGAAAGTACGGTTTTGAGCTTTGAGTGAATTTCGGCGGCTTGCTTGTTTGAGGCTATCAACTGCTCGGCTTCGGCAGTTACTTCTTCAGGGGTTAAACCTAAGCAGTAGTCAAATAATAATTGCTTCTGCTGGTTATTTAGCTCGGTCATTTAGCTTTTTTGCTCCTAAACGCTGCTTTCCAGTCTTTTGCGAATCGGCCAACGGCTGTATGCAATCTGCTTTTAACCGTTCCAATAGGTATACTTAAAATCTCAGCCATTTGTTTGTAAGAAAATTTGTTAAAATAGGCCAAAATCAAAATTTCCCGCAAATTTTCCGGCATATCCGCTATAACCTCTCTAACCTGCGAAGAGACTTCGCTATCTTCCAATTCGTCATAAGGCATTGTTTCATCGGAAGTAAGGGTGTCTAATACGTCATCGAACGACATTTCCTGCGAATCTGCTATGGTTCCTATGGTGGTGGCGGCTGTTCGCTGCTGTTTGCGAAGGGCATCCTTTGCTTTATTTGCAGCTATAGTGAACAGCCAGGGGCGCAGAGGCCGGTCGGTATCGAAGCTGTCCCGGCTGGTGAACAACTGTATGAAGGTCTCCTGAAAGACATCTTCGATGAGGTCCTGCTGGTTTAAAAAATGCCGTAGAAAGGCGTAAAGGCCGTTTTTATAACGACTTACGATTTCACGAAAAGCAGATTCCTCGCCGGCTGCATAGCAGGCGAAAAGTTCGGCATCGGTCTGGTTTTTCGAAAAAGGGTTCATAATTTTAGCTCTTAAACAATTTATGGCGGCGTAAGCCATTTTAACGACTAAACCTTTCATTATAGGGGATTTATAAATAAAACAAAATCTTTATTGCGGGAATTTAGCTGTTTTGGGCGGGGAAAAATGTCAATCATAAGCGCAGATTTTTCGCATCAAACGCGCAAGTTTATTCGTAAAAGCGTAAGAATTTCAATCAAAGGTGCAGATTTTCGAACCAAACGCGCAAGTTCGTGTTTGAAAACGTCGAAAGTTGTAGAAAAATTTGGAAAAATGTATAGAAACGGTTGAAAATATTGGAAAATATTCGACAATTTTTTACCCCACTGCGCTTTTGATTGATTTTCTGTGAGCCACGAATTGGGACGAAGTTTTAGACGCCGATTTCGCGGAAAAATGTAACCACGAAAAAGCACAAAAGACACGAAGAAAAATTAACCACAAATGAACACGAATAGACACAATTTTTTTGACGCAGATTAACGCTGATTGCGCAGAATACAGAATTCAGTAGACAGTAGTCAGAATAAAAAATTACAGATTGCCTAAGTTAACAGGGAATTTTTTTAGACAGGATAACAGGATTTTTTTAGACACGGATTAACACGGCCACGAAAAGACGCGGAAGGCAGAAGACAGACGATGGAAAGGAAAATCAAAAATCAAAATGCAAAAATCAAAATTACAGAGCAAAATTCAAAAATGATGAACAAAAATTTACAGACAGAAAAATGGAGCGTTTTATTTTTTGGGTTTTTTAAAATCACCGCACTCGTCACGGCGGAGGCCGTGCCGTAGCCAGACCGAGGCCGAGAAGAAAAAGCGTCGCGGGTTCGGGAACGGTGTAGAGAAAACCATGGCCGCCATGGTGGGAACTGTACAGGCAATATCCAACAATGTTGTTGCCGCTAATATCGTACGCCACTGTCTCGATAGCCCCAGGATAATCAAGGGTAGTCCAGGTTGTCCCATCGTAGAGAAAGCCTCTCGAAACATTGGGTTGCCAGTAGCTACCAAAAACCTCGCTGCCCGAAATGCCGGATGGTGTTGTGTGCCACGCCCCGGGGTAGTCGAGGGTTGTCCAAGTACCTGCTCTTGCGTAAACGGTAGCGAAAAGCACTATCGCCGCATAAAGTGGAATTGATTTTAGATGTGTTTCTCTTCTCATACTCTTCTCCTTCTTGCATTTGCCCCCAGCAAAAGGCGATTTTAATTATACTCTTTTGGTGATGATGGTCAAGGAAAATCGGGGGGTATAAGTGAGAAGGGTTTTGTGTGGAGGTGGCGGAGTGAAGGAACATCGGATATCGAAAGGTAACCCCTTGCAATGCAAGAGGCTAAATGAAATATTTTGGTTGCACATCGAGAAATCCAGTATTAGCATTTCAGATATGGCGAAGTTAGTGGGATATATGGTTACATGGACTACATACGGAACGTGGCTGCAAGGCGATAAAAGGGGGTATGTAAAAAATGGGAAAGAATTCGATAGTAACAAAACACTACTCGATGCGAACAGAAAAGCAATAAGCGGACAGAGAGTAAAACTTGGAACGGGAGACAAGGAAGCAGTCAGGCGGGCGATACTGAATGAAGCGCAGCAGATGAAACAGAAGGTGTACGCAATTTTAGTATGGAGCAGTCATGTTCATATTGTTGCTGAAAATACCAACGAAGGGGTTGGCAAGGTTGTAGGAAGATATAAAGCAGCAGCGACGAAGGCGTTGAGGGAAATGGGATTCGAGGGAAAGGTGTGGACGAAAGGGTTTGATAAGCGGTTTTGTTTCAGTGAGAGAGATTTAGGAACAAAGGTTGATTACGTAAACAGGCACGGAAAAAGGCAAGCGGAGGTTTTAGTTCAGGGACGCGAAGGAACAGCGGACATCGAAAGGTAACCCCTTGCAATGCAAGGGGCTAAATGAAAAGCGTTTTGTGAATGGTGGATAAGATATGGACATATATAATCTTGTGAGTTTTTCGGGGATATTTGTTTTAATCGGGTTTGCGTGGCTGCTGTCGCGCGAGAAGAGAAATATGAACTGGAAGGTCATTATATGGGGGGTGATTCTGCAGATGATAATTGCCTTTTTTGTCTTCGTTGTTCCGGCGGGGGTGAAAGTATTTTTATTTGTGAATGATATAGTAATAAAAATTCTGGAATCATCTACGGCAGG